>JANOMT010000043.1:0-7133 GCA_031420415.1 Vulcanimicrobiota bacterium
CCGGTGGGTTCGAGCTGTAACACCTCGTAACTGGACGTCTTTGTCTCGCTGTCGTGTTGGGAACCTTCGCCCTTCGCAGCGCCCCCGTCCAAAACGAAGCGGAACGTAACCTTGGCTTCATGTCGGCGGTCTTTGCGAACACGATGCTATGACTGTTGACCAACCTCGTCCGAGCGGGTCTCGCTCGGCTTACCAAATCGCCGTATACGCCACTGCCGACCGCATACGATGGGCTCTTTCCGGATGGCACGCTCGTGACACGCGCGAAGAAGCCGAAGGAACCGGGCGACAATATCACGCCGCCATGATCGGATGATGTAGGGCCAAGACGGGCCATACGGCTCTATCTTGGACGTAACACCAGGCTAACTCGGGTTCGCAGATGTCTCGAGTCGTGTTATTTTGTCGTCTTCAATAGTCGGATTCTGCTGGAGATCCAGAACCGGTCCTCCGCGTCCGATCGCATTGTAGATGACGGCAGCGATGCCGGCGCCGATAAACGGAGCCACGAAGAAGAGCCAGAGCTGCGATAAAGCCCACCCGCCGACGAATAGCGCGGGACCGAGACTACGCGCCGGGTTGACCGATGTATTCGTAACCGGAATGCTGACCAGATGGATCATCGCTAAAACAAAGCCGATCGGCAGACCTGCAAAACCGACCGGCGCCAAAACGTCCGTACTTCCGAGAACCACAAAAACCAGGAACGCCGTAAGGGTCACTTCACAAATGAATGCGGCAACCAGCCCATAGCCTGTCGGAGAATGCGCCCCAAATCCATTCGCGCCTAAGCCCGACACGGCGGGATCGTATCCACCGGGCGCGCCACTGGCGATGGCAAGCAGGACGGCGGCGGCGGCGATCGCTCCGAGACCCTGTGCGATCCAATAACCCGCGACGTCCCTCCCATGCATTTTCTTCGCTAAAAAGAGCCCGAGAGTGACTGCCGGATTGACATGACAGCCCGAGATGGGGCCAATCGCGTACACCATGGCGAGGAGCGAAAGCCCAAACGCTAGGGAAACGCCGACATTGCCAATCTTCGAACCGGCGAGTACGGCGCTCCCGACGCCACCGAAAACGAGAACGAAAGTTCCGATAAGTTCAGCGGTGTATTTCTTCATGTTCGCCTTTCGACAATGGTGTTTAGGTCCCGCTAAAACGGCGCCATTCACTCATGAATGCGTCGGTTGGAACGAAGGCCGCATATCGATCGCGTTCGTTGCTGAGTTCGATCCCGTTTGCATCCATCTGCGTCAGGGTGAAGTCGGCGAGTTTTACGCGCCACTCGTTCTTTCTATTGCGGACGTCTTGCAAGATCAGCATGTCGCCCGTGCGATGCATTTGGCACTCACCGAGGGCGTGGACGGAATCCTCACCCTGCGCGCCTGCGAAACGATGCTGTACGAAGACCATCGTGTGCCGCTCGATGAAATCCTCGAGCACGGCCTCGGGAACGATAGCGTTGAGTTGTGCCCGATCGAGCCCTGCGCGTTGAATCATGTTGCGTTGATAGCAGAAAGCTTTGAGCGTCCCTTCAGTTTTGCACGATCTACGCGACGACGGCACGCGGCGACGGGTTCGCGCTCTTGAAGGTGAGGAACCCGTCGACGCCGCTGTTTGCGGTAAAGTTCAAGAAGAAGACAAGCCGAAAAGGTTTTTTCGTCGACGTCGAGAGCGTTGCGCTAGCGCCGACCGTCGCACCCCCCGGATACGAGCGCGGCGCGCGGGACGTTAAGAAAACCTTAGCTCGCGAGCGTGATGCGGCGGCGTTCCCAATCCCCGCTGCGAAGATGCAGGGTCGTCGCCGCGTCGCGAAAGAGCCAACCGATCGTCCATCCTAGCGGAACGGCCCAGAGGCCCGCGTGAAGGACGAGAATCGCGATCGCGATTCCGCTGGTAGCGATCGTCGTCGTTGCGATGCCCATCAGCATCACCCATCGCGTATTGCCCGCCGCACGGATTGGCGCGAGCATCGTCATGGCGTACCCTTTGAGCGGCAACGTGATCGCTGCGTGCACGGCTAGCGGCAACGCTGCAATTGTGGCGAGTGCGACGTTGAGCGTGCAGAGCGCGGCGAGCGGCCACGCGAGCAACGCGACGAGCGCTCCCGTCGCGAGACACACCTTGAGGCCGATGCGTCGCGACTCTGCGATAAAGCGCCGCGCTCCCGCGTAATCGCGCGCCCCGATGCGCTGCCCGACGATCGTCTCGCACGCGTCGCCGAGTGAGCCGGGTATCGCCCACGTCGCATCGTTAATAACCGAAAGCGCGCGATACGCAGCGATGAGTTCGGAGCCCGCGGGTGCCAGGAGTGCGATCGTGATCGGATCGGGTAAAATTTGCAGCGTGAGAAAAACGAACTCGGGCCAACTGAGCGATGTCGTCGCGTTCACCATCGCACGATCGATCCGCCACGACGCGAGGATGCCGAACTCCGGCCGCTTCGTCGTCGCCCAGATCGCATAGCCGAGCCCGACGAATTCGGCGACGAGCGAGGAGAGGCCGGCGCCTGCAAGGCCGAGTGGGCGATGCGTACCCAAGCCGAGCGCGAAGACGCCGAGTAAGGGAATGTGAACTGCGTTGATGACGATGAGGACGCGCAACGCGAGTTTCGTATCGCCCGCGGTCGCGAAGGCGACGATGAGTTGTCCCGTGAGTACCATCGGAACGAGGCACCAGGCGCGCAGCGCGAGATAGTGTGCGGCTGCGTCGATTGCGGCCGTGTGCGGCAAGATCGTTTGCATGAGCGGTCGGGCGAATAAACTCAGAGCGAAGGCGATTATCGCGCTAATCCCTAGCGGCACGAGCATCGACGACCGGACGATCGTTCCGAAGCGCTCGCTGCGTCCCGAGCCGATCGCTTGTGCGCCCAAGATCCGCAGGCCGCTTCCGAAGGCGAAAAGCCCGATGGCAAAGACCAAAAATACCGATGTCGCGCCGGTTATTCCGGCGAGTGATGCGGTTCCGAGGGAACCGATTGCGATGGTATCGACGATGCCCAAGAGTTGATCGCCGAGCATCGCGAGTGCGCTCGGTATCGCGAGGCGGCCGATCGCTCGTCCCGCGTCGCGATACTCGAGAGCTTCGATCGTTTTCATCCGCGCGGTTGGTTGTGTCTCGAACGAGCGCTCCCCTGGGATCGCATTCTCCGCTCTAAGTCGCGTTTTTTTGCTCGCAACTGGCGACGGCTTCATCGATTCCCGCTCGAGATGTGGCATGGACCCGTCGTCTCGGCCGAGTAGCTCACGACATGCGCTTGCTTACGATAGCCGTGGCAGTTTTCTTCGCGCTCGTGCTCGGATCGTTACAGCTACTTTCCAGCGTCGCGTTGCGTGCAAACGCGCAGCGTGGAGCATGGGTTACGCGCGTGCCTAGCGCGCTTGTCGCCGCGATCGACGAGCTCGACCCGCGTCTTCCGTTGCCATCCACGTTGCGGCTCGTATTCGCGCATGAGGCGCTGGCGAGGCACGACGTCGTGCGAGCGGTCGCTGAAGTCGCACGACTATCGCCGTCTCACGATCGCTTCGCGCTCGAAGCGCAAATCGCGCTCACACGTGGCGATACGGCCTCTGCCATCGCCGCTTATCTTGCGGCCGGCGACGTCACGTGGCTTCAAGGGCATATCGACCAACTCGCACAGCATGGGCGCTTGGACGACGCGCTTGGGCTCGAGCGCGATGTCGTCATCCGCATGCGCGCAGATCGCACGCAACCCGATGTGCTCGCAACGGCGTCGTTTCATTTGGGCCAGCTCGAGCAGAGCCGCGCATATGCGTCTCCGTCGGGCCCGGAAAAACATCTTCACGAACTTCGTTCCCTCGAAGCCTACGAGACGGCTGTGGGCCTAGCGCCGCTCGCTCTGAAGTATCTCTTGGCGTATGGAAGCCAGCAGGTGAATCTCGGACAGCTCGATGCGGCGGTCCTTACATTTGACAGCGCGCGAGACACGGATCCCAGAAGCGCAGCTCCGCTCGCCGCGCTTGGCGACGTTTCTTTGCGGCGCGGGAATGTGAGCGCAGCGCGCAGTTTCCTTAAACGCGCACTCGCCCTCGATCCGGCGTCCGATGCCGTGCAGCGGCTCGCAACGCAAGTTCGATCGGCGCCGCCGTAAAGCGACGCGATCGCTTCGTTCGAGTCTACTCGCTTCGCGTAGCCGCAGGCCGGGCGGCAGATTCGCGACGCGGCGTGGGCTTGCGACTGCCGTGTTTAACGTACACCGCCTTCGCTTCCGATCGTGCTTCCGCGCCGCGACGGACACCGTAGATGCGGTCTTTCGCGAAGGCAACCGCCGCTTTATGATCGACGATCGGCAACGGGTAGTCGATGCCGATGCGAAAGCCGACGCTCGCAGCAAGGATCGGCGGCAAGAGATGCGGTTCTGCAATGAATGGCGCGGGAACGCACGCGAGTTCGGGGACGTAGCGCCGGATGAAATCGCCGCTTGGATCCCAATCCAACGCCTGCTTCGTCGGGGAATAAATGCGCAGCGTATTGATGCCGGTTGTCCCGGATTGCATCTGCGCTTGTGGGTAATGGATGCCTGCTTCGAAGTCGAGAAATTGCGATCCGAGATAGACGGCCGTTGGTCGCCAGTGCAGCCAGAGGTGATACGAGGCGAACGACATCAGCATCGCGCGCATACGAAAGTTGACCCAGCCGCCACGATGGAGTGACCGCATACATGCATCGATCATCGGATAACCCGTCGTTCCGGTTTGCCAAGCGGCGAAACGGTCGGCATTAAAATCGTTTTCGCGCAGGCCGTCGTACGAGCGCGCTTGATTCATAAATTCGAGCGCGGGTTCGTCTTCGAGTTTCTGCATGAAATGACAGTGCCAATGAAGGCGTCCCGAGAATGATTTGAGCGACCCGAGCCAGCGGCCGTCGATCGCTTCGCCATCGGCTTTGCGCGCGCGGAGGTCGCGTTCGCGCGCGAGCGTTTCCGTGTACACGCGTTTGAGCGAGATCGCGCCATACGCGAGATACGGACTCATACGCGAGCACACGACGGCGCCGGAAACGGGGCTCGACATACCGCGCCGATAATCGACGCCGCGTTCGGCGAGAAACGACGCGAGCAATGCGTGCGCCGCAGTCGATCCGCCGAGGAGCGCTTCGGGTTTGCGTCGATCGGCAATGCCGAGATCGGCGCACGTGCGTCGTGATTCGTGCGCGATGTCGGTGGTGACGACGCGCGGCGGTACCTCCGCGATCGGGCGCAACATGCGCGCTTCCCACCGCTTCGCCCAGCCGTCGCGCGTCTGTAGCGCGCGCACGACGCCGGTCTGCGCGTACTCGAACCACGGAATGCCGCGAGCACTCGCCCACGCCCGCACGCGTTGATCGCGCGCGGCGGTGATCGCGTTGCCCGTTTCTTCGTGGCTCGAGATGCTCTCGATTGCGATCTCGCGATGCAGTGCTTCGAGAACATCTGGCATCGCGCCATAGCGATACGTCAGACGCGCGCCGCGTTCTGCGAGCGCGCGTTCGAGTTCCGCGAGCGATGCATCGATAAACGTGTGATGCGACGGATCGAATTCCGGCATCGCGTAATAGTCGGGCTCGTAGACATAGAGTACGACGCACGTTCCGCGCGCGGCTGCGGTCGCGAGCGCTTCGTGGTCGTCAATCCGCAGATCGCGCTTGAGCCAAACCAGGTGGGCCATCGTGCCTTTGACGTCAGTCGACGAGCGATGCGCGCAAGAGCATGAGCCTGCCGTATTCGACCAGCAAATGGCGCAACAAAAAGCGCAGCTCGCACGTTCGGTCGATCGGCCGCGCGGAAACGATCGATTCTCGCCGCGAGCGATTCTAGGTATTCTGTTCTCTCGGATACGCGTGAAGCGCTACAGCGAGAAAATGCGTTTTCGACTCCCCGGAAAGTTTCAACTGACCGAACGGTCGTGAGGCGCACCCTAGCAAGCAAGCAATAGTTATGGATTGCGAGGTGAGTCTTAACACAAATTTTACAATAGGGTATCTTTTCAATGCCTGCCGAGGGATACTGTGTCTTAAGTCCTGGTCTACACGGGTTCGGCTTTGAAACCAGGGAAAGCAGCAAGCAGGCTATCACAGGTTTCATGGCATAAAACTCCTCAAGTGTGACCTGGGTCATATTTTCTGGATGAGCTTAGCGCTCTCACAGAAGCTAGTCCTTAGGACGCCCCCCTCTAAGCAGTCGAAAGGCCTATCTAATGCATCACGTAGCAGTTCTGAGTTTCGATTTCGCGACGATCTCGCTCGCTTTGAGCCACCTCTCGACCTCATTCAGCCATTTCATGATGCACGCGATGTCGGGATCAGCCTCCAGCGGCAAGTAACCAATGTAGGGTTTGAGGGGTTTGGTCGTCGCCTCGTGCAATAAATTCGTTCATAGCGAGGTGAGATTTGCTTTCGAAGGTTGTTCGGCTTTTGCCGCGATCAGGTTCCTACGAGAAAGCACTCGATTTATATCGGGATGCTTTTCTTCGTAATTGTGCCAACGAGCTGCACGGTGTCGGTACACCCGACGGAGCCTTTCTTCGGGCTCGTGCGATGTTACGGCTTGGATCTCCCGATCAAGCGATGGAAGTCGTCAGCCGAATCGACGCGGGCGAGCTTGACGACGTACGGCGAAGCCATCGCGCTTTATTAAGCGCGGTTGCGGCTGGCCGCATAGGTAAGATCGATAAGGCAAATGACTGTTACACGGAAGCCAGAGTCTTTGCGATTTCGTCAAACGACGTCTCTCTAGAAATAGAGGGAGATTTTTATCGTGCGTTGGCTGCATTTGCGGCGAACGATCTCACAGAAGCGGCAACACTCTGCGATCAGGCGATCGCGACGACAAAAGCAAAGAACTTCGCGCCCTCGGCCAGCGGAATGATCCCGCTCGATCACGTCACGTCACGGGTGCTCGAGCTTCGCGGCATGATTTACGGTACTGAAGGTTCGTATGATGCGCATGCGACGTTTTCGCGTGCTGCTCTTGCGAAACTCGACGCATCGATCGTTCCGGACGTTTTCCAAGAGGCATTCGCGCTTCGAAATCTGACGATTTTGGCGCGCGATTTCGATGTCGTCTCCGACGCAGCCGCGATGCAAGACCGAGTCCCGAGCCTATCGTGGACGGAAGATCTCGCAGCCGTCGG
>JANOMT010000044.1:0-9548 GCA_031420415.1 Vulcanimicrobiota bacterium
GCCGAATCGACGCGGGCGAGCTTGACGACGTACGGCGAAGCCATCGTGCTTTATTAAGCGCGGTTGCTGCTGGTCGCATAGGTAAGATCGATACGGCGAATGACTATTACACGGAAGCCCGCGTCTTCGCGATCTCGTCAAACGACGTCTCTCTAGAAATAGAGGGAGATTTTTATCGTGCGTTGGCTGCATTTGCGGCGAACGATCTCACAGAAGCGGCAACACTCTGCGATCAGGCGATCGCGACGATAAAAGCAAAGAACTTCGCGCCCTCGGCCAGCGGAATGATTCCGCTCGATCACGTCACAGCACGGGTGCTCGAGCTCCGCGGCATGATTTACGGTACTGAAGGTTCGTATGATGCGCATGCGACGTTTTCGCGGGCTGCTCTTGCGAAACTCGACGCATCGATCGTTCCGGACGTCTTCCAAGAGGCATTCGCGCTTCGAAATCTGACGATCTTGGCGCGCGACTTCGATGTCGTCTCCGACGCAGCCGCGATGCAAGACCGAGTCCCGAGCCTCTCGTGGACGGAAGATCTCGCAGCTGTCGGATTTGCGACGTATGAGGCGCTCGCGTGGTGCCTCGCACTTCGTGGCGACTGCATTGGTGCGCTACGGAATTTACGAGCTGCCGCGAAACATGTGACGTCCGGCGCCGAGGCCGTGATCCTTTCTGTCGATCGGGCTGTATTCGCTCGCGAGCACGGTCACATGCCGATGGTCGTCGACGAGCTCGAACACGCCGCAGATCTCGCGCGTGGGGTAAATTGGAACGACGCCGCCGGCGATACGCGAGATGCCCTACTTTCCCTCGCTCAAGCGGCGGCACCGATGTCGTCGCGACTGGCGAGAGAGATGCTCGATCGCTACACGAACATCTCGAAAGCGATGAACCCAAATTACGCCTCACGGATAGAACCTCGCACGCGCGCACAAGAGAACTTTACGCATGGACTCGTGTTGCGCAGCGAAGGTCGCGATCACGCATCGATGGAGCGTCTTACGGATGCGTTCCAAATTTGGCATGCGATCGGGTATGAGTGGCGTGCGTCTCGCGCTGCAGTCGAGCTTGCCGAAATGAACGCCGGTGAGAAATATAAGCTCGTCGTCCGTCGCGAAATCTCGCAGCGGCCCACATCGATCTTTGCGGCACGCGCGAGGCTCGTTGCTTGATCCGCGACGTTCGGTAAACCGTACGCAATAAAATCCTAAACCATGGCGTTCTCTCCGGCATTTGGTAGCCGGCGTCGTGCCTCTTCGGCCGTCTCATACAGGGCCGCCTTGACGTTGCGATCCCGAAAAGCGGCGCCGAGTTTACTTTTCAAAAACGCGCTGGTCGTATAGCGCGTCACGCTGATATAATACCGGTCCGTCAGACGCTTCACCATGCTCGAATACTCATCGAGAAGATGCGGCGCGATGGCGAAAGTATTGTAGTTAACCGTTGCGGAGACTTTATGACCGAGCGGCCCAAGTCGCGCTGAAACCAGCGATTCGATGGCCGCAATGTCGCCTTCGGTCGAGACCATCAGCCCTTCGAAGTTGATGAAAAGGACGTTTTGTTCGGGATCGTAGTCGAAACGCTGTTCGAGCGGCTGACACAGAAGCTGCTCGCGTAATCCCATCGGTTCGTCGGTGAAGATGCGTGCGTCCATGAGGCGCATCGGCTCTGCAAGCGCAGGCATGAAATCCATCTGCGATAGGATGTCGCGCTCGATGTCGATGCCCGGCGCGACTTCGATGAGTCGTAATCCCTCGAGCGTCAACTCGAACACACAGCGCTCCGTAACGTAGAGTACCGGCTGGCCCCGTTCGGCTGAGTAGCGGCCGTTAAAAGTGAGATGCTCGACTTGCGTGACGAACTTGCGCGTCGTTCCCTCGTTGATGATTTCCATTCGGCCGCCGCATAACTTTAAGCGCAGACCACCGGCATTGAACGTTCCGACGAACACGACTTTCTTCGCGTTCTGACTGATATTGATGAAGCCGCCCGCGCCCGCGATCTTACGCCCGAACTTGCTCACGTTGAGATTTCCGGTCGCATCGGCTTGCGCGAGTCCGAGAATCGCAATATCCAGGCCGCCCCCGTCGTAGAAATCGAATTGATACGGCTGATCGATGACGGCTTGCGGATTGATCGCGGCTCCGAAATCTACGCCTGCCGCGGGAATGCCCCCAATCACACCGGGTTCCGCCGTTAACGTGAGGAGATCGATGATGTTCTCCTCGTTCGCGACGGCCGCGACGCCTTCGGGCATGCCGATTCCCAAGTTAACGACGGCGCCCGGCAGCAATTCGAGTGCCGCGCGACGAGCGATCACTTTGCGTTCGCTCATCTCGAGGGCGGTTACCGACGTAACGGCCACGCGGATCTCCGAACTGTACGCGGCGCTGTACCCGGTTCCAAAGGTCTGCATGTGGTGCTCGGGCTTTTCGGCGACGACGATACAATCGACGAGGACGCCGGGCACTTTCACCGCGCGCGGGTTGAGCGAGCCGCTCTGTGCAACGCGTTCGACTTGAGCGATGACCACGCCGCCGGAGTTGCGAACCGCCATCGCAATTGCCAGTACTTCGAGCGTGAGCGCTTCGCGTTCCATCGTGATATTGCCGTCGGGATCGGCCGTCGTTCCACGAATGATGCCGACATTGATCGGGAACGACTTAAAAAATAACATTTCTTCGCCGCCGATCGTGACTAATTCGACGATGTCCTCGGTCGTGCGCGAGTTTATTTTGCCGCCACCGAAACGTGGGTCGACGAATGTGTGCAGGCCGACTTTCGTGAGATGGCCGGGCCGATGGGCCGCGATGTCGCGGAAGAGATGCGAGATGACGCCTTGGGGTAAGTTGTATGCCTCGATCTCGTTCGAGATCGCGAGCTGCTGCAGCTTCGGAACGAGACCCCAGTGTCCGCCGATGATGCGTTTGACCAGCCCCGCGTGGCCGAAGCGGTTGAGGCCACGATCTTTTCCGTCGCCCTGCCCGGCGGCATACACGAGCGTCAGGTGGCCCGGTTTACCTGTCGCTTTTGGAAACGTGTGTTCTACATCCAAAAAGTAATTTTCGATTGCGACCGCCACACCCTCGGCGAATCCGATCCCGACGAAGCCTCCGGTCGCGATCGTGTCGCCGTCGTGAATGAGCCGCACCGCGTCGAGTGCGGAGACGACTTTCCCGCGATTCGCGTCGCGGATCGAGTTGAGCAGTGGATGTGGATGAGTATCCATGCGAGTCTCTCTGCTGCGCGTCCGACGCTAAACGATGTGGGTGAGATAGTAGACGACGATGATGAAAAACACGGCGAGCGTCTTGATGCACGTGATCGCGAAGATATCGCGATACGATTGCCGATGCGTCAAACCGGTCACTGCGAGCAGCGTGATGACGGCACCGTTGTGCGGCAGTGTATCCATGCCGCCGCTCGCCATCGCGGCGACGCGGTGCAAGACTTGCGGTGAGATTCCGGCGGCATTCGCCGAGGCGAGAAATTGCGTGGCCATCGCGGCTAGCGCGATGCTCAGACCGCCGCTCGCCGAGCCCGTAACGCCGGCGAGCGTCGTGACGGTGATGGCCTCGTTGATAAGCGGATTGGGAATTGCGCGTAACGCCTGTTTGATCACGAGGAAGCCGGGAAGCGACGACATGACCGCGCCGAAGCCGTATTCCGAAGCCGTGTTCATCGATGCGAGCAACGAGCCCGCGACGGCAGCTTGCGTGCCCTGCGCAAAGTTCGAACGCATCGTTTTAAATGCAAGCGCGACGACGGTCAAAATTCCGAGAATCAACGCACCTTCGACCGCCCAAATCGCGACGACTTTCGGAACCTCGGTGACGATTGGATCGACGAGGCCGGCAAGCTTCACCGTATTGGTCGGACCGAACGCCGTTGGAATAAATGCCGTCAAGAGTTTATTCATCGCGAAGACGACCAGAAGCGGTGAGAACGCGAGCCAGGGGTTTGCTAACTTGGTCTCGACCTGGACGTCGGGCTCCTGCGTGTGGCCCGTACCGTAGCCCTCGCCGGCTTTCAGTGCTTTTCGGCGTTGCCATTCGAGATACGAAAGTCCGAGCGACAACACGAAGACGGAGCCGATGATACCGAGCCAGCCCGCCGCATACGTCGTCGTCTTAAAGAACGTTGTCGGAATGATATTCTGAATTTGGGGTGTTCCCGGCAACGAATCCATCGTGAACGTAAACGCGCCGAGTGCGATCGTTCCCGGTATGAGACGCTTGGGAATATCGCTTTGCCGGAACATCTCCGCAGCGAAGGGATAGACGGCGAAAACGACCACGAACAAGGATACGCCGCCGTACGTTAAGATGGCACCGACGAGCACGATTGCGAGCATCGCGCGTTGCGGTCCGAGTAGGCGAATTACCGAAGAAACGATGGATCGCGCGAAGCCCGAAAGCTCGATGAGCTTACCAAAGACCGCACCGAGGAGAAAGATCGGAAAATACAGTTTGACGAATCCGACCATCTTATCCATGAAGAGACCGGTGTAAACCGTCGGAACGCCGCTCGGATCGGTTAATAAAACGGCGAACAGCGCCGCGATCGGCGCGAAGAGAATGACGCTGAAGCCGCGATAGGCGACGAACATCAAGAACGCAAGAGCTGCCACAGCAACGAGTAAACTCAAGGGTGAGCCATCCTCTCAAAAGCGCTTCCGGCTCGACGGGGCGTTGCAGCGTCTCTTTGCGCGATTATGAGATCGTGGCCTTGCTAAAACTGCGGCCTTCGTTTTTACAAAACGTATTAACAAGTATTCGAAGATCGGTAGCGTCGGTTCGTATGATACGCGGCTCGCTTAAGCGTCGAAAAATGCGCACGCGCTTCACTGTTGCCTACTCAGCTAACGAGCGATACCCGCCAGAGCACGAGCTCGCCGTCTTCGGAGTCCACACGGTTGCCCGTCAGCGCGAAGCCGTTCTTTTCGAGCACGCGCGCCGATGCCGGATTCGCAACGGCCGTCTGCGCGACGAGCGTGACGAAGCCATCGGCACGTGCGATTGGAACGAGTGTTGCAACGGCGGCCGTGGCGAAGCCGTTCCCGCGCCTACTCGCCGCAACACCGTAACCGATCTCGATTTCGCGATCGACCGCCTCGCGCACGTAACTACACAGTCGCACGCATTCCGCGTGCGGCTGCGCGCGATGTTAGGTCGCGCACGATGCGAAGCACGATTGCCCCGTCGACCCCGCCCGGTGGTACGGTGAGTCCCCATTCCGTTGGAGTCTCGAGCGCGATGAGGCCGTCGATTTCGGCTGCGGATATGGCACGAAGGGTCACGATGGAAGCGGTCACACGGCAGTTTGCCGGGCCGATTTTGCCGCCACCTTTGGGCATCGGCATCCGAACTCGAACGGGAAGAGCGCGTGTCGGTCGAATTCGTTAAAACGATGCGTATTTTTATTGCCGCGCTCGTCGCGAGCACGTCCTTCATGAGCCTGGGGGCGATGCCCACCGTCGCAGCAACGACCGTCGCGGCCGCGCCGATCGCCACGTCCCCTGCGAAAACGGACCCGTTTCTCTATCTCGAAGAACTCAATGGCGCGCGCGCGCTCAAATGGGCGAAGGCCGAGGATGCCAAAACGCTCGGCGCACTCGAACGCGATCCTCACTTTCCGGGATTTCTCGCGGACGCCCTCAAGATCAACCAGGCAACGGATCGTATACCGGGCCCCGAATTTGTCGGTGGCCGCATCTTTAATTTTTGGCAAGATCCCGAACACGTTCGCGGTATCTGGCGCTCGACGACGCTTGCCGATTACGCGACCCCGATGCCGACGTGGACGACCGTCCTCGATCTCGATGCCCTCGCCAAAAGCGAAGGGAAGAACTGGGTTTGGGAAGGTGCCGATTGCACCTCGCCGAGCGAGACGCGCTGTTTGATCGCGCTCTCCGAAGGTGGAGAAGATGCGGCGACGCATCGCGAGTTCGATTTAAAAACGGGCACGTTCGACGCAGGTGGCTTCGTGTTGCCGCGCGGCAAGCAGAGCGTCGCGTGGGTCGACGACGATACGCTCCTGGCCTCGCGCGAATGGACGCCGGGCGAGCTAACGGCATCGGGCTACGCGTACGTCGTCAAGCGCGTCAAACGCGGCGAGCCCCTCGTGAATGCGACCGAACTCTTTCGCGGCACGACGAGCGACGTCTCGGTTAGCGTCTCGACGATACGCGATGGTGATGGCCATCGCGCTGTTGAGATCGATCGCGGCGTTTCGTTTTTTGAAAGCGAGCGTCACCTCTACACCGGCAGCGTAACCCCGACACTCGCGCTTCCGAAAAAAGCCGACATCGTGGGGCTCGTTGCGGGTCGACTCCTCATCGAAATTCGCGACGATTGGAAGCCCGGTGCGACGGCGTTTGCAACAGGCTCGCTCGTTGCCGTCGATCTCGCAGCGGCGTCGGCCGATCCGCAGCATCTGGTGCCGACGCTCGTCTTCGCACCGGGGCCGCGTGAAACGATCGAGGGTGTCGCAACGACGCGCGATCGTGTCATCGTGCACTCACTCGAAAATGTCAACGGTCGAGCGACGGTCTACACGCCCGTTCCCGGTGGCGCGTGGACGTCTCGGCCACTCGCGCTCCCCAACAATTCCGCACTCGGGCTCGGCGATACCGATATTCATGGGTCGCAAGCCTTCATAACGGTAACGAGCTTTCTCGTTCCGACTACGCTCGTCATCGCCGATACCGCAACGGGTACCGTGACGACGGTCAAGAGCACGACGCCAAAGTTCGATGCCTCGAACGACGTCGTCGAACAACGCGACGCCACATCGAGCGATGGGACGAAAATTCCGTACTTCATCGTGCATCCCAAGAACATCGTCCTCGACGGCACGAATCCGACGCTGCTCTACGCGTATGGCGGCTTCAACGTCTCGGAGACGCCGCGCTACAACGGCGTACTCGGAAAACTCTGGCTCGAACGCGGTGGCGTCTACGTGCTCGCTAACATCCGCGGTGGTGGGGAATTTGGCCCCGCATGGCACGATGCCGGACTCAAAACGCATCGCCAACTCATCTACGATGATTTCGTCGCCGTTGCGAAAGATCTCATCGCGACGAAGGTGACGTCGCCGCGTCATCTCGGTATCGAGGGCGGATCCAACGGTGGTTTACTGATGGGCGTGCAGTTTACGCAACATCCCGAACTCTGGAATGCGGTCGATATTCAGGTACCGCTTTTGGATATGCTGCGCTTCGAACAGATTCAAGCCGGTGCGTCGTGGGTCGGCGAATACGGCACGGTCAAGATCCCCGAGGAGCGTGCGTTTCTCGCAAAAATATCGCCGTACGCGAATCTTCGTTCCGGGGTGAAATATCCGACACCGTTCATCTGGACGACGACCAAAGACGATCGCGTCGGCCCGCAACACGCTCGAAAGTTTGCCGCCAAACTCAAGAGCCTCGGTGACCCATACTACTTCTACGAAGTGACCGAAGGCGGCCACGGCGCGGGTGCCAACATCAAAGAGCGGTCGCTCACGACCGCCCTCGAACTCACGTATTTCACGAAACAACTACGGTAACGTACGTTTCCGTAATTCGTCGACGGCGATTCCCGCGCACCCAAAATTACATCGGTGGGACGACGCCCTTTTCGCCGACGACGATGAACGGCACGGCGCTGGCGTTCTTGCCGGGAAACGCGACGATGTGCGCGCCCTTCGCGAGGAGCGCTTTCGTGCCCGGTACGACGCGCACGATCGGCGCGTTGTCGGGAATGCTCACGGTTTTCGTGCCGCCCTTGTAGGTCAACATGACGGATTTCATCGTGCCACCCGACATGCTCTTGACGGTCGCATTGGTCATCATGGAATGTTTGCCGCCCGACATCGCGACGGTGCCATTCGTCATCGTCGACGTTTTTTTGCCACCTGCGGGGAGATCCCACGCGTAATCGCCTTCGCCCGTTCCGGCCATCGCCTTCGGGAAGACGACGACTTCGAGCGCGCGCGCAGCGCCCGGGCCCGGTACGTTTGCCGTTCCGATGAACGTCCCGGGTTTGATATCGGCGGCGGTCGCTGGGACGACGCCGACGACGGCCGTCTTCGCACCAAATATGACGTTCACGGGTCCGGTTGGGGTCGCGACCGTCAGGGTCGTTGCCGTGATGGCAGAGATCGTCCCACGAACGTGCTGGTCGGGCTCGCCTGCGGCCAGGGCCGCAACGGGGAGGATGATCGCGGCGCATGCGAGTGCGCGAGCCGTGTTGGTAAGGTTCTTCATGGTCGCCTCAAACCGCCACAGGTCGCGATGGTTCAAGGGCGAGGCCGGAAAGCGCAAGGACCGAATCGGCGCGAAACGGTACGCTCGTATGAGGTCGTTAGTGACGAAATAAAGGGTGGGCCGATCATGGCGAGAGACACGTCACGAGACGGGTTCGGCAACAAGCTCCAGACCTACGTGCTCACGCACGCTACGCTCGTCTGGACATGGATCCAGAACGTGCCGCCGCTCGCGCGGCTCGCGAACAAAGTACTCGTCGATAGCGCGATTGCGATGATCCCCTCGCGGCCGTACGCCTTTAGCCTCATGACGCTCGATCCTCACGTCCCCGATACGAATGTTGCCAAAAACGACGACACGTATACGTCGTGGGATTCACTCATCGATCGACGCTACACCGGGCGCCATCTCCCCCCGGATCACGAGTTCAACCGTGACGGCGCGCTTCCGAAGCTCGAAGATCTCGCCATTCTGTTCCGCAAAAAAAACGGCGCGACGATCCTCTCCGACAAATCGACGATGCTCTTCCCGTATTGGGTCCAATGGTTTACCGACGGCTTCTTACGAACCGACCGGTCCAATCGGCTCCGGAACACCTCGAATCATCAGATCGATCTCTGTACCGTTTACGGTCTGACGATGAAACAAACCCACATGCTGCGCAGCTTCCAAGATGGCAAGCTCAAGAGCCAGCAGATCAATGGTGAAGAGTACCCGCCGTTCTACTACGGAGACCCTGAAACCGGAACCGTCAAGCCGGAATTCGAGGGTCTCTATGTTCCGCTCAACGACGAGACGCGGCTCCCGGCCGAACGAAAAGCCCAGCTCTTTGCGATGGGTGTCGAGAGAGCAAACATTCAACTCGGCTTCGTAATGTTCGGGACGCTCTGCCTGCGCGAACACAATCGCCTCGCCGCGTTGCTCGCGCAGAGCTATCCCACGTGGGACGACGAGCGTCTCTTCCAGACCGCTCGGATGATCCTCATGGTCGAGATCATGAAGATCGTCGTGGAAGAGTATATCAACCACATTTCACCCTACAAATTCCATTTTTTGACCGATCCGAGCGCCTTCCACAACGAAAAATGGTACCGCGAAAACTGGATGGCCATCGAGTTCACGCTCGTTTATCGCTGGCATAGTGCGCTCCCCGATACGCTCACGTATGCGGATCGGACGATGCCGATGGTCGATTCGCTCTGGAACAACGCGATGTTGATCGATCGCGGCCTCGGCGCGCTTTTCGAAGAGACGTGCGCGCAGCCCGCGACGCGCATCGGTCTCTTCAATACCGCCG
>JANOMT010000045.1:0-2266 GCA_031420415.1 Vulcanimicrobiota bacterium
CCGGTAACGACGTTTTCGGTACCGCCGCAATGACGCACGACGACATCGCCTTTTCTGATGCGACGACACTCCAGCGGCTCATGACCTCTGGCAAGATCTCGTCGCTCGAACTCACCGATCTCTATCTCGCGAGGCTCGAGAAATACGGTGCCGCCTACGGGGCCGTCGTCACGATCATGCACGACCGCGCGCGGCGCGAGGCGAAGCGCGCCGATCGCGAACGCAAGGCAGGTCGCGTGCGCGGACCGCTCCACGGGATCCCATACGGCGCGAAAGACTTGCTCGCAACTGTCGACGCGCCAACGACCTGGGGTGCCTCGCCGTTCCGTAATCAGCAGTTCGATTTCGATGCTACGGTCGTAAAGCGACTGCAAGACGCAGGAGCCGTGTTGCTCGCGAAGCTGGCCATGGTCGAGCTTGCGGGCGGCTTCGGTTACGACGAGGCCGACGCGTCGTTCACCGGTCCCGGCCGCACGCCGTGGAATCGCGATTATTGGAGCGGCGGCTCGTCGAGCGGCTCCGGCGCCGCGGTCGCCGCGGGTCTCGTCGGCGTTGCGATCGGATCGGAGACATCGGGCTCGATTCTCTTTCCCGCGACGGCGTGCGGCGTGACGGGCTTGCGTCCTACGTACGGCCGCGTCAGCCGGCATGGCGCGATGGCGCTGTGCTGGACGCTCGACAAACTCGGGCCGATGGCGCGCTCGGCGCGCGATGCGGAGACGATCCTGCGCGCGATCTCGGGCTGCGATCCGAACGATCCGACCGCGGTCGATCGTCCTTTTCCCGCCGCGCGACGTCGGCCGCGCATCGGCGTTCTCGCAAACGCAACGAAGAAGACGATGCCGGTGGTGCGTAAGAATTTCGAACGCTCGCTCGCGGTTCTGAGCGATTTTTGCGATCTCGTACCCGACGCCGCGCTCCCCGATCATCCGTACGATGCGGCGGTCGAAACGATCGTGCACGCAGAAGGGGCGGCGGCATTTCGCGAGCTCATCGAAAGCGGCCGTGCGCGCGAGCTCACCGCGACGGCCGACCGCACGGGCGGCTACGTCGCGTACGCGACGCTCGCCGTCGACTACATCGACGCGCTCCGGCGGCGGACGCTCATGATTGCCGATTTCGAGCGAGCTTTCAAAGACTACGACGCCATCGTTTCGCCGACACTACCGACGGTCACGTATCCCGTCGCGGGCACGTTCGATGAGGCGTATCCGCGCTATCCGGGAGCGGTCAACCTCATCGCCGCAGGTAACCTTACGGGGACGCCGGCCATCGGCTTCCCGAACGGCTTCGGACCGCAAGGGTTGCCGACGGGGATCTCTCTGCTCGGTCGGCCGTTTTGTGAGGCGAAGATCGCAGCCATCGTTCGCAAGTTTCAGCGCCGGACCGAATTTCACACAAGCCGCCCGGCTTTGGTGTGATAAAACTCTACTCGTCTAAAGAGAACGCGAAACGACTCGGCGACGTTCTCGTAGAGGAAGCACGTCGCGCGTAGCGCGAAGGCTCCGCCGCCCAAGCTTGCCCCGAGGGGATAAAAGATGCTCAAAACGTTCCTCGGACTTGCCGTCGCCGTGACGCTCGCATTTCCGATGGCGGCCCGCGCCGACGACCTCTTTACCGACGGCACCTGTGAGAAGGCCACACCTGTTGGCCGCCATCTCAACGAACTCGTCCAAAAAAATAATACGCTTACGCCCGAATTGATGGCTGTCGCAACGGAGATGCGCCATATTTACGAAGGCTGCGTCTCCGGCTACGATCGCGACGCGCGCAATTCGTCCGGCCGCGGCGGCGAGCAGTACAGCAACACGAACGGGGCCATCGTGGGTCGCGTCTACTCCCGACTCGCGCTCGCGCGTGCGTTGCAGCGGCTCGGTCAATACGATGGGTACGATAAAAATTTGGTGGAGGCCGAGAAGGCCTATTCGGAAGCGCTGCGTCGGCTTGACGAAATGGAACAAATAAATCCTGTCGGCGTTACGCACCCGGGCACGCCTGAGCGTTCGCTTGCGATGAAGGGCAGGGACCTTCGTCCTACGATAGAGGCGGCACGAGCGAGTCTGACGGCGTCCCCCGCCGCGACGACGAGTGTCGTCCCAGCTCCATCGTCGAGCCCCGCGCAGAAGCGGTAGTCTTTCGGGTGAAAAAAAAGTCCAGGAACCGTTGTTCCCGGACTTCTTCGACTCGGTCGGCCCGCGTGTTAGTAGGTGCCGGCCAACGTTGGCGAGATCGTGAGGTCAGCCTGGCCGCTCGTGCCGGTGATCGG
>JANOMT010000046.1:0-13981 GCA_031420415.1 Vulcanimicrobiota bacterium
CCGCCAAAACCCAGTAACCACAAGGCTTCTCACTCCAAGCGACGGGTGGTGCAAAACTTCCGAGGCCGTGTGTATCTTTATTCGCATGTAAGGGGTCTGCGGTTCGAATCCGCACACCTCCACCACGAAAATACCTTAAAAGCCTCGTAAATCGAGGTTTTTTTGTAGCCTCAGTCTCGGTCTGAACGTGCGGGCACTCATGCTAAGATCTGTACATTCCGGACAAGCTCGATCCTCGCCGGGACGGGCGCGTCATCGGCAACGGCATGCCGATCGTCTTCGACCATCACGAGCATCCGATCGATAGATCGGATATCGCACCTAACGATCACGCTTTGCCGGATTACACCGGTGACGAAACGTAACGAACGCTGGTCTCGAACTTTGTTTCTGACCCGCTCAGCACGGAACGCAGATTCCGAGCGCTGCCGAACGTCGAAAATTTCTCTCGTGAATGCATCGCCATGAGATCGCGCGCAGAGCTCTTCCGGAAGTTCCGAATATCTCGCGTTTCGAAGCACTTTATCGATCTCGAAAAACCGCATCCGCACAGCACGAACCGCTCGATGGTTGACGAGTTCATCGAACATCACGCTCGTACGAATGAGGATCGTTGAGCGGTCAAGCGCCCTTTAAATCACGGTGTCTGATCGCGGTACCGACGGCTTCAAACCATAACGAGTCATGATCCCGAGAAGTTTATTCCGATCGGGCGGTCCACCCGAAGACATATAGAATTTCATCGTTGTCTGAATGGCTGTGCGCGGGTCGACTACCGAACTATTCGGGGTTCCGCGCGAAATTTATTTCGTACGGCGAGGGTCGGAGTGTTCGCGTTATTATCGCGAATCGATTCCGCTTTGGAAAAAGCGCTTGAAGCGAGCCCCTACCTCCACCGTCATCTCGCGCTGCCAGCAGTGCCTGCGCGCTCCGGCTCTTACCACGTGCACAGCGTGCTCAAGGCTGCGATCGTCTTCGCGTCCACAGGCTGGCCCGGTGGACGCGAATACGTTGCCCGGTAAACCGTGTCGCCCGCCACGTAGAGTGTATCGACGAAGTCCAACGGCGGGTCGTCGTTCGGTTTTCTATATGAGAGGAACCAGCCTAAGCGCTTTCCGCGGCAAACCGTCTTCGCTTTACTCACGTACATCTTTGCACCCTCGGCATGGAGATTTCCGAGGATGTCGTGGACCGCATCTTGCAGCGTCGGCCCGCTCATGTACGTCGTTTTTAAATGTAAGAGAAAAACACGCGGAACGATGGCACCTCGTGCCTTTTTAAAATCGAGCCAGAGCGTCGTGTCAGCCGCCGCGCCATTGGCAAAGTCTTGCTTATCCCAGTTTACCGGCACCTTAAGCGTGGCAGTCTGGTTCGTCGTGAACGACATCGACGGCGCACCCGCAAGATCCCGGCTCGGCTTAATTAACGCAAGCGTGTGGAGATCGCGGCGGTGTTCGCTCGACGTTGGCGAAACGGCGGTCTTCTTCAGCGCTTGTCGTTTCTGTGTAGCAGGCCTTTGCGGAAGCGGCGATCGGAGAACCGCAAACTGCGGCGGCGGCGGCGGACGTCGGCGCGCGCGAGGGTGCCGAGCGCTTCGATGTTCGATGCGAATCGTCGAAACGACCATCGTGTCTTTCCGAACGTCCTGATGCAATGAAAGGTGAGGGTATGCTAACCACAGCGTGTTGAGCACGACCGAAGCGAGGAGAGGCCAAAGATATCTTCGGCTACCGCCATCCCGCTGCCCGAAGCTCATATCGTCAGATCTGCGTCCGCAAGCAGCTCGGAAGAAGAGCACTTCGCGAAGATGCAGTCGGGGCGATCACCGTCAAGTCCCTCACATTCGCGAGCGCTAAGAAATAATGGTGAGATCGGGCTCCGGCCTCCTGGGCTATGCAATCATGTGGTCCGACCGCGAACCGATATCGAGTGCGCCGTCGGTGTAGCCTCCGGAATCGTTTTTCGCTATGCGCGGGCGGTTCGGGCGTTGCCCAACATCGAGGCCGCGCTCGGTCGCAAAAGATAGAAGAGCGCCGCGACGATGACGTTGACGATTGCCTGCGTTGCGAATTGTTGGGCCGTGATGGTATGCGATCCGAGGAGCCCATAGAGCGCATAGGCGATGCCGATGGCCTGTTCGCCGATCGGAATCCAAACGAAAGCGCGATAGCGCGCGACGTCTGTTGCCGTGAGGATATAGACGGCACCCAAGAGGAAGAGCACCATCCCGTACTGCTGTGTCATCGAAAACAGGTCGGCCGTCCAGCCGCCCTTGGGAATCCAGCCCACGAACGTGGCACCAAGGGGCCCCGCGAATGTCGAGAGCGAGGCGTTGAGCAATTCCCAAATGCCCCACACGATGAGCAGACCTTGAAGTGGACGCGCGGATTTCATACGGGCGAGAGCCTTTCGTGGGTGGTAGGCGTTGCGGCGATATGCGAGCAACCGGAGCAGCCGCCGCTGCATGGCGGAGGCTCGATCGACGACGCGACGGCGCGAGGAGTTTTTCGCGGCACGAGCCTGCGAATCTGAGCGACAATGCTATTGAACGGGCAGAGGTACCGGCAGAGGCCGCGCTTCCCGAGGAACATCACGCTCGTCGCCGCGAGTGCGGCGAGCCCGAATTGGAACGCATGACGCTCCCAGGCGAGGCTCAAATCGATCGGCGTGACGTCGTGCGCCGCGAGTTCGGGCATGATGAGCCAGCTTAGTGGCATCCATAGGAGGAGCAACGCGAGCACGAGCCCGCGCCCGAACCGTGCGTCGAGGCGAATCCGTGGCCGCGCGAACGGTTCGAAAATGTCTTGAATCGCGCCGATCCAACACATCGTCCCGCACACGAGCCCCGAGCCCGCGACCGTGATGCCGACGAGCGCGAGCCAAAAGACACCTCCGACGACGAGCCACAGCGGTCCGGGAACATGCGTTTCGACGAGTGCGAGATTAACGATTATGAAGAGCACTTGCACGAGTCGGCGACGCCTCTCGGGCGAGAGTCCGTCGGAGAGCTCCGCCGTTCGCTTCATCACAACGTCGATGATACGATAGCGCCGACGCTCGCGCGGGGACGTGGGTCACGGGGGCGGCGTCAGTACGGGGAGTGAAGATGCACATCGCTTTACTACGGGGCGCCTTGGCCTTCGTCGCGTTGGCCGAGCTCGCATGGAGCTTTCTGTATTACTTCCGGCCCGATCTCGCCCTCGGCGCGCTCGGGCGCACGGTCATGGATCCCGTGATGGCCCGACAGTATCCGCTCTATCTCGCCTCGGCGGCCATCGCCTACGCGCTTGCCGCAAGCGATCCGCAACGGTATCGGTCCGTCGTCTGGATTTGTGTCGTTCAGCGTGGGGTCGAGATCGCCGCTGCGGCGATCGATTGGAGCGCTCATGCTATCGCGACCTCGTCGCTCATCAGGGTCGTGCTGATCGAAAGTGTCGTGGCACTCGCGCTCGTCATCTTGGTGCGCGGCATCGGAGCGAACGTCGAGCGTCCGGTGGCGCTCGATCCGCGAGATCGTGGCCTCGTACGGATGCTGCGCGGGTTCGGCAGCCTCGAGGTCTTTTGGTTTTTCGCTTCCACGATTTTCGTTCAACTCGGATCGCGTTTGCTTGGCTGGAAGCTGCAGGATCCGTACACGACGCAGCAACAGGGAATCGGGCTCCTGGTCATCGGGCTCGTCTGTTTACTTGCAGCCTCGAACGTGTCGCGGTATCGCCTCTTCGTCGCCGTGCCGGTCGCGAGCCAACTCATCGGTATCGCGAATGCATTCAACGAGATCCGACTCGGTTCGATCGGATGGAACGCCGCGGCCGTGCAATGGACGATCGAATCCGCCATCGTCGGCGGCTTCATCTATTTTATGCGGCATCGCATCGGCGTCGTCGAAGCGGCGCCGGCGCTCGCGGAGTAGCCGTTTATCTCCCTCGATCTCCGCTCGCGAGTAGAGCGTTCCGTAGGGCACGGTGTTGGAACGGACGCCCGAGACGAGCGCGCCGAATGCATACCCGGAGTGTCGGATAGACCATCGCCGTACCCGCGCCGAGCGAGACGGCCGCCGCGAACCAGATCCAAAAAAGCGCGTGCACGAGAAAGAGCACGATCGCGCGTGCCTGCAGCCACATAAGAGCCTTCCCGTTGACCCGGTGATTACGATCCGCGCTGAGGTTTCGATGGCGGACCCGGATACGCGCAAATTCACAGCGAGCACTCGTTCGCGCTACCTGGCGTCGTGCATACGCTCGTAAACGAGCATGTGGTGACGGGGCGGCAAGGCATCGAGCGCGGACCGACAGCGAGCTTCGCGTGGTCATTCAAGAACTGCTCGACGAGGAAGTAAATGGCTTCGAGGTCATGGTTCGCAAGGTTGCGCCGGAGATCGCGAACATCGTTGACATGACCGACCACGCGATGGGAACAAAGCCATATTACGAGCGCATCACATGACTCATAGCAGATGCAAGAAGTCCGCAGCGACACGGGCGAACCCATGAAGCTGCAGACGTTACTTAGAACGACTCCTATCCGTTAGAATTGGAACTGTAAGCCGGTCGAAAGCCCCTGGATCCGCCCGCCCGCGTAGCAGTGCGGGCCGTCGTTCGCCACCGCAGGAGTGCCCGTGCTGATGTCGAGCGTTGCCGGTGCGGACCCGTCGTGGCAATCCGTCGTCAGAGCTCGGCCGCCCGGCCCGAGCGCGAAGTGCGCCTGCGGGTGGTTGAGCACGAGACCGTAGTCGGCGTACACGGTGAGGAACTTACTCGCCTTGTGCTTGAAGGCGAACGAGTACAAGTTGGCCATGTTATCGGGGTTCGCGCCGCCCGTCGTGTTGTGCTGACCCGTATCTCCGGGAGTTGGGTTGGCGCGGCCCCAGCCGAAATTCAGGCTGTCGTTCGGGTTGACGAATTGCGTGAGGGCGAACCAGAAGCCGCTACGCGAACGCTCGTCCTGAAATTTCAGTCGTGAAGGAACGCTGCGGAGCAGATCTTCATAAATCGCGCTAAACGTCGTCATTTTCGATGGCGAGTATTGGAAGCCACCCTTGACGGCGCGTTCGTCGGCGACGTCACCCTTATCGAAAGCGGGAAGATCGCTCGTGCGATTGACGTCCTTGTGTTTTTCGTACGCGGTCGTGAGGTATAGTTTACCGGTCGTGAATGCGAGACTTCCGCTATACGCACTTCCGTACGAGCCATCGTTGCACAGCGGCGGCGTCGCGCCGCTGCCGGGAACGTTTCCGCCAGCACAATCAGGCGAACCCGCAGCGACGATACCGTTGTCGTCTCCACGATTCTGCCCCGGCGAGACGAGCAGCGTGAGGTTCAATCCGTTTATCGACGGAGACTCGTACCACAACGCGTGTTCCAGGCGAGTTCCGAATTCGACGCGATTGTCACCACCCGAGTTGCTCATGATCGATTGATAATCGCCGAGTTCGGCGCTAAATGGATTCATGCGGGCGGTCGAGTTTTTATACGGCGCGTCGGTCTTGCCGATCTTGATCGCACCGACGTACTTATTCGACATGCCGATAAAACTGTTCCGCGAAACGAGCGCCGACTTTACGACGTTACTCTGTGCCGACGTGTTGTAACCGACACCTGGGTTGGACGACACGTCGAGTTGCGTCTCGAGCTGGTACACGAAGTCGGCATTCGTCGAGACTTTCTGCTTACCGCGCACGCCGAAATTCGAGAGATTCGACGAAATTGCGGCGAGGTAACCGTTATTTCCGACGGGGCGCACGTTATTGGCCTCGGGATACACACCGCGTAAACCCTTGGTCGTGAAATCCATCGATAGGTCGATGTTGCCGTACAGCTGGACCGTTCCACCGGTCGTCAGGAATGTCGCCCCGGGACCCTTCGGTGAGATCGTTAATGCCTGCGGCGGCTTCTCCGGCTGGAAATCGACCGTCCGCCCTTGTGCGTCGACGGGTCTTCCGAAGATGTCGGTCGTTGGCGTGCCCGCTTGCGGTGCACCCGGCACCGTATCGCCGGCCGCCGGCTGACCTACCGGAGCCGAGGTTGCCACGGGCGCCGGGGCTGACGGCGGTTGCAACGCAGGCGGCGCTGCTTTCTGAGCCTTTAATTCCTTGACTTCAGCCTTGAGCGCTTCGACCTGCGCTTTGATCGCTTTGATTTGCGCCTTCGTATCGGACGCCGTATCTGCAAATGCAATGCTCGTCGTGGAAAGAACAAGAGCGAATGCAGACGCGAGCAGCTTCTTCATAGAGCCGTCCATTCACGGTAGCAACCGCGTTCGAAGTCGGTTGCGGAGGAGCGTCAATATCGTACGCATCGCCTTATGAACGAGACGATGCGTACGAAGGGTGGATCGTTACTTGGGTGACATGTAATTGAATTTTTTAAGGACCGCTTGGCCGTCGCCGCCGGCGACAAGGTCGAGGAGTTCTTTAGCCAAGGCACCATTCTTCGCGTTCTTGGTCACGCCCATGTTGTAGGTGGAGACGACGTTGAACTTATCTTCGATCGGTATGGTAATGAACTTCGAATCGTCCTTGTCCGATTCGAACGCGATCGCCGCATTGGCTTGACCGCCCGCGACGGCCGCGACGATATCGCTGCCCTTCTCGGCCTGAACCTTGATATTGTCGCGCACGTCTTTCACGAATTCGAAGCCATAAACGGCCGCCGCGTTTTGAATGACTTGACTCGCGAGCTTACCGACCGCCGACGCCGGCGTACCGATCGCTAGCTTGACGTCTTTGTTGCCGATATCTTTGACGGTCTTGATATTCGCCGGATTATTTTTCGGCACCAAGATAACTTCTTTGTTGCGCAGCACGGGCGTGACGTTCGAAAGCATCTGCGATTCCTTGTCCGTCGTGGAGCTTCCGACCAAAACGACGTCGGCCCGCTCTTGCTCGTCGACCATTTTTCCAATGGTCGTACCGCCCAGATAACTTGCCATGACCGTGACACCCTTATGTTTACTTTCGAATTCCTTGATGATCTCGGTGAAGGCGCCTTTGGCATTGGAGGCCACGAGCGCGACGATTTCTGTCGAAGCCGCGGCTCCCGGCTGCGGTATCGCTGCTGCCAAGAGGGCAACCGCGCTGACCGCAGCGATCTTTATAGGCATAGACAACATATTTTTCTCTTTTCGTTTAACGATGGAACGATGAGGATGAAGAACTACGAAGCCGTACTCAGACCAGCGATGATGGGCGTGCCGAGACTCTCGCGTTGCTTGAGAATATCGCGTCGGCGCATCGGTTTCAGAACGGCGATCGCGAGGATTGCCGCTACGATATTGAACGCAGCTGCAATCATCAGCGTCGCGTTCCAACTGCCCGTCGCGGTCGTAACGATGCTGGAAAGCGGCACCAGCAGAGCCGCCGTGCCCTTGGCCGTATAGAGCATACCGTAATTCGTCGTTGCAAATTTCTGGCCGTAATGGTCGCGCGTCGTCGCCGGGAATATACTATAGATCTCGCCCCAGGCGAAAAACACGCAACCGGAGAGAATGACGAACGCGATCGGTGAGGTACCAAACTTCATCAGCGCGAAGATTCCGATGCCTTCGAGCAAGAACGCAACGAACATCGTATTCTCACGTCCGACGCGGTCGGAGATATAACCCATCAAGGGGCGCGTCACCCCGTTCATCACGCGATCGATGGAAAGCGCGAACGTTAGTGCCGGCATCGTCAAGCCGAGAATCGACACCGGGATGCCGTCGATGTAGAAGTCCTTCGCGATCGGAGCGAGCTGCGCGACGGCCGTTAAGCCGCCGGTCGCCACGAGCACGAACATGACGTACATCACGTAGAAGACGGGCGACTTGAGGACTTCGGTCGGCGCGTAGTCGCGTGTTCCTTGGATGACCTTCGTCGAGGGCGGTGCTTCCGCAGGCTTCGTGGCCGGCGGCCGAACCAAGAACAGCGATGCGATAACGACCACGGCGCCCTGAATGATGCCGAACACCAAGAACGTGTGTTGGTATCCGCTCGATGCGATCATGTTGATGAGCGGCACGACCGTCAGAGCCGAACCCGCTCCGAAACCGGCAGCGGTGAGCCCGGCCGCAAGACCACGCTTGCTGCCGAACCACTTCAGTGCATTACCAACGCACGTACCGTACACCATACCGGCACCGATACCGGCAACGGCACCCGCGAGGTACAGCATGGGCAGCGTCGTCGCCGTCGAGTCTAAGAACCAGGCAAACCCGCACAACACGCCGCCGATCGCGACCATAAGACGCGGGCCATATTTATCAACGAGCAGCGCTTCAAACGGCACGAGCCACGTTTCTAAAAGAACGAAGATCGTAAACGAGACTTGGATTGCCGCGCGGCCCCAACCGTTCTGTTTGCCGATCGGGTCGACGAAGACGGTCCAACCATACTGGAGATTTGCGATCATCGCCATGCAGACGACTCCGGCGGCCAATTGAACCCACGGATTTCGAAGCGGCGACGTCGATACCGTCGCAGGTGCAGAGGTCATTTTATTGTGCCTTTCTCTGATTCGACGCCGGCTTCCGGGAAGAATCGATCAGCAAAGAATGTTCTTTCAGAGAAGCGCGAGAGGATGGGTTTCATAAGAGGCCTGCTCCTCTCGCCCAACGGTATCTCGCGCCGAGAACCGTGACCGGGGTTTCGGTATTGTACGGGTAGGCCGGGATGCCGTGATCGAAGAGATACTCGCTCGCGGCTTCGACTTCAATGTCGCCCGCGAGCGACGCGACGACGGGCTTGTTGATTCCGCGTGCGCGGAATTCCTCGACAACTTCGCTGACGAGCTTCGCAAAGACCATCGGCGGCGTGACGATCGTATGCCAGTAACCGAGGATGAGCGCGTGAATGCGATCGTCTTCGAGCCCCAGGCGGATCGTATTTTGGTACGTTCGTGGCGGCTCGCCGCCGGTAATATCGACGGGATTTCCCGACGCACCGAACGGCGGAATGAATTTCTTGAACGCCTTATCGAGGTCGTCCGGGAATTTCATGAGCGTGAGCCCGGCATCGACGCACGAATCGGAGAGCAGGACGCCGGAGCCGCCCGCGCCCGTAATGATGACGACGTTCTCACCTTTGGGCGTCGGCAAGATCGGTACGGCGCGCGCGAAGGCGAGGAGTTCGTTCAAGCCTCGCGCGCGGATCACACCGCTCTGGCGCAACACACTGTCGTACACCGCGTCGTTACCCGCGAGGGCACCCGTATGCGAACTCGCTGCCCGTGCGCCGGGTTCGGTGCGGCCAGCCTTGAGGACCATAATGGGCTTTTTTTTCGAGACGCGCTTGGCGGCGATCGAGAACGCACGTCCGTCTTTAAGATCTTCCATATGCATGGCGATCGCTTTGGTCGCGTCGTCTTGCTCGAAGAACGTCAGGAGATCGTGCTCTGCGATGTCGGACTTGTTTCCGAGCCCGACGATCGCAGAGACACCCATCTTTGCCGCACGACTGAAGCCGATAATCGCCATACCGACGCCGCCGCTCTGGGATGAGAGCGCGACACTGCCCTCGACGTCGTACGGCGTACAGAACGTCGCACACAAATTTTTGGGCGTGTAATAGAAACCGTAAATATTCGGCCCGAGCAAACGCACGCCGTACTTTTTTCCGATTGCGACGATCTCGTCTTGACCCTCGACGTTGCCCGTTTCGGCGAAGCCCGACGGGATGAGAACGGCGCTGGGGATCTCTTTCTCACCGACTTCGGTGAGCGCCGCGGCTACGAACTTCGCGGGAATCGCAAAGATCGCGACGTCGATGACGCCTGGGACATCTTTGACGCTCGCATAGGCCTTGTAGCCGAGAATCTCGTCGGCTTTGGGGTTGATCGGATAGATCTTCCCTTTGTAGCCGCCGTTGATAAGGTTTTTCATCACCGAATTACCGATCTTGCCATCTTCAGCCGAGGCGCCGACGACCGCCACGGAA
Source organism: Vulcanimicrobiota bacterium (assembly GCA_031420415.1). Lineage (GTDB taxonomy): Bacteria > Vulcanimicrobiota > Vulcanimicrobiia > Vulcanimicrobiales > Vulcanimicrobiaceae > JANYGA01. The sequence goes on from JANOMT010000046.1 coordinate 9,908, forward strand.
TCGGGCCGCATCATCCGATTCATCTTCGCCAGGATCTCGTTGTCGGAACGCTGCTCGCGTGGCGCCGCTGCCCCGTAATCGACGAGAATACGAATGTCGACCGCCGTCGCGCCGCGCGCGGTTGCGAAGATCGGATTGAGATCGACTTCGCTGATCTCCGGGAAATCGGTGACCAGAGCCGAGACGTTTTCGATGATCGTCGCGAGGGCGTCGCGATCGACGGGTTCGGAGCCACGCACACCTTTGAGCATTTGCGCAGCCGCAATGCCGTCGAGCATCGAGAGGCCGTCTTCGTGACTCGCGGGGGCGAGACGGAAGGTTACGTCCTTAAGGACTTCGACGAGCACACCGCCGAGCCCGAAGGCGACGAGCTTTCCAAAGCTTTGATCCGTCACGGCCCCGACGATGACTTCTTGCGCGCCGGTCGGCAACATCTGTTGCACCTGCACGCCCGAAACATCGGCGTCGGCCTTATACGCCTTGGCGCTGCGGACGATTCGCTCGAAACCGGCGCGCACGCCCGCAGCATCCGTGACGCCAACGATCACGCCGCCCGCTTCGGTTTTATGCAGAATGTCGGGCGAGACGATCTTGAGTACGACGGGATAGCCCATCTTCTCCGCGAGTGAGATAGCCGCGTCTGCCGTCTTACCGAGGCCTTCCTGCGGGACGGGGATACCGTACGCGTCGGCGACAATTTTCGTTTCGGGTGCGGAGAGCGCCTGACGCTTGTCGCGCCGCACGTCCTCGAGTACGCTGCGAACGGTGGCCTGATCTCTGACGGTTCGTTCGAGTAACATGATATGCTCCTACAAAACGCCGGCGGCTTGAAGTTCCGCGACGCTCGGGCCTACGTGGCCGATCTCGCGCAGGATCTCTGCAGAATGCTCGCCGAGCAACGGCGAGGCAACGATGGTGACGGGCGTGTCGGAGAGCACGAGCGGGCAGCCGACGGTCTTGAACTCGCCGCGCTCGGGATGGACGACCGTCGAAATCATGCCGCTCGCGTTGAGCGACGGATCGTCGAGGAGATCTTCGGTGCTCAAGATCGGGCCGCACGGGACGTCGATCGCGTTGAGCTTTTCGAGGACTTCGAATTTCGTGTGTTTGATCGTCCATGCTTCGACGGTTGCGAAGACCTCGTCGAGATGTTTGATTCGTGCTTCGGGCGTCGCGTAGCCGGGATCGGTGACGAGTTCTTCGCGACCGATGGTTTTCGCGAGGCCCGCCCACACCTGAGGCTGGATGATGACGTACACGTAATCGTTCGCGCCGCCGCCCTTCGTCTTAACCGCAGCACCCGGTTGCCCGCCGCCCGACGCGTTGCCCGAGCGCGGCACGTACGAACCGAAGGTCTTGTTGGGATACTCCGTGAGCGGTCCCGCGGCCAGACGCTGCTGGTCGCGAAATTTCACGCGGCAAAGGTTCAGGACTGAATCTTGCATCGCGACCTCGACGCGCTGACCGCGGCCGGTGTGCGTGCGTTGCAAGAGTGCGGCGAGGATCGCTGCGACCATGTGGATGCCGCTGCCCGAATCGCCGATCTGCGCACCCGTGCTCGTCGGCGGGCCGTCTTCCCAACCCGTCGTGCTCATCGCACCACCCATCGCTTGAGCGACGGTTTCGTACGCTTTGAAATCGACGTACGCGCCCGGGCCGAAGCCTTTAATCGACGCGTAGATGATCTTCGGATTGAGTTCGTGAATCGCTTCCCACGTGAAGCCCTGACGATCGAGGGCGCCCGGCCCGAAATTCTCCACGAGAACGTCGCAGTGACGGATCAGTTTGCGGAAAATTTCTTTGCCGTCTTCGGACTTCGTGTTGAGCGTGATGCTGCGTTTATTGCAGTTGAGCATCGTGAAATACAAACTATCGACGTCGGGTTTGTCGCCCAACTGTCCGCGCGTGATGTCGCCGCGGCCGGGCAGTTCGACCTTGATGACGTCCGCACCGAGCCACCCAAGGATCTGCGTACACGATGGGCCGGCCTGGACGTGCGTCATGTCCAGAATACGCACGCCGTCGAGGGCGGGCCGGACGGATTTTTCGTTTTGCTTCTCAGTCATCGTCTGATTATTCGCTATTTGTACATCGTTTGATTTTCGGTGCCGGGCGCGTACGCATCGGGATCGAGCCAGACGTTGATGACTGCACAGGTTCCCGATTCGCGCGCGCGCTGTAGGGCGGGCGCGATCTGCGCGGGATCGCGCACGGCCTCGCCGTAGACGCCGAGCATGTCGGCGAATTTCTCGAAGTTGACGTCACCGAGATAATTGCCGACGTTGCCGCGCTCTTTGCCATACTTCGCGACCTGTCCGAAGCGGATTTGATTCATGTATGAATTGTTGCCGACGATCGCGATGTAGGGTGCCTTCTCGCGGATCGACGTCTGCATGTCGAAAGCGGTCATCGCGAACGATCCATCACCGAAGAGCGTGACGACCTCGCGCTCGGGATGCACGATCTTGGCTGCGAGCGCGAAACCCGTTCCGACGCCGAGCGTTCCGAGGGGACCCGGATCCATCCACAGGCCTGGTCCCTTCGGGCGCACGACGTTGCCCGCGAAGGTGACGACATCGCCGCCGTCTCCAATAAAGATCGAATTATCGGTTAAGAACCGATCGATCTCGTGGGCCAGGCGATACGGGTGGATGAGAGCCGAGTCGTTGAGGAGCTTCGGCATGCGGGAGTCCACGGCCGCGGTTTCTTTCGCACGCAACTCCGCAAGCCACGGATCGCGCGCGCGGGCACCCGTGCCGACGGTGCGCCCGCTCGTGGCTTGCAACACGGCGCTAAGGATCGTGCCGACGTCGCCGACGAGACCCAGTTGGATGTCGCGGTTGCGGCCGACGTTTGCGTAGCCCATGTCGATCTGCACGACGATCGGCGCCTTGAGGCTCTTGCCGTACCCGAGGCGGAAGTCGAAGGGTGTTCCAACGACGATCGTGAGGTCGGAATCTTTGAACGCGTCGCGACGCGTGAGTTGGAAGGCGAGCGGATGATCCGGGCCGAGCGTACCGCGAGCGGCACCGTTCATATACGTCGGGATGTTGAGCTTCTCCACGAAATTTTTCGCGATCGCGGACGCCCGACAGGTCCACACTTGCTGGCCGAGCATGATGACCGGTTTCTTCGCGCGCACGATCATGTCGGCGAGCGTCTCGATATCGTTCGGGTCGCCCACACTCTTGGTCGACGCGCGATAACGTCCCGGCGTCGGAATGACGGCTTTCGAGACATCGACCTTATCGTCGAGCACGTCGCGCGGAATTTCGAGAAACGACGGGCCGAAATTTCCATTGAACGATTCGCGCGCCGCCATCGCGATAAAATCCGCGCAGCGCGCCGTGGTCGGCACGCTCGAAGCGAACTTCGTAATGCCTTTCATGATGTCGACGTGCGGCAGATTCTGCAAACCGAGCATGTGGTGTTGCGCGCCCGCGGTCTGGCCGCCGATGAGCAACATCGGACTCTCCGCACGAAACGCATTCGCAACGCCGGTCACGGCATTGGTCGTACCCGGGCCCGCCGTGACGACGGCGCAACCGAGGCCGCCGGTCATGCGCGCGTAGCCGTCGGCCGCGTGCGCCGCAACCTGCTCGTGCCGCGTGTCGACGATACGGATGCCTTCGTCGATGCAGCCGTCATAAATGTCGATGATGTGGCCACCGCACAACGTGAAGATCGTGTCGACGCCTTCATTTTTTAGCGCCTTTGCAACGAGATGACCACCACTAATTTTCTCCGGCGCGATGCCATCGATCGGGGGAAGCGGATGCGGGGTTGGGGCGATAATCGCCATGAGAACTCCTTAGGTACGTACGTCTGAGCTCGGAGAATTAAAGTGCGACGGCGACGCGATCGAGCGCGCGCGCGATCAGGGTTGGAATTTCGCTCGGGCGATCCGCGACCGGCACGCCGCTGGCGGCAAAAGCCGCGAGTTTACTTTGCGGCGTGCCGGCCGATCCCGAGATGATCGCACCCGCATGGCCGAGACGCTTGCCGGCGGGCGCGGAGCGCCCGCCGGCGCGTCGATGTCTGTAACTAACTTCCCCGCTGTACCAGCTGTCCGGG
>JANOMT010000047.1:0-4676 GCA_031420415.1 Vulcanimicrobiota bacterium
GCCGCGACAGCCGCAACGACGACGACGGCACGCTCGCGTTCGCCTTGCGATGCGACCCCAATCGCTTGCACGAGCGATCGCGCGAGCCCACCGATCGTGACGATGAGGTAACCGAACATGCCGAGATATCCGAGCGCTTCGAAACGACTCACGTATCCGCTATCGAGTGTCACCGCTTCGCCCGCACTGCCGTCGAGCTTTGCAGCGGTGCCGATGGTCCCCAGGCCCTGGCCCATCGGCTCTGCGATTGCGAGCGCCAGACCCGCTTCGATTTCGAGCTGCCGCGTGACGACCGAGACATCGTTATCGATCGTGTCGATCGTATTGAAGCGATCGGTAAGGCGGTCGACGAAACGGGTGCCGGTTTCGCCTCCCAACGATGGCGCGATCCCAACGACCAGTGCGATCGCGAGTACGATGCCCCCAATGCCGATCGCCATCTCGGTGCGACGCGGTGATAGGATGACGTAAATCGCGATGCACGCGCCGAGGACGAGGGTGTTGACGCGGATGAACGTGAGCGCGAGACCCACGCAACACACGAGCGTGGCGGCCAGTGCGACGGGCTTGCGCCAACTGACGAGCGGAAGTGCGAGCAGGATCGTGCACACCAGAAAATCTGCGAACGGTCCTGGTGAATTCATGGTGCCCCATGCCCGCAGCGTGTAGGGGTAGGGCAGACCGGCTGCGAGGAAGCCTGAGGCGTAAATCCACATCGCATCCCACGGCGGGGGCGAGATGAATTGGACGAGGGCGTAGACGCTAGCCACCGTCCCGATGACGAGCAGCGTCGCGACGATCTTGCGATATGCGCCGTCGTCCGCGCGCAATGCGTTTGCGAACCAGATGCCCATGCCGACGGGTAGGCACGTGTAAGCGAATTCGTAGATCACCGCAAGTGGCGCGGCGCCGTTGACGATGCCGATGATAAATCCGTACGCATACGCGGCGAGCCAGATGCTCGCGAACGTGCGCGTCAGCGGGGCCGCGCGACCCCAGCCACCGCGAATCGCATACCATACAAACGGTACGAGCATCGCGATCGGTACGATGCTGAGGATCTCGACCGGTTGGAAGAGACCGGTCTTGAAATCGTACAAGCGTCGGATTTCCGGCATGAATCCCCACGCGAGGAGGGTGAGGATTGCGTAGCGCAGCCACGTCGGTCTCACGCGCGCGAGAGCGTTCGTTCCGCGTCGAACCACGCGAGCGTCTCACGGATACCATCTTCGATCGACGTCGTCGGTGCCCAGCCGAGGCTGCGCGCGATCGTGAGATCGGGTTTGCGACGCTGCGGATCGCCCTCTCGTGCCGAGAGATATTCAACGGCGTACGGGACGCCCGCAATCTCCGCGACCGCGCGCGCGATCTCTTCGACGGAGCGTTCGTCGTCGTTGCCGACGTTGATCGGTTGGAGCGTCGTCTGCTCGCCCTCGGCGACCATGCATAAGAGCTCGACGGCATCGGTCACGTAGGTCAGCGACCGCGTCTGGCGGCCGGTACCGTGAATCGGAAACGGTTTTTTCGCGAGCGCGGCGTCGATGAGTGCGGGGATGAGCCGGCCATCGCCGCTCTCCATGAACGGGCCGTAACAGTTAAAAAAGCGCACGAGACGACCCGTGAGACCGCGCGAGCGAACCGCCGTCGCGACGGCAGCTTCGGCGAAACGCTTGCCTTCGTCGTAACAACTGCGCGGCCCGATCGGATCGACGTTGCCGAAGTACGATTCGGGCTGCGGATGCACGAGCGGATCGCCGTAGATCTCCGATGTTGATGAGAAGATGAAACGCGCGTTGCGCTCGAGGGCGAAATCGATGAGCGACATCGTGCCGATGGCGTTGACGGCGAGCGTTTCCCACGGACGCGCATTGTAAGCTTCGGGGCTCGCGGGCGAGGCGAGGTGATAGATCGCTTCGATCGGCCCGACGTCCGCGCTATCGATGAGCGCGCGCAGTTCTCCGAGGGGGACGGCGACGTCGCCGTAGACGAACGTGGCACGACCGGACGAGACCGAGCGCTCGAGATTGCGAACGTTGCCCGTCGTGAGATTATCGAGAATGAGGACGTGCCTACCCGATTCAACGAGCGAGGCGGTGAGATGGCTACCGAGAAATCCGGCGCCGCCCGTAACGATCGTGGTTTTAGGTTTGGTACCGAAGTGCATGAAGGTTCATCCCTAGAGTTTCGTTTGAGTGATGACCGATCGCTCGTACGGCGATTCGGGGAGCGTGCCGACGCGGGGGTCGATGCGTTCGGCAATGAGGGTAGCGGCGAAGGCGATTGCGAGGGCGATGAGGATATCGATGAGAGCGACGATCTTCGAGTTGAGGCCCGCGACGTCCGCATAGGTCGCGCGATCGATGACCGAGAGCGTGCCGTAATTCTGCGCGTTCGCACGCGACGCGAGTGCGGTCGCTAGGCTCGATGAAAGCGCGTCGAATTGTGCCACGACGCTCGCGCGTTCGGCTTTGAGCGTTTCGATGACGACGCGACTGCCCACGAGTTTGCTCGAGCTCGACGACAGCGTCGCGATCTGCGAGTCGATCGCGTCGAGCTTCGCGTGATCGGCTGCGATGAGCGCGCTCGAACGGCTGCTCGCCTCATTCGCTTGGATGTCGGTGGACGATGGAGCGGCGCCCGAAGCGACGAGTTGGCCGCGAAGCGTCGCGAGTTGCCCGCGTTCGGTCGCGATGCGATTCTCGATATCGGCGAGGCCCGGCCAAGCGGCCGTGTACTGCGCTTTCGAGGTGGCCAAGAGCGCTTCGTCGCGCTGCAATGCGCTCGCGAGCGCGCCATAGACGGGGTTCGTACTGACGTCGGGTTTTGCGGGCGGCAGCGAGAGGGCGCGGTTGCCGCTGCCGTAGGCCTGGTCGCTGCGTAACGTGTCTTCGGCTTGGATGCGCTGAGCGCGCAGTGCGGAGATCGACGATGCAATCTCCGCGTTCCCGGCGGGGTTTTCCGCATCGACGGGGATGCCCGCGGCGCTAAGGGCTTGAAAGCGGCGATCGAGGTCGTGCAGCTGGACTTTTTTGTTCTCGAGTTCGGTTTGCAGGCGCGCGGTGGTCGAAGCGTACTGCTGCGACGCGAGGTTATTGTAATAGCCGACGAGCGAATCGACGACGGCGTTCGGTACCGCGACGGCAAGTGCGGGGTGTGAGTCGGTGTATGTAATCTTCAGGATCGTGCCGTAGAGTCGCGCCTTGACGTTCTGCTGCAGTCGCGCGATCGGAACAGCGTCATTCGTAGACGTTCGCACGCGCTCGAGAATCGCGCTGCTTTTGGCGAGTGTCGTGAGCACCGTGGTGAGTTCGCTACTCGCATCGGACTTCTGATTCGAGAGCAGCAAACTCGCCGTCGCCGTATACGTACGCGGCAAGAAGTACGAGACGAGGAATACGATGGGAAGCGCGAGGAGGAGCGCCGCGACCGCGACGATGCGATGGCGGTCGACGACGGCGCGTGCGTAGGCGAGGGTCATCGAAGCTCGCGCACGTTAGTACGCACCCTTCTGGCGAAAGATGGCCATGAACGTGCGCATAATGATCATCCCGTCAAAGAGCGGTGATTTGCGGTGCAGGTAGTCGATGTCCATCAGCGTTGCCTCGGGGCGGTCCAGCGGGATTGTGGAACGATGCGTGATCTGCCAGGTGCACGTGATCCCGGGCTTCGCAAGATGACGCAGGTGTTGCCACGGCTCGTAGCGCGCGGTGACGAACGGCATTTCCGGCCGCGGTCCCACGAGCGTCATCTCGCCGCGAATGACGTTGATGAATTGCGGCAACTCGTCGATAGAGAAGCGACGTAGGAATCGGCCCACGCGCGTGACGCGCCGGTCGAACGGCGACGTCGGCGAGAGCCGATCGTCACAGTCTGCTACGGCCATCGTGCGAAGCTTGAGAATGGTAAAGTTACGTTTGAATCTACCGACGCGGCGCTGTTTGAAGAAGACGGGACCGCGATCCTCAAGCCAGATCGTCGCCGCAGCGACGGCGAGAATCGGGGCCGCGGCCATCAGTGCCGCGCTCGCGACGACGAGATCGAAGCCGCGACGTGCGACGCGCGTCGCGATCGAATTACGATACACGAGCCGTACGGAACGCGAAAAATCAGTGACGGGCGGCCGAACGACGACGTCGTTATAGGGAAACCTCAGAAAAGGAACCGGTATTCCGGCCACGCGTGACGGGCGCTCTTCAAGCATTCGACGCCAACTTGCGAGGAAAAACGCGTGGGCATGACGACACTCTGGTTCTATTCACGGCAGTTGCCGCCGAAACCGCTCGTCGACGACTTGCAAGAGCACGCGCTCGACGGCACTTGCGTGGTTCGACCAGCTGTACCGCGCCGAGAACGCCTTCAATCGAGTTTTCGTCTCGTCGGCATCGGATTGCGAGCGCGCGAAGCGCACGACGGCGTCCGCGAGCGCTTCGCTCGTGGTGCTCCGAGCGATGAGTCTCGGATCGAGCGCTCGCAAGATCTCGGGCGTCGCGCCGGTGGGCGTGCCGATAACGGGCGTGCCCGCCGCGAGCGCCTCCACCGTTACGAGCCCGAAAGTTTCGAGCGAAAGCGAGGGCACGACGACGACGTCCGCGCCGCGATACAGATCGGGGAGCGTCTCACCCAGATACCCGAGGAGCCGGACGCGCGCCCCGAGTCCGAGTCGTGCGATCTGCGCT
>JANOMT010000048.1:0-26276 GCA_031420415.1 Vulcanimicrobiota bacterium
CGTCGCTGCGAAGAGCACCGGATCGAGTTTGAGCTGGTTCGCCGCGACGACTTGCAGATTACCGAAGAGCGCGTTACCCGACGTATCGCTACCGGACAAAAGGACGGCCACCCAGCCCAGGAACGGCGAGAGCAAAACGAACAGCGGTCCGACCGAAGAAACGCCCAACCCAAGCGTATAGTTGAGCCCCGAATAATTCATGAGATACGCGAGGCCGATGATCAGCATGACGGTGAAAACGGCGACCCGAATCTGAACCCATGTTGCGAGTGCGCAACGCGCGAAAGCGCCGGCAGGCAGGCGAACGACGAGCGCCGTGATGATGGCGGCGAGCAGGATCGCCGTGCCGGTGCCGAGCGGCTGAAAATCCCAAATCGCGGCATAGGGCGCATCCTTGTACAGCGTGATCGAAACGGCGTTGTGCAAACCCGGCCAGGGGATTTTCGTATCGCCTAGTTTGAAGACCGTAAACGTCGTCCAGAGGATGACGGTAAGCGACACGATGATCCAGGGCGACCAGGCTTGCCAGAACGATATGCCTTCGGGCCGAATCTGCAAAACGTTGCCATCGCGGACCGCAAATTCGGGATCGGGTTTCGGCTTCCAGCGCTGCAAGAACAGCAGCGTCACGATGAGCGAACCCATCGAAGAAAGCACGTCCGTGAGCGAATAGTTGATAAAGTTCGAAACGACAAATTGCGTCACACCGAAACTGCCGCCCGCGACAGCGAGCACGGGCCACAACGCTCGTACGGAGCGCAAACCACCGTACACGGCGATGACGTAAAATGGCAGTAGCCCGGCGATAATCGGTAGTTGTCGCCCAACCATCGCACCGAGGACCACGGGTGAAAGATGCGTCACGGCACCTAGTACTGTGATCGGTACGCCAAGCGCGCCGAAGGCGACGGGTGCCGTATTGAAGATGAGCGTGAAGACGAGCGCTTCGAGCGGCGGAAAGCCGACGAGGATGAGGAGCGAGGCCGTGATCGCGACGGGCGTTCCAAAACCCGCAATGCCTTCGAGTAACGCACCGAAGCAGAAGCCGATAACGATAAGGATGACGCGACGGTCGTTGGGTAAGTGGGCTAGGATCCATTCGCGAAACGCGTCGAAGCGGCCCGATGCGACCGCAATATTGTAAAGCAGCAACGCGTTGAAGACGATCCACATCACGGGCCAGACCGCGAACGTCGCACCGTTGCCAACCGCCGCGAACGCGAGTCCGATCGGAAAATGCCACGGACCGATCGCAACCACGAGTCCGACGACGAGTCCGGCGAGCGACGCCTGCCAAGCGGGACGCCGCAAAATTCCGAGCATGACGAGCACCGTCACGATGGGTAAGGTGGCGATGAAGAACGACGGGAGCAAGGCGCCAGCGACCGGGGTCAACAGCTGTTGGAACATGTGGCTTTCTTTCCTCCATGTACTGCGAGAGCGGCAGCCGTCCACCGGAAGCGTCTCTGCTTAAAGCGTGCGACGCGTTGGTTCAAACGAAGTCGTTCTTCAAGGTACGACATTCCGCTTTGCCTGGCATTAACGACGAACGAGTCGGGTGTTTTTTCTCCGAACGAAAGCGAGCCGCCTTGACTGTCGGCTCGTATTCGTCAAGTCGCGTTTTAAAGCGGACCGTACCTGCAGAACAGAGTTCTGTTGCGAAACGTTTGACGGCGGGTCATGGAAGAGTGCCGTGCCGTAAGAATCGCCGCACGGCGCTGCCGACGTTTGCGATTATACGAGGGTGCAATGTACGCAAAAAGTGCTATTGCGTTCTCTACTCCTAGACAAACGCATAGACTACCGAGGCTCTTCCACGAAGAACGCGGCGGTTTTTTTAGATCTCCCAATCTCCGCGCAGACTTGCGTTCTCTCGGCGAAGCCGCCGATTCTCTTCCTCGAGGGCCGCCACCATACTCAGTTTGGTGTTTATTTTCGACGCAGCCGATCCATACTTGCGACGCCACGTCTCTAGCGATGCTGGATGACTTCTGCGTTCCCGAGCAATCTGTGCTCGGCTCTACTCTCCGGCGCCTATCCGCCAGAGGGCATCCGTTTCGAACTCATGGTCGGCTTTACGCCGGGGCTATGCGAGTGTCCGGGACGCCGGGTCATGCTCATTTGCGACTAGCGGCGTCTCAGCAACAGCCGAAGCAACTCGCAAAACTACTCCGCACGTGCGACTTATCGCCGGAACGTCATCTGCTCGGCGAACGATACTCCGGCCTCCACAAGACATCTCTTCTACTTTTTTTCCAAAAATGAAAGCACTCCATGCCGATTCCGACCGAACCCGTTGGGTCACTGCCCCGGCCAGCTAAACTACAGGCGGCGATCGCCGAGTACGATTTGGGAAAAATCACGAAAGAGCAACTCTCGGCCGAACAAGACGCCGCGGCCAACGATTCTATTAAGCGCATGGAAGCGACAGGCTCACCGATCAATTCCGACGGGGAACAGCGCGCTTCGAGCTTCGCAACGTATCCGCTGACCGACACCTTAGCGGGCACGGGGCTTGGCGAACATTTAGACGGCGAAGGGCAGTTTTTTGCGATTTTCGACGACGGGCACCATCGGCAATTGCCTCGCCTCACAGGCGGTCCGTTTCGTTACAAGACCTATGCCTCCGAATATCTTAAATTAGCCATGAAAACAGCAACCAAACCGCTCAAACAAGCCGTCATCGCGCCGTCGATGTTAATGTTGCTCTATCCGCTTGACACCGAATTACCGGACTATTCGCGCTCTGCGTTTCATGACGATCTCGTCGACGAAGCCGAAAAAGATATTCGGCAGTGCTTTGCAGCCGGTGCTAAACGCGTCTCGATCGACTTCACCGAAGGTCGACTCTCACTCAAGAAAGACCCTCGTAACCCATGGACCGGGCGCGACATGCTCCAGACGTTCGTCGATCTCAATAATCGCGTCCTCAATCGCTTCACGCCTGAAGAGCGCGTGAACATCGGCATTCATACCTGCCCCGGCGGCGACTGCGATTCCGTGCACAGCGCAGAAGTCGATTACACGCAGATGCTGCCGAGCATGTTCAAGATGAACGCGGGCTATTTTCTCATGCAACTCGCAAGTGAAAAAGATAAGGAACGCGTTTACAAGAGCATTGGCGAAAATATCCGGCGCGATGCGAACGGCGTCAAGCAAGTGGCTTTTATCGGGGTGATTAATCCGCTCGATCCGCGGGTCGAAAGCGCACAGGAGGTATGCGATGATCTCATGCTCGCGGCAAAATACATTCCAAAAGATCAACTCGGCGCGACCGACGACTGCGGTTTCTCGCCCTTTAGCATCGACGTAAAGCCCAAGCACGGCTCACCTGACCTCGCACGAGATATTGCATTTGAAAAAATCAAGGCTCGGCTCGATGGCGCGAAGATGGCATCGGAAAAACTCGCTATTTAGGTCGCCGGCGAATGTGAAACTGCGCGCGCGAGCCGGCACTGGCGGCGAGCGCCACAATCTCGACGACGATGGGCGCGCTGAGGTTCGCCCGGTTTATCGCGTTTCTCGGGGTTGCCCGTAAGGCGCGCTATACCGCTGCGACAAAGCGCCGCGGGGTCTCAGGCAATGGCGGCGGTCGTGAGAATTCTGTGAGATGGCCTCTTCAACGCGCGGTCGTCGCTCGGAATTCTTTCAAGCGAACTCACCGCCGCGGTTACGACACGACACTCGGTCTACGGCGTGCCATGGCCCAAAGCCATCGCGCTGCTCGCGCGGGCATTCGCGGCAGAATTCGTCGGCGATACGCGCGCCCGGCTCACGCTCAAGTCTGTCGGCGACCCTCCCCACGCGTTCGCCGACGCGCCGAACCTCGTGTGCGATGGGCGGTTACTGAATCGTCGAGATTGCTTCGCACTGCTCGGCAAACATGATTATTTCGTCGCACCGACGCGAATGGAGGCGTTCGGGATGATTGGCCTCGAAGCGGCGGCGGTCGGCACGGCTCTCATATACCCGATGCTTTCCGCTTACGCCGCCTACGCGAACGACGTTCCAAGTTCGTTCGCCTCGTGCGCGGCTTGTGGAGCGACACGGTACCGACCGGATGGGCCGTGGACGAGGACGACGACGAGTTGCGCGGCACCCTGCGCCATCTCGTCGAGTCGAACGCGTACGCCTCCGATCGCAAGGCCGTCGCCGCCGCGGCGGCGCGTCATTCGTGGGCGCGAAGCGCGAAGATTTTCGAAGACGTGATGGGATCGGCCCCGTTATGGGGCCGGGGTTCCTGTGGAAATTGGATAGCTTCGTACGTCGCGAGGAACTCTTGAGGGGTCATATAGTTGAGCGCGGTGGGCATGCGTGGTGTGATAAGCGTGGCGCCACTCGCCGGCTGCGGTTCGCGCTTCGATCAGCGATCGAAACCAATGAGCGTTGAGGAACTCGACGCGAACGCGGGAGTTGAACGATTCGATGTACGCGTTCTGCGTCGGTTTTCCGGGTTGGATGAAGAGCAGTTCCACGTCGTGTTGTTCAGAACACTCTTGCATTATTTTTGAAGTCAGCTCCGTCCCGTTGTCGACTCGCACATATTTCGGATATCCGAATTCTCGCGCGACATCGTCGAGCAATCTATCACGCATTTACTGGAAAACGAATAGTTCAGTTCGAGGGCGAAATCAACTCGCGTAAATTCGTCCATCATCGTTAAACCGCGAAATGATCTGCCATTGAAGAGGCGGTCCTGGATGAAATCCAAGGTCCAACCTTCGAACGGTCTCGTCGCTCGACGTAAGCTACGACCGCGAACGATCTTCGCTCGGCCTCGTCGCCGTCGACGTCCCATTTGTAATCGGACGAGGCGATAATTGCGCCGGAAAGCTTTGTAATTCATATATTCGTCGCCGTCAATTACATCGCGTTCGTAATGGTAGTAAAGCCGACGGCAAGCGTGATCGGCGTGTATCTGGTCGACTTGCGTTAGCCGCATTGCAGCTGTTGCATCGCTTTGTACTTTCGTCGCCGCAGGTTTACTCAACGAGCGGCGTCGTGCGTGAACTACCTTACACGCTTCTCGTTGGCTCAAGCCGACCTCTATTCAGTCTTTCACGGCTTCGGCTCGCCGGGAAGGCTCCAAGAGTTTTTCCGCATGAGCTGCTTGATCGCGTCGATCTTCGTGGTCTGCCGAGCGATGATCCGTTGCATCTGCGCGTTCTCGGCCTTAAGTTCTTTGAGCCGTGATAAGTCGCTTGCGCTCATGCCTGCGTACTTCGATCGCCAAAGGCGAATCGTGTTTGCGTGCACGCCGTTACGCCGTTACGCCGTTACGCCGCGCGAGCTCTTCCATCGACGCTCCGGCATTGTACTCGGCGAGGATTTGGATAATCTGCGATTCGGTGAATCGACTCTTTCGCATGGATAGATCTCCCGTCTACCTTCATCGGCGGAAATCCACAGTCATCCCTGGCTCCGATTTCAGGGCCGATCCCAACAGGAGGCGCGGCGTATCCGAGGCAACGCACGATCGACGAAGCTCTTCAAGACGCATTGCGACCTAGTGTTAAACCCTAGTCACGTCGATTTTTATGAGGCACTCCTACGTTTCTGCTATAGCGATGTCGTCGAATGCGTTAAGTTTCGATGTCCCGTGGATCTTCGCGAAAATTAAAAGAAGTGTTACTTAGGTGTCGGCTTTTAAGGTGTCGCAAAACTCAAACTACATCTCGAGGTAGTAATTTGCTGTTCCATCAGTTAAAAAATGACAAGTCTGCGTCATCGAGTAATATAAACAGGTACTTGTCGTTTTTTTTTTGTTGATGGTAGCGTACGAAACACTGACACATTCTTTTACGATTCAATCTGCATGAGGGTCTGCGTCAAGGCCTCGACATCGTTTCGCCCTGGTGAGGCATCATGATGCGCTTTTTCGTCCGTGTGGTCTTGCTACTGCTTGTTGTTGGCACGGTGACGTTATTCTCCGGGCATCCGGCATTTGGTGAACCTGACCCGAACGCGTCGTTTATGGCGACTCGTGCGAGTATCGTGCTCGTCGAAGGAGACGAGCGGACCACCGGCTTCGTCGTAGCGCGCGACCAGCAGTTCGGTTACATCGTGACAGCGGCTCACGTAATCGATCACGCGCGCTGGGCGGACAACGAACATGTACCGGCTACGTCGGGCGGAGCCGCCAACTTCCGCCTGTCGCCTACCGATTTTATTCCGGTGCATCTGCCTATCAGCGGGATCATCGTATCCGGGGAAGTTCTCGGAGAACCTGATTTTGAGCACGACATCCTGATCGTACGCATTCCAATTGGCGGCCAGATCGTCAAACCAGCCTGTCTCGCGGCTAAATTCGTGCCAAACGTTCCTGTTGGCCTCGCTTCATTTGGGATCGGCCTTCTCTATGGTGCGATCCCGAGCACGCCTTTCGACCAATACATTGCGAATCAAACCGGCAACGGCCTAGTGCTCGTGCCCGCTTCCAGCGTTCCCGATCAATTTGAGTTCAACGTGCCATCGAACCCGGGCTTCAGCGGTGGACCGTTGTACGCGCTTTCGAGCGGCTTGGTACTTGGCATCGTACGCCAATCGGGAACGGTCATTACGAACGCCCCCCAAACGCCGACCACGCTTGGGGAAAACGTGGATTACGTCCACACCACAATTGCCAAATCGCTCGGGACGACAGAGGTGCCGGCGATAAAGATGGACACGCTCGACGCTAGTCGCGTTCCACCACCTGATCTGAGAGGTGCCGGATATGTACGCATAATACAATTCGACGACGCTGCAAACGGGACTGGAGCGGTTCCAACCCCTGCGGTTTACGCAAATCAATAAGGCACAATCGAAACGGTATTGACGGCCGCGTTCGGACAGCCCACGCTTCCGGTTCATCTCGTTCCGGGGAGGGGGCAGTTACGGTCGTACAAGATCGGCACGAAGCTCGAGGCCGTCGCTGAAAACATGTGCGTAGTCAATGAACATCCGACGGCTGCCGCAGTCGCGATACGGCGCTAGTTGGTAAAAGGTCAAAAACCCAAGACGAGGACTTTGCAGCAGCGGCTTGCGCTCCTTGACTGTGCCGCTAACGTGATCGATTGGGTCGACGTTGCACCGGTTACCGTCGGTGGAGACGGATCGCTGACCGACAGCCAAGCGAAGAATCTCGCGATAGCACTGCGCGCTGCCCTAGCCACTCTAGCTGGGCCGAATCATCGTCGATTATTAAATTTCGCAATCGATGGTCTTCCTCTCGATGACGGGGAGTACCGAGGCTTCTTCGCAGTTCGGAACTTCGCAAAACACGCATATATAGGACCAGGCTGGCTCACAAGCGTCTTTGCCGATCACGCTCATATCCAGAGTGAGATAGACGTCTTGAACGTTGATGGGCGCTCTGCTGAACTGCCGATTTCCTCGCTCAAATCGAGCGAACTCGACACCTTTCTAAACGCGGCCGGTCCTTCGGGTGTCGCCGTGAACACGGCAAGCGGCATCGTGCACCTTTTTGGTGCCGATCGTTGCTTTTTGCTCGAGCGCCGTCAGGAAGCTTCTGATGATGGATCTTTTCAGCACGTTAGGAAAGGGGACGACACGCTATGAACATCTATCGATTAGGAACGTTCTGTGCGCTCGTTATCATACTGAATTTGCGACCTGCGTGGGCCGATACGCCCAAGGTGTTCGCGGGAATGGTATCGGTAGCGGGCATTTAAGCAGTAAACTTCTCTGTCTCGCTTTATATTGGTGACGGCGAAGACGCGAACTTTTTAACCTCCCGACAGTTTGTCGCTTCCTCTCAAACCGACGATTCGGGCGCATTCGTCATCGTTGCTCCACTCCAGGAGGTGAGTGGTCATTTATTACGATCCGTGCGAAAGGGTACTCGGGCGGCAACGACTCGAGGCTGTTGGGCGGTCAGACGAAAATCGCGGCTATAGACGTATCGGGTAGCACGTCGACGATAAATCTGTCGATTACCGCATCGCGTGTTGTCGACAACAACTACGGTATCAAACGGAATCGCTATGCGTCAAAGGTCATGTACTTTATTACTGACCGCGCTTCCGCATCGAGTGGTTTTGCGAATACTGCTGCGACGGACTTCGAGCCATCGTTCGGTTCGTTCGTCGGTAAGGTCGCTCTCGGGCCACCAGCAAAGCCGAGTGGCAAGTGTGCTGCAGCGACGAACTGGACGTGTACCGCGCCACCGGAAATGGAAGATGACGCATTTGCAACGACGATTACCATGATCGGAAAAGGGAAGACGGGTGGCGAGACGTTGCTCAACAAGATCTCTCGTGATCTCAAGAGCGTGACCGGCCATCGCCCGCGGATTCTTCTGTTCGTGCATGGCTACAACACGGACTTTGCGGGAGCGGCAGCAACGTCTGCTCGGCTAGCCTACGAGTCTGGCCAGCAACATGACGTCGTGCTCGTGTACTCCTGGCCATCCGCGCATAGAGCTTCGAAGTACGCTCAAGACGTTAAGAACGTTGAAACGAGCGTCGCCACGAACCTCGTCAATGAACTCAATCGTCTCGAAAGGCTAAATACGCAGGCCGACATCGCGATCGTAGCTCATAGCCTTGGGTCGTCGGCAGTCGCGCAGGCGCTGAGCCAATACGTGGGCACTCCGTTTGCGTCGATGACACTCTTTGCCGGGGATCTTGATGATGACTTATTCTCAGCGAAGCTTCCGCAACTTCAGGAAAACGCCAAGAAGATCACGATTTACTCAAATAGTGGGGATCAAGCGTTGCGAATCTCCGCATGCTACAGCGGCGATGGGCGACTACGCGTTGGACAAACGCCGCAGACGTTTGCAGTACCGATACGATGGTTCGATGCGACGCCGTTCGCTCCGCACCGAGACATGGGGCACGCCTATCTCGATGAATCCTTTGAGGTTGCCGCCGATTTCTATGTCTCTCAGACCGGAGTTCCCCTTAGCCTCGCTCAGACGAATCTCACGGCCCTACCTTGGCTCGGTGGTGTTGAAAGCGGCAATCCGATCGATTGGGGCAGCGCGTTCGCATCGGCGACGTGCACGATCGTGAAACACCTTCCATGAAAATGGACACGAAGCACACTCGGCTTTCCCAGTTCGTACCACGCAACTCGTGATGTTTCCAAAAGAGGTGCTTTTTAATGCCAATAATTTCACGTTTTGAGTGACTTCATAGTCTTCCGCGCGTTCAAAACAAAAAGCTTTACTGGTAACGTTACTCGACTTGGTTGGAAGTGGAGGTCTCTTCGCACGGCTAGGTCCATGTGTCCATGGAATCGTCAAAAATGGTGAAGCGTACTCTCGATGAGTGAGTGTCCAGAACAATATTTATCTGAGACACCTCTAAACCAACGGATTGAGTACTTGCGTTCGTGTTCAAAAGCAGTAGGGAAAGCTAACTTCCGCTTGATTGGCTTCTGCTTCTCGTGCCGACATGGGGTATCGGAAACGATAGACGACATCTCTCATCGAGATGACGCCTATCGAAAATCAATTAAACAAGCTACGTTATTTTACGATGAATTTCATCGCCATGTGCGAGTGTCCGACCCCGCAAACGATCGTGCAAGGCGCGGGGTACGTGCCGGCCTTCATCGGCTTGACGGCAACATTGGCTCCGGCTTGCGTGATCACGAGGTTCTTAATCCCGAGGGCCGGCACGTTGAGGCCGTGCGGCGCCCCCGGCGTCGCTTTGAAATGAAGCGTGGTCGCTTCGCCTTTTTTCAGCATGACGACGGCCGGTTTGAACGCAAAGGTCTGACCGTTCGCTTCAATGTTAATAACTTTTGCAAAAGCGGGCGTCGCGGTTGCAATGACGCTCAACCCAAGAAGAGCGGTCGCAAATGTTTTGATCATATTCGTCCTTTTAAAATAAAATTTCGGTCTTCATTGACTCGCGCAGCATAGACAAACTCTCAACGTAGATCCAGACAATATCGTTCACCGTCAACCACATGTCTGCTTATCGTCGCCATGCGCTTTTGAGTTCCCGAAGAGATCGATATCGTCGAGCTGGTAGCTTATTACGGCGCAGTACCCAGATGCGAGGGAATTTATGTGTTAGGTTTGGTATCTCAAAAGCCGACCGCTGCGACGTTCGTCGCTCGGTGCCAACCGACCACGCCGAGTACGGGGAGGTGGAGACAGCTTGTAGCATCATTTTGGCTAACTTTTTTGAACGCCAATCGCGTATCCAGGAAGAGCTTGGAAAACGGCACCCGTTTGGTTTCCCGACTATGTCGTGGACGCCGAGCGCGTCAACTGCTTCGTCGCGGGCATCCGGGCCTCGGGACGGGGAAGCGCTTTTTAGGGCGACGCCGCGTTGTTACACGCCCCTGTTGCCGCGCTCTCCATAAACTTGGGAGCCGACAGCGCAGAGAATAGCGCTCTAATGTTACTTTTAGCAGCCACCAACTACGAGTCTTCGTTCTTCTCGAATACCGCTTTCCCATGATGCAGCGCGATGCCGGCACGGGGAGTCGACGCTCATGGCCATCAACGCCGGTATTGCGAGATCACTGGGCGCGAGATCGCCGGGTTCGCAACGAGCCAGCTTGCGGCGGAAAACCTCGGGATTAAAGCCGGAATTCGTTCGGTAAACACCGCGTGTGGGCAAGCGCTGGAAGACGCGCCATTCTCGACGAGACGTCGATACTCTCGCTCGAATCGGCTGCCACGATGCTGCGCCGGATCGAGCGTCAGAGTGCCGGTGCTATCTTCATCGGCGACCTCGCGCAGCTTCCAAACATCTCGGCTGGCGACACTGACGCATGTTCACCGCTGCGCCGCAAAACACCGGATGCGATGCTGAGATAACGCAAGTTTTCCAACATGTCGGGCATCTTTTGGAGCTGGGAACAATTGTTGATCGATCTCAACGATGAGCTCGGGCGCTCGCTCAAGCTTCCGTTACTCGAAAGAAAAATTCGGTTCGCTCGTCTTCCATCTCAAGGGACCCGTGAAGAAAGAAATGGACCGGGCAACCCGCGACGCGATTGATCTCTCGCACTTGACTTGTAAGGCTTGCGTTGCCGATGGCGATATGAGAGAAAGCTCTCGCCGCTAGTATCGTGTTCTTTGCGGCGCTCATGCAGAGCCGGACGACAAACTCACTCCGATGCATGAACCAGGACCGATCGTTCCTAACGTATGGCTGGGCGATGAACTCCACGACGTTGTGATGGTATCTCTGGCGACCAAAATTCGGGAAGATTTGCGCGCCGAAAGGTTCATCGTGCACGATAATAACGGCCGCCTTCGCTTAGGTAAGGATGGCCTTGCCATCAATCTTGATCTTGCGATCGATTAATATTCGGTGATCCTCCAGGACCGCGGCGGCTTATTGTGTCGGTCCGTCGCGTCGTCAACAAAGCGCATAAGCGCGAACTGCGTTGAGACTCGGCCATTCTAAACTTTATTTGCGACTATAGCGCTCGTTTCTGCGTCCACGAAAACCCGCACCAATGACCGTTTACGCTCGAGTTCACGGCGTGAGACTCAAGAACGCCCGCACACTTTTGTTTGATGAACGTTTCGCTTCATCGAGGTGCGCGGTTGCGTGTACGAGACGTGAGTAGGGCTATGTCTCGGAGCTCATCGCTCCCTCGGTGACGAAGGATGCCGATTCTTTTGGCAAGCGTTTTTCAATTTTGGGAGGACACATTTGGCCATTTGAATGATGATTCGTTAACATGAAGCCTGTTGTTCTCCGGATGGACGAAATAGTAACGGTTGCGAATTTCGATGAAGGACGCTATTTACGCGCTAATCCAGATGTGCTCGCGGCTGTTAATAAAGGTGACTTTTTGTCGGGCCGCGCCCATTTCGACCTTTTCGGAAATTGTGAAGGAAGACGTTTAGCGGATAAAACACATGATTTGGGCCAAATTAGGCGACAAAAAATGGACCGGCTACGGCAATTTCTCCGCACCGACATGCAACATCTTTGGACTGATAGCGGGAAGGTTAGCTACATCACGGAAGCCCTTCGCCACGAGACACAAATAGCCGATACCGAGAACATTTCGTCAAACGGATACGACGGAACTGTACATGCGTTGATTGAAAAATACGAAGATGGTCTACTTCTTGATTGCGGTGCCGGCAAGAGGGACACATACTACCCCAACGTCGTAAATTTCGAGATAGTTGATTATGATACGACAGATGTACTCGGACTCGGCGAATATCTTCCGTTTCATGATAATGTTTTCGATGCGGTAATTTCGGTCGCGGTTCTCGAACATGTCCGCGACCCTTTTAAATGTGCGTCGGAGATCGCACGTGTCCTGAAAAAAGGAGGTGAGCTTTTTTGCTCTATCCCTTTTTTACAACCACTTCACGGCTATCCCCATCATTACTTCAATGCGACACCTCAGGGCATCCGAAGGCTTTTTGAGAGCGAATTTGAGGTAATAGATGTGACGGTTTATCCGAGTACTCACCCCGTGTGGACGGTCAACTGGATTTTGAATAGCTGGGCACAGGGTCTGAGCGGTAAAACGCGAGACGACTTTCTTTCCATGCGCGTATCTGAGTTTCTTGTTCCTCCAATGTCATTGGTTAGTCAGGCATTCGCTGCAGATCTATCCATGGAGAAACAGCTAGAGCTTGCCTGTGCAACTGTCCTTACCGCGCGGAAACTTTGAAAACTCGGATAGGAACCGGCCGTTGCGCTGGCAACTCTTAAAGGGTCGAGGTTAATGCAAAAGATTTTGAATCACGTCGAAGCAGAGTTTTCCACGCGACTGCAGCCCCTCTGCTGGATTTCCTTCTGTGGGCGACCAAGGCTGCTGTTGGTAGCCGCTTGCGCTCATGCCCGCGTACTTCGATCGCCAGAGGCGAATCGTGTTTGAGTACACGCCGTTACGCCGCGCGAGCTCTTCCATCGACGCTCCGGCATCGTACTCGGCGATGATTTGGACGATCTACAATTCGTTGAATTGACTCGTTCGCATGGGTGGATGTCCCATCTGCCTTCATCGGCGTAAATCCACAGTAATTCCTGGCTCCGATTTCAGGGCCGATCCCATTGATTTGCACGTACACAAAAGCGCCGCGAACCAGGTGGGAAATCGATCTCGTTCGGGTCAACCGGAACAGAATGCCCACACCGCATTTCGAGTCACCATTTGTCTGTATCGCAACACGTGCCGTGCGCTCGGGTGCGCTCGCTTTCGCGATGCTGAGCGCGTGTTCGCCATCGACGCCGCGGAAAGCGTCGCCCACACCATCGCAACCCCGAGCAGCCCTCAGCCTTCCACGGGAGGCACTTTTTCCAACGCGGCGCGTCGTCGCCTTTTACGGCCAACCGGGCGTGCCGGCCATGGGAGTGCTCGGGAGTGGTGCGTTGGACGGCGTGAGCGAGCGGCTCAAACGACAGACCCAAGCCTACGCACGATTTGGACGGCGCGTGACGCCTGCATTTGAAGAAATCGTCGTCTCCGCGCAAAGCGCACCGGGTGGAAGCGCCCTCTACCATGGTCCACCAGACTTTGCTCACGCTCGAGCCTATCTCGCCGCGGTTCGGAAAATGTCTGGTCTTCTCGTGCTCGACATTCAACCGGGCCGCGAGCGCTTCTTACCGCTCGTGCGACGCTTCGAGAAACTCCTCCGCGAACCGGACGTCGGTCTTGCGCTCGATCCGGAATGGGAAATGGGTGCAAAAGAAGTGCCCGGCACGACGATCGGCGGCACGACCGCAAGCGAAGTTAATGCGGTCGCAGCCTATCTCGCCGCGATCGTCAGACGCGATCGGCTACCGCAAAAGCTCTTCGTGATCCATCAATTCACTCCGGACATGATCGCGCATCGAAGTGACGTGCGCGCGCTGCCCGAGCTCGCCACGACGTTCCACATTGACGGCTTTGGGGGGCGTTCACTCAAACTGGTTCAGTATAAAAAACTCGCGACGCGAGATCGCCGCTTCGCAAACGGATTAAAGCTCTTTTACCAGCAGGACGTGAAAATGTTCGAACCTAGCGATCTCATGCGGCTTACACCGCAACCGGATTTAATCACGTATCAGTAGGCGCTGGCCAAGTGACTCGGGCAAACGAACGGAAGCGCACCGCTCGAAGCGAAACCGTTAAATGGGTATCGATTTGCGTCGCAATGAGCCGATGACCATTGCGAGAAAAATGCATTGCGGCCGGTCCGGACTCGCGGAGCTACTGCGCTTCACCGGACAAGCAGGCTCGTAGTCGGCAATCATCATCCCTCGTGCTGATCGGCTGTGGTCGATCATGCTTAGATCGCGCGGAACGCTGTCTACGTCGAAACTGGTCGTTCAAGGGACTGGCCACGCGCACGAAAATCATTGGCTCGACGTGTCGTGGCCCTATTCGCACTCTTACTGATTTTCGCAGTAACCATTGGCGCGAGGTTGCGGGTGAGGTCGCGTTCTGATCGTATCCACGTCGAAGACGCAGTCCGAGTGCGAGGGACGACGATTCGGGTATGACACGGTATGGCAAAGAAACAGGAATCATTCACGATCGGAACCGTCGGGCACTTCGGGCTCGCGGTCAAGGATCCACGGGCTAGTGCGGATTGGTATGTTGCGAATCTCGGGATGCGCGAAGAGTTCGAATACGATGGTGGCGTTGCCGTCGGAAGTGACGGCGTGACAATCGCGCTCTTTCGCGGAACACCACAACCCGAGACGATCGGGCACGTCTCGTTTCATCTCGCGAACGTCACGATGTTGCGCGCGGCGCTCGCGCATCTTCTCGAAAACGGTGTCGCCGTCGAAGACCCGGGCGACGAGATTGGGCCCGAAGCCGCAGGATCGCCGAACGTCGGGATCTGGTTCCACGATCTCGATGGATATCGGCTCGAACTCTCCGTGCAAGACGGTGCAAAAGATCTTCGCTAATCGCTACGCCGAACCGCAGCACGCGATCTGCGGTCACGCCGTCGAACCCGCTGCCGTTACGCCCGCGCGTGGCTCGATCTAAAGTACGACGGCTCCACATCACTTCGCCGCAGGTGCAGACGACGGAACGAAGCGATAGGTCTCTCGCGCCATGGCCTCAGCATTTTCAATCATCGCGGCACTCATAACGCGGGAAGCGTCTGTACGCTCGACGACGCGCCGCGAGCGCGGGTGTGAGGAACGCGGCCGAGACGAACACGCGGAGTTATTCTTCGACGAACGTTCGATCGTTACAATGTCTGCGATATGTAGACATCACGAAGGCAGGAGCGCGCGGTTCCCGATCTGCGAACCGACCATCGTACGGAGGACCCGCTGGAGCGGCGACGAGCGAACAGTCATGAGCGGCCAGAGTAACACCAGTGGAAGATCGGGTCGCGCTCGCGCGATATCCGGGGAATCCGCACGATCGAGCGTATTGATCTCGCGGATATCGTACGTGGGCAACACATCGCGAAGTCGTCGCTGCGACGGCGGGTTCAGGCTCCGTTGATATCTCACTATTGCGACCGGTATCGTAAAGGATTACGTTCTCCGGGTGAATCTTGTGCGTCTCGACATCTTGTCCAGATGCCGCAATCCGGTCAGCGCTGGATTGAAGTCGCCCCGACGGGATCGCCGACAACAATCACGTTCATTGGAGCACACGAGATCTTACTCGCTGGCGGCGAAACGGGCATCCGCCTCACCGTCGACGACGTCGACGTCGACGTCGATGCAGATAATTCGCATTTACTAGGAATTAGCGTTGCAGCGGACCAGGTACTACGTTGGGAAGGTATCCCACCCAGTTTGCCTTTTGCGACCAAGAGTTGGCAAGCACTGCGAGACATTGAAATAAGCGATGAGACCGATGAGTTCGCGTTTCGACGGAAGTCGTAAAGGGTAGATTCTCGTCCATTCGGAGGTTCAAAGCATGAACTCAGTCAAGTTTGCCCCGATTAACCGAATCTCGCTGGTTTGCATCCCAACGCGCGAACAAGACCGCGCCATCGCGTTCTACGAATCGCTCGGCTTCGAGAAACAGACCGATACCACGTTCGGTGCGGGTTGTCGCTGGGTCGAAGTCTATCCGCCGCAGGGAACGACCGGCATCGCCATCGCGCCCCCACCCGGCAACGACCCGATCGCGCCGGTGAATACCGGTATTACGTTGACCACGAACGACATCGAAGCTTCGTACGCGCGATTCAAGGCCCTTGGTGTGGATGTGGATCACGAGATCTCGCGCATGGGCGTCCCGGTGCCGCCGATGTTTTGGTTCCGCGATCCCAGCGGGCACACGTTGCTAATCGTCGAGCAGCCCTGAGCGATCCGGGTTCCGGCTCCCGTCCGGAATTAGCTGAAATAGTCGAACGTCACCGGGTCGAGCTCCATGCGCACTACGATCAGATGCTCGGTTCAATGCACGACGTTGACGGTGCGCTGCAGGATACGCTCCTCGTGCTTCGCGCGATGTTGGCAGTCTGCGCGATGCGAACGCGGCCCGACCATGGCTGTTCTCCATCGCGACCAATACGTATCGGACCGAGGTCGAACGGCGCAGCAAGCGCGTCCCGCCTCACGACTTTGGTCCAGCTTCCGGGAGGCAGGGGAGTCAAACATCATTCGTTCGGCACCCGTTTATACTGACGCCTTGCCGAAACAGACGTGGAGTACTGATGTTGGGTCGGTTTCGTGGAGCGAGGTTGGTTTGACATTACGCCGCGTTGCTCATCCGACGTTCGTAGTTATTGGTTAAAAGATAGCAGAGTTCCGAGTGCCGACGATCTGGATAATACCAGCCTTCGAGAAAGTCGAAGATCGTGAAAAATGCCTCGTTGGGTCCTGAATCGTTGACGCGTAAGCAGCTCGCATTCAAGCGTAGCGTTAAAAACTCTCGCACATGGCGTTGTCATAACAATCGTCGATGGAAACGATAGAGCACGCAGCGCTGGAGCGAGGGCCCGAGCGCGTTCGGATGATCGAAATCATCGCGCGAATCGTGCGTCATGCCGATACGTTGCATCACGCGTTGTGATGGTATGTTGCTTGCGGCTGTAAGCGCGACGACTTCGTCTATCTTCATGATGGTGAAGGCGTAATCGAGCGCGGCGCGTCCACCTTCGGTCGCGTAGCCGTTACCCCAATGTTCGCGCGGTAAGAGCCAGCCGACTTCAATCGCGGGTGTGAAAGCTGCCGTAAACTTCACGTCCTGTAGCAGAATGATTCCAGCAAACGACGCACGACCGTTCACCTCAATCGCCCAGTAGCCATAGCCCTTGGTCGCGAGTTGCCGACGATTGTGGGTTGCCGCCGCTTCGGCGCTAGCGCGTGGTATGGGTGCGGGCGAGACGAACCGCGTCACCTCTGGATCGGCCGCCATGGCGAGGTACGGCTCCATGTCAGCGTCGATTAATGGCCGTAGGCGTAAGTGTGACGTCTCGATGATCATGACGCTGCGTTCTTCGCGACAGGTCGATCTAATTATTTCTTCCGAATCTCCAGATCTTCTCTTCGCACGTAAGTTACGCCGTGCGTGGTATCCAGTCTCGACTAGCATTTCGCCGTAAGCGTCCGCCCGTTCCGGGGAGCTACGTTTCCATGATGCCAATTTCGCCGAGTAGAGCCGGGTGAGCGACGCTGTCGACGACCTCGAACTTTTGAGGAAAGAGCAAACCAACGCTGCTTGTTGCGAGATGAGCGAAACCATTGATCAGCAGCCATATCCCGAGGCGATCTGATTACGAGCGTTCCAAACGGCAGCAGCCAAAAGCCCCAGAAGACTGAGTTGATGATGTTACCCTAGTGCTGCAGCTGCATGAACAGCATCGCGAGCGAGTCTCGCTGCTCGTGGTTAAACGTCGACCCTTAGCCGGCGCCGTGAGCAATCAAAAGAGCCGCAACTTAATTCATGAACCCGCGGATACGAAACAAGAAGGACGGCTCACTGTATATTGAGCGAAGCAAAGTCGAAACGTCCCATTTAAACTGCGAAGGCCATCACTGCCGTTTGCTCGCGTTGCGCTATTTACGGCAGGCACAACGGCGGCGCTTCGCCCTTCAAACTCCGCACTCTGGCGATTACTGGCGGACCATTACCACGCAAAAAGAGGACGCATTGAAGACTGGGGCGGTCTTGGAAGACATCAAAGTTCACGTGAGATTCCGACTGGCGGCGCTGTGGACGAGCGTGATGTTTTGTTATATCTACGCCGATTATTTCAAACTGTATCAGGCGGGCACGGTTCAAGGCATGATGCAAGGCAGCATGGGCCCCCTCGGAGCTGCGTCCCAGTCCGTCTTACTCGGCACATCAGTGATGCTGGCCATCCCCGCTGCCATGATCTTTCTTTCTCTTGCCCTAAAGCCGCGCTTGAGTCGCGGGTTAAATCTCGGATTCGGCACGATTTATACTCTGATCGAGTTTTTAACGATTCCCGGAGGCTGGGCTTTTTATCAACTCTTTGGATTAATTGAAGTCGTCTTCACGCTACTTGTCGTTTGGTATGCGTGGGGATGGCCGAGCATTAAACCCGACAATAGCCCAGTTTCGCAGCTCGATCATCCGGTAAAATGACGAAGAGTCTGAGACATCGTCAGTCTCGAAAATGCCCCTTTCAGGATGCGATATTGTCAGGCTAACTAACGGACGACGA
The DNA here is from genome assembly GCA_031420415.1 of Vulcanimicrobiota bacterium. Lineage (GTDB taxonomy): Bacteria > Vulcanimicrobiota > Vulcanimicrobiia > Vulcanimicrobiales > Vulcanimicrobiaceae > JANYGA01. The sequence goes on from JANOMT010000048.1 coordinate 18,542, forward strand.
TCGCGAGGGAGAGCGCGGCTTTTGAGGGTCGCGCTCGTTCTCTTTTAGCGTAGCGGCGACGGTGAAGGCGACGGTGTTGGTGGAGGACTCGCCGTCGTGCTGGGAGCCGGAGCCGGACTGCCCGCGACTGGCGCGGACGCATCGGGGAGCGGCGACGTTCCCGGTGTGGGCGACGCGAGCGGCGACTCGACGTGTAGTGCCGGGAAGCCCTGCGCGATGCGTAGTCGTGCGAGGTGCGCGTCGTGCGTCGCCCCAAACGAAGCGTCTACGAAACGAAACGCCGCACCCGCACGGACTCGCGCGACCGGCGTTTGAATTACCGCGTAGAGCTGGGCGAGGTGGAACGCCGTCGGAGCCAACCACGTATCGTGGGGATAGCGCCCGGACCAGAGGTGGAGCGCCGTTTCGACGTCACCCGCATCGTGCAGCAGATCGTCGTCGCTCTCCGAACGCGCGTGATAGCGCCTTCCGAGAACGTCGATTCGCATCCGGATCGCGAGTCCGCTCATTCGTAAAGGCCCGAAGTATTCATCGGCGGGAGCGAGTTTCGCAAGCTCCCGTGAGGCATGCGATTTCGCAGGGCATCGCCACGAGCAGCATGGTTGATATCATGCGACATGCCTACCCAAACGAACGACGAAGCGCGTCGCAATCAACTCTCGCGGGTATAGCGCATCATGATAAAAACGATGAAGGTCGATTCGACGAGCGTCGCTCCCGGTGCCGATGGGCAGATCATCCTGGTGGCGGGCGAACGCAGCGCGATGCGGATGTGGCGCGACGAGCACCCCGGGATGGCAAAACCAGCGACGACGCGCGTTTACGAGACCGTCGGCTACGTGTTGCGCGGTCGCGCCATCCTGCATATCGAGGGTCAGAAAATCACCCTCGGCGCCGGAGACTCATGGCTCGTTCCCGCGAACGTATCGCATACCTATGAAATTCTCGAGACCTTCAGCGCCGTCGAGGCGATCTCGCCGCCGCCTCGCTAGGCGACGAACCGGCCCGTGCGACGACGGTCCAGCGATGAGTCCGAGGTACGAGATGACGCAGGTAGCTCCGCTAAAATCTTCGTCGCTCGTGTAGGCGCTCGGCATGACAATCGTCGCGATGTACTCCGTCCGCGCGCCACGGAAGCCCGCAGCCGAATCTTCGAATGCGATCGTAGGGCACGCAATAGCGACCGATCGATCGACCAGGGGGACGCACCATGATCGCTACGTACACCTTCGATGTCTTTTCGAGCCTCGACGGCTTCGCCTCTCACACTGGTAACTGGGGCGGCTACTGGGGCAAACAAGGCCCCGAACTGCTCGAACACCGCCTCGCACAATATAGCCAGGAGCAGCGAATGGTCTTCGGGGCCAACACGTACAGGTTGTTCGCGCAGATGCTGGCAGACAGCGCGCAGGACTCCGAGGTCCGCGACCCTTGGGTCACCCGGATGAGGAACCTGCCAGCAACCGTGGTGTCGTCAACTATGAGCGCTCCCCTCGACTGGCTGGACGCGACCCTCGTGAGTGGCAACGGCCTCGACGTCGTCGCACGACTCAAAGAAACCTCAGAGGTGCCCCTGCGCTCGCACGGCAGCCTATCGTTAAACCGGGCGCTGATGGCAGCCGGTCTCGTCGACCGCGTCCAGGTTACCATCTTTCCAGTTATTACTGGTCATACGGGGGAGAAGCCGATCTTCCAAGGCGCATCCGAGTTTGATCTCGAGCTGATCGAGAACCGGACGCTCGACGGCCACACGCAAGAGCTCATCTATCGGCCCATCCTTCATGGTTAAATTCCATTCGTGTAGTGTAGGTAACGTATTAACTCTCCCCGTTATGACATTACGAATCTCGAATTGTTCTTCGACCTCAGGCTTCACGTACTCGACGCCGCTCTATGGCTGGAAACATAAAAACGGTTTAAAATACGAGTCCGCATCACCGAGGTGTTCCGACGAATTAATGATTGGGAAATGGTTTATCGTCACGTAACCGGATCTGCTTGATGACAAGCAAGACAACGACGGCGGGTCCGACCGCTATACACGTTGTAGCTCGATTCGGAGCCGCTAAATCTAGTCGTGCTTAAAATCCTTCGCAAGAGTCGCATTCGCTGCGATCTCTGTGATCAGTCCATGAAATATGATGGAGTCTTCGCATTATTCGCGACAGTTCGTCTTATGGAATTGAATGCTCCGGCGAGATCGAAGGAATAGGCGGAACTCGGCGCATCAGTCAATCGAGTAGGCACGCGGATGACGAACATACGGTTAAGCGAGAAGGCTCCACAGGCGACGCGTAGTCGATGACGTTAGGGCTACAGTCTTCGTCGACGTAGCGGAGGCTGCAATGGATCGACGACATCTGGACGCAAGTTCGTTGAAACCTCTTCAGCTTTCGCTCGAGCCAAGTCGAAAGACCCGGTCGACGATCGCGAAAGAACTCGCACTCGTTGAGATAGCCACGTGCAGGGCGCTGGTCGCGATCACCTCGACTCGTATGTCCCGGTTTCCCATGTCATCTTCGACGATACGTGCCGTTGGAGTACGAGCAGTTAAAAACGTCGCTGCCTCTTAAGCGATGCTAGCGCGGTCACGCGCGACGGCTAATGGAGCACGTAACGCTTGTTCTACCCATAAGGAGACATCAGTCACGATGGAAACGACGCGCCCTCGTTCAAGCCGTGAGACGAATTGCAAAGTTTCGCCGGAATTATCGTAAACGTCGATCCGCGTCAGGGTTGGTGCAACTTTGCTGAGCGCCTCGAGACTAACCGGAGATCTGCGCCGCACGACATCGGGAAGAACCGTGCGATGTTCGCGAATTGCACGTCGCTGCACACGTTGAACCGCGATCTCCACGTCGTTTTTGCAAACGTAAGTCATCGTTACTTCATAACTTTTTAGCTCAACGTTGGCGATGAGTTTCCAAAAACCAACAACCGTGAACGTAGTCTCAATGCCGAAATCATCTCGATTAGCGAACGCCACATCGTGCGCTGTCTTCGCCGCCTCTCCCGCTTTACGCTCCACTGCGTCCGGATCGTCGGGATTTAGTTTGTGCGCGATAACATCAGGGTTAAAAATGCTGGCGGTGAGCGCGTGATCGATTTCGCGCCGACCTTCGAGCACATCTCGCGTAAAGGTACTTTTTCCTGACCCATTGGGCCCGGCGAGTATGTGCGTTCTTGGTACGCGGTTACCCGCAAGATCATGAGAGCTCGTAAAGAATTGTCGCGGAGCCGTCGGCTTCGGAGCGGATCGCGAAACGCTGGCCGTTGGGCCGTTCTCCGATGAGCACGCCGTCCTTTGCGTAAACAATTGAAAACCCATCCGTCAATTGCCGAATTGCTTCGGAACCGTACTCTAGACCAAATACTCTTCGCTTGATCGGGGTTGTGGACATCAATCGTTCCTTTCGCGCGCGGGCGTGACCGGTAATCGGTTCATGTGAGGCTTAAAACACCGGTACCCTGGGCCGGGTTCCACGAATGTGATCGTCTTGTCGTCTGGCCGCGCGATCGAACGACGATGGTCGGCGGCGATAGTGTTACTGTCGTCGTCGACCTGGCCGAGGCTGCAAAGCATCGCTGACATTTGCGTGTACTTGTGTTACCTCTTGCGCTTTCGTCCGAGAGGTCGGACTCGTAGCGATAGCGGCGTGCATGGCGCTAGTCGCGATCACCTCGCCACTTTATCTCGCGATTGCCTCCGACGACTTCAACGATTGGCGCCGTTGGAGCTCTGGCCGATAATATCGCTATAGCCTCTTGCGCGACCCCACTGCGATCGCGCCCGACGGCTAATGGAACACGCAAGGTGGCGCGCTCGGAATCGGGCATAATGATCGCGATGGCGATGACCGCGGCGAGCCCCGACGAATCAGCCTGTTCGAAACTCACTTTTGAAGCAGCATACATTTGTTCACGCGAAATAGTGGTCCACTCGATCCGGTGGCCGGCTTTAAGCGCGAGCTCGCGAACGAACTCTTGCTGCGTGCGACCATTTCCCTCACGGAAAGGGTGAATTGCGTTTACTTCGCAGAGATAATACCGGGCTCGTATTGCGAAGTCATCCGCCGCTAGGCGGATTAGCTGTCCTTGCGCCTTGAGTTGCTTCGTAAGATTATCGAGAGATGACACAAGCTACCGTCCAAATGCCAAAAAGGGCGAGCGCGGTTTCGCGATCTCGACGGTCCGAAGCTGACCAGCCCACGCATAGACATCTTGGAAGATATGCTTATGGATCGACTATAGATGCGCTCGATCGAAGTCTCCAACGATCGGGCGTATATCGAGTTCGACGAGTCGGCCAGCGGTAACGCGCGTTTCGTATACTGCATGTTCTCCGGGGTCACGTATCTCTCGGAGATTTCGAATCGTTTGCGTTCCTGGATAAAGATACGGGTCCTCGGCCGCCATCGCTAGCGCAGGGCCAGCAGCCTCGGCATAAGCTCATCAATTTAAATCTTGCCGGCGATGTAACGATCGAAGATCGCCCGCGTTTCATCATCAATTTCGAGGCCTTCGATACGCAAAGACCCGAGGGCGCTTTCGACGCCCCGCCGTCGACGCTCCGCGTCGAGCAAAGCCGTCGCAATATCCGACATATCCACAACGTTGTTATTCAAGAAACGAATGACAATCCGGTTTAGTTGAGTGAAAAGCCCTACCGGGATCAGTGCCGGAAACAGCGTTGGGGGGAGTACGCAAGCTCTCGCATAGGCGCGTCGTGGAGCGAGCGCAGACCGTTGCGTGCGGAGGGACCCCGCCGCGTAGAATGGTCGACCCCGGTGGGGATGGTATTTCTTACCGGCGCTCCGGATCGAGCATTTGGGAATCAAATCGTCGCGAACAGTCGCCGTTTGTCACGATGAAAAATCCCGCCGCAAAGCCGGTGATTCGGCATGAGCCTATCGGGTGACGCGCAGGCACGTCACCCGAAGCTCAGCTGATCGTGAACGGCCCCGACGCCGAGCTGCGTTTTACGAAGATCTCGTCCGCCGCCGCTAGCTGGTTGAAAAAACTCGAGTCTAGCTCGCGGTGGTTTTCCGCGCCTCCCGAAGCGCTCAAAACGATGTCGGGAATGGCGGCGGGAGCCGGATCAATTGTTACTCGCAGCAGAACCGGCACCGACGGGGCTTGTGCCAGTACGTTTCCCGGACCGCGCAATGAGTGCAAGCTTGGCGAAGTTTAGATTTGCCTATAACCGACGAAGATGCGCTGCCCTCACGAAAGGAAATTGCTTGCACCACTTATAGAGCGACTTCATTTAATAGTAATTAATTGGTAAATGTTGACTGCGTGCGTAACCCATTTTTCATGCGAAACGTAATTATTATTCGGAATCACACACACCAGTAAATTCATCGATCTGCACCGATGTGGCTTGGGCGTCTGGTTGCTTCCGCCCATTGTGCGCGAGGTGCTTTAATGCCATACTTTGCGCAGGCCGTATGAAGGTATCTTCTGAGAAACGTTCTTGATAATTGATTCCGACATTTCGGTCGAAGGTACTGAACCATCGTGTGCGCACACAAATTCTGCGCAGTCACCATGAGGGACCTACTATGACGATGCTGGGAACACGGACGAAAACCGAAGAGACCCATTCGCACAAAAATGGAACCCGTCGCGAGCGAACGCTCGCGCAAACCATGATGTCCGGCGGGGCACGTCGAGAAGTCGGCGCGGCGAATCCTCGAGCGCTCGCCGAGCTACGTGCCGGACGAGTTATCGACTGGTCGGACGATCACGAATCGAAGACGCTCGAACAACTGCTCGGTCTTCCCGTCGAGAAGCTCTTCGATCCAAAATTTGGCTCGCCGATCTACGCGGGCGTTCCACTGGATTTCGATCGAGGGCGCTGCCGCGCCGATCTGGGAGCGAAGACCGACGTGCGCAAACTTTTCGAAGAGGCAGCGCAGGTGTCGATGCTCGTCGAGCATGGGCTCATCAGCAATAGCGTCTTGCAACATCAGACGACGAATTTGCGCCTCTTTAGTGCGGAGATCGCGGACCGCGTCGCACAGCAGTTGCAGAGCATGGACGATCGCTGCGATCGCAGCGCGCGTGCGAGCGAAGCCGCGCGCTTCACGGAGCTTTCGGTCGCAAACCGCCTCGCGATGTTGAGCGAGGCGAAGATCGTCGAACCGGGACATCCGCTTGGCAAACTCGATCGCACGTACCTCGTCAATCTGCCAGATTGGCTGCGACTCATTTTCAGCGATCTCTCGTTCGGGAATCCGGGCGAATACTTCGTCAACGCACCGACGGCGATCACGCCGATTCAAGGTGCTCTCGGAGATTGCTGGCTCATCGCGGCGATGTCGTCGGTGTCCTGGACGAATCCCGAACTCTTTGGCGAGCGCATTCGGCGAGAGGCCGTTGCCGGCGACGTCGATGCGGATAAAGTCGATTTCCTCTTCGACCTCACGGACGTTTTGACGATCGCACTACCGTATTTTAACATCTCGATCCCGTTCACGTTTAAGACGTGGATCGGTCCGGAGGTGCCGCAATCTGGTAACGGCGGATATATCTACGCCCGATCCTCGGTTTCGGGTGAGACTTGGCCCGCAATCGTGGAAAAGGCGGTTGCCGTCTGGAGAAGCGGCGGCGATCCCGATACCCCGTTTTCGGCTGACTACGGGCACCTTAACGGCGGCGATCCAGCGTGGGCATGTCACGTTCTCACCGGAGCGAACGCCTACTATCATTGGGCCGATGCGAACGACAGCTTTGCGACGATCGCGGCGCATTGCACGGGGAATCGCACCAACTCACCGCTCGTCGCGTGGACCTGGGGTAGCCAAGACGATTCGCCGAAAAAGGTCGATTTCGCCGGCGCTAACCTAGTCGCGAATCATGCGTATTCGATTCTCGGACTCTGGGAAACCGCGAATCGACAATACGTCGTGCTGCGCAATCCGTGGGGTTATCACGAAGCGACGCTCAACACGCATGCGGGCTCGTGGGCGACGAGCGAGCCATGGGGCTCGGTCGCACTTACGTTACCGGGCGATGGCGTCTTCGCGCTCGAGATCCATACGTTCCGCGATTACTTCATGGGTTTCGGCGGCGCCGTCTAGCGCGATCAAGAATCCGTGACGCGGGCTCACTTGAAGATTTGGAAAATCGACGCTATGCTTTCCAAATTCGAAAGTGAGGCCCGCCCGTTATCACCACGCAAGATACAAGTGCGCTCATCGACGATCTACAATCGGTCCGGCACGATCTAGCGGATCGTGTCGACTGTCCGCCAGCATGGCGTGCCATCACTTCGCAGCGTGTGGGCGACGGAGCCACCAAGCGCGGTACCCGCTGGAATGGACTCGGCACGAACATCGTCGATACTGGCCGCACGGGTACGGTCGATGGAGCCTGACCCTCACTCCGAAAACTGAACCGGCGGGACTCGCGAAAGTTCGGCAAAATACTTCCGCACCTTCGGGAGCCATTGCCAATGCGAAAACGTTAATCGCCGATATCATCGGTAAAATGGGAGTCCATGAAAATACGTTTTAACTCTGGAAGAAGAAAAATGGCGATCTTGGAACTCCCGAAATACGCAGACTGCGGCAGCTCCGCGAAGAAAACACGAAGCTCAAGAGGCTTGTCACGGATCTAAGCCTCGATCGTCAGATACTTCAGGAGATCGTCACAAAGAAACTGTAAAGCCGGCGCAACAGCGCGATCGCGTCGGCTTTCTCGTCGCAGCTTTTGAGATCGGCGCACGACG
>JANOMT010000049.1:0-79889 GCA_031420415.1 Vulcanimicrobiota bacterium
CGTTTCTCCCCGGGGGCGAGATAGAGATAACGATCGATGACGACGCAATTTCAACCGACGGCGAACTTGCGAAGCCGGAAGTCATTCGTTGGAAGAACGTCACTCATGCCTTCCATTCTTCTTCAGACATAATCATAACGCTCGAGGGTGGGTCGATCCTCTCGATCCCCGAGCGCGCGTTCGATGGTGAATGGGCAGTATTTTGGGACGAACTTCGGACGCATCTCACCGGAGCGCGCTATCTCATTCTGGGGAACCCTAGCAACAGCCGCTCGATTAAAAACACACTTCTGCGTACCGGCGTGTGATTCGCTATCGGCACCCGTGCAGGTGCCAACGACGTTGTTTGTAATTTTTGCGGCAACCGCGCCCACGCACCCGAACAGTACCTCGATTTCCCTTAGAATCGATTCCGCTTAACTCGCGGCCGCGGCTTCATGATGCTAGTTCGAATTGAATCCGATATCGGTGCGACTACGGCTGTCGTGGCGATGCCAACGGCAATTTCGAGTTCTTCGAGGATCGCGGGTAAGAGACGCGTGATCACCGTGACGTCGGGAATAAGATTGGCTGCCGCGATAAGGCCAAAATCGAGTTCGTCGCGATAGCTCGAGACGGTGATGTTGAGGCCGAGGCCGTGCGCGGCGATCGAGACCGGATAGAGATGCTGCAATTCGGCGCCCGCTGCAAAGAGCGTCATGCGCGGACCAACGACGTTGGAGACGACGACGTTTGCCGGCGGCGGCAAAACGAGAGAATCGCGAGCACTTGCGCGTAGATCGGGGCGCCCAGGATCGACGAGTCGCTGCAGAGCGGCATCATCGTGCGAAACGGATCGATCAGTTCTTTCGATCGTTTCGCTTCGACGGCGATCGCGACGAGGCGCGCCTTGGGATCTTCGATATCGCTTGCGAGCGAAGAGATCATCGCTATCACTTGATTCTCTTACGTCGTATCGCCGGGATTGCGTAGCGAGATCGGCACGAACGCCGTCATCGACGTCGTCGGCAATGCGTTCTCGGCGATGAGGTACCGGCGTAGCGCCCCGCTCGAGATCGCGAGCACCACGTCGTTGAGCTTGACGTCGGCAGGGCTGATCCCGGCAAAACTACGCTCCGATGAAATCGCCCGATTGATCGGTGTCTTCGGCGAGGTGCGGCTCACGAGATCGCTCAAGATGCGCGGATCGACGAGCGTGCGTACCATCGGCGGAATCTCTTTGAGCACGTCGGGGAGCAGCGTCATCCACTTCAACGGTTGCTTGAGAAAATCGACGTACGATCGGACGAGTTTCGCGCCCGCATCGACGAGTTCGCTGCCGCTCTCGTGGCGAGCGGCGTCGTACCGCCATGACCGTCGGGCTTGAGATCGTAAATGATTTGTGCGAGTGCGGCGCCCGCGCCACCGTCGATGCACGCGTGATGGGCGCGCGCGGTTCGGCAACTTGCGCGGGCTCGAGCTTCCACTCCAGCATCGGGGCGCTCGCCATACGCGAAACGATCACGTTTTTGAACGCCTCGTAGAAATCGTCAGCGTCATCGTCGGGAAGCGTGAAATACGCAAGGCTCCCGACGTGCATCGGCATCTCCGGCGTCTCCGCATAGAGAAACGCGGCATCCACCATCCGGCGCGCGCTCTTAGAGCGGCAACACCATGCGTTTTGGATATGTGAACGCAAAAGGTCCGAGAAAATCGAACTTTGCGAACGAGCCTTCTTTTAGCGCGACACGATCCGCGACTGCCCAGAGTGCCGACGGATTCGACCCGAGCCCGATATGGCTCGCGTAGACTTCGATATTTTCCGCATTATCGAAATCGTCGTTGAGGCATGTGCGCCAATTGACGATGCCGTCGGTGCGTGTGTAGATCGACGTGGTCGGAACCGGAAGTCGACCCGCGAGTCGCTCGAGCTCGCCTGGCGGCGTGGTCTCAACACTCTCACCTGAGAAAAATTTATAGAGTTCGTTTGCATTGGTGGCGCGGGCGTCGCCCGAGAAAGGGCTCCCCAGCGTGATCACTTGACGGACCATCTCGGGATGTTCGAGCGCCATATCGCGGGCATAGATTCCACCGAGGCTCCAACCGACGACCGATACCTTGCGTCCCGTTTTCGCATGGATCCGCCCGAGTAACTTTGCGAGCGCCACGCGCTTTTTCTGGACGCCGCCGAGATTTCGGCCGAGCTCCCAGCCGTAGCTATCGTATCCGAGCACGCGCAGGTAGCGTCGCAAGAACTCCGTCGACACATCTCCCGCAAGGAATCCCGGCAAGACGAGGACGGGATGGCCGTCACCCTTTTCGGCCTGCATCAACGCAGGCAACGTTGCGATGCCCAGACCGAACTCCGCAACCCAGCGCCATTCCGCAAGTAATAGGAGCCGGGAAGGCCTTCTTAACCGCGCATTCGCGTCCTTAAGCCCCGGGGCTCTCTGCTCGATCACCGTAAAATTATTCGGTATCGCGCCCCGTTGCCCGCTTCGTGGCAGAGCGCATCAAGCTTCCGACAGTCTTGAGATACTGCTCGGACGCCTGCGGAATCACGCCCAACCACATCTTGACGATGCCTTCCGCCGACATCGACGATGCCGCTTCGAGCATCTGTTTCTCGACGCGATCGAGGACGGATTTTTGCAACGGCCCCAGGTCCGGAAGGCCCAAGAGCGTTCGCGCCTCTTCGGGTGTGCAATCGAGTTCGAACTGAAACTTCAACGGGTGCCTTCCGACAACGGCGGTGCTTTGTTTCTTTCTTTATGGTCGGTAGAAACGAACCTTCGCCCGTCACACGACGTACCGTGCGGGAATGGTTCCTGACAATGCGAACGGGGGCGCTATGGCCGATAGAACTTCCGACCCTCTCGCACCATGGCGCGATCTGGTCAACCAGTGGGAAAAAGGTATCAATACCCTCGCCAACACCACGATGGGCTCCGATCAATTTAGCGGCAGCGTCAATACGGCGATGAACCTTTCGCTGCGGATGCAGCAAAAGATGAGCGAGGCGATGGCGACGTATCTCACGACGCTCAATTTGCCGAGTAAAGCCGACATCACCGCGGTGAGCGAACGACTCGCCTCGATCGAAGCGCGACTCGACCAAATCGCGTCGCTTGCGGAGACGGCCGTGCGCGCCATGGCGACGACGACCGACCGCGTCGACGTCTCGCCACCGCGCACCAAAAAACCACCGAACGCGTCCTGATGGCTTCGCGAACTCCGGTTGCCGACCGCATCGGCCTCGAGGTCGAGCGCGCAATCCAACGTCGCATCAAAGGTGTCGACTATATCGCTTCCCCCGCGCCCGTCGTCGGCGTGACGCCCAAAGACGTCATCTATAAAGCGGGGACCGTCAACCTCTACCATTATAAGCCGATCGCAGATGAGATCTATCGCGTCCCGATCCTCATCGTGATGGCGACTTCCAATCGTGGTTATATCCTCGACCTCGCGCCGCAACAAAGCTTCGTCGAGTTTTTACTCAAACGCGGCTACGACGTCTACATGCTCGATTGGAGCGCACCGGGACGTGAAGAGCACACGCTCACCTTCGAAGATTATACGCAGCGCTTTATTCCCGATTGCGTGCGCCGCGTGCAAGAGCGCTCGGGCGAAACCGACGTGACGATGCTCGGCTATTGCATGGGCGGCGTCCTTTCGACGATCTACTTATCGACCACACCCGATAGTCAGGTCAAGAATCTCGTCTGTTTCACGACGCCGATCGATTTCTCGCAGATGGAACTCTTCAATAAATGGTCGGATCGCCGCTACTTCGATGTCGATCGCCTGGTCGACACGACGGGAAACGTGCCATCGGAACTGCTCTTCGCATCGTTCGAAGCGTTGCGGCCCGCATCGCGGATCGCGTCGCAGATTCGGCTCTGGGAAGATATCTGGAACGACGAATACGTTCGGTCGTATCGCATGTTCGAGCGGTGGTCGAACGATATGCTCCCAATCGCGGGCGAATATTTCCGCCAGACGATCAAAAAGCTCGTTTGGAAAAACGGACTCTTCACGGGCGACCTCGAGGTCGGTGGCAGAAAAGTGGATCTCGCAAATATTACGGTTCCGATGCTTCATGTGCTCGCCGAACACGATCACATCGTGCCGCTGACCGCCGCGCAACCACTCATCGCGCGCGTATCGTCGACGGATAAGAGCGAATACATCATCAAAGGCGGCCACGTGAGCATCGTCGCGGGCGCGAACGCGCAGCACCGACTCTGGCCCAAACTCGACGCTTGGCTCGGAGGCCGCTCCATATGATCGACGATCTCGCGCGCTCGTATCCGCGCACGCTCGACCTCGGCGGCGCGACGATCGATATCAGCTACATGCGCCCCGGTGATGAAGATGCCGTCATGGCCTTCGCGCGCGGATTACCGGCGCACGATCTGCTCTTCTTACCGCGCGATATCACGCATCCAAAAGTGCTCGCGGCGTGGACGCGCGAGATCGAACGCGGCGCGATGACGACGTTGCTCGCACGCGACGGCGACATCGTCGTCGGTTGCGCGACGATCGCACGCGAACCGCTCTCGTGGTCGGCGCACGTCGGCGAGCTGCGCGTCGTCGTCGCCGCGTCGCTGCGCGGCAAGAAACTCGGTCGCGTGCTTTCCCAAGATTGCTTCGCGATCGCGGTTTCGATGGGCATCGAAAAGATGACGGCGCAAATGACCGTCGATCAAAGCGGCGCGATCGCCGTCTTCGAATCGATGGGCTATCGCGCGGAAGCGCTCCTGCGCGATCACGTAAAAGATCACGACGGCGTCACGCACGATATCGCCATTCTCTCACACGACGTCGCGCGCGTCGCGTCGCGGCTCGATGCCTACGGCCTCGGCGAAACGTTGCAGCCGTAGCATGACCGACCTCTCGGGTCGCACCGCGCTCGTGACCGGCGCGTCGAGTGGGCTCGGCGCGCATTTCGCGCGAGTCTTACACGATGCCGGCGCGACGGTCGTCCTCGCCGCACGACGCGTCGCTCGCATGGATGCTGCGGTCGCCACATTCGGCAAGCGCGCGCATACGATCGCGATGGACGTTGCCGACGAAGCCTCGATTCTCGCGGGCTTCGAACGCATCGAAGCGAGCGTCGGCACCTGCGACATCATCGTCAATAACGCCGGTATCAGCGGCGATGCCTTCGCGCTCAAGATGCCGACCGAACAATGGGATCGCGTTATCGATATCAATCTCCGCGCGCCGTTCATCATCGCGCGTGAAGGCGCGAAACGCCTCGCCGCCGCCAAGAAGCCGGGGAGTATCATCAACGTCGCCTCGGTCCTGGGTTTGCGCGGATCGCCGCAAGTCGCGGCATACATGGCGAGTAAGGCCGGGCTCATCCACCTCACGCACGCGCTCGCGCTCGAGTTCGCGCGATATCGCATTCGCGTCAACGCGATCGCACCGGGCTACTTCAAGACCGAAATATCGGCCGACTTTCTCGAAAGCGAACACGGCCAGGCACTCGTCGCACGCATTCCGCAGCGCGCGATCGGCGAGCTGGAGCATCTCACGGGCCCACTCTTGCTCCTGGCGAGCGATGCGGGTGCCTACATGACGGGCAGCATCGTCGTCGTCGACGGCGGCCTCTCGATCAACAGTCTCTAAGCGCCGGAGCACCATGCCAAACGAACCGATCGCCTTCGCGAACGTCGCCGCACTCGAAGCCGCGACCGCCGCGAAGACCGTGCTCGCGAGCGACTGGCATACGATCGATCAGGCGACGATCGATGCATTTGCCGAGGCGACGGGCGATCGGCAATGGATTCACAGCGATCCTGCGCGCGCGGCGCGTGAATCGCCCTATGGTACGACGATCGCGCACGGTTTGCTCTCCCTCGCTCTCTTACCGATGATGATCGGGGAAGCGTTCACGATCCAATCGGCAACGATGTCGATCAACTACGGCTTCGATCGCGTCCGCTTCGTCTCGCCCGTGCCGGTCGACGCGAGGCTCCGCGCGACGTTCGTTCTCGCGAAGGTGGAACGCATACCGGCGGGCTTCCGGATGACGTGGAATGTGACGCTCGAGATCGCGGGTGGCGCGAAGCCTGCCCTCGTCGCGCAGTGGATCGCCCAGATTATCGAGCGTGCGTGATCGCCGCGTACAACGGTGCGTAGCCGTGGTACGTGCCGAAGGTCAAGGGAAAGACGGGAACGTTACCCTTGAGAAAAAGCGTATTTCCCGGCGGCGGCGCGATGTAGGCCCCCGTAGGACCCGTCTGAACCGAGAGGACGATCGCGTTCGTGCGATCGTAGAAATCGACACGAAGGACGGTACCGAGTTTTGCGCTTCCATCAGTCGGTACGAATCCCGTGCGCTCGGCATTATACGCGCGGACGACGCGCGCGATATCGTCCGGTCGCCGGATCTCTCGATCTTTCGACGCGTTGACATAATCGTGCACGTGCACGTGCGCGATCGTTCGCGGCTCGACTGACGGCAACGTCGTATACGAACAGCCGCCGAGGACGCTCAACGAATAAACGAATGGGAAGAAAAAAACTCGCCGCATATCGATACGACGAGTTTCTCCGACCGGGTGGTCGTTATCCTATTTTTTCTCAGGCGCGTTGAACATCGTGCGCAGCATCTCAACATTCGAGCGCACGCGGTCGGTCGCGATGTCGAAGATTTGGGCTTGCGACTTTTGCGCTGCTTCCGCCATTTCGCGCATCCCTTCGAGCGTGCGTGAAAGCGAACTCGAGATCAGTTCGCGCTCTTTGGCCGCGACATCGCCCAGGCTATCGCCGGGTTTCCGTGCCGTAAGCGCATCGCGGAGTTGATCGAGCGATGACTTGAGGAGTTCCGCTTGCTTTGAGGTGATCGTCTGCGCGCTACCGAGCGCGACTGAGGTGGCCTGGGAGACCGCATCGATATCATCGTGGCGTGCCTCGACATAGGCGTCCATATCGAATCGCGGTAACGACGCGCCCTTGAACATGTCGCGGATACGGTCGGCAGCGGACGACATGGCATCGGTCGTCTGACGCGTGGCGTTCTGGAACGCTTCGCTACTTTTCTCACTGGCCGACGTGTACGCATTCGTACTCGTCTTCACGGCATCGGAAATATCTTCGGCCGGTGTCTTTTTGGTCGTGTCGGCAACGGTTTCCGTCACTTTTTTCTCGGGCTTTCCGACCTTTTTTCTACTGTTCATCGTGGCAGGCTCCTTAAAAGATTTCTAAGAGGGATCATTGTTGATTATTTTGTCAGTAACTTTTCTGTCGACGGTAGCGAGTCCCTTCGCATGACCGATGGCCCCGCGCAAGATCGAGCCGGCCTCTGCGACTGCCGTGCGGCTCCCCTCGAGCATACCCGAGTAATTGAAAAACCCATGGATCATGCCGGGGTACGTCTTGACCGTCGTTGGAACACCCGACGCCTCAAGCTTCTGCGCGTAGGCATGTGCCTCGTCGTAAAGCGGATCGCATTCGGCGATGAGGAGATGCGCGGGTGGCAGTCCTCGATGCGAGGGCGCGTGGAGCACGCGGTGGCGAACGTCGTTGCGAAATGCATCGGGAACGTACTGAGTCGTAAACCACTTACAGAGATCGAGCGTGAGAAGGTGGCCCTCGCCATACTTCGTGTAGGATTCGCGCGACGTGTCGCCGTCGGTCGTGGGATAGATCAAGAGTTGGAATTTGATATGCGGCCCGTCGACGTCGCGTGCGAGGATCGCGACCGACGTCGCGAGGTTACCGCCCGCGCTATCCCCGCCAACAGCCAAGCGCTCCGGATCGCCCCCGAACGACGCGGCGTTCTTCGAGATCCATTCCGTCGCCGCGTAGCAGTCTTCGAGACCCGCGGGAAACGGATGCTCGGGCGCGAGCCGGTAATCGACGGAAACGACGATGCAACCGCTCGCGTTCGTGAGTGCACGAAGGGTGGAATCGTACCCCGCGAGGCTTCCGATCGTGAACCCGCCTCCGTGGAAGAACGCGAGAACGCCGAATGGCCCCGAGCCATCGGGAATGTAGGCGATCGCGGGAATCGTTCCGCCGGGCCCGGGAATCTCGAGATGACGGAGGCCCGCGACGGGTTGCGCCGGGCCCGCGAATCGGACATTCATCATCTCCGAGGCCTCGCGGGCAGCCGCGATCGGCACCTCCCAGATGGGCGGTCGCCCCAGCGACGCGAGAAAATCGAGCAGCGATTTTGCTTGTGGATCGAGCATGTGACCTTCGTTCGTTACGATGCGGCGTTTGCTTTGGCTTGATGTAGCCAAATCGTATTACCATCGGGATCGGTGAACCCGGAGATCGAGCACGTCGGCGTTTCGAACGGCTCGCTCGATGCGATCCCGTGTTCCTGGAGTACCGAACGAAATGCGGCGAGATCGTCGATCTCGAGCGAGAGCGATTGTGCGGTGCCGGCTTTACCGCACTGTTCGAAATTTCCGATGCCGAACGTCGCGCCCGCGATCTCGAACTCGACCCAATACGGAAGATCGAGTCCATGCTTTTTTAATCCGACGACGTGTGAGTAGAACGCGACGGCGCGTGGCACATCGGTGACGGGGTACATAACGAAGGCGATTGCAGAGATTGCCATCTTCGTTTCATTCGATTCAATGGAGACGCGGCCTTGGACGACACTTCATTTACGGCGAACTCATGACGACGGAGCACGCACCATCATGACGGGGACGTTACTCGAGTAGATGACCGCTTCGGTAACACTCCCTTCGACCAAGCGTTGGAAACCCGCGCGCGCGTGCGTCGCCATCACGATCGCATCGCAGCCATGCACGACGGCGTTGTGCGCGATCGTCTGCGAGACGTTCTGCCGTGGGTCGAGCAAGAAACTCTCACCCGCAATTCCGCGCTCCCCCGCGTAAGCGCGCGCGTTTTCGACGAGCGATTGCGCCACCGACCGCATCGCGGACGACTCGGCGAGCGTACAAAACAGGAGTGTGCTTTGGAAATGTTGTGCGAGGGTGATCGCGTACTCGATCGCATGTCGCGAGAGCGCGTCATCGACGATCGGCACGAGAATGCGATGCGAGAGTCGCCCGATCGCGGGACGGCGCATCACACAGAGCGGAATCGTCGTCTTGACGAGAATTTCGTGTGCGAGACTCTGCATGAACGGTCGCAAGATTCCGACGCGCGGCGCGACACCGAGCACGATGAGGCCCACGTCGTTTTTATTCGCGACCGCAACGGCACCACGCACGGGATCGTCGCGCACGATAACGCCCGTCGCACCGCTACAACCGCCCGCGCGCGCGCGGGCGAGCGCCTCATCGAGAAGTTGTTGCGAGCGCCCGATCGCGATCTCGCCGAAGGCCACCATACCGCTCTCGGCGCCACAGAGTTCGGGATCGACGCTCACGCAAAAGAGGAGCGAACTGCCATCTTCGCGCGACAGCGTGAGGCTCGCATCGACCGCATATTGCGAAGTCGGCGAGCCATCGACGATGACGAGAATACGTTTGAAGAGCATCGTATTATATCGTCCGCGGCGGAGGCGGCTGCGCCGGGGCGACCTGCGCGAACGCGACGACGGGGATCACGAGGAGCACGACGAGCCCGAGCAACGCGGTGAGATCCGCGTACGCTAGCGTCTGCGCTTGCGCGGAGACAAGCCCGCCGAGCCCGGCCGCGCTCCCGCGATGTGCGCGGACGTACGACTCGACTGGGGCATTGCCGAGGGTGATGTGGCCCGCAATTGCGGTGCGAAAGGCGACGGATCGATGATCGAGCAGCGTCTGCATAACGGCCGTCCCGATCATCGCACCAACGGGCGCCGAAAGTTTGTAGACCGACACGCCCGCGGCGAGGAGATCGAGCGGCATGCTCCCGATAACGAGCATGCCCATCGGCTGGTTCATCATGCCGAAGAACACGCCGAAGGCGAGGGAGACGAGCGCGAAGGAGCCGATCTCCGCCGTCGGCGTCATCGCATACGAGAACGCGATGAGGCCGAGCGCCGAACCGATCGCGCCCACCGCGACGACGATGCGCAGATCGACGATCTTGCGCATGATGAGGGCGAATGCGAGCGGCACGCCGACCGCGTACGTGAGGACACGCACGAGGACGGCCGCGCCCGCCTCCGCCGGCGTCGCACCGAGAATGCTTTGGACGTAACCGATATAGAGCGTGACCGCGTAGCCGACGAAACCGATCGTCACGCTGATGATGCCGCCGATGGCGAGGTTACGATACGTTGCGAACATGCGAAAATCGACGTGCGGGAAGCGCGTGAACGTCGACTCGTAGATGACGAAGGCGGGCAATGCGATCGCCAAGACGATCGCCGCGAAGAGAACGGTCGGGTCGTCGAACCAATTGCGGCGCTCGCCTTCGTTTGCGAGAAATTGCAACGCTCCGAATGCGGCGAGCGAGAGTGCGAGCCCGATACGGTCGAAAACGAGCGCTCGTTGCGGCGCGTCCTTCGCGCGCACGGTCAGCACGATTGCAAGCGCGGTGGCGAGCGTCGCGATCGCGCCCGGAACGAAGATCGTGCTTCCACCGAATCGCTCCGCCACGGACGCCCCGATCACGGTGCCGAACGTCGCGGCGCTCAGCGATAAGAGGACGAAAATCGGCGGCGCATAACGCAAAAAGCGCGTCGGCAACGACGTAAAAAAGAGCAGTGCCGCAGGCACGTAGATACATCCGAGAAAGGCGCCCTGCACGAAACGCAACGCGACGAAGGCGTGGTAGTCCGAGACGCCCGCGAGCACGGCGGAAACGCCGGCGAAACCGAGCAGTGCGCCGAGCATCAATCGCTTCCGTCCGATGCGCGCCATCATCCACGGGCTCATGAGAATCATCGCGTAGTACGCGGTGTTGAATACCGTGAGAATCCACGATGCTTCGTCGGGCGACGCATCGACGATCCCCGAAAGATACGGAAGGCCCGCGCTTGCGATGGCCGACGAGGTTTGATCGACGACGATCGCAAGGACGGCCGATGCGATGATGGCGGCGCCGCGAATACCGGTTTGCGGGAGTCGCGGCACGTCGGCGACGGCGAAGCGTTGATTTTCTGCGCGAACGACGTAGCGACGGAGCACGGCCCGAGCGTTCTTGCTCGGCGTAGATCTTCTTGCGGAAAAATCGTGGCCGCGCAACGCCGCGACGGCGACCGCGGTCGC
Organism: Vulcanimicrobiota bacterium; assembly: GCA_031420415.1. Lineage (GTDB taxonomy): Bacteria > Vulcanimicrobiota > Vulcanimicrobiia > Vulcanimicrobiales > Vulcanimicrobiaceae > JANYGA01. The sequence continues at coordinate 11,115 of JANOMT010000049.1, forward strand.
AGCGCCGGAATCCGGGCGCGTTCGGCGTCCGCGGCGGGGAGCTACGGCATCGCGCGTACGTCGTGACCGCCGAAGATCGCGCGCTTCACGTCGCTTGAAAAATCGTCGAGTCGATCGAGGGCGCTCGCTTCGTCGAGCCGCCGCATCTGACCCGGCGTAAGCACGATCTCGAGCGAGACGAGATTATCGTGAAGCTGCGCGAGGGAGCTCGCGCCGATGAGCGTCGCGGCGATGCCGGGTTTGGCGACCGTCCACGCGAGAGCGACCGGTGCGAGGGGGCATTCGAGCTCGGCAGCGACCGCGCGGAGCGCGTCGAGAGCACCCCACGAGCGATCGGGGAATTCGCGAAACGATGCCTTCGTCGCGAAGCGACCGGCGCCGGCAAGGCCATCACCCGTTCGCGTATACTTCCCGCTGAGAAAGCCGGAAGCGAGGGGACCCCACGGCACGATCCCGAGCCCGCACGTTCGCGCGGCATCGACGTGCTCGCGTTCGATTCCGCGATTGACGAGCGAGTACTCGAGTTGCATCGCGATCGGACCCGGTATCGCATGCGCGGACGCTAGCGTCACCGCGCGCGCCGCGTACCATGCGGGGAGATCCGAGAAGGCAAAGTAACGAATTTTTCCGGCACGAACGAAGTCGCCGAGGGTTTGAAGCACTTCTTCGACCGGCGTGACCGTGTCCCAAAAGTGCGTGTAGTAGAGATCGACGTAATCCGTCTTCAAACGGCGCAGCGACGCATCGAGCGCCCGATGGGCGTTTTTGCGACCGTTGCCACCGGCGTTCGGATTGGATTCGGAATCGTTGAACGTGAACTTCGTTGCGAGGACGATCTCATCGCGAAGATTTCGTTCGGTAATGAAGCGACCCACGAGTTCTTCGCTCAAACCCTCGGTGTAGACGTCCGCGGTATCGATAAAATTGCCACCTGCTTCGACGTAAGCATCGAAGATCGTTTGCGAGACTTCGGAGCTCGAGCCCCAGCCCTCGGCACCGAAAGTCATCGTGCCGAGGCCGAGCGGACTCACGACCAAACCCGAACGACCGAGGGTGCGATACGATTGTAAGTTCATGCGACCTTCGGATAAACATCCGGCAAAGTGTACCGATCATAAACGCATTATCGAAAAAGTGCAACGGTTACGGGTGCAGAATAACGAGCTCGTATTCCGAGGTACGATTTCCGATGATCGACATTCGATTCCCGACCGCATTGCAGATGATGCTCACGCTCGCCAATTCCGAACGCAACGGCATCACGCGCGTGACGTCGACTCAACTCGCATACGGCCTCGGAGCGACGCCGAGCCTGGTCCGCAAGTTGCTCGTACCGCTCGGACGCGACCATCTCGTACGGTCGTCGCTCGGCAAAACGGGCGGCGTCGGCCTGGCGCGTCCGGCAAGCGAGATCCCGCTTCGCGAAATCTTTCTTTCCGTTACTGAGAAAAAGAGACTCTGGATCGCGCGGCCCAACGTGCCGCATCGATGCGACGTGAGCTCTCACATCGAGGAATATTTCGGCCACCTCACGGGCGAAGCCGAACGCGCCGTGCTCGAGATGCTCGGCCGCCGCACGCTCGCCGAGAGTCTCGACGAAGTGCTCGCGCTCAAGCGCGCCAGCAATCGTAGACGCGCGTCGCGCGCGCGGGCGAATGCATCGTGATGCGACGCGGCATCGACCTCGTGATCCCCGCACCGCGACCACACTGGGTGGGCCAAGGGTTTCTCGTTCACGGCTACATCTCGCGCGATCCCGAACTCGCGCGCAAACTGAGCCCGTTTCTCCTCTTGGATTATCAGGCGCCATTCATCTATCCGCCGACGCAACACCGGCGCGGCGTCGGCGCGCATCCGCACCGAGGCTTCGAAACGGTCACACTCGCGTTCGAAGGCAGCATCGCGCATCACGATAGTACGAGCGCGGGCGGTGTGATCGGACCGGGCGACGTGCAGTGGATGACCGCAGGCAGCGGGATCCTTCATCGCGAGTATCACGAGCCAGAATTCGCTCGTGCCGGGGGGCGCTTGCACATGGCCCAAGTCTGGGTGAATCTTCCGGCCGCACAGAAGATGTGCGAGCCACGCTATCAACTGCTCTCAGCGCGCTCGATCGAACGCGCGATACTCGCCGATGACGCGGGCACCGTGCGGGTTATTGCTGGGGAATTCGCGGGCGTCCGGGGACCGGCGCGAACCGTGACGCCCGTCGGCATGCTCGAGGTTCGGCTGCGATTGAGTGCGCGTTTCACGCTCGAGGTCGATGCGAGGCACGATCTCGCGGTGCTCGTGATGGATGGTGCTGCGGCCACCTGCGGTCGCGTCGTCGCGCGCGGCGACTTCGTGGTCTTCGATCATCGCGGAACGGGGATCGCAATTGAGGCGCAAGCGCCGTCAACGCATCTTCTCGTGCTCAGCGGCGAGCCGATCGACGAGCCTCTGTTGCAAGATGGGCCGTTCGCGATGAACACGGAGCGAGAGATCCGCCGCGCGTATGCGGACTATCGCGCCGGTCACTTCGGAACGCTCGAGCCGTAATTTCCACTAGTGTTGAAGCGGTCCGCGACTTAAGTGAAGCGCCATGGCGACGGCTCGCATTCCGCGGATGACGGCGGCGAAGATCGACGCTTTGGGCGCCGTCGATGTCACAGCGAGAGTAGGGTACAGTTCGTCGAACGTGTAGCCGATTGCAGGGCCGGCTGGCCGTTCGGGCGTCGGATGGATACGCGAAGCGCTGGAGGCGCCGAAGCTGCGGACTTCGTTGGCGGTCGAATCGGTCGTGTAGCGCGGGCCTCGGTAACGATTGCTGATGATCATCGGTCGATCCATTCGTGGCGCTGGGTGATGAGCGAATCCTATCCCAATGGCCGCGAACGAGAATCGGGGAAACTACTCACCCGGCTCCGAGCGAGTACTCAACTTTCTTTAGACGCATTCGCGAAACCGCGCCCGTCGATATTGCGCGAGCGAACGGGTGAAGTCCATCTGGGCTTCTCGTGTGGCCACGTCGATGAAGCCGATCGCACGCGAACGAGCGTCGACCTCGAACGCGTTTGCGAGTGCCTTCGCCTTTTCGGGGTCGTGCCTCGCGCAGCCGAACCGATCTGCCGCCGTGATGTAGAGGCTCGCGGCAAGATCGAGTTGGAACGCGCGCGACTGACGATCGTGTGAGGGTAGGCGTGGCGCTGAGGCCGCGCACGCCCGTTCGATCTCAGCCACGCGAATGCCGAGCCGCGCGGCCGCGAGATAGTCGCCCTTCCGCAGCGGAATGCTAAAATCGAAACGATCGAGGCGTCCATAGCACGCATCGTCGTCGGTTTCGGCGAGCGGTTGAGCGAACGCCGCGATACCCGTGCCGCTGCCGGCAACGGCAATGAAGATCGTACACGTTGCGACGACGATCCAATGCGCGCGCGCACGCCTACCGATTGGCAAGAGTCCGTCAGTCCGAAAAAGCATGATGTCGATAGCGAGTGTGGGAGACGAATCTCCTTCGAGTCGTATCGAGCGGAGGCGGCTCGCTCGACTTCCGCAGGCGCACCGCCGCACGCTCGCAAAATTAACGGTATGCACGTCTTTGCGATACGTCTTCTTCCGCTCGTCGCCGCGCTGGTCGTGATGACCGCAGGCGCCGCTCGCGCCGATATGGCGAGCGATCTCGTCTCGAAAAATCTTGCGGCACGCGGTGGCGCGGAAAAACTCGCAGCGATTTCTACCATTGAATTTACCGGAAAAATCGTCCAACCCGGCGGCTCGCAACTCACTTATAAAGCGATTCGCGCACGCAAGAATGGCGGGACGTTGATCCAATCGAGCATCCAGGGGCTCACGCTCGTGCAAGGCTACGACGGCACCGTCGGCTGGCGGATCAATCCATTCGAAGGACGGCGCGACGCCGAACGCATCTCCGACGATGCGACGCGCGCGCTTGCCGATGAAGCCTCGATCGACGGCGCGTTGCTCTCGGCAAACGCGCGAGGCGGCACCATCGCCTATCTCGGCCGTGAAGATTTCGACGGTACCGACGCATACAAACTTCGCGTCGTCGGCGCGGGGCTCGGTGCGGCACAATACGTCTACTACCTCGATCCCGAAACGTATCTCGAGATCCGCGTGGAGGAGACGCGCGTGCTGCGTGGCTCCAAACGTGTGAGCTTGAGCGAACTCAGCGATTACGAACGCGTCGATGGCGTGTACTTTCCGTTTTCGATCGAGACCGGCGGGATCGGGAGTATCTCTGCCAACCGACAAAAACTCGTGATCGACACGGCGCGCGCAAATGTGCCCGTAAGCGATTCCCTCTTCGCCATTCCCGCCGCCCCCGGAGCGAAATTATGATCGCGCGTCGCCTCATCCAGACGATCGCATGCGCGAGCGCATGCACCGTGGCTCTTTGCTTCGCACCCGTACGCGCGGCATCGCTCGACTCGGGCGCCGTTTCCGGCATCGGCCTACGCAATATCGGTTCCGCGCAGATGTCGGGGCGCATCGCCGCCCTCGATGCACGCGTGGAAAAAGACGGCAACGTGACGATTTTCGTCGGCGCAGCCTCCGGTGGCGTCTGGAAATCACTCGATGGCGGTACGACGTTTGCGCCGGTCTTCGATAAGCAGCCCGTCCAATCGATCGGCGCGATCGCGCTCGATCCCACGAACCCGCAAACCGTGTGGGTGGGGACGGGCGAAAGCTGGACGCGGAACAGCGTCTCGATCGGTAACGGCATCTACAAATCGACCGATGGCGGCGACAATTGGACCAACGTCGGTCTGCCGAATAGCGAACGCGTCGCGCGCATTATCGTCGATCCCAAAGACGGCAACACCGTCTACGCCTGCGTTCCCGGGAAACTTTGGAGCGATAGTGCCGATCGCGGCCTTTATCGCACGACCGATGGCGGCGCGACCTGGACGCTCGTGCTCAAAGGCAGCAATCTTTCCACGGGCTGCTCGTCGCTTGCGATGGATCCGAAGGACGCGCGCGTCCTTTACGCCGGCATGTGGGATTTCCGGCGCAAAGGCTGGACGTTCCGCTCCGGTGGCGAGGGTCCGACGGCACCGTCGGGAAGCGGCATGTTCCGCTCGAGCGATAGCGGCGCGACGTGGACTGCGATGACGGCCGAGAGCAACGCCGGGCTTCCCAAAGGCCCATGGGGTCGCGTCGAGGTTGCAACGGCTCCCTCGAATGCGAAGCACATCTACGCGTTCATCGAGAGCCCGCGTTCGGCGCTTTTTACCTCAGAAGATGGCGGGCTCACGTGGCAAGAACGCGATCGCAGCCAGCGCATGGTGTGGCGACCGTTCTACTTCGGCAAACTCGTCGTCGACCCGACGAACGATCGCCGCGTCTTTAAAATGAATCTGCGGATGATCGTCTCCGACGACGGCGGCAAGAGCTTCTCCGATTCATCGGGTGGCGGCCACGCCGACTGGCACGATATCTGGATCGATCCAACCGACGCCAAACACATTATCGGCGGCAACGACGGCGGTCTCTGGTTCAGCTACGACGGTGGATCCAAGTGGTGGAAATCGGGCAATCTTCCGATCAGCCAGTTCTACCACGTGAGCACGGATAATAAAGATCCGTACCAAGTTTACGGGGGCTTGCAAGATAACTCGTCGTGGGCGGGCGATAGCGCCTATCCCGGCGGCGTGAGTAATAGCCGATGGGAGAATCTCTACGGCGGCGATGGTTTTTGGGCGTTCCCCGATCCAAGCGACAACAACTTCACCTACGCCGAAGCGCAAGGCGGCACGATCGGTCGCGTCGATCGGCGCACGCTCGCTACGCGTGAGATCCAACCCAAAGCGCGTCGCGGCGAAAAGCTTCGCTTCAATTGGAATACGCCGATCGCCCTGAGTCCGAGCGAACGTGGCACGATCTACATCGGCGCGCAGTTTCTCTTCCGCAGTCGCGATCACGGCACGACGTGGGATCGCATCTCGCCCGATCTTTCGACGAACGATCCGGAGCGCCAGAAACAGGAAGTATCGGGCGGTATTACCGTCGACAATTCGGCGGCCGAAACCGCAACGACGATCTATTCGATCTCTGAGAGCCCGAAGAACGGCAAAGTCATTTGGGTCGGGACCGATGACGGGAACGTGCAACTCACGCGCGACGGCGGCGCGACGTGGAAGAACGTCGGAGGCGGGCTCGCGGGCGTGCCAAAGGGCTCGTGGATCAGTTGGGTCGAGGCGAGTCGCCACGATCCCGCAACGGCGTACGCGACGGTCGATCGCCATACATTCGGCGATATGGAGCCGTATCTGTATCGCACGACCGATTTTGGCAAGACCTGGACGCAACTCGTGGGCGCACAATCAGGCGTCCGCGGCTACGCGCACGTCGTCCGTGAAGATGCGGTCAATCGTAATTTGCTCTTCCTCGGCACCGAATTTGGCTTGTGGACGTCGGTCGATGCGGGTCAATCGTGGGCGGCGCTTCGGCCTGCGAATTTTCCAGCCGTCGCGGTACGCGATATCGTCGAGCAAGAGCGCGATCGAGATCTCGTGATCGCCTCGCACGGGCGCGGCATTTGGATCCTCGACGATCTTACGCCGCTCCGGAACATGTCGGCCCAAACGCTCGCATCCGAGGTAACGCTTCTTCCCGGACGCCCCGTACAACAGCGCTTGCAAGCGCGCGGTGGATGGTCGGAGGGCGACGCGTCGTATTCCGGGGATAATCCGGCGAACGGCGCGGTGATTTCATACTATCTCCGTTCGCGGCAAGTGATCGGGAAACTCAATCTCGACATTCTCGATACGTCGGGGCACGTGGTCGACACGATCCCGCCGGGTATTCGTAAAGGCCTCAACCGTGTGGTCTGGTCGATGCGCACCAAGGCACCGTTCGTTCCACCCGCAGCTACGATCGCGGGTGGTGCGAACGAAGGGCCGCGCGTCTTGCCCGGCACCTACACCGCACGCCTCACCAAAGACGGCAAGACCTACGCGATGCCTTTCGTCGTAAGCCTCGATCGACGCGCGACCTATTCGCTCGCCGATCGCAAAGCGCAGTTCGATGCCGTGAATCGCGTCAAAGGCATCTTTACGCGCATGTCGACCGTTGCGGGCGCGATTGCGATCGTGCGTTCGAGCGTTGTGACCGAAAGCGCGAAGCTCCCGGCGGGCGACGCGCTCCGCGGCGATCTCGCGCAACTTGCGGAGCGCGCCGATGTCCTTCGTAAAAAGCTCGTCGCAACGAAAGAAGGCGGCGCGATCACGGGCGAAGAGCGCCTGCGCGAGCTTACGGCAGATATCTACGGCGTGCTCCTTTCGAGCGAAGGCGCACCGACCAATTATGCGATGGCGCGCGTCGATGCCCTCGATCGTGATCTCGCCGACGTCGAAAAAAGCTTCGCGACGTTGACCGCGCGCGATCTTCCGGGTGTGAACGAAAAGCTCAAAGCAAAGTCGCTTCCAGCGATCACGATCGGGAAGATCACGCTCGATGATTCCGGGCGAGGCGCGAACGTCGAAGCGCTCTTCGATTCGATCGTCGGCTCGCGCTCGCTCGACGTCAATGCCGCGAGCGCAGGCACCGAAAGCGACGATCGTTGATGGGCTAAAAGATCGACGGAGCTCAGCGAGCGACGGATCTTTCGCGCGAATCGTCGAGGTCGACGTGAATTCCGTCGTATCGCGCGTCAAGCGCGGCCTCTAGAAGTGCGACCAGATTACGGCGAGGGAGGACGCACGTGCCGTCCGCGCACGCCGCTTCGTCGACATCGAGCCGCGCGTGCACGACGTCGCCGCGCACGTTATCGATCGCGAGCGTCGCACCATCTTCCAGGAGGCTCGCGCGAAGGGGATCGAGCAACTCGCGAACGCCTGAGATATCGATGGCGTGCGCGCCGGCGTTTGGTCTCAACGCGATCGCTTCGCGCGTACCGAGTAACGCGCGCTCGACCGTCTCGATCGCGTCATCGACGAGACCGAAAATTTGTTCGCGCGTGAGATTGGATGTCGGGTGTGCGAAAAAGACGACATTCGCATCGACGTACGCGTGCGAAAACCCGAGAATCTCAGCCGTACCGAAGGCGATCGGGCGAAAGACATCGTTTGCGTAGACGACCGTCGGCACGCCGCGCGATTCGAGTTCGGCTGCATCCCGCAAACTGCAGGACACGCAACTGCCTCAACCGCCGTGCGCCGCGATGACCGCATCACAATGCGCGAGCGAATCGATCACCTCACCAGGCGCGGGTCGCGAAAACGATGGCTTGCGCGCGCGCACGATCGTCGCGCCACGCCCGGCCAAGCGCTCGGCCGTGCGATCGAGCAACGCATCGGCATTTTCTTTGCCGTTCTCGAGTAAGCCGATCGTTAAGCCATGAAGCGACGACGGCCGTACCGCGATATTGAGGTTCGGCGTCGCGCGTGAGCCGCGGGGATCGTGAACTTCGATCACGTGTTACCTCGGACGTTTCGAAAGACATGCGTGCTCGCCGGCCACGTGGGAACGATCGTCGAGAAGCCGCCCGTGCTCCCGCCCGTTACCGTTACGATCAAAGATTCTGGAAGCGCGATAACGGGCACGCGCGTCTGAGGATCATCTGGATCGCCGTAGGCCGAGGCGAAGCGTCGCGTGCGCGTATCATCGAATTCACCGAGGCTTTCGAGAAAACCGAGCGGATTGCGCGCGCGTTCGAAGAGTTCGCGAGCGATCGTGCCGGGATCGAAGCCATCGCGCGCGAGGATCGCAGCGTGTTGCGGACAGATGGCGAGCACCATTTCGCCCGGCGCGCATGCGTTGGTAGATCCCGGCGCGCGCATCGTCTCGGCAAAGTTATGGAGTAAACGATCGGCTGTGGCGCTGCGATGATCGCCGAGCATGTGCGGGCCTTCGGCGGCGAAGAGCGTGACCGTCGTCGCATCCGCGCGACCGGTCTGACGCTGCGCGAGCGAGGGCCACGGGAGCGCATCGAGCCGCTCCGCATAGGCGAAGCCCGCCTTCGCGGGCGAGCCCTGGACGCTCATATCGGTTTCTCCGGGACGACCGCCGCCCACGTTCATCATCACCAATCGCAGCGTTCGCCCGATCGTCATGTTCGCACGGTTACCCTGGCCTAGCGCATTGCATGCAGCGTTCATGCCCGCTCCTTCTGCGAGCGAACCGCTAACGATAATCAGCGGCGCTGCGTGATGCGTCGTCGATTGAATACCATTTAAATTGAAAATAGGGTCGGTCGCCGCTTCGACGGCTGCGAGCGCGATCGCGAATGCGGCGATCGGCAATCCGGCCATCACCGCATTGACGGCGACATCGCGCACGGTTACGAGCGTGCCGCTCGGAAAGATCGCGCCGAGAACCTCATTGGGATCGCGGCCGGAAGCGCGCACGAGGTCGTCCACGCGCTGCGGTGTCGGTAAGACGATAGGCAACCCGTCGCCGAATGAAGCGACGAAATGGTCGTAAGCCGTCTCCGCATTCGCGTACGTGAGCATGGAGAACAATCCGCGCTTCGCGCGAGGGTCCCTGCCCGTGCGTGGATATCTATCGCGAGGCTGGCCAACGCGAAGGACATCCTCCGGAGGCTTCGTTACCGGGGTCAGTTGCCGTGGTCGCTCGCGATCGTGTGTTTTGCAAATGCAATACATCGCAGCGCGCGCACAGCGAATTCATTCGCCTCCGAAATACCAAACATGGTCGCCGGAAACGTATCGAGGTACCGCGAGGATCGTCGCGCCAAATCGGCTTCGCGAACGACCGAAACGTCGAGATCGCTCGTGGGACCGACGCAGTTTTTTGCATACGACCCAAAGACAAGTAAAGGCCGCCATCACGAAACGACGACGATCGCTTTTCCGATGATCTTACGATTCATGAGGTCGACGATCGCCTGAGGTGCATCTTCGAAAGCGTAGGTCGCGCCGATTTTTGGGTCGATCTTCTTCTCGAGGTAGAACTCCTCGAGGCGCTCGAAGTTCGCGCGGTTCTTTGCGGGTTCGCGCGTGGCGAACGCACCCCAGTAGACCCCGAGCGCGGACGCGCTCTTGAGTAATAAGCGATTCGCTGGGATTTGCGGAATGCGCCCCGCCGCAAAGCCGACGATAAGCAAGCGCCCGCCCCAGCCGATCGCGCGCACGCACGCATCGAACACATCGCCGCCGACGGCATCGTACACGACGTCGACGCCCTGCATCTCCGTCAATTCGCGAACGCGATCGACGACGTTCTCCGTCGTGTAATCGATCGTGTGCGCCGCACCGGCCTCGCGTGCCGCGTGGAGTTTTTCCGCAGATCCCGCGGCCGCGATGACCGTCGCACCGAGTGCTTTCCCGAGTTGCACGGCCGCGATACCGACGCCGCCTCCAGCACCGGTGACGAGCAGCGTCTCACCGGGTGCGAGGGCGGCGCGATCGACGAGTGCGTGGATCGTCGTGCCGTACGCGAGCGGCAGCGCGGCTGCAACATCGAACGACATCGTATCGGGTATTTTGAAGACGGATCCGTGATGTACGGCGACGTCTTCGGCAAATCCACCGATTTGGCAGACGGCCATCACGCGATCCCCAACCGCGAAATCAACGACGCGCTCGCCGACTTCAACCACGGTGCCGGAGACTTCGGCCCCGGGGCTAAACGGAAATCGAGGCTTATCTTGGTAGGTGCCTTGCACGATCAAAACGTCGGGAAAGTTGACTCCCGCACGAGCGACTCGAATCTTTACGGATGTCGCTCCCGTCGAGGGACTCACCATCTCTTCGATGGTGAGGTTTTCAGGCGGCCCCCAGGCACGACAGACGACGGCTTTCATCAGGCGTGCATGCGGGTCGTTACGCGCGCTCCCCTTTGCTCCCGCTCGCGGCCGCGAGCACCGCACCGCGGACGTATTCAACGGTCGTTCCGAAGATCACGTGGCTGATCAACTCATTAACTTGTTCGCCGATCGGGAGTTTGCGCAGTGGCGGTGTCGCCCGAAGCAACGGCAACGTGATCTCGTGGAGCCCCGCCCACACGGCGATGCCGAATCCGATCCCCTTTTTGGGCGACGCGCGCGGCGACCGGGAAACGATGACGCCGTACATGACGCTCGTCGCGACGCTAAAGAACCAATGGATCCAAAGCGCGACCGAATTCTGACGTTCGGAGGACAATTCGCGACCGTTCACAGCACGGACGACGTTTGCCGCAATCACCCCCGGCGGCGGTTCGCGATCGGGCGAACGGGGTGGCACGATCGCTTCACAGACGAGCTTGATCGCCGCGCCCGCGAGCCCGCCGACCGCGCCCGCCGTCGCCATCGTGACGAGCGATTGCGACTGCGGTGTTGGTTCGCGTTCATCGGCTTGCATTGTGGTACGCTTCCCGTTTCGGCGCCAGTGCAAACGACACGGAGCCGCGTGTCTTCACGTTTAATGTGCCGAGCATCATGTTCGAAGCTTACGTCCCGTGAGTGCCGCGATCGAACGCGTAGCGGGAGAGTTGCCCCTCGACCGTTATGCCGCGCTCGGTGATGGGCGCAGCGTCGCTCTCGTCGCCGCAGATGGCTCGATCGATTGGTGGTGCGTGCCAAATATGGATAGCACGCCCTTCTTCGACCGAATCCTCGATGCAAACGAGGGCGGTCATTTTGCAATAACGCCCACCGGGCCGTTTACCGTCGAGCGGCAATATCGCGCCGAAAGTAACGTTCTCGAACACGTCTATACGACCGCGACCGGTCGCGCTCGCGTGACCGATTCGCTCAACGGCGGTCTTGCCGGAATCCTTTCGTGGCGCGAACTCGCGCGGCGGATCGAGGGTCTCGAAGGCACCGTCGATTTCCAAATCCAGATTCGCTTCGGTCGCCGATTCGACGATACGAAGGCGAGGCGCGAGAGCAGCGCGCATGGCGACGTTTGGCACGTCGGCGATGTGATGGCGGGGATTCGGAGTACGGATGGCATCGCGTTCGGTGCGAGCGACGATCGCGGTGCGAGTGCGACGATCCTTACGCACGCGCAATCGCGCGATACGATCGCGCTCCTCGCAAACGAGAACGAGCCGCTCGTCTTACCGACGATCGCGCAAATCGACACGCGCATCGATCGTTCCGATCGCGCGTGGCGTGAGTGGACCGAACACTTACACGTCGATGGTCCCTACGCGAGCGTCGTAAAGCGTAGCGCGCTCGCACTCAAGCTTCTCGTCTTCTCGCCGACGGGCGCCATCGCAGCCGCTGCGACGACGTCCTTACCCGAACGGCTCGGTGGCGATAAAAACTACGACTATCGCTATGCGTGGTCGCGCGACGTCGCGTTCACGATCAAAGCATTCTTGCGCGTGGGCGCGATGGGAGAGGCCATGGCTGCCTTCCTTTGGCTCGTGGGCGCCGTACGCGCGAACGACGACCGCCTCTGTACGATGTATACCCTCGATACGGTCGTCGCACCGCAAGAGACGACGATCGGCGTGCCCGGATATGCGGCGAGTCGACCCATCCGCGTCGGCAATCGCGCGCGCGATCAAACGCAACTCGGCATCTACAACGACGTGCTCGAAACGGCAGCGTGCCTCGTCGCGGACGGACACGTGCTCGACTCGGGAACGCGCGCGCTCCTCGGCAAGCTCACGGACACGTGCCTCGATCTCTGGAACGATCGCGATTCGGGCATCTGGGAGCTCGTAGCGCTCGAACACTATACCGTCTCGAAGATATCGTGTTGGGCAGCGTGCGATTGTGCGCTCGAACTCGCGCGCAAAGGTGAGATCGATGCGTCGAGTACGTCTCGCTGGGAACGCGAACGCGAACGAATCGCCGATTGGATCGACGCGAATTGTTGGTCGCCGAAGCAAAACGCGTACACGATGTATCCCGGAACCGAACGTTTAGATGCTGCGTTTCTCCTCGCGACGCGATTCGGCGCGCTCCGTCCCGAGCGCTTCGTTGCGACGCGCGATGCGATTGCGAAGGAGCTCGCGCGCGGGCCGCTCGTCTATCGCTACTCCGGGATGGAGCGCGAGGAAGGTACGTTCATCGCATGCGGATTCTGGCTCGCGGAAACGTATGCGCTCTTCGGCGACGTGCCGAGAGCACATCGGCAGATGGATTCGATGATCGCGGCGTGCGACGCCGATCTCGGACTCTACGCAGAACAGCTCGACGCTACGACGGGCGAGATGCTTGGAAACATGCCACAGGCCCTAAGCCATCTCGCCCTCGTGCTTGCGGCGACGGCGATCGCCGAAGCCGAAGCGCGACATCTCGATTCAAGCACGCGCCTCGCGTAAGAACGTCTCCGCCGTCCGCAAGCCCAGCGCCATGATCGTGAGCGCCGGATTCGCGGCGAGCGCGCTCGGGAAGACCGAGTTGTCGCAAACCCAAAGGTTGGGAACGTCGAAGCTGCGCCCGGTTCCGTCGACGACGGCGTGCGCGGGATCGATGCCCATCCGGCACGTGCCGATCGTGTGCGCGTAACGATTCGCACTCCAGATATCACTCGCGCCCGCTTCCGTCCAGAGCGCCGTCATCAGACGCTCCGCGTGTCGCTTCATACGTACTTCGTTCGTGCCCGCCGTGAAATGAATGCGGGCTTTGCGCATACCGTGGGCGTCCGACTCATCCGCTAGCTCGACGTAGTTGCCGTCTTGCGGTAAACAATCGCCGTTGATGCCGATGCCTGCCGCGTGATTGTAGGTCTGTAGATAGTCGACGAGCGGTCGCCCCCACAGCCCGCGAGCGCGCGCGACTTGCTGGCCCCAGGTGACCGGCACCATTCCAAGACTCTGCGCGACGTAACCGCCGACAAAATCAGCGTCTGCCGGTCGCAAGAAATCTTCGGTAATGAGCGATGATGGATAGCCTTTGTTCGGTCGCGTCTCGTCCGCGAACGTACCCCAGACTTGCGTCGCGACGTGTGCCATATAATTGCGGCCGATCTGACCGCTCGAGTTCGCGATGCCGAGATGTAAGAGGAGTCGTGGCGTTTCGATCGCTCCCGCGCAGAGAAAGACGGCTCGACATCGCTGACGTCGCTCGAGTCCCGCTGCGTCGCGATAGATGACGGCGACGATCTCTCCGCTCGCATCGTAGGTGAATTCATACGCGACGCACTCCGGACGTATTTCCGCGCCCGCGCGCACGGCGAGCGGCAGATACGTGACGTCCATACTCGCTTTCGCACCGATGCGGCAGCCTTGATGGCACGCGCCACAGTTGATGCACGCAGGCCGTTCTTCAGCGCCGTCTTGGGCGAAATTCTGCGACGCAACGGCTACGGGTGCGTCGGTCGCACGGACGCCAAGCGCATCGCACGCACGCTTCAAGAGTTGCGCGGGCGCGTTACGCGCGACCGGCGGTAAGGGATAGCGTCGCGCCACATCCCACGGATATGATTCCGGGCCCGAAACACCGATGAACGCTTCGACACGTTGGAGATACGGCACGAGTTCGTCGTACGCGAACGGCCAGTCTACGCCCACACCGAACTCGGAGCGCAACCGGAATTGGTGTGCGTCGGGTCGCGGGCAGAACGCGCCCCAGTGGAGCGTCGAACCGCCGACGCCCGTGCCGCTATTGTTCGCACCGAAAGCGTTGGGTTTTTCGCCCGCACTCAAACGCTCGCCGAGCCAATAGATGCCCGATGCCGCGAGCTCGTCGGAGGGAAACTCTTCCGGTGTCCAATTCCGGCCGGCTTCGAGTGCGACCACGTGCGCGCCGGCCGTCGCGAGCCGCGCCAAAAGTGGCGCTCCACCGGCTCCCGTACCGATGACGACGGCGTCGACGATGTCGTCGTTTTCGTAACGTCGCATCCCCTCGAGGTTCATCGTATGCGCTCCGTCGTCGCGATGGGTTCCCACGCTTCTCGTTCGCCGAGACCGACGCGCGCGAAGCCCGATTTCGGCGTGCCGTCGCCGCCATTGGCGATGCCGCTATAGCCGATGCGCGCGAGCGTTCGGAGATCCGCGAGATAGGCTCTGACGGCATCGGCACGGAGTTCTTCGAACCACGAGCGCATCTGTTGCGCACCCAGACCGTCGCTCGAACTTTCGAGGCGACCATCGGCAACGCGCTCGAGAAAGTCATCTTGCTGCGCCGCATCGAGGTGCTCGAATATTTGGCCATGTTCTCGGTGCGCGACGGAATCGAGGGTTTGCAAGGCCGCGCGATAGGCTTCGCGATCGGTCGGCAAGATGTCGAAGCGCCAGCCATCGCCGGTATCGGAATGGAGTTGTGTGTCGATTCGCGCGGCGAGCTCGATGTGAGTTTCGGCATCTTGCGGAATCACGCGCGCGAGCACGGCGCGGAGTATCTCGAACGACGACGCGTCGAGGGCGATCGGAGCGTACGCGTGGTCGTCTGTGTTCGACCGCGCGAGAAGCGCTTCGCGCGTCTTCGCACCGACGCGGTCAGATGCGATCAACGCGCGATACGTGACCTCGGCGACGTGATCGGAGATCGCGCGCGCAACGTCTTCGGCACGTTCCATCGGCAAGAGATGCTTCGCTCCCACGAGCGTTATGAGACGAACGTTCGCGAAATGCGGAGCTACGAGCTCCCTTTGTGCGCTCGGGCCGAGATTGGCGTCCTCGCCACCCGCGATGAGGAGCGTCGGGGTACGCGCGATACCGATGCGATCCGCCCAATCCTCGCGGCTTCCATTTTCGAGCCATGCACGCCATGCGTTACGATTGGCGCGCAAGACATCGGCGACCGCAATTGCTTCGAACTCCGAGTCGAGCGGCGCGCTTGTATTTCGTGTGACGTACGTACGGGCGTCGGCTTGCTGTGCTGCAGTATCGCCCGAAAAATAGGTGAGCATCGTTCGCCGTTGCTCATCCGGCATTGGCTCGGGACTCGGCGGAGATCCCGCAACGAGTACCAAGCCTTCGAGTCCGGAGAGGCCAACGCCATCTTCGGCACGCCGAGCGATGACCGTCGCGATTTTCGCGCCCATACTATGTCCCACCACGAACCAACGATGCGGCGCAAGCGCGGCAATCGCGCGCTCGACATGCGCGACCATTTCCACGACGGTGTAGCCGCTCGCTTCGCTCGCGTCACCGAAGCCCGGCAGATCGAGCGGAATGCAACGCGCGTTGTGAACGAGATCGATAACCCGCGACCACTCGCGCGCACTTCCCCCGAGATAGTGAAGGCAGAAGACGACGGGAGACTCGACTTTTCGGCGCACCTGTGGCTTCTACCCAAGAACGGCCCGCGCACACGGAACCGGACGTCGGCTCTTCGATCGACGATGCGTTCGGACGGCGATTTTTCCCCACCGAATAAAAAACTGCTAGTATGAACCCTTCATAGCGGCAGCTCAGTTGTGCATGGAGCCGATGTGCATGGATCCGCTAAGGAGCAGGAAGATTAAAACAATAACCAAGAGCCCGCCAGCGCCGAACCCATAGTTCCGGTACTGTCCGCCGCCATAATAGTGCCCTCCACCGCTAAATAGAACGATCAAGACGACGATAATAACGAGCAAGAACACTTCGTCATTTCCTCTCTATCGAAGCCCGCGGGATACGCGATGAGTCTACTTCGTAGCGGGCGGCTTCGGCATCGGCATGCTCATGGACGGCTTCTTCATTCGGTTCATCATCATGCGGTGCTCCATCATCATTTTATGACTCATCTTACCGCGCATGCCGTTCGTTGGCATTTGCATTTGCATTTGCATTTGCATTTGCATCGGCATCGACATGTCTTTTGGCTGACGATCGAACTTCTTTAGCCAGTCCGAGCCGTTTGGATTGTCCGTGAGCGCATTCATCTGCGCGCCGGGCGGCATCGCGCTACCGGGCATTGCCGATGCCGAAGTCTCCGGAATAGGGGATTCACTTGCTTTTGGAATCGCCTGTACTTGCGCATACGACGTCGTCGGCGAAAGGCTCATGATCAGGAGGACGGCGTACGCCGCAGCTATGGCTCTCGCACGTATCTGGACTGGCCTCATTCGTTTTCCTTTCGCGTGGCGGGATCGAAGCGCGACACCTGAGGTAAGATCCTCCTCGATCTCATGTGTAGCAGATCGCACCCGTCGCAAGTGCCGATTCGCCTTTCGTTTTGTCGGGACGAGGCGAAGTACGAACGACGATCACCGGAACCGTGCTCCGACGAACGACGCTTTCGGCGACGCTGCCGACAAATAATCGGCGTAACCCGCGGCGGCCGTGCGTTCCGACGACGATCAATCCTACGTGTCGCGCCGCTGCCGATTCCAAGATTTTCTCGGCCGGGTCGCCTTCGATAATGATGCTATCGATGGCAAGATCGCCAACGCGTGCATGGTCGGTTTGTCGTGCTACGAGTGATGATGCCGACGCGTGCAATTCATCGAGCATCGACGTCGGATCGTATCCATAGGTCGAGGCCTTTGCAAAAAGATCGCTCGTATCCAAGACGCCACAGAAGATGAGTTGCGCGCCTTCGGCCTTCGCGAAGTCGCGTGCGAACGTTGCCGCCGCGTCGCTCGGCTCCGAGTCGTCGACGGCGATGAGGATGCGCTCGAAAGACGGTTCCGCATCACCGCCCCCCGGCGGCACGACAAACGTCGGGACATCGGTACGCCGGAGCACACCATCGGCGGTACTTCCCATGAAAAATCGTTCGAAGCCACGTTTACCCTGCGTGCCCATGACGATCGCGTCGACATGGCGTTCTTGCGCGAGCATCACGATCGCCGTCGCCGAGTGGCCGTCGAGTACCGCCGTCGTGGCGGTTACGCCGGCGCCCGTGGCGCGTTTCGCAGCTTCCGCCAGAATCGAATCGGCTGCGTCATCCAAGGTTTGCACGAGCGGAATGAGGACGCCAAAGCCGCCGTTCGCCGCAGAACTCTCGCCGATTGCAGCGGCGTGATCGACAACGCTGCAAAACAAAATAGTACTATCGTGGCGCAGCGCGAGAGCAATTCCGAACGCGACAGCGCGGTTGCCAGTCGCAGAGCCGTCGGTTGCCACCAGAAGATGACGAAGGATGCCCGTCATCGTTGAAACCGGTTCTGTCGAATCACGTGGACTTCTCCTCGATTAATCATCGAACTCTTGTCTCAATAAAGCGTGCGCGGTAGACGCGAAGATCATAGGAAGAAGCACCGAATTCACGCCTCGTTAGGACCGGATGAGCGCGACCCGAGCCAGCCTCGCGCAGTCGGCGGGTGTGCCTGCCGTATCGATCACGCGCCAATCGATGGTGCCGGGTGACGTCTGGAGTTGGTTTTCGAGAACGGACACGGTGGCATCAGACATGTCGAGGCTTCTTTGCTTAACCCGCGCGCGCAAGATATCGCCCTCCGCACGAAGCCAGAGGCCCGTAAACGAAACGCCGCAGTCTCGAGCCGTTGCTTCGATAGCGAGGCGATCCTCGGCGCGCGTGAAGACGCCATCGACGATGACGCTCCACCCGGCGCGCAGCGTCGCGGCAGCTTTTTCTCGCGCAATCGCATACACGCGTTCACTAACGGCGGATTCGTAGGCTTCGGGCGCCAGGCGTTCGTCCTTCGCGACCCCATACATTGCTTTACGCAGCGCGTCGGTATGAAAGAGCCGAGCTCCCGGCACGCGACCGATCTCCGGCGCAATCGCACGCGCCAACGTCGACTTCCCCGTACCGCTCAAACCACCGATCGCGATCAACCTCGGTCGTTCTTCGCGCAAAAGTCGTTCGGAGAGGAGGAGATACGCTCGCGCTTCGTCGAGCTTCGTTTCCCGATCGCTCGCTGCGACTTGCGATTGCGCGGAAGCGACGCCCGTGTGGGCTCGAATAGCCGCACGTAGCGACATCATGAGCGGAAGCGCCGCGATACCATCCGTTTCATCGCGGCGGTCGAGATACGCGTTGAAGACCACGTTTGCGAAGCCAGCAAGCCCCCGATACCGCAGATCCATCAAAAGAAACGCCAGATCGTACAAGACGTCAATACACGAAAGATGCTCGTTAAACTCGATGCAATCGAAGAGCGTCGGCCGGTCGTGCCAAAGAACGATGTTGCGCAAATGCAGATCGCCATGACAGCGCCGCACCTTCCCGCCTTCGCTGCGCCGATCTAAGAGCGCAGCATACCGCTCCAATTCGACCAGCCAGCACGCGACGAGTGCCGACACCACGTCCGCCGCAAAGATCTGCGGCGAAATAAGCGCGAGATTTTGAGCGTTTCCCGTGATTTCCATCTCGAGCGACGCGCGCCCACCAATGTGCGGCATGCTCTCCGCTGCCGCATGAAAACTTGCGATTTCCGCGCTCACGCGTTCCATCAGCCGATCGTCGAGCGCTCCATCTGCCGCCATTCGGTCCAAGAGCAATCCCTGATCGAAGCGCAACATGACGACGACCCAGTCGATCGTTTCTCCGGATCCATCAAAACTCAACGCGCCATCTTTCGCACGCGTAATCGATCGCACCGCGAGATAGAGATCGGGAGCCGTTCGTCCGTTGAGCGCGAGTTCCGCGCGACAGCTGGCTTCGCGAAGAGCGACCGTCGAGAAATTCAAGTATGAAAAGCTTACGGCACGCTTGAGTTTATACGCGTATTCTCCAGCAAGAAAAATGACCGACGCATGGGTATCGATTCGTTCGATTTCAGCGACGCCTTCACCGTAACTCGCACCCGTCTCGAGAAACGCGAAAGTCGCGCGTTGGTCGTCTTTGGATTTGGGTTCGATCGTGCCACTGGTCTGTGCCATGTGACCAGACTAATGCCGACGTGTGCACGACATGCGAAGAGGCGAAGCGTACGGTGCCTCCCCACAGACTTCATCGTTCCTTCACACGTTTCGCGTACTATCGTTGGCGTCAACTATTGACAAGGAGTCAAAAATTATGGTCACAACTCGTATGGATCTGCAAAAGGACGTCATCGAAGAACTTGCATTCGATCCGAGCTTCGACG
Source organism: Vulcanimicrobiota bacterium (assembly GCA_031420415.1). Lineage (GTDB taxonomy): Bacteria > Vulcanimicrobiota > Vulcanimicrobiia > Vulcanimicrobiales > Vulcanimicrobiaceae > JANYGA01. The sequence goes on from JANOMT010000049.1 coordinate 30,941, forward strand.
AACGTGATATCGCAGTCGCGGTCAGCGATGGTGTGGTGACACTCACCGGAACCGTGAAGAGTTACGCGCAAAAGCTCGCCGTCGAAAAAGCGGTGAAACGCGTGCGCGGCGTACACGGGATTGCCGAAGAACTAACGATCGAGCTTCCTGCGCTGCATAAACGCAACGACGTCGATCTTGCCAAGTACGCACTCGACGCATTGCGTTGGAATGCAAACCTTCCCGAAAATTCCGTTCTCGTGAAAGTGGAAGCTGGCTGGATCACCCTGACGGGAACCGTCGATTGGCAGTATCAGCGGGAGGCCGCACGTCTCGCCGTCGCATCGCTAGCGGGCGTACGCGGCGTCTCGAACGACATCGTTCTTCACCCGCGCGTTGCAGCAATTGACGTTAAAATAAAGATTCGCGATTCGTTCATGCGCAATGCCGAGATCGATGCTAATCGCATTCAAATCGAAACGTCAGCCGGCAACGTAACACTGCGCGGTGCGGTCCATTCGTGGACGGAACACGACAACGCGGCAATGGCCGCCTATTCGATCTCCGGCGTGGCAAACGTCAAGAATCTCACGACCGTTTCTTAAGGTCGCCGGGGGTATAAAGAAGGGGGTGCCGCATGCTTCATGCGGCACCCCTTTGTTCTTTTGTGGTCTTTACGGCGCAACTTTAACGGTCATCACCATCTTCTCGTGACCCGCGCCGCAAACGATCGCACAATGTACGGCAAACGTTCCAGCGGTCTTCGGCGTGAACGACACCTCGGATGCCTTGCCCGGGACGATCATCGTTTTCGCAAGTCCGATCTGCGTGGATTCGACGCCGTGAACCCCTTCGGTCGACGTAAACCGCAACGCCGTCGGCTCTCCGACACGAGCCTCGATCGTTGCCGGCGTGAACGACCAGTTCTTCACGGCAACGTCGACCGTTGGGGACGCCGCGGTCAGGATCGGGCGGGCGAAGATCGCAGCCGTGGCAAGACCGATGATCGCAAAAGAACGGGCGCCAAGCGATAAATTCATGAAAAACGTCTCCTCGTAGAATGAGATCTTCAGCATGATAGACGGTTGTGAAGGTCTGACGAATCCTCTCGTTCGCACGGTATTCACGTGAATTGAAGACCTTCGTAGTCGGGGCAGCGCGGGGATTTTCGATTTGCTTATCAACGAAAACGAATCGCAGTCTTTAGAATGCAACATGAACGAAGCAGCTCTGTATCTCATTCATCGTCATGATCGGCGCTGAAACCATCGCGCCGGTCGGCGAAGAACCAAAAGGCTTAACAAGTACGGAAGCACGTCAACTGCTCGAACGTGTTGGCCCAAATGAACTCGTACCCGTTGCGGAACGCACGTCCGCACTTGCGTTTACTTTAAGACTCGCGGCCGATCCGATGGTCTTGCTCCTCCTCGGGGCGGCTGCCGCGTATTTCTGGCTCGGCGATCGCTTCGATGCGATCGTGATGATGATCGCACTCGTGCCGATCTTTTTGGTGAACGCGATTCTCGAACAGCGAGCCGATGCTGCGCTCGAACGTCTCCGTCTCCTGGCCTCACCCGACGCCACGGTGATGCGCGACGGTGTTGTCCAGCGGCTGAAAGCAACACAGATCGTGCCGGGCGACGTGTTGGTCCTCGACGAGGGCGATATCGTCGCTGCCGACGGGTTCGTAACGACCGGTACGTGGTTATCGATCGATGAATCCGCGTTGACCGGCGAATCGATCCCCGTCGAAAAGACGGAACATCTCACTGCGGATGCGCGCCGAGTGCTTGCCGGTACGAAAGTGCTCGCCGGACACGGCTTGGCCATCGTCGATCGGACAGGCCCCGCTACGGAATACGGACGTATCGGGGGATTGCTCGCGCAAGCGACTCCGTCGACGACACCAATCCAACACGCGATCCGGCAAATCGTGGTGCAATTGAGCATCGTCGTCGTCGCGATCTGCGTCGTCGTCTTCTTCGCCCGAGTCGCACATGGTGTCGGCTGGCCGCTCGCGATTATTGCGGCGATCAGCCTCGCGATGGCAGCGATTCCCGAAGAGCTTCCAATGGTCTACACGCTGTATATGGCGCTCGGCGCGTGGCGCCTAGCGAAGAACAACGCCCTCGTCCGTCGGCTTGCGAGCGTCGAAACGCTCGGCACGACGCAAATTATTTGCGTCGACAAAACCGGAACCTTGACGTTCGGCCGTCTCGACCTGCAAGAAACGATCGCATTCGACGGACGTTCCGAGGCAGATGTCATCCTCGCGGCTGTCGTTGCGAGCCCAAGTCGACTCGTCGATCCGCTCGACATCGCCATCGCGAGAAAAGCACAACAGCTCGCCGTCATTCGACCACGCTTTGAGGTCGTGCGGGATCTGCCATTCGATCCGCAGCGCATGTATGCGGCGACGGTTTGGCGCGATGGCGATGGCTTCCGGGTCGCGGTCAAAGGCGCGCTCGAAGCCGTGCTCGCGTTGACGGCAGCGCTCGGTCTCGAACGCGACCGGATCGTCGCAGAACACGATGCGCGAACCGCGCGCGGGATGCGAGCGATCGCGGTTGCCGAAGGGCATTTTCACGAGCTCGACGATGCCGAACATCCCGAACGTTGGCAGCTGAAGTCGATCGGATTATTAGTGTTTGCCGACCCCGTGCGCCCATCGATCGGCATCCGTTTGGAAGAGTGTCGCCGCGCCGGCATCGAGGTCATCATGATTACGGGCGATCACGCCTCGACGGCACGTGCTGTCGCGCGTGAGGTCGGCTTTGGTGACGACGCCGATCGTGTTATGTCGGAAGACGCTTTGCGGGCGCTTTCGGATGAAGCGCTTGCGGATGCAGTGCGTACGGTGCGCGTGTTCGCGCGGATTCGGCCCGAGCAGAAGTTGCGGATCGTCAAGGCACTTCGCGCCAATGGCTCCGTCATCGCGATGACGGGTGACGGGACGAACGATGCGCTCGCGCTTCGCGAAGCCGATATCGGCATCGCGATGGGAGAGCGCGGCACCGAGGTCGCACGGAGTGCTGCCGATCTCGTTCTCCTCGACGACGATTTCGGCACGATCGTGGATGCCGTCCGCGACGGCCGCCGCATCTTCGATAATCTCAAACGTGCGTTCCGCTATCTGGTGGCTTTTCACGCACCGCTCTTGATTTCGGCGGTCGTATTGCCACTCGCGGGGGCACCGCTGTTGCTGTTTCCGATCCACCTCGTCTTCCTCGAGATCATCGTCCATCCCACATCGTCGCTCGTCTTCGAAAGCGACCCGGGGAGTGCCGATCTCATGTCGCACCCGCCTCGCGACGCGCGGGCTGCGTTGCTCGATCGAACCGATTGGGTGCACGCGCTAACGCTTGGCGGTACGCTCGCAATCGCGGTCGTCGCGCTGTTTCTCACGCTCCTGTCGCGCCACGTGCCGGTCGAAACGGCGCGTAGCTCGGCGATCGTGGCAATGATCACCGGCCAGATGTTCTTAGTCCTCGTCGAGGACGCACGCGAGCGCCCGTTCTGGGGCGTGGTCTGGACGCGTACGCTACGATCGATCCTGGCGTTTTCGGTTGTGAGCACGTTTGCGATCGTCTATTTCACACCGATCGCTCACGCGATGGCGCTCGCGCCGCTCACATTCCGCGATCTCGGTATCGCCGTACTCGTCGGGGCCTGCAGTGCGCTCGTCTTCGAGCCGAGCAAAGCGTGGCGCAAACGGCAGCGTATCGCCGCTTAATCGTGTCTTCGCAATTTCTTCATAGAGCCACGACTCTCGAAGCTTAGGCTAGCTGATGTGAACAACGTCGTGCACGCAAGAACCGACGCGATCAAAGCGGTGTGGCTCGCTTTTGGGTTGCTCGTGGCGGCGGTCATCATCTTTACACTCCACGACATCTTGCTCGTATTCTTCGCAGCCGCGATTTTCGCAGTACCGTTGCGCGCGGGTGCCGTCGCCATAAGCCGCTCGTTACGGGCGCCGGTTGCGGTCGGACTTATGGCCGTTATCGTCGGGAGCATCGCGATCGTGGCTGCCATTCTCTTGCTCTGGGAATTGCTGATCGCAGCACAAGTCCGGCAATTACTCGTCGCACTCCCCGGTGCCGCGCAAACCGTGGTTCGCATCGCGCAGAACGAACCATGGGCTTCGCGGATCGCCGCAACGGTACCCGACCCAGGCGTCCTGCTTACGGGCGCGGGCGGGATGGTCGGCGTTTTGCGAGGTTTTGCCGGGGGCACCTTCGCGACACTCATCGACGTTGCGATTCTCATTTTTGCCGCCGTCTGCTTCGCCGCCGAGCCGCGTACCTACATCGATGGCTTTCTCCGTCTCATCGCTCCGTCAAAGCGTGCACGCGTCGACGGAGCGCTAAGCGAAGCCGCTGGAACGATCGCGCTCTGGTTGCGGGCTCGGGCGATCTCGATGATAACGGTCGGCGCGCTCGTCGGCATCGGACTCCGTCTTGCCGGAATGCCGGATGCCGCCGCGCTCGGTATCCTGGCCGCGATCTTCGCCTTCGTTCCCAATGTCGGCGCGATCGCGGCGGCGCTCCCGACGCTCTTGCTCGCACTCCCGTTTGGCTGGCAACGCGTTCTCGTCGTCATCGCGCTCTATTGGCTCGCGCACACGATCGACGACTTCATCGTGATCCCGATCGCCGAACGCCGCGTCGTCAACCTACCGCCCGCGCTCACGATTGCGGCGCAGGTCGTGCTCGGCCTCACCGGCGGCGTCCTCGGGATCATGCTCGCAGCGCCGTTCGTGGCAGTCGCAACCGTGCTGTTACGCAGGCTCGTGGTGGAAGACATCGTCGAAGCCGAGCACCTCGCCATCGATAGCCCGCCGGGTATCCTAGCGCATCCCCTTCCGCTTCGATGAAAGGTACATCGATGCAGCAAACCCGATCGTCGCCGTGCATATGACGGCTCAGCTCGATGTCACGCACCGATGAAGCGTCACGACTTTCTTACGTCGATCGGCGCGACAACGGTCGCGGGTGCGGCGGCCGCAACGCCTGCGACGGCGATCGGCGGCCGCGCGGATTTCACCGTGCGAATCGTACCCGCATCGATCGAGGTTTCCCCAGGACACACCGTTCGAACGACGACGTACGGTGGCGTGGTTCCCGGCCCGACCTTGCGCATGCGTGAAGGCGTTCCGGTGACGATCGACGCGTACAACGAGACCGATCGAACCGACGTCATCCATTGGCACGGTCAAATCGTTCCGCCGAGCGTCGACGGCGTGATCGAACTCGGAACGCCCGCCATCCCCGCGCGTGGGCATCGGCGCTATCACTTCGTTCCAAAGCCGCGCGGCACGCGCTGGTATCACACCCATCTAGCACCGGGCGGGCATCCCGACCGCGGCGGCTTCAATGGCCAATTCGGCTTCGTCATCATCGAGCCGCGCGAGGACCCCGCTCGCTACGATCGTGAAGTGCTGCTCGCGCTACACGAATGGGAGGCGCGCTTCGTCGACGGTCAAGTTCACGATCATTCTCCTTCGCCATCACTTGCACGACCAGTAATGGATATGGGTAGCGGAATGATGGGCGGCGACGGCGGCACCATGCGGGAAGCCAATTACGGCGTTTTCAGCGTGAATGGGCGCGCGCTTGGCCACGGCGACCCGATACGTGTGCGCGCGGGTGAGCGCGTTCTTTTCCGCATCCTCAATGCAAGTGCGACATTGACGCATCGACTTGCGCTCCCGGGACATCGTTTTACGGTCGTCGCGCTCGACGGCAACCCCGTACCGACACCGCGTACCGTCGATGCCATCGAGTTGGGCGTCGCGGAGCGCGTCGATGCGATCGTTGAAATGAACACGCCTGGCGTGTGGATTCTCGGCAGTACCGATCCAACGTGGCGCTCGCACGGGCTCGGTACCGTTATCGAATACGCAAAGCATCGAGGCCGACCGGTGTGGCACGATCCCACGGCGCTCTCACCGTGGAACTACGCAAGCTTCGGAGTACCATCCCGTCGGCCCGAAGTTGATGGCCGCTTCGAGCTCGTGTTGCGCCAAGCGACGGGAACGCAAAATATTTGGACGATCAATGGACAGTCATATCCGAAAACCACGCCGTTGACCGTCGAGCGCGGCAAGCGTTACCGAATTGCTTTTAGCAATATGAGCATGATGGAGCATCCGATGCACGTTCACGGTCACGTCTTCGAGCTGGCCTCGGTCGATGGCGTATCCACGAGCGGCGTACGAAAAGACACGATCGTCGTGCGCCCGATGATGGGGCGCGCAGAGATCGATCTCGTCGCCGAAAACCCTGGAACGTTTCTCATTCACTGCCATAACGAATTGCACATGGATGGCGGCTTGATGACGACACTCGCCTACCGATATACGTGACGGGGCATCGGACCTTACCATCGATTGCAACGTATGCTCCGATAAAGAGCAGATTGGAACGCTATCATGCAGCAAATTTCTACGAGAACCACATCTCTTTCCGTGACACGTCTCAACCCATTGGCCTTGGCCTTCGGCTTTGGTGTCGCAGGCGTCGTCGAAATCTTACTGTTCGGCGCGGTAATGGGTGCGATGTCGGGCATGATGGGCGGCAACGGCGGTGGTTGGATGCATGGCTCCGGTAGCGGTGGAATGATGGGCGGCGGTTGGATGATGGGCGGTGGGCCTGGGTACGGCGGAGGTTCCACGATCGGTGGCGGCATTGGCTTCTTCGTGTACGCGCTAATCTGGGGCTTCGTCGGCAGCGCGGTCGCGGGCGGCATCGCAGCGTTGGTCTACAACGCCGTCATAGAGCGAAACGCATGAGGGTCCAACACTCGCCTCGGAAGCACGCTAGCGACGACCACGTCTTCGAACATCGCGTTCGAAGGCGTGCGATTTCTACTTCGTACGGACCGCATCGCGTTCGCCGATTACACGTCAAGTTTCTCATCTTCTTCACGAGACATGCCAACCCTAACGCTACGCTCGATTTCGTGATACTTTTCGATCAATCGACCTTCCCGGCGGCTTAAAACATGTCAATGTTTTCGCGAGTATTGGTTGCGGTAGACGGCGGCGAGCTTACCGAGAGGGTCATGACGTACGCACTCGGGCTCTCCGATCACCCCGATCTCCACTTCATATGCGCCGTCGATCCCGAGCACTTCTTCAGCGATGCCACGGAGGTCGTGTTCGATGCGGTCGGCGAGCACGCTGCTGCCATCGAAAGTGCCCAACGGCTCGTCGATCGATGCGTCGCGAGTGCGACGAAAGCGGGATCCAGCGCCACAGGCCACGTCGTGAAGCAGTCGCCGGCGGAGGCAATCTTGGATACGGCAAAATTGGTTGGCGCCGATCTCATCGTGATGGCGACGCATGGTCGGAACGGTCTTATCCGCGCGGTCCTGGGCAGCGTAGCAGAGACCGTTGCGCGGCAAGCCGACGTCGGCGTGCTCCTGGTTCCGAGTCATTTGGCGGCCTTCGCAACCTCTTCATAAGGCCGCCACCCTCGAAGCGTAGAGTACATCATGTGAGAACCTTTCATCATATTCTCGTCCCTGTCGATGATTCGGAGCACGCCGAAAAAGCTGCAGATTTTGCGATCGGGTTCGCCGCGACACAATCGCGGTTAACGTTCGTATACGCCGTAGACGTCAAGCGAATTTATGGTCTTGCCGCTCAAACGCCGTTCATGGACCCGACGTCCTCGATCGAGGCAAGCAGAGAAAAAGCGCACCGAACCGTCGCTCGTTTTATTGAGAAAGCGAAAGAAATAAACGTAGCAGCGACCGGTATCGTCGTCGATGGCGAGCCGGTCGCAGCCGTACTCAAAATAGCCGACGACGCGAAAGCCGATCTTCTTATTTTGACGACGCACGGACGTAGCGGTATCGCGCGCTTATGGATGGGTAGCGTTTCCGAAGGGATTATACGCCAGGCACGATTACCGGTGCTTATCGCGCCGTCGGCTCCGAGTGTCGAACACGCAGACGAGCCACCGCACCGAATACTTTTCAGTGATATGAAATGACGACGACGTTTGCGAGCAGTGAAGTACGGTGCCCATTTCCTGTGGTGATGGAACGCGTCGCGCACTATCTCGAAGATCAAAGCGGCAAGATCGCGCTCGTGTTATCGTTGCGCTCGATCGGGTTTCCGTCTTTGTTACAGCTGCGCGGTGACGCCACGATGCGATTCGTCGTGACGCGGGACGCCACGGATCGAGCGCGACGCCACGATGCCATCGCCATTTCTTTGCGACCCTTCGGCATAGGCGTATTTCCCGTCTTCACCGGCCTCATTACCGCTCGTCCCTTGAACGATCATGCGATGTTACAAATCGACGGTCAGTATTATCCGCCATTCCGTTGGCTCGGCGCTCTCTTCGACGCGATCATCGGGAGACGGATGGCATCCGCGACCGCGCAATTCTTCATCGATGACATTCGGCAATACGTCCAGCCGTACTGATGGTATGATCGAACGGAACCGCGTTGCCGAGCCACCGCAAAACGACACGAGCGCAAAGCGCGGGCGCGGTACGTGGTGGGTGATTCTGGCGGCGCTCGTGATCTGGAACGTTCTTGCCTTCTGGCCGCGGCCGTCCGAGCAACTATGGCTTCCGTACTCGACCTTTCTCGCGCAAGCGCAAGCCGGAAATATCGGCACGGTCAGTATTTCGGGCGACCACATGACCGGCACGTTCGTGAAACCAATCCGGAATCCCGACGCGAAACCGCCGACATCGGGGCCACGATTCGACGCGTTCGCCTCAACGTTTCCCGCGACGCTTGGCGATCCGACGCTCTTACCGCTCCTCGCCGTACATCACGTTCGACTCGACGCGACGAGTGCGACGAAGCCATGGTTCGTAAGCTGGTTGCCGTCGCTACTTCTTATCGCGTTTTTCGTCTGGATGGCGAGCACCGCATCGCGAGGTATGCCAGGGATGTTCGGCCGCTTCGGCAGCGCGAACGCAAAACGATACGGAAGTAAAACTCTACCGGTCACTTTCGACGACGTCGCGGCCGCGGAAGAAGCGAAGGCCGATCTTGAAGAGGAAGTCGACTTCTTGCGGCATCCGGAAAAATATCGTTTACTCGGCGCGCGTATTCCCAGAGGCGTGTTGCTCGTCGGCGCGCCCGGGACCGGGAAGACGTTGCTCGCGCGCGCGGTCGCTGGAGAGGCCGGAGTGCCGTTTCTCAGCCTCAACGCTTCCGAGTTCGTCGAGATGTTCGTCGGCGTCGGAGCGAGCCGCGTGCGCGATCTGTTCCGCCAGGCACGTGACGTCGCGCCTGCGATCGTGTTCATCGACGAAATCGATGCCGTCGGCCGGCGACGTGGAGCTGGAATCGGCACGACCAACGACGAGCGCGAACAAACGTTGACCCAACTTTTGAGCGAGCTCGATGGGTTCGACGAGCACCTCAACGTGATCGTCTTGGCCGCGACGAATCGCCCCGACGTGCTCGATCCCGCATTGCTGCGTCCAGGCCGCTTCGATCGGCAAGTCGTCGTCGATCTTCCCGACCGCGCGGGACGCGAGGCGATCTTGCGCATCCATGCACGCAAGCTCCCGCTCGGGCCGGATGTCGACCTGACGGCGCTTGCCGCAACGACGATCGGGCTCAGCGGCGCGGACCTTGCGAACCTTTGCAATGAAGCCGCAGTGCGCGCGGCGCGGCAGGATCGTGCGCTCGTCACGATGCCCGACTTCGACGACGCACACGATAAGCTGCGGCTCGGAGCGACGCATCCACGACTTAGCGATGCGATGGAGCGTCGCACGGTTGCGATTCACGAAACCGGTCACGCCGTTGCAGCCTGGCTTACACCGGGGGCCGACCCGGTCCGCAAGGTCACGATCGTTCCGCGTGGACACGCACTCGGTACGACCCAGCAACTCCCGGCAAGCGAACGCCGCAATCTTTCCGCGTCGTACCTCCGTGCGCAACTCGTCGTACTGCTTGGCGGACGTACCGCCGAAGAACTCGTCTTCGACGACACGACAACCGGTGCTCAGAGCGATCTGGTCGAGGCGACCCGTGTCGCACGACAGATGGTGACATGCTGGGGGATGGGCGAACTCGGTCTCGAGTCGTTCGAAAGCGAAGATTCGCAGCCGTTCCTCGGCTACGAGATGGCCAAGGAACACCGCGATTACAGCGAAGCGACCGCCGCTCGCATCGACCGCGACGTAGAGCGCCTGCTCGACGAAGCGCACGTGCGGGTGCGTGCGCTCCTATCGGGCGCTCGCGACCGAATCGATGCGCTCGCGGAAACGTTGCTGCGCGACGAGACGGTCGGTCCCGAGGAGCTGGAACGGCTTCTCGGATCGCGCGATTCCGCGAGCTCTCCAATCCTCGTGACGTAAATGTGGACGAGTATCGACTTCGAGAGTGACGCGGTTCGACTCGTCGTCGATGCGATGCCCGTCGCAATTATCGTTGCGGACGACGACGGCGGTATTCTGCTGGTGAACGCCCATGCGCAGCGGCTCTTCGGCTACGCGAGAAATGAACTGATCGGACGATCGATCGAGCAACTCGTCCCGGAACGGTTTCACGCGGCGCACCTTACGCTTCGCAGCGCTTTTGCATTTTCACCAGCGGAGCGACCCATGGGTGTGGGCCGCGAGCTTTACGGGTTGCGCAAAGACGGAACGGAATTTCCCGTCGACGTCGGGCTCAATCCCGTCGCGAGCGATTCGACAACACGAACGTTCGTGACGGTGAGCGACGCGACGGAACGCAAAGCGCTCGAACAACACCGATTGCGGAGCGTCATCGAGCTTCAGCGTCGGTTGAATCTCGAAAACGAACTGGAACGCGAGCATCATCTGACGAGAGCGATGCAGTCCGTTTTTCTGTCGCGGGCTTTCCCACGCGTCCCAGGCATCGCGTTCGATTCCCTGTACCGGCCACCGACGGATGACGGGCCGATCGGAGGCGATTGGCACGACGCGTTCATGCTGCCGAACGGAATGATGGCGTTGACGATCGGTGATGTCACGGGGCACGGGCTCGAAGCCGCGCTCGTTATGATGAGCGTCCGAGAAACGCTACGTTCGATCGCGTTATCGACGGAGAAGTCACCCGCCGCCGTGCTGGAGGCAACGAATCGCATCGTCGCAATGATGCCTGACATTATCACGACAGCAATCGTGAGTTATTATGACGCGTCACGCGGTCGTCTGACGCTTGCCGCAGCCGGACACCCAGCGCCGATACTCGTTCGGAATACCGTTGCCACGGTCCAGGACGTCCATGGGATACTCCTCGGCGCCGCGCCCAACTCCGCATTTACCGACGTGACGATCGACTTATCGGCAGGCGACGTCATCGCTTTTTACACGGATGGGCTCATCGAGGGCGTTCACCGTGCGATCCAAGGAGAGGCGAGACTCCTCGAATCGCTATCGACGTATCGTTTCGACGGCTTGGACGCGCTCTTCGACCGAATGCTGATCGAGGGACAGCCCGATGACGCCACCCTCGTGCTCATGTGCAAGCAATAATCGCAACGTCCGTTTATCTTCATGCAATCTTCGTAACCTTCTGACGGTCTCGTGCGATAATCGATGCATTCCAGCGACTTCGCGTTGGCGATACTCACTCGCATCACTACGAACGACGGTCATACGATGTCACGACTCATCGCGCACGAGCACATGCAGATTCCCGCCGACGTTGCGGATGCGTATATCATCAAAAGCCTGACGGCGCTCGGATCCAATGGTGAACTAGGTTTGCCATTCCGATTACATTTGCGCATGCCGATGCGAGACTTCGGCCTAGCCGGAGGAGTCGCGATCGAAAAAGATGTCACCGCGTACGTTACGTATCACCTCGATGCAACGCATCGCAATCGAATCGTATCGATCGCCTGGCAAGCCGAAGACGGCGGTCCATTTCCGAATTTTAAAGGTACGATCGGGACGATCTGCGACGAGGGCGGGCCGGGCAGTATCATCGTGCTCGAAGGCGCGTACGAACCGCCGGGCGGCATCGCGGGCGAGCTTTTCGATGCGAGCGTCGGATTTTGGATCGCGCGCACGACGGCGCGCGATCTCGTAACACAACTGCGCGATGGCGCCGAGCAGGCATACAATCTGCGCGATGTCGATTCGGTACCAAAGCTCGTCACGACGTCATGAACATCAAAGAATTAACGTGAAGTGACGCTGGCTTTTTTTAAAAGAGAAGCGCACAATGGATTTAGAAAGGTGGTACACCATGATCCGTCATCCACATCGGGGCGCATCTTTCGGTCGGCGCTCGTTCCGCAACGATACCATAACGTTAATTGTCCGTTTCCTTACATCGATCGAGCATTTTGTCGAGCGCGGAATCCGCGCGAACGACGTTGGTGCCGAAGACGTCCTCTATAACGGATTCTAACGTTCGGCGGGGACGGCCGACAAGCGGGGTGCGACCGTTACGCTGGCGGGAACGACGATGACCGAGACGTTGCTATGGCGCATCACCGCCTCCGTCGTACTGCCAATAAAAAAACGCTCGAAGTTGCCGCGCTTGTGATTTCCAACGACGATCGCATCGGCATCGTGACCCCGCGCCACTTCGACGATACCCGTTGCCGCATCGACGGCGTCGATTACTTCGATAGCGGGGTAGACGTCGCTTGCGTTCGCGTGTTGCGCTGCGGACTCGAGCGCGTCATGCGCCGCTCGACGCATCGCCGTGATAAGGTGCGTGGGATCGAACGGCATATCCATGATCGGCTGTATGACGGTCGCCGTATCGACCACGCTACAGTAAACGAGGCGAACCGAACGCTCGCGGGCTAGAGCGATGGCAATCGCGCTCGCACTCGCACTCGTCGGGGAATCGGACTGATCGAAACCGACGACGATGCGTTGCAGCGGCTTCGCCGCCATCTTCTCGCGGACGACGATGACGGGAACGAGCGCGTTACGGACGACGCCTTCGGCGACGCTACCAATTAGCGCATGCGATAGACCGGTTCGCGCATGCGTTCCGATGGCGATCGCGGTCGCTTTCCAGCGCTTCGCGGCATCGAGGATTCCCGCCGCCGGATCGTTCATCGAAAACTCGAGACTGACAGGCACGGGATGATTGGCAACATGTGCGCTCAGCTTCGCAAAAAGGCTAGCGCGACTGCCTTCGAGTGAGGCCACGAGCGGCGCGAGCTCGTTTTCGGGCCTTTTCGCCGCCGTCTCGAGTTGGATTATCGCATTGACCGGGACATCCGAAATGTGGACGACCACGACGTCTCCCGCATATTGTTGCGCGAGCGCGAGGGCCTGCTCGAGCGCGATTTCGGCCGCGGGCGAAGTATCATAACCGACGACGATACGGGCGAACGGATTGGCGAGTACCATGGCGCAAACTTTCTTTCGGCGAAAGGATCGCTCATAGCGTCGTACGTCGCTGTGAAGGGACGGTGAACACGCGAGGAAATTACGCGTGAATTCTGCTTGGCGTTTGCGTCGAAAGAAACCACTTGAGGACGGCTTCGCGCGTGACGATCCCGACGAACGAACCGCCATCGTCGACGACCACGAGTTGACCGTGTTTTGCTTTATTGAGGCGTTGTAAGGCCTCCGTCGCGTCCACGCTCGCCGCGATAACCGGCAGGTCGTCAAAGCGATCCATGATGGCCGTTACGAAGGTCGTTTCTATGTCGCTCGGCGCAACGGTGCGGAAGTTGTCGAGCGTCACGAGCCCGATGATACGGCCACCCACCATCACGGGCGCGGCAACTGCGCCCGCTGCAATCATCGCGTCGAGCGCCTGGCGAGCGGTTACGTCGGCCGCGAGAGTAATGGTCGGCGCGGTCGCAAGTTCGCGCACGGCATGTCCACGCGCCGTCGTCACGAGGCGCAACTGGGCTTCTTCCGCGCTGCCCGCCTGCAAGAGAAACCAGCCGATGAACGTCATCCAGAGGCCGCCGCCAAATCCACTCGTAAACGTACTGTAGATCCCGTACGCGATGAAAAACCACGCGAACACGCTACCGATACGCACGCTCAAGTGCGTCGCACGCGCACGATCGCCCGTCGCTTTCCACAAGAGCGCGTGTAGGACGCGACCGCCATCAAGTGGGAATGCTGGGAGAAGATTGAAAACTCCGAGCACCGCGTTTGCGCCGGCGAGGTAACGAAAGACGGTCGATAACGGATCCGATAGGGCCGACACGAGGCTTAAGCCGTAAAAAAGCGCGGCCAAAACAAAACTCGCGAGCGGACCGACGAACGAGATCCACGCCGCCGCCGGTGCGTTGTTCGCCTCGCCCTCGAACCGAGAGACGCCGCCGAACATGAAGAGCGTGATACCGCTGACGGGAATCCCGTTCGCGCGACCGACGAGTGAATGCGCGAGTTCGTGAATGAGGATGCTCGCAAAAAAGAGTAGTGCGCCGAGCGTTGCGAGGATCACGCGCTGCGACGGCGATACGTTTACGTGGTGAAAAGGTCCCAGATCGTTCGAAAGTGACCACACGACGAGCGCGAAAATGAAGAGCCAACTCGCGTGGATGGTGATATCGATGCCGAAAATTTTCGCAATGCGCACATAGGTACTATCTCCACGGAACGAGCTTTGGAAACAGCAGGCGCGCCTAGGCTGTGAAGAAAGCCGTTTACGTGCCTTCACACGCGGTGGACTCGTTTCGGTTAGCATTCGGCCTGAAGTCATGAAATTGCGACGATCCAATCACGAGCCTGGGCACCAGTCGCTGGAGCGAACTGCGCTCATCGAAAAGTGGATGCCACGCTCGATCGAATGCCTCCGAGATTATTCGCCCAAGAAGTTCTTCCAGGATCTCGTCGCCGGCATCACCGTCGGACTCGTGGCGCTTCCACTCGCGATGGCATTCGCAATCGCATCCGGAGTGGCACCGCAAGCTGGGATTTATACCGCCATCGTCGCGGGCTTTTTGATATCTGCGCTCGGCGGTTCGCGTTTGCAGATCGGTGGCCCGACAGGCGCCTTCGTCGTGATCGTCGCCGGAATCGTCGTCCGGTTTGGCCTCAACGGTCTTGCCCTCGTGGGCATCATGACCGGCGTTATTCTGCTCGTTATGGGACTGACCGGCCTCGGAACCGCCGTAAAATATATTCCGAGACCGGTGATAACGGGCTTCACGAACGGCATCGCACTCCTCATCGCCTCAACACAGATCAAGGATTTCTTCGGCCTCGTTACGCCACACGTCCCGGGAGATCTCATAGGCCGGCTAACGGTGCTGGTAACATTCGCGACGACGGTTCACTGGCAAAGCATCCTCATTTCTGTTGGCACGCTCGTCGTCATCCTCGCTTTACCGCTCATCACGACGCGCATTCCCGGATCCATCATCGCGCTCTTGTTATCGACAGCGGCGGTCGTCGTATTTCATCTCGGGGTGCCTACGATCGGGAGCGCATTTGGTGGCATTCCGGCCGGCTTTCCTCATTTTGTGCTGCCCGCGTTGCAAGTCTCGCAAATCGGACCTTTGCTACCGTCTGCCTTCACGGTCGCGTTTCTCGCGGCAATCGAAAGCTTATTGTCAGCGGTCGTCGCCGACTCGATGAGCGGCGATCGGCATAAGTCGAACGTCGAACTGATGGCGCAAGGCATCGCAAACATCGTCTCGCCGCTCTTCGGCGGTATTCCGGCGACCGGTGCCATCGCGCGCACCGCAACGAATATCCGATCCGGAGCACAAACTCCGATCTCGGGCATGATTCACGCTGCCACCCTTCTTATAATTCTCTTGGTAGCCGCGCCCCTCGTCAAGTTCATTCCGCTCGCCGCGCTGGCTGCGGTCTTGATGGTGGTCGCCTATAACATGGGCGAATGGCACGAAATCGGTGCGATCGTGCGACTCTCGAAAGCCGACATTGCGGTTTGGGCCACGACGTTTGCCCTTACCGCATTCGCCGATCTTTCTGTGGCTGTGGGTGTCGGGATCGCGCTTGCCGCGCTGCTCTACATCTATCGCATCGGTGAAACGACAACGGTATCGGCGGTCACGCCGGAATATCTCGCTGACGGCTTCTCCCATATCTTGCAAGATAAAGTCATTCCGCCGTACGTCACCGTCTTGCGTATTCACGGGCCGTTCCTTTTTGGAACGACCGACAAGCTCGAAGAATCGACGAAAGATCTCGACAAGCTCGCGGACGTCGTCGTCCTGCGACTGCGCAACATGACGGCATTAGACGCAACCGGAGTGCATGCTCTCGAGCGTCTCTCCAATCGTCTGCGAGCGGCTGGAAAGACGATGCTCCTTTGCGGTGCGATGGCGCAGCCGGCAAAGCTCCTATCGCGTTCGCAATTTGCCGCACGTCTCGGTCCTGAAAATATTTGCCCGAACATCGAAGCTGCACTCGAACGCGCTCGTCAACTCGTAGATGCCGCCACAGAGGTCGTCATCTCGCAATGACGGCGCCGTGAGACGTTCCCTCACATCGTCTTCTCACGCCAGCTGTAAGCTCGTTGCGTCTACCGCGGAATGGGGCGACGATGAAAATTAGCAGCGGAACTGAAATTTTCGACATTGATGGCAGCCGCGCGCCGCTCTTTCGGGATCGTCGTGAAGCGGGACGGTTGCTCGCGGCAAGCCTCACGGATTACGCCGGGCGAAAGGACGTTATCGTCCTCGCACTTCCGCGCGGCGGGGTCCCGGTCGCATTTGAGATCGCGACGTCGCTGCGTGCGCCGCTCGATGTCTTAACCGTCCGCAAGCTCGGCGTCCCCGGGCACGACGAGTACGCGATGGGGGCGATCGGTAGCGGCGGTATCGAGATGGTGAACCACGACGTGGTCGAAGCGCTAAAAATTCCGAGTAGCGTGATCGCCGCGATCGCCGCGCGCGAGAAGCGCGAACTCACTCGGCGCGAGCTCGCGTACCGCGACCACCGAACGTACCCGCATGTCGCCGGGAACGTCGCGATCGTTGTCGACGACGGTATAGCGACAGGCGCGTCCATGCTCGTCGCGGTGCGAGCGCTTCGCGCAAAGCACCCGGCAAAGATCGTCGTAGCCGTTCCCGTCGGATACGAAGGCAGTTGCGCCTTGTTGCGCCAGGATGCAGACGAAATCGTCTGCTACGCAAGCCTCGAACCGTTCGGCGGCGTCGGCGCTTCGTATGAGAATTTCGCCCAAGTGGGCGATGACGAAGTTCGCGCGCTCCTGGCCCGGTCCGATACTTTGCGGTCCGCATCATGACGGTACCCGGCCGCGCATGACCACCGTCGAAATCCTCCGCCTCGAAGCGAACGCGAGCGCTCGCGCTACGGATACCTATGCGGAGTTGCTTCGGGACATCGGTCGTGCCGACGTCGTGCTGATCGGCGAGGCGTCGCACGGGACTCACGAGTTCTACGACGAGCGCGCGCAAATCACGAAGCGGCTCATCTCGGAGTACGGCTTCCGCGCTGTCGCCGTTGAAGCTGATTGGCCGGATGCGCTTCGCGTCAACCGTTTCGTTTTCGGTCAGGAAAGAGACCGGGATTCCGAAGAGGCGCTTCGCGGATTCTTGCGCTTCCCGACGTGGATGTGGCGCAACGCCGACGTCTTGGATTTCGTCGGATGGCTTCGGGATCGGAACGACCGTCTTCCCAAAGAGCGCGCCGGCTTTTACGGACTCGACCTCTTCAGCCTGCGGACATCGATCGATGCCGTCATCGCATATCTGGATCGCGTCGATCCGCCGGCAGCGGAGCGCGCACGCCGCGGATACGCATGCTTCGACCTCGTCGGTGATCCCGCCGAGTACGGGTACGCGGTGGAACTCGGATTGCAGCCTTCGTGTCGTGATGAAGTTACGCGAGAGCTTCTCGAATTGCGACGGCGTGCGGCTGACTACGTGCACTTGGATGGCGCGGTTGCGGCGGATGAATATTTCTACGCCACTCTGAACGCTGGCGTCGCCCAACACGCGGAAGAGTATTATCGTACGATGCTCGACCCAGGTGTGTCATCGTGGAATCTGCGAGATCGGCACATGTTCGAGACGCTCGAGCGGCTTGCATCGCATCTCGAGCGCAATGGACGACCCGGAAAGATCGTCGTCTGGGCGCATAACTCCCATGTCGGCGATGCGGGCGTTACCGACATGGGGCGTCGGGGTGAAATCAACATCGGCTCGCTCACCCGCTCGCGCTACGGCGCGCGCTCGCGTCGCATCGGTTTTACCACGTTTAGCGGAACCGTGAGTGCCGCGCCCGACTGGGGCGCGCCCGTCGAGCGCAAAATCGTCCGCGAAGCTCCTGCGGGAAGCTACGAAGAGCTCTTCCATCGCATCGGCGTTCCGAGGTTTTTGCTGAAATTCGACAATAGCGCCGTTCGCGCCGCCTGTCACGGTCCGTTGCTCGAACGCGCGATCGGCGTCATCTATCGACCGGAAACGGAGCGACAGAGCCACTACTTTTCTGCGGATCTTGCGGAGCAATTCGATGCGGTCATTCACATCGATCACACCCGGGCCGTCGAGCCGCTCGAGCGAACGCCGAAGTGGGCGACGGGCGAAGTAGCCGAGACGTTCCCAACGGGGATCTAATTCATACACACAACCACAAAACTAACATTGAGGTCTAGAAAATGCCGCACCTTACCGAAACGACAAGTCATGAACTTCTGCGCCGAAAGGGGATCGATGTCAAGCCTGCCGATGAGGTACAACACCCGAGTATCGGCAAGCTCGACCGCGCCGTCGCAACGGTGACACTCGACCGGGACGCTCGAGACGATACGACGATTCGGCTCGACCTGTTGCAGCAGTCGGCGCAACGCCTCATCCCACTTTCGGAACGCGACGCCGAGTCGATGGTAACCGAGTTGCACGCCGAAGGCGCGCTGCATGGGGGCGAGCGGGTCAGGCTCATGCTCGCACACGTACTGGTGATGCTCTCAGAAGTTTTTACCGAAAACAAACTCGTGAAGATGGTCGTTACGCCGCTCATTCTGTGGGACGGCGGCTATCGTGTCGACGGTGTCCAGATCGAGTCGCTCCATCCGATCCATCTAAACGAGCCGCCGAAAAACAACGGACGTGGAGGAGGGCCGACGACCTTCCGGCCTCCGACCGGCGCACGCCGCAGATAGACCTTATCTTATCGATCGAGCAAGAACTTACAGGCTAATGTAACCAAAACCGGAGGCGCTTGCGCGAGGCCTGGCGCCATGCCTTGCGCCAAGATACACGCGCGTTGGCTCGGGCAACGAGATCGAAGCCGGCAAGTTCGCCCGCAACGAACGCTGGATCGCTCGCGTCGACGAACGACCGTAGGCGCCGACGCTCGACGATCGCATCATGTAAGGCACCTAAAATATCTTGCAGACGAATGAGTCGCTTCAAAAGCTTCGATGAGCGCTTCCCCGCCGTCGAACCCAGAGCCTCAACGGCATACCGGCAACGTTTTACCTTGATTCGAATTTTATGAAGCTGATCGTCGGTCGGGTCGTCGCCGATGTGCCGGACTGCTTTCGCGAGCTTACGCCACGAATGTGACACCACTTCGGTGAGGACGTCGTGTGCGTCACGATTCGCTTCGGCCGTGAGCTTCGGATGATGCGCCGCGTCGACGAGGCGATCGAGTAATACGACGTAAGACTCCGCACGCATTGCCAGGAGCAAACGACGATGCGCCGACGTGCGCACATCGCGCACGGCGCCCAACACCATATTTATCGTAGGGCGGTCGTCAAAAGGCAAACTTGAGGCGAGTGTCTCGATGTGTTGAACCAGTACGTCGGCATCGCGAGCCGAACCGAGCTCATTACCGAACGAGCGAAGTTGCTCGCGCAACTCTGCGCTCCATTGCGCATCCACGATGGGCCCGAAGCTACGAAGATTCGAGCGAAGCTTGCGCGTCGCAACGCGGGCCCCGTGAATCCATTGCGACCCTTCGTCCAGCCGAATGTGAGCGTCCGATCGAAGTATCGCTTCGGTCGAAGCCGCAACCGTATGTCGGACAACATCTGCAATCGACGCTCGAGACGTTGGGGCCAGCACGGCGACCTCAGGTGGTTCTTGCGCCCGCTTTCCCAACGCTCGCACACTTTTTGATACGGGATCGAGATCACCCGCGCCATGGTCTTGAAGATCGGCCGTTAGCGACGTAAGCACCTCGCTCGTAGCCGCAGCTCGAAGTTCGATTTCGATCTGAGCGAAACGTCCGACGTAGCGGCGTTCTTCCACGATACGCACATCGTCGTGTGCGAGCTCGGCGACTTCCACGCCTGATCGTAAAACGGATACACTTTGGCGAATCGTTCGCAGTTCGACGACTTTGCGGACCGGCCGACTCCGCGTGAACGCTGCAACAACGTCGAGCGCTTCCGAAGGCGGCGAAGTCGAGGGACCCCGGTACACATACTCTCCACGCGAGAACAAACTACGCTCGATCGAAATCGGAAGTTTGACCGTCCAGCCCTCTCCTTCGCGGTGGCGAAAGCTGATACCGGAGCGGGTTAAAGAGAGCTCGTCCGTATCGTAATAAACCGTGTGCAGCCGACGTATCCGAATCGGAGTGAAGTCCCAGTCGCGTACAGCCGACACGAAAGCCCGCAGACTGAAGCCAGCCGGAGCGATCAGTTTGAGCTCGCGTTCGACATTGACATTCACTTGCGGGCTTTGCGCGTTTACCATGTTCGGTTCCGAGCATACCGAAACGACTTCCCGGGCCTATGAAGGCCTACGCGTCTGCCGTTCCCACGTTCTTCGCACGTGGCTCAGATCTTAATTTCCGACGCGTTCGATCGTGGCGATTCGATAAGTTTGTAGCCGATACCGATGACCGTGATGATGAGTCTCGGGCGAGACGGTTCGTCCTCGATTTTGTGGCGCAAGTTCGCGATGTGACGGTCGAGGGTCCGATCGTAGACCTCGCCATCGGCGACGCGGTCCAAGATTTGCTCGCGCGTGAACACGCGGCCGATGTGCGAAGCGAGCACCTCGAGAACTCGAAATTCCGTCGGCGTCAAATCGATGTTCTGGCCGCGACGGTGCACCTCGTGTGCGGTGCGATCGATCTCGATCGGCCCGATGTGCGTGACATCATTCCCCGCTTGCGCAGGGCTCTCGCTCGCATGCGTACGCCGCAGAACGGCTTTCACCCGCGCAACAACTTCGCGCGGGCTAAACGGCTTGCTGATGTAATCGTCGGCGCCGAGCTCGAGGCCGACAACGCGATCGACCTCAGCAATACGCGACGTCACCATAATGACGGGAACGTTCGAGGCCGCACGAATGCGCCGAAAGACCTCGATGCCCGAAAGCCGAGGGAGGTTGAGGTCGAGCAACACGATATCGGGATGATTCTGCAACGCCATATCGAGGCCGGTCTGACCGTCTCCCGCTTCGATCACGGCGAAGCCCTCGTCGTAGAGATACGCGCGTAAAATCTCGATGAGTGCCGGCTCATCGTCGACGATGAGGATAAGCTGCCGCGCGGGTTCGAGGGCGGACTGCACGTTCATATCGATAGCGTGTAGCGTCGTTCACGCTCGTTCCTTCACAACATGAAGCCGGGTCTTCATATGCCGTGGATTCGCGTCATTTAGGATATCCGTCATGAACACGACGATGAGTCAACTACGAGTCTCGGCGCCAGTCGCTATGATGAGGGCGTTTGCCATGCTCGGCATCGAGCGCACGGGGTTCATCGAAAAAGCGGTACCCATCGCGGGGCCGCTCGACGCCATCGTGAAGACGACGCACGCGCTCATCTGTACGTCGGACGCACACACGGTGCGAGGAGCGGTCGGACCGAGAGAAGCGATGACGCTAGGCCATGAAGCCGTCGGCGTCGTCTACAAAGTCGGTTCGGAGGTACGGCATTTCAAGCCCGGGGATCGCGTCGTCGTCGGCGCCATCACACCTGAATGGGGATCGATGGCAGCGCAAAACGGTTTCCCGTCGCAATCCTCGGGCGCGCTCGGCGGCTGGAAGTTCGCAAACACGAAAGACGGCGTTTTCGCCGACTATTTTCACGTGAACGAGGCCGACGCCAACATGGCGCTCATCCCCGATGACGTCACGCCCGAGCAGGCCATCTATTGCTCCGATATGATGTCGACCGGCTTCATGGCAGCCGAACACGGGGATATTCCAATCGGCGGGACCGTCGCGATCTTCGCTCAGGGTCCCGTCGGACTCATGGCAACGGTGGGCGCGCGCTTGCGCGGCGCAGGTTTGATCATCGCCGTCGAGACCGATCCGAAACGCGCGCAACTCGCGCGTGAATACGGTGCGCATGTGGTCGTCGATTTCAATAAAGAAGATCCGGTGGCGCGCATTCTTGCAGAGACGGGTGGAATCGGAGTCGACACGGCAATCGAGGCTCTCGGAGCGGAGAAGAGCTTCGAGCAGTGCATCGCGGTAACGAAGCCAGGGGGCACGATTTCAAACGCCGGTTATCACGGCTCGGGCGAGTTCGTTTCGATACCGCGCGTGGCGTGGGGTGTCGGCATGGCTGATAAGACGATTCGTACGGGCTTGTGTCCGGGCGGCCGGCTACGCATGGAACGTCTCTTACTTCTGTTGCAAAAAAGAATGGTCGATCCGACCAAGCTCACGACGCACACGTTTCCATTCGACGAGATGCCGCGAGCGTTCGAGATCATGGACGGCAAGCTCGACGGCGTCCTCAAGCCGCTCATTCTGTTCTAGGTGCGCAGGGCTCGTCCAGCCGTAATTTTAAGCGCTCACTCCGCGTCAAGTGCCTCGATCGGGTTGAGCCGGGAGGCCTTGCGCGCCGGATAGTAGCCGAAACTCGTGCGTAGCACCGCGGCGACGGCGCTTTGTTCGGCAGCCGAGGTCGCATTCGCTTTGTGCGCCCGCTTGCGCGTACGCGGCGCTCGCTTGATCGAACTGAGCGCGAAACGTGCTCGGATCGATCCGCGCGAGAATGTCGCCTTTCCGCACGCGACTGTTATAATCGACGAGCAATTCCGAGATCGTTCCGGAGACCTGCGAACCCACCGAGATGGTGTCTTGAGCGTTGAGGGTCCCCGTCGCCGACGCGCTCTGCACCAACGTCTGACGAATGACCGGTTGGGTGACGAACGTTAACGCCGGAGGCGTGCGGCAACGTCAGCAAGGACGTGCCTGCGTTCGCACGATAAACATTTCATAAACTGGGATGCTCTCCTCACGGAAAGATGTACCGTGGTCGATCCTTGTGAACGCCTCGTGAAGATTTAGCAGGGGATGGCGGCAAGATCGACGGCGTACTCAAGCCGCTCATTATGTTTTAGGCGTTTAGGAAACGCCGCGGCAGTTTTAACGCACGATAAAACTACGTTCGAACCCGAACCGTTATCGAGCCTTCAGCGTAAGGCGTGTTCGTCCGTCTTCTTCAACTCCGCGATAAAAGCGTCACGATGTCGTCCCTCGTCGACACTGATGCGGTCGAACCAATCTGCAACTTTCAGATCGCCTTGGACTCGCGCGCGTTTCGCCATGTCGGGATACATGACGGTATGTTCGTAATTCTCGTCGGCGATTGCCTCTCTTAAATTATTGGATTCAGTCCCCACGAAGCCCATGAGCGCTGCGTGTCCGGCGAAATGAGAAGCATTTTCGGTGTTGGCTGTGTCCGTGAAGAGTTTCGCTAACTTCAAATTACCATGCGCGCGCGCGGCATTCGCATACGATATATACGAAAGGTATGCGTATGCTTCCCCGTGCATGGCGTCGCGAAGATCTTTCTGCGTGCCATACGTCGTCGTATGGATGCTACCGGCGGCATAAGCGATCCCGCCTGAGACGAGCGCAGCGAGCAAAATTGGCACGAAGGCCGCATGCCGCATGTTTTTTGCGATGTCGCGCATATTTCGTTCCTCTCGAGTTACGCGCATAGACCGCTACGTTGACGTCGATACAGTCGCACTCGTACGAAGCGTATTCGATTCGTCGGAAGTTGCTGCGAACTTGCGAGCACGACCCGGCTTTCAGCCCGGGCGCTTGGTTTCTTCCCACGACCTTCGCGTCCGGAGAGTATCTTCCAAAAGTAAACTTATCGCCGACCGACTTCGCGTGAAGGCATCTGTCGATTTGAGGTTTCGACTCGTGATTATTTTTCTTCGTGGCATGACGTTGCCGATCGACGAGGCCGCGACGTCGGGCCATAAAGCCTCGAGGTTGATGAGCTACGTCGTCGCGTTCTCCGATGGAGCCGTTAGACACGACGCCGCGATCTTGATCGCTCGATGCACGTAAATCGAATGAGCCGATTCTCCCCCTACGTCGTCGTCCCACTCGTCGTATTTGCGATCCTATCGCGTATGGCTGTCGTCGCACATGCCGAAGATTCCGAACGACGTATCGGCGCGGACGTTTACCGCGAGTTGCAAGCAAAAGGCGAGATTATCGATCAATCGTCGCCGTTGTACACCGCTTTGAGGCCGACGGCTAGGCGGATTGCAAACGTCGCAAATCGTCAGTACGAGTATCCGTTTCGCTTCGTCCTCGTTCGTCAGAAACAGCCGAACGCGTTTGCGGTTCCGGGTGGGAATGTCTATATATCGGATTCGTTGATGCGCTTCGTACGATATCGCGAAGCGCTCGCCGCTGTGCTCTGCCATGAAACGGCGCACACGATCCATCACGACGTCACGAACCTCATACGTAAGAACCAGAACACCAATCTTGCGGCACGCGCCCTAGCGATCTTACTTGGCAGCAAATCCGGGAGTCTTACCGACTACGGCATCGGCGTTCTCGCCAATTTGCAATCGCTCTCGTTTTCCCGCGACGTGGAGCGTACCGCCGATCTCAAAGGCGCCGACACGTGCGCGGAAGCGAATTCAAATCCGTGGGGTCTCGTCAAACTCATTGAGGCGTTTGGCAAAAGTAATGCCGGTGGAAAGCTCGAGATGCTCTCGGATCATCCACGCGACGACCACCGCATCTCCGACCTCGAAGCGCATTTTCGCAATCATCCCGAGCGTTTTACGCGCTTCAAGCGCGACTCGGCATGGAGCACGCCACTCAATATCTCTCGTCGATAGCTTACCGTGCTTGGGTTCGGCCGAAGCCTGGACCGTCCGACTCGACGGCAAAAGCGATTGCTGCCGCGGCTGCAAATCCCGCGCCGGTTGCGAATGTTACGGTCGGTCCGAAGTGCGCCCACAAGACGCCCGCAAGAGAGCTCGCGACCAAAAGCGCCACGCCGGTCGACACATTAAAAATGCCGAAGGCGGTTCCACGTAAATCGGCAGGTGCCGTATCGGCGACGAGAGCCGAGAGCAGGCCTTGCGAAAGGCCCATGTATGCTCCCCATAAGGCAACTCCGACGAAGAGGCCGATGAGGCCCGGCGCAAATGCGATCGAGAGATCGGCCGCAACGAGCACGGCAAGTCCGAACGTGAGAACTTTGCGGCGACCGATTCGGTCTGATAAGCTTCCGGCCGGGGTCGCGACGGTGGCATAGACGATGTTCATGACGACGAGTACGATGGGCACGAGCGCGAGCGGCAAGCCGACTTGCTGACCTTTGAGGACGAGAAACGCACCGCTGAACCGGGCAAGTGTGAAGACGATTCCAATGACGACGACCCGCCAATAGGATCTACTCATGCGTGCGAGATCGGCGCGCCGCACGGGCCAGTCGCGCCGTTTGCTTGGCTTCACCCCGGCTGGTTCCCGAACACCGACGATCAGCAAGGCGACGGCGATCGCAGCCGGGATCGTGGCCCACCAAAATACCGCTCGGAAATTATCGACGTAGAGAATCATGAGGGCCATCGCCAACACTGGGCCGGCAACACCTCCGATCGTATCGAGCGCCTGGCGCAAACCGAATGCTGCGCCCCGAATTTCCGGTGGCGTAATGTCGGCGACGAGAGCGTCGCGCGGGGAATCCCGAATTCCCTTGCCGATTCGGTCGAGAAAACGGGCTGCGAAGACCGCGACGATCGACCCCGCCAATGGAAAGATCGGCTTCGTTATGGCCGAGAGTCCGTAGCCGACGATCGTCAGGAGTTTTCGCTTGCCGATGCGGTCTGAGATGACGCCTGAAAACATCTTCGTAATCGCCGCCGTCGCCTCGGCGACACCCTCGATCACCCCGACCGTGACCAGACTCGCACCGAGCGTGTCGACGAGAAAGAGCGGCAACAAACTATGCACGAGCTCCGACGAAACGTCCATGAACAGTGCGACGAAGCCGAGAGCGACGACACTGTTGGGAACGTCGCGCCAACTCCGGGGCTTGGATCGTGCCATATGCTATCCCGTCGACACGTTACGGCGATGAAATGACGTCAACGGCCGAGTAACGACGGTATCGGTGCCGATTCGACGCGGATGCGAGCGTCAACAGTCCAAGCGCCGCGTTCGTCGACCACGACGGGATTGCAATCGATTTCCGCGATTGAGGGGAAGCGGCTGACGAGCCGATCGATTCGAGCGACGATGTCTTCGAACGCCGCGATATTTTTCGCCGGTGCGCCGCGATACCCGCGTAAGAGCGGCGCGCAACGCAGTTCGGAGATCATCTCGCGCGTGTCGCCCACCTCGAGCCCGGCGAGGCGAAGCGCGACGTCGTTTTCAATTTCGATCGTGGTGCCGCCGGCGCCGCACGCGACGAGCGGGCCGAGTGACGTGTCGCGCATGGCGCCGACGAACATCTCGATGCCTTTGGGTGCCATGCGTTCCACGACGAAACCCGTGAGCGCGTGACCATCGCGTTCGAGACGTTCGCGCATTTCCAGCGCTAACACGGCGGCCGCTTGGGGATCGGCAATATCGAGGCGCACCGCACCGTGCTCGCTCTTATGAAGCAGCGTCGGTGCGATCGCTTTGAGCGCGACCGGAACGCCGATCTCACGCGCGGCGCGCGCGACGTCGTCGACCGAGCTGACGATCTGCTGCGCCATGCGTGGGACGCTGAATGCGTCGAGCAGCGCTGCCACCGATGCGGGCGACAGCCAGCCCGTTCCCGCGTCGAGCGCGCTCGCAACGATCGCGCTTGCCGCTTTTACGTCGATTGCGTTTGGCATGCCGGCCGACTCGTGCTCGCCTCGATTTCTCGAGCGCACGATTTTAGAAAGCGCGAGCGCGGCGTCTTCAGCGAATGTCAAGAAGGGCGTGTGTTGCGGAAGATCGTTGAAACGGGGCCGCGCGCTCGCAGAAAGATATGCGGCCACGATCGGTTTGATCGAATCCACACCGGCTTCGGCGATCGCACGTACGGCGTCGCCTGCGCCTGCAACGAACGGTGGAACGTAGACGGCGATGATCGCATCGACGTTCGCATCTGCCGCAACGATCGAGAGCACGACGCGATACGCGTCGGCGCTCGCCATCGCGGTCATGTCGATCGGATTCGAGAGACCGGCATTGGGGCCGAGCACTTCTCGTAGCCGTACGGTCGTGGCTTCTTGCAAAACGGAAACCTCGAGGCCATGGGTCGCGCATGCATCGGCACACAGAATCGCTGGGCCGCCCGCGTTGGTCACGATCGCGACGCGATTTCCGCGCGGGAGCGGTTGCGATACGACGATCGCCGCAACATCGAATAACTCTTCCAACGTATCCGTACCGATGATGCCGGCACGCTCGTAGAGCGCATCGATTCGCGCCGGTGAGGTCGCGACGAGCGCACCGGTGTGCGATCCGGCGGCACGAGCGCCCGCACCCGTACGGCCACCCTTGATCGCGACGATCGGTTTTTTCGCGCCGACGCGGCGCGCGATGCGCGCGAATTTGCGCGCGTTGCCAAACGATTCGAGATAGAGGAGGATAGCGGATGTTTGCGGATCGCTTTCCCAATATTGCAGCAGGTCGTTACTCGAAACGTCGGCTTGATTACCCGTCGAAACGAACGACGAGAGACCGAGGCCGAGTTCTTTTGCGAAGTCGACGATCGCGAGACCGAGCGCACCGCTTTGTGAGAGAAACGCAAGCCTTCCCGCAACGGGTCGCTGCGGACCGAACGTTGCGTGCATGCGTACCGCGGGATCGGTCGTGATTATCCCGAGGCAATTCGGACCGACCAGGCGCATTCCGGCGTCGCGCGCGATCGCGAGAAGTTCGTGCTGACGCGCTTTTGCCTCGTCGCTCCCGATCTCGGCGAAACCCGAGCTGATGACGACGAGCCCTCGAACGTTTTTTGCGGCGCAATCGCGCGCGATGTCGCTGACGGCGCTTGCGGGAACCGCCACGATCGCAAGATCCACCATTCCTGGAATCGCACTGACGCGTGGGTACGCTCGCAATTCCCCAATCATCGTGGCGCGCGGATGGACGAGCGCGATGCGCCCGGTATAGCCAAAACCGACGAGGTTGCGCAAGATCGACGAACCGATATTGTCGGCGTGCTCGGAAACGCCGACGATCGCGATCGATTGCGGTTGGAAGATCGGCTCGAGGCTAGCGACGGTCGCGCGACGTTCGCGCTCTTCGAACCGTGCGATCGTTTCATCGGAAAACGCGGTGGGAAGCGTGATGCGAATCGTTCCGCCCTCGTGGTGCACGTCGGTTGGGAAACCGGCATTGGTAAAGACGTCGAGCATCGCGCGATTCTCGGGCATGACGACGGCTTCGAAGATCTCGATGCCGTTCTCACTCGCGATCTCAGCGAGCCTGCCGAGCATGATCGTCGCGAGTCCCCGGCCCTGATAGATCTCCGTCACCGCGAACGCGACTTCCGCGCGATTGGGATCGATACGCATCATGGCGGCGTGTGCGATGATGCGACCGTCCATCGTCTGCGCGACGATCGAGAGACCGCTCGTATCCGTCGCTTCGTGCAAAAGTTCTTCGACCGCCGTTTCGATCGTCGTTGCATGAAAGAAACGGAAGCGCCGGCTTTCGGGCAAGAGCCCGCCGACGAAGGCTTCTATCTGTTCGGCACGGAGATCGCGCGCCTCGTTGATTTCGATGGTTTCTCCACCCGCGAGAGTGACGTCGATCGAAGCGACTCGGAAATGTATGGTCATCGTTCGGGCAAACGGAGCGTCGTCGCGTTGGAAGCGGGAACCACGACAACCGGCACGCGACTACAGCAGGCGATACGCTCTGCGACACTTCCGACGAAGAGTCGATTGAGACCACGACGTCCGTGCGTTCCGACGATGATGAGATTCGAATCCCGCGTCGCGGCCATCGATAGGATCGCATCCGCAGGCTCGCCCTCGGCAACGACGCTTTCGGATACGACGCCATGATCGCGCGCGCGATCCGTTTGCATGGCGAGAAGCCGAACGACATTCGACATCGCGTCGGAGGCCGAGGTATCGGTGTCGAGAAACTCGCGCGTTTTTACAACCGTGCAGAACACGAGACGCGCTTCATCGGCTTCCGCGAAAGATCGTGCGAAAGCCGCGGCAGCGTCGCTCGGATCGGAATCGTCGATCGCGACGAGAATACGATCGAAAACCACGTGTGCGTCGCTCCATTCGGCGGGCACGATGAATGTTGGGACACTGGCGCGGCGCAAGACGCTTCCAGCGACGCTTCCCATGACGGCGCGCTCGAATCCCCGTTTTCCTTGCGTTCCCATCACGATGGCGTCGACGGTTCGTGCTCTCGCGAACGCTGCGATCGCAGGCGCTGGCGGATACTCGAGCGCGGCGGTCGCAACGACGATGCCCGCATCGGTCGCCCGTTTCGCCGCTTCTGCAAGTATCGATTCGGCAGCCACGTCCAAAGCACGCGCGAGCCGCAACGATCGCCTCGACGTTTCTTCCGTCGACGCGAACGATTCGATTTCGACACCCGTGCGATCGACGGCGTAACAAATGGACACATCACTGCTCTGCCGGCGAGCGAGTGCGATCGCAAAAGAAACGGCCCGATCGCCAGATTTGGAGCCATCGGTCGCCACGAGAAGATGTTTGAGGAAGCCGATCACCCCGTAATGAATAGGTCACGGACACGAAGGCTTTATGAACGCAACGACGCGGACGTTACAAGCTCGTACACGTTTCCTCGACTCGTGCCCGATTCGTTGCGTCGCGAATGTCGATGACGAAACGTCCGGATTTGAAAGCCGTGAATGGAATCGCAACGAGCGTTTGCGAGCGTCCGCCCACGAGTCGTGCGAGTCCGATCCGTGCGGCACCGCGCGTGCCGCAATCGCTACCCGAAATAAGTGTTAGCTTTGCCGCCTGCGATACTGCCGGTGCGACCACGAGTACGTGCGTACGACCCGCCTTGGCGGGAGAGAGTCGGACGCGCACGGTGGAGTACGCCGCAGCCGACGTCGGAGGACTGGCGCTCGGGGTGGCCGATCGCGCTTCTCCAACACACGCGAACGTAGCAGAGGCGAGTGCGACGAGTCCACAGACGTATCCGATCGATCGATGAGACGGAATCCAATATCGTAAGCGCATCCCCACACGATGCGTCTTTTAGATGAAAGCCGCGTGAAGAAACAGCGAGAAGCTGGCCGAATGGAAATCTCGTGATCGTTTCCTATTATTCAGCCGCGAGCGATCGTCGCTTGGGCGGCCGCTAAGCGCGCGATTGGGATCCGGTAGGGCGAGCACGAGACGTAATCCAGGCCCAGTTCGTCGCAAAAAGCAACCGATGACGGTTCGCCACCGTGCTCGCCGCAAATACCGATCTTCAGATCGCTTCGCGTCGCCCGACCCCGGGTAACGGCTTGGCGCATGAGTTCGCCAACGCCGACGCGATCCAATACCTGGAAAGGATCGTCCTCGAGAATTTTCAGTGCGAGGTAGCGTGGAATGAACGACGCCTCCGCATCGTCGCGACTATAGCCATAGGTCGTTTGCGTGAGATCGTTCGTACCGAATGAGAAAAATTCGGCGGTCTCGGCAAGCTTATCGGCAATCACGCAAGCACGTGGTAACTCGATCATCGTACCGATGCGGTAGGTCAAGGAGACGCCGCTTTCGAAAATGACGGAATTGGCGACCGTCTTTGCCGCATCGTAGGTCGCACGCATTTCCTCCGACGTGCCGACGCCCGGAATCATGACATCGGGCCGTGCATCCACGCCGGCTTTGCGCAATTCGCAGGCGGCCTCGAAAATGGCGCGCACTTGCATCGCGTAAATTTCTGGATACAGGATACCCAGGCGACAAACACGCAGCCCGAGCATCGGGTTTTGCTCGTGTAGTGCCCGCACGCGCCCCAGTACGCGCATCTTCTCGCGATACGACGGCGACGCTTGCTGTTCGCGAACGCGCATCTCCGTCGTTTCGATCAGCAATTTTTCCAGATCGGGCAAGAATTCGTGCAGCGGCGGATCTAAGCGCCGAATGGTCACCGAGTAGCCGGCCATCGCTCGAAGAATTCCCGTGAAGTCGGCACGTTGAAACGGCAAGAGTTTTGCAAGCGCGTCGGCGCGCGCTTCCGGCGTGTCGCTGATGATCATCTCTTGGACGATCGGTAGCCGCTCGGGCTGCATGAACATATGCTCGGAGCGGCACAAGCCGATACCCGTCGCCCCGAGATCGCGCGCACGTTGCGCGTCCTCCGGCGTATCTGCGTTCGCCCACACGTCCATGCGCCGCAGATCGTCCGTCCAACTCAAAAATTCTGCAAGCCACGGCGGCGCCTGCGACGGCGGTGGAATTAAGGCGAGCTTGCCCATCACGACCTCGCCCGTCGTACCGTCGATCGTAAGCCAGTCGCCTTCTTTAAGCGCGTGACCCGCGAGCATCGCCGTTTTAGCATGATGATCCACGAGTAAAGCATCGCAGCCGGTGACGGCCGGTAACCCCATGCCTCGCGCGACGACCGCGGCGTGTGACGTCGCGCCGCCCTTCGACGTGAGTACGCCTTTCGAGGCGATCATGCCGTGCATGTCGTCGGGCGTCGTCTCGCTGCGAACGAGAATGATCGCGTCGCCCGCGCGACCGCGTGTCATAGCGGTATCGGGGTCGAAGGCGACCATTCCCGTGGCCGCGCCCGGTGAGGCGTTCAAGCCCTTCGCAACGCGCTCGTACGGCGTCTTCGGATCGAACCGAGCGTGGAAGAGTTGATCGAGCGTCGCCGCATCGAAACGGCGCACTGCTTCGCGCTTGTCGATCACGCCTTCACGAACGAGGTCGAGCGCGATGCGCACCGCAGCTTCGGCGCTACGCTTCCCGCCGCGCGTCTGCAACATGTACAGCTTCCCGCGCTCGACCGTAAACTCGAGATCTTGCATGTCTTTGTAAAGTGCTTCGAGTTGCCGTGCGAATCGCTCGAACTGCACGTACACATCGGGCTGCGAGTTCTGTAAGTCCGCGATCTGTTCGGGTGTGCGAATCCCAGCAACGACATCCTCGCCTTGTGCGTTGCGAAGATACTCGCCGTACAGTTTTTTCTCACCCGTGTTGGGATTTCGCGTGAATGCGACGCCCGAGCCCGAGTCGTCGCCCATGTTGCCGAAGACCATCGAGACGACGCTGACGGCCGTGCCCCAGTCGTCGGAGATTTTGTTGTAACGGCGGTAATCGGTGGCGCGCCTGGAATACCAGGAGTCGAACACCGCTTTGATTGCGAGTTCGAGTTGCTCGGTGACATCTTGGGGAAACGGGCGCTGCGATTCGCGCTCGACGACGCGCGCAAATTCTGCAACGACGAGCTTCCACGTCGCAACGTCGACCTCGGGGTCGGTTGCGACCCCGAGCTTTGCCTTCGCTTCCTCGATAATCCGATCGAAGATTTGTTTTTCGATACCGAGCACCACTTCAGCAAACGTTGCGATGAAACGCCGGTACGCGTCCCAGGCGAAACGTTCGTTGCCCGTGAGCGCGGCGAGCACGGCGACCGTCGTATCGTTGAGCCCGAGATTGAGGATCGTGTCCATCATGCCCGGCATCGAGACGCGCGCTCCACTCCGCACGGAGACGAGCAACGGATTCTTCGCGTCGCCAAGGCGCTTGCCGGTCCGCGTCTCGAGTTCGCGCATCGCATCGCTGAGCTTCCCGTCGAAACCGTCCGGGAAGCGGCGTCCGGCGTTATAGTACGCCAAACACTGCTCCGTCGTGATGGTGAAGCCCGCGGGGACCGGCAAACCGGCATGCGTCATCGCAGCGAGCCCAGCACCCTTGCCGCCAAGGAGGTTTTTCATCTCGCCGGTCCCCTCATCGAAGAAGTAGATCGCCTTCGCGGGAGAGGCGTAACCGGTCGGCGTCGTCATCAAGAGATCGGACATGGTAGACTCTCCCTGGAAGTGGCCGAAAAGACAAGGAAACGGGGGCCGATAAGGGCCGACGTCCCTCGAGCGTAGGAGCGTGCGGTGAAGATCTCGTGAACGTTCATACAAACTTCCAGCGAGGTCATTACGATTCGAACATCGGTGCGAATAGCGGCGCGCGATAGATCGGAATTGGATGATCGGCCACGGCACAAGAACGCGTTTCGAGCGAGGCGATCTGGAGGCTTCAATCGACGTACCGTGTTCGCAAACAGCGGCGATCGTGTGGGCGCACCGGTATTTTGACGAACGACATAGCATCGTCTCCATCGGAATTCCGTTACACAAACTCGGGCTTCCAACATCGGTGCACGTGTATCGTAACGTTATCGTTTACTTCGACGTGGTTCCCGACCGATCCGCGTCGCCAAAACAATCTGCAATACAGCTCTCCTGGAAACCGACGCACGGTGGCGCGTTTCCGGCGCTCACGGGGACCATCACTTCGCGCGCAAATGTTTCGAACGCAACGCTGTATTTTAACGGTCGATACCGTCCACCATTCGGCGTTGCAGGGATGCTCTTCGATCGCATCATCGGGCGATATATCGCGCGTATCGCGACTCAGGAGCTTCTCAACGATATCGCACGCTTCATCTCGCGGCACACGATCGAGGAACGAAATGCTGCGGAGTTTCTTCCGTTCGAAGCGCATCTCCGCAAAACGCATGGCACGATCGCGGAACCGATCGCGCTTCGCGGTAGCGTTTCGATCCGCCGCCACGGGACGTACATCGCATGTGCGGTCCACTTGGAGGGTTACGCGCCCGCTTACAAAGCGCTCGAAACCGGAGAATACGCGCTACCCGAAGATCGTGCACGAGCGTTGCTGGCGAGTCTCTCAGAACCCGACACGATAACGGACGTCGGTACCTGACGGACGGTGTCGCTCTTCGTTCGATCTTCCTACTATTCTGATGGCATCATGAGATAATCGATCGATGAAATCGGCAATAGTTTGGAATCGTTGACGTGCGGCCGCTGAAAGCTTCGATACTCGTTTCCTGCCCGCAGTCCGTCGCAATCGACTGGGCGCAACGCTATTTCGATGAGCGACACCGGATCATTCCGATCGGTCTGCCGCTACGCGCTTTCAGATTGCCCACTTTCGTGCACATCTTTCGCATCGTAACGGTTGGAGTCGAGGCCGTTTCGATTCCTACGGCGTCGTCGACACCGAGGTTCGAACAGGCGCTCAATCTTAAGTGGAATGGGACGCATACCGGACCGTTTCCGAGAATCACGGGCGTGCTCACCGCGCGAGCGCATTCGACACACGCGATGATCGATTTCGCAGGTTCGTACACGCCACCGTTCGGCTTTGTAGGGATGGTTTTCGATCGCCTCGTCGGTCGACATATCGCCCGCCTCTTCGTCGAGACGTTGCTCTACGACATCAAGCATCACATCGAGCGCATTAATATCGAGGAACATACGGCAGCATCGTTTGCGGCTTACGAAGCGAATCTTCGCGGTTCGACGGGCAAGGGTTGCTCCGATGTTCCCCTGCATGGCAGCGTTGCGATCCGCCGCGATGGCTCGTACCTCGCGTGTGCGGTGACCGTGGAAGGTGAAGCGCCGGATTTTGCCGCTCTGGTTCCCGGCGAGTATGCGCTAAGTCCCGCGCGCGTCGAGACGCTTCTCGCCGAACTCACCAAGCCCGATCCTCGGATCGTTCCGAAACTGACGGCGCCGTAAGACACAACGCATTGCCTTCGCGCAATCTTCCAACCCTCTTCAACCGATTACCTGACGGTGATAGCATGCATTTGCAGAAAGCTCTGTGCGCGGCGCTATTGCTCCCGTTCGTAATCGGTGCATCCGGGCCGTCGCGCGTGACGATCGCGCTTCATCCCCAATACGGCTCGCAAGAGAGCGGGGCCGCAACAATAACGAAGCGAGGTGCGAACCTCGTCGTCGATATTCGCATGAAACGTGTCCCACACAACGCGCCAATGCAGCTCGCGCACCTGCATCGGGGCCCTTGCAACCGTCTCATACTCTCGAAAGCAATCGATCTCAATCCGCTCATCCACGGTCGTTCGCACACCATCCTCCGCCGTGTAGAAACCGAACGCGCTCTCGCGTCGAACGGATCGTTTTACGTGAGCGTGCATAAGATGCTGGCCAACCGAAGCCAACATGTCGCCTGCGGTGGCCCCGTACGAAGCCCGTAATTTCCGGTTTGCGGATTACGCCAACGCGAGATTCGGCGAAACCGTCGTGCCGCATTCGCGGCATCTTCCCTCGTAAAGCTTACCCGGTAAGATAACCGTGATGGCTGCACCGCCGAGCGGCCCGTCGGCGACGTCGATCGATCCGCCCTGGCGGTTCACGAATTCCTTGACGAGTGCGAGTCCGATGCCACTGCCCGGAAAGGAGGCACCTGAAGATCCACGATAGCCGCGTTCGAAAATATGCATCCGCTCCTCACGCCTGATTCCCGGCCCTTCGTCGGATATGGTGAAGCGCATATCGTTTGGACCACGGCGACAATAGACGTGGACTTCGCCACCCGACGGTGTAAAACGGATCGCATTAAGCAGCAGGTTCGTCACAATTTCAGCAATCCGAATCGGATCGCCCAAAAACTGCGCACATTCCGGATGCGTCCCCTCGCAAGATTCTATCGTCAGCCGTACCCCGCGCTCCGCGGCGTACCCCTCCATCGCAGCGACGTGACCGGCAACCAGTCGGCAGACGTCGATCGACACGACATGCGTGCCGAAAGCAACGGTGACGTTGCTCGGTAGATCATCGATCAGGAGATCGATCTCACGTAAGGTCTCGAACATCGCGTGTAAGCGGGCGTCGTTCGGCTCGAGTTTGCGATCGAGAAACGCTTCGATACTCGCCATCGCGACGGAAAGATGATTACGCATCTCGTGAATCGCTGCTTGCAAAGGCTTCTCCCGGAATCGAATGTGCATCTGCGCCGATCGCATCGCGTCGGCATGAGGTCCTCGTACCCAACATTGGAGCAGAGAAACGATCGCCACCGACCTCCGCCTTGTTAGGTGCCTCCTGCTCGAGCTGTTGTAGCGTCAGCCGTTCTCACGTTCTTCGCAAGTGATTCAAGGCGCTCCGCTACCGTCGAGCCATGTTCAACCACCCTCGTCACGTATCGGTCACGGCGCGATGATCTTCGAAACGATCGATGCGCTCGAACTGCTCCGCGAACACGGGATCCGTGTCGTCCGCTCGCGGTATGTCGATAGTGCCCAAGACGCGGTCTTTTTTGCCGAGCATCGCCCGATTTCGCTACGCACCGTGTCGAACGGACACGCAGGAAATACGCCGGTTGCCGAAACCGGTCTGCGTAAGTCGCACGCAATACGACACGCCTACGAACGCATCGCGCCGCACGTCGAGAAATCGGCAAACGGCCACGTGTTGGCACAACGCACGATCGAAGCGGGGACCGACATCGCGATCGAATGTCGCAACGACCCCAACCTCGGCGCCATCGTCGAAATTCGCAGCGGTACGCACCACGCGCACCGGCTCGCACCTGTCGACGAACTGCAGGCAGAGGCGATGCTCAACGAATTTCATGCCAAGCACGGCATCGCGCCGGCCGAAAAAGCGACGCGCATGCTCGCCCACCTTCTCCTCCGCGTCTGTGCCGTGTTTGCCGAAGCCGCGATCGAGCGCGTGACACTCGATCCGATACGTTTGCACGACAGCACCTACGACGTCATCAACGCTAGCGTCGAGGCTCGGCATCCGATCGCGTTGAACCGGCGACTGGGAAAACACGCTCACGACCGCAGAGCCTCCTACCAGCCATAATCAGTCTTGCGGAGTCTTACGCCAATTTGATAAACGCGTCGGTTAACTTTCGAATTTCCGCTTCATCTGCCGCCGTCTTCGCCGTGCGGATACATTGCGCTAGCGTCGTGACTAAAAGCTGAGCCGTGGCGCGTTCGAGGGCCCTGCGCGCGGCGCCGAGTTGGTGGACGATCGCATGACAGTCACGGCGCTCCTCGATCATGCGCGAAACCGCACGGACCTGTCCCTCGACACGTGCGAGTCGAGCGACGATCTCGCGTGCGGTGCCATCGTCGATATCGAGAACGGCATGTCCCGGTTGCGAGATTGGCTTTGGCGATCCACGTCGCAAGTCGTCTTTGGATTTCGCATTCGATCTCATAATATACCGATACAGTAACGTACACGTAGCGGGTTTGACAATACCCTAGGGGGTATGGTATTTTTTTACAATCATGGAACATAAAACGATCGCTCATCCGTTTTTGCGACCCGCACGCGAAGCGGGCTGGCGCGTCGAAAGCGCCGTTCGCTCGATCGCCGGACTTCTCGTCCTCGTCGGACTCGGGTTGTCGCTCCTCGATAGCCATTGGCTCTGGCTCGTCGCATTCGTCGGCGTCAATCTGCTGCAATCCGGATTGACCGGTTGGTGCCTCTTGTCCAATCTCATCGCGAGTATTGTGAAACAACGTCCGGCATGAAGGGAGCGCGGCCGGTCGTGGTACGGATAACGACCGCACTCGTGCTGCTCGCCGAACTTCTGCTCGCGGGATGTGTGAAAAGAACGTCGCTGCCCGCATCGCGTGATGCATCACAGCAGTCCGTGCCCGTCACCGTCGCACCGGTACGATATACGAAAATCTCAACGCCGATCGAACTTTCGGGCTCGCTTGCGGCCGTGCGATCGGTGACCGTCGGCGCGATGTCGGCCGGACGCGTCGTCCGCGTCGACGTGCGCATCGGTGACGTCGTTCGAACAGGCGACACGATCGCACAAATCGACACTTCGAGTTATGCTGCGAGCCTCGCTCAAGCACGCGCGGGAGCGGCGGCTGCCGCGCAATCCGAAAGCGCGACCGTCTCCACGATCGATGCGGCGAGCGCATCGCTCGCGTCGGTTCGCGCGCAGCTCGAAGCCGCACGTGCTCACGAGGCCCTCGCCGATATTACCGCTTCGCGCATGGCAACGCTTTTCGCGCATGGAGACGTCTCGAAGCAACAACGCGATCAGACGCAGACGGATGCTGCTGCAGCACACGCGGCCGTGACACAGGTGCGAGCGGGTGTCGACGGCGCTCGCAATAATCTCGACGCCGCGCGAGCGCAGTCGCGAGCGGCGTCGAGTGCGGCAATTGGTGCGCGAGCCGGCGTGGATGCCGCGAATGTTCCGCTGCGCGACGCGACGCTCACGGCGCCCTTTGACGGCATCATCATCAGCAAGTACGTCCAACCGGGAGCCGTCGTCGCTCAAGGCAGCCCGATCGTCGCGATGCAGAATTCGCGCGATCTCGAAGTCGACGTCGCCGTTCCCGACGATACGGTTGGGGCGCTCGCACCCGGAACGGCAATCGACGTGCGCGTGGATGCGATCGGCGGCGCGCCGATTCCGGCCCGCGTTCGCACGATCGTTCCATCACAAAATCCGGCGCTGCGTTCGGCAACCGTCGTGATCGCCATACCGAGTCGGCGTGGCCTGCAACCCGGCATGTTCGCCCGTGTATCGATTGCCGGCAACGCACATATGGGATGGGTCGTGCCCATGAGTGCGCTCGTGACGCGTGCCGGTCAAAGCGGCGTTTTCGAGGTGCGCGACGGAATTGCGTCATTCGTTCCGTTGCAAGCGGGTGCAATCATGGCGTCCTCCGTCGAATTGATCGGATACGACGGTCGCGCGGCGCACGTCGTGATCGGTGGATTACAACGGGTCGATGACGGCAGCCGCGTCACGGTCGCACCCTGATGCGGCAAAATCTTGCCGGGCGAATCGCCGCCTATTTCTTGCAGTCCAAACTCACGCCCGTCATCGTCATCGCGATCTGTGCGTGGGGCCTCATCGCTATCGTCTTTACCCCGCGCCAAGAGAATCCGCAGATCACGATGCCTGCGGCAACGATCGTGACGCAATATCCCGGCACGTCGGCGGCCGAAGTTCAAAAGGTCGTCACCGAGCGCGCGGAACGCGTGCTGCAAGAGATTCCGGGCATCGAGCACGTCTACACGATCTCGAACCAAAATGCGTCGATCATCACCGTGCTCTTTCACGTCGGCGACGATCCGACCAAGTCGTTCGTCGACCTCTACGACCAAATTTCCGCGCATGCAAGCGAACTGCCGCAGGGCGCCTCGCAACCACAGATCACGCCGCTGAGCGTCGATGATATCCCGATCGTGGTCTTGACGTTGCACGGCAAACGCTACGATCGCGGGCACCTCGATGATGCCGCACAACGCGTGATCGCGACCCTGCGCCCGATCGCCGGCATCTCGACGGTCGAAGAATACGGCGGTCTCCCGCGTCAGGTCAACGTCACCCTCGATCCGGCGCGCCTGGCGGCGTTCGGCCTCGCGCCGGCAACGATCGCGCAGGCGCTCGGCGCGACGAATCTCACGTCGGCCGTCGGCACGGTGCGCGACGCGACGACCGAGCTATCGATTCACGCCGGCACGGCATATACGACCGTCGACCAGGTTGCGGCGCAAATCGTCGGCGTCAGTGACGGGCAGCCGATCGCGCTCCACCAGATCGCAAGCGTCGCGCTCGGGCGTCGTGCCGCGGAATCCGACACGCGGTTCGGACGCGGCGGTAGCACGGGCACGAGTGAATCCGCCGTCAGCATTGCGATCGCGAAGAAAGGCGGCACGAATGCGGTTGCGATCGCCGATGCGGTTCTCGACAAGCTCAAAACCGTCGCGCTTCCGCCGGGCGTTGCTGTCACGGTCACGCGCAACTATGGTGAGAAAGCCAACGACGCCGTCAACGAATTGATTCAACGCTTGATCGAAGCGATCGTCATCGTCGTCATCTTGCTCTTGACGCTCGGCTGGCGCGAAGCGTTGGTCGTGGCGACGGCGATTCCACTCACGCTCTTCGTCACACTCGGTGTCGGAATGCTCGCCGGACAAACGGTCAACCGGATCACGCTCTTCGCCTTGATCCTCGCACTCGGGCTTCTCGTCGACGACGCGATCGTACTCGTTGAGAATATTCACCGCCATTACGCGATGGATACCGGGGAATCCAAAGCCGACGCGACGATAAGCGCCGTGCGCGAGATCGGTAGCCCGACGGCGCTCGCGACACTCACCGTGATGCTCTCGTTTCTGCCGATGCTTTTCGTGACGGGAATGATGGGGCCGTACATGCGGCCCATTCCGATCAACGTTCCGATTGCCATGATCGCGTCGCTCGGGATTGCGTTTGCCATTACGCCGTGGGCGACGTTCGCGCTCCTGCGCAATCACAAACCAAAGGGCACGCACGGCATCGCCCGCTGGATTCTGCCGTTTCGCAACACACTGATAACGCTGTTGGACCGGCCGCGTTTGGGAAGCATCTTCCTTGCGCTGCTGCTCCTCGCGTTCGTCGTAAGCGCCGCGTTACCGATCGTGCAGTTGCTGAAATTCCGCATGCTGCCGGATGCGAACGAAACGACGTTCCTCGTGAGCATCGATGCGTTGCCCACGAGTCCGCTCGCGCGGACGACCGCAATCGCAGATGCCATCGGCGCCGAACTCGCGCACGTTCCCGAGATCGCCGATTACGAGATCTTTTCCGGTACGAACTCGATTCCCGATCTCGCGAGTTTGCTCCAGAGCACGGTCTTTCGCAATGCGCCCCACCTCGCCGATATTCGCGTGAACCTGGTCCCCAAAGGCGATCGCCATATTCAATCGGCGGCTCTCGTCGGGGCGTTGCGTCCGCGGCTGAGCGCGATTGCCGAGCACTACGGCGCGACGATTCGCATCTTGCAGACACCGCCCGGGCCGCCGGTTCGCGCGACGATCAATGCAAAGATTTTCGGGCCGGAACTCGAGGGACGCCGCGCCGTGGCGTCACGTCTTACGGGCATGCTCGAGCGCGAACGTGGTGTCGTCGATATCAACTCGAGTTTCAAACCGTTGCCTGCGAGCTTGCAACTCGAAGTCGAGCAACGCAAAGCCGCGATCGCGGGCGTGAGTACGGTCGACATCACGCAGACCCTCGCCATGGCGCTTCGCGGTGCCGCCGTCTCGACGCTCCACACCACAAGCGATGCTCGGCCGGTCGGGATCTTCGTCCGCTTCGCACCCGCCAGTCGCGAGAATGCGGCGGCACTCGCCTCGATTCAAATCCCCTCGAAATTCGGCGGTCTCGTTCCGCTTTCGGCCGTGACGCGTCTGGTCGCGCGAGCGTCGGATCAGCCGTTGTATCGCAACGATTTCGAGAACGTCTCGTACGTTGCTGCCGATATGGCGGGGCGCAGCTCCACATACGCCGTCCTCGACATGGTCTTCGAACTCATGCGCAACCCGCTTCCGCCCGGATACCGTGTCGATTGGGGCGGGGAATGGCACTTAACGAATGTGGTTTTTGCCGATCTCGGTCGCGCGATGCTCGTTGCGTTTATCTTGATCTACTTCGTTCTCGTGGCGCGTTTTCGTTCGTTTCGCGTGCCGCTCGTCGTCCTTGCGGCCGTGCCGCTTGCCGTGATCGGCGTGATGCCGGGCTTTGCGATCCTCGCGCCTTTCGGCGTGTACTTTTCGGCCACGGCGATGATCGGACTCATCGCGCTCATCGGCATCGTCGTTCGGAACTCGATCATCCTCATCGAGTTCATCGAAGATAAGCGCAAGGAGGGCGCACCACTTCGGGACGCGCTCGTCGAAGCCGCCACGGCACGAACGCGGCCGATCTTTCTTACGGCGGCCGCCGGCGTGTTATCGTCACTCGTCATCGCAGCGGATCCCGTGTGGAGTGGGCTAGC
The DNA here is from genome assembly GCA_031420415.1 of Vulcanimicrobiota bacterium. Taxonomy (GTDB): domain Bacteria; phylum Vulcanimicrobiota; class Vulcanimicrobiia; order Vulcanimicrobiales; family Vulcanimicrobiaceae; genus JANYGA01. Next base: position 72,753 of record JANOMT010000049.1, read on the forward strand.
ATGGGCACTCGTGTTCGGCATGAGCGCGTCCGCCGTGCTTTCCGTCATTGCGATTCCCGTGCTCTATGCACGCGTGACACAAGCCGATGCGCTGCTACCGCCGGATGGTCCCGCCGAGGACGCGGCGATCGTTGCGCGTGCGGTTGAGTATGCGTAAACGAACGACGGGGGGCCGCCTATTGCGCGAGCGCGACACTCCGCTCCGCGCGTTTGCGTAACGCCGGATCCTGCGAGACGATCGCGGCGACATGCGATCGTCGGTTCACCGCGAGTTTATCGAAGATCGCGGCAAGATGCTTCTCGACGGTCTTCGCGCTTACGAAGAGGCGCGCAGCGATCTCTCGATTCGTCGCGCCCATCCCAACGAGATAGGCCACGTCGACCTCGCGCCCGCTCAAACGCGCGCATGGCGATACGGCATCGGGTAATTCGCTCGCGCGCCGGACGACGAGTTCGGCTGCCGTGCGAACCGGCATCATCCGGCCGCGACTCTGCGCATCGCGATACGTCTCCTCACCGAGCGCGCGTCGCGCGTGCATGCGCACCGCATCCAGAATCGCCATCGCCGAGATATCGGTCGGCGTCTTCGCTCGTTCACGCTCGCGATCGACGACACCCAAAAGCACGACGGCGTCGTCACAACGGTCGAGCGCATCGAGTGCGCATGCAGCGTCCTCGAGCATCTCTTTCATATGCACGGGCGCTTCTCGACCGCCGAGCTCGACGATGCCACGAGCGAACCATCGCAATGCCGCGCGCGGGTCGCCCGCCTGTGTCGATGAGAACCCGGCCGCCGAATACACCGCGACGCGGTTCCACATCCCGACGCCCTCGCTTTCGGCAGCTTCGAGTGCGCGCGCGATGTACGCCATGGCGCTTTCATGCTCATCGGCCTTGGTCGCAAGACATGCCCGGTTACGCCAATAATTTGCCTCACTCGACGCTTGACGGGGAAAAGATTCGATCAAATCATATTGCGCTTTTGCCCGCACGAGGTCGCCGGTCGCGATCGCGACGTTACCCCAGTTGCGATTCGCGAGGTACCACGTCATCGTCTGCGGGATAGCATCGCTTGCGAGCTCTTCGTACAGGTAAAACGCCTTCTCATAGTCGGCGTTTTCGTAGTACGCGACACCGAGATCCAACGCGCACGAGACGCGCGCTTCTTCATCACCGAGCGCGAGCGCAAGCTCGACGGCCTGCATAAGAATCGTTTCCGCGAGCGATAACTCGTGGAGTTGCACGAGATGGAGTCCCAAACATCTGAGATACGCAAGTTTCCGTTCGGGTGGGCCGTTCGGCTCGAACAGCGCACCGAGGCCGATGAGGATATCGGCCGCCTCACGATCGAGACCTTCGTCTTTCCAGAAATAGCGCAATGCCTCCATGATCTCGAGCGAAGCGTTGGGATCGCGAAGCGCCCAAGCGGTTACCGCGCGCCGAATGGTCGGTAATCGCAGGCGTAAATACTGCTTTACTACCGGGGTGTAATACTCGTCGAGCGGCGCCGTTCGAGCGAGAAGCACGTCGCGCACGGTATGTAATGTCTCACGTTCGAGGATCGCGATATCGAACGTGGCTTCGCACGCTGCGCGCGCGTACGCGTACGTGCTTTCGAGAAAGCGGAAGATCGTTTCGCCTGCGATCTCTTCCGCTTGCACGAGCGAACGATCGACGAGACGCGGTAAGAGTTCGAGCGCTTCATCCCCGCCGACCATGCGCGCACCATCCATCGTCCATCGACGGTCGAAGACCGAGAGGCGTAGCGCGAGGTTCCGCTCACGGGGCTCCATAAGCGAGAAGCTCGCCGCAATCTGTTCGCGTAAGAGCGATTCGCCGTGCACCGTCGGATGGGCGCGGAGGTGAGCGAGAAGCTCGCCAATGGAAAAGAAGCGCATCTGCGCCGCTGCGAGTTCGAGCGCGAGAGGCACGCCATCGAGAAGAACGCAAAGCGCGGAAACTTCCGCGACGTTTTCGTCCGTAACGCGGAAGTCGGGCCGAGCGAAAATGACGCGTTCGACAAAGAATGCGATCGCGGGCGCACGTGCGACGAATGCGGGAGCGCTCACAACGAGTGGTAATTCCAACGGCGCGATGACGAAAGCACTCCCCGCGACGGGAAGACGAACGCGGCTCGTGACGAGCATGGTAAGCTGTGGATGCGTCGCTCGCGTATCATCGATCGCCGTCGCTACCGCATCAGCGACATGCTCGACGTTGTCGATGACGAGGAGGCGCCCGTCACCGCTTTCGGTCTCGGCATCGGCTACCGCTATCGCGCGCACAATTCCGATTGCGTCGAGCGACGCGGCTTCGATATAGCGCATGCCTGACGGAAAACTCTTCGCCGTGACGCGGGCGATCTCGATCGCGAGGCGGGTCTTGCCGACGCCCGGCGGACCAGTGAGGACGACCGTCGCGCCGGAGACCGTTACCGCTGCGATCTCAGCGCGTTCGCGCTCGCGACCGATGAAGCGCGTGACGGGATGCGGGAGTTCATCCTGCGCGTGCGATCGTGGCGGCGACTGCCAGAGCGCCGCACGGAATGCTGCGAGCAGTTCGTTACCGGGTGAACGCTCGCTTTCGTGGAGTGCCCGTTCGCACCGTTGATAGCAGTGAATCGCCTCGCCGCGACGGTCGGCATCCACAAACGCGCGTATGGCGCGGATCGCGAGATTTTCATCGGCCGGTGTGCCCTCGGAGGCTACGGCGACCGCGAGTAATTCGACCTCTGTCAATCGACGGTTCGCAAAAGAGCGGAGAGCTCGGTCGCGAGGCTTCGTTGACATTCGGGAACGTGTGAGAGCGCGATCATCCGCGCCACGATCTGCAGATGCAATGCGTGCGTAGAGTCGGCGGCCAGGACCGCACGTTCGGCGTGAAGAGCGCGATCGACGAGACTAGCCGTTCCCAAAGTCAAAAGCAAGCGGTACGCATTTGCGTGGATAGGGTTGACGATGCCTGCACCCTGCAGCGCGTCGATATCCGCTGCGAGCGCGGCGAGGAGTTCGTGCGCTTCCATATCCGGCAAGCGTAAACGACGATTGGGCCGTCACTCTATGGGGTGAATCCCTACTTTTGCCGCCCGACGTTAAAGCTCGCCTCCTGAGGTTCGATTCAATGGTAGGGATTTGCCCCATGTTCGCGTGGCATGCGGGGCGTTACTATCCTCATTAACCATGCTCTTTTGTCGAGGATCGTATGAATCGCGCACAACTCAATCTCATCATAACCGCACTAGCAATCGCGACGGTTGCCGCATGCTCCGGTCCAAACGCAACGTAAAGCGTGCCTCCCATAGCGACGGCTACCGCTGCAGCCACTATCGCGAGACCATCACCAACGACGAGCGCTTCGGCAACGCTTTCACCTGTGCCGAGCTCGACTGCGACGGGTCCACGAGCAGCTCCGCGAGCGGCACCGGAGCCGACACAACGCACCCAAATCGTAAGATAACGCTCGAAGTCAACGATCGGGCTCCGATATCGAATAGCTCGTCGTATACGACGCCAGATTTTCGTAATGGTAAAATATCCGGCTCCGCAACGTATCGCCTTCGCGGCGTGACGCTCGTTCCCGATCCATATTTCTCACCCAATACCGCAACCGGAACGTTCGTACTCGATGCGAGCGGCACGGCCAATCCGTATACGTCAAATTAGCGATACCGTAGGCCTTCGCTTCGCGCCCCCGCCTCGTCGCCATCTTATCCATATTCACATCCGCTCGTGTCGCCCCAAAGAGGAAGATTTATGACATTTTCTCGCTACGTAACCCCGCTATTACTCACCGCCATGCTCGCCGGATGCGGCAGCGGGAACCCGACCCTCGTTCCGACCAACCCCATCAATACATCGCCGTCGCCGAGTCCCACGATGACCGCGACGGCCTCTCCAAGTCCGCTCCCAACGACAACAGGCGCTCCATCGGTCCCGACTTCCAGCGAAATCACACTGTCAGCATCTATTACCGGCATTGCCAGTGGTGCGGTCATCAAAGTCACCGATGCCTCAACACTCGTCGGCTTCGGCGGTGCACACACATTCGGACACGGTGATCAGACGACGAACGTCGGAGGATCTAATCCATCGGTACCCATTCAAGTCACAGACTGTAAGCTCACCGTAGGCGCGACCGACATCACGCTTCAAGGCGGAGGATTGACATTCACGCGCCCACTCGTTGGTGTCGCGCCAAATATGACGGAGATTACCGGCTTAACTGCGCCAGGTCCGATCGCCATCCAGAACGTCGCTTTTACCGATGGAAACGGGTACGGTATCGGCTTCAAAACGTTCGCGGGTAAAGTCGCAACCGTGAAAGCAACCTCGTTTGCTTTCGCAAACGGTGCCGTAACGATTACGCAACTCGTCTGCGGCCTTCTCGACGCAACGAGCGCTTTCACGGATCGATCGCTCGATACGTTTACAATCCCAAATTCAGCTCTCACCTCGCTCTCCTCGCGCGCAGGATCACAATCTGTAGCAAAACTTACCCCGGCCGTCGCAGGTGACCTTGGTGGAGCGAGCGGCTCGGCGAACCTCGGTCTCGGTTCCTTCAGTAGCCAGTTACTCACCGACTGCACGGCTTCGGTCGCTAATGGCGTGCTCTCTGTTTCGAGTAAAGGCGGTACGCTCAGCGTGACCTCGACGCTCGGGAGTTCGGCATCCGATTCCGTCGTGGTGGTCACCATTCCCGGTCAGCCGACAAGATACCAATTCGTAGCCACGAATGTCACAATCGAGGTCAATCAGTTCGGCAACATCATATCCGCATCGGGAAGTCCAACCACAGGCGGGACTTACATATGCCCAGGCGGCGGACAATAACCCAAGTCGTACGCGGTGAACGTCTCCACGTTGCCGTAACCTCGTCCGGACGTTCGCCTCGCTCTCGTGCGAGGCGAACGTTTTCCCCACCGCACGTGTTCATGCGTTGACAAACAGCTTTTCATCGATCGCTTGCCGAGCACGATCTCGCTCGTATTCCCGCGCAATCCATTCTCAGGATGACGTGAGGTGCTCTCCGAATGCCCACGTTATTTCGGGCTTCGCGACGTCGCCATGGCTTCCAATGCGTGGTTTCCCGCTATCGCCGTCGCCGTTGAGATTGCGGATCCAGGTGCCATCGGCGAAGGCAGGATAGCCGGGGGTCGAGCCGACCGGAAGCAGATCGTCGAAACGGGCTTCGGCGGTGTGCTGCGCGCCGTTGCGACCCATGCCTCCGAAGAGGTCGTTTGGACCGCCGATCAGCGCATCGGCGGTCTGGTTCATCGCTCGACTCGCGAGGGGATAGGCGACGCCGACGGCGATGTCGTTTTTCGAATGCGTGATGAGAAGACTTTGCGCTTTTCGCTCCGCGACGACCGCGCGGAAACTGCCGGGTTTTCCGCCGCCGTAATCTGCCGAGAGTCCGTTATGGGAATAGGCGGCTTGCAACAAGACCATCGTCGTTACGGGGGTTTCCGGCCGCAACGAATTTACGGCCGATGTCACGAGCCGCCCACCGAAGGAATGACCGATCAGATGAACGCGTCGCGTCGCGTCTCCTTTTGCGATCGCGTCGAGGAGGCTTTGCGCGAATTCCGCGACGCCCGTCCGCCCCACGATTCCCGCGCGATCTTTCATCGTGTAATACGTGATCAGGTTCGCGAGCGACGACGCGGCATTTTTGATGCCGCCGATTGCCGTGCCGAGCCATCCTGAAGCGGTCCCAGTTCCGAACGCGAGTCCGGCGGCGCTGCCACTACCGAATTGGAGGCCCGGATCGGCAACGACCGGTGCGAAAGGTCGCCCGAGGCGGGCCAAGATGTCGCTTCCATTCTGACGCGACATGGCATCGAATGCGGCATCGAGGCCCTCGTCGATCTCATAGCGCGATTTCGGGGCGAGCGAGAGGAGCAGCGCGACGAAATCATTTTGCGCGCTCGGACTACTTTCCAATTTGGGGATGAGCGTGCGCGCCTGCGCGATGGTGGTGGGCGCGTTTGGATCGCCCACGAAAATTTCCGTGAGTCGGTCGAGCTGAAGCGAGAGCAGCGCGTCTTCGTTGCCCGTGAACGAAGCCGTGCCGCCAGGAATGAGATCTGCGTCGGCAAAGCGCTTCGATGGCCAGAAGATCGCGAGCACACCGAACGTTCGGTTTTTGAGTTGCGCGAATTTCGGGGTCGTCGTTGCGAACTGCCCGAAAAACGGATTGTAGAGCGTGGTTCGCGCGTCGTTCTCGTCGTTGTTCCAGCCGTGTGAGACCAGGATGATATCGGTGATATCTTTGCCGGGGCCGGTTAGGAAATAATCCGACGCCTCGCGCTCGACGTTCGCGTCGATCGCGTGTCCGCCGCGGTCGTAGAGCAGGTCGAATGCCGGATAGCCGCTGTAGTGCGTGAGCATGTGAACCTCACTTTAGGAGTCGGTGAAGAGGCGGAGCGCGTCGATGAGACCCGCTCCTTGCGCGCGCGCATCGCGCTTGAGATCGAGCGCGGTTGCGATGACCATGTCACGTAGCGTTTCGGAATCACCGATAAACTCACGGCGGACGGAGAGAAAGCTCGCGAGAATACCGGAGACGTGTGGTGCGGACATGCTCGTTCCGGAATCTTCGACATACGCGAAATCACTCGCGGGGACCGCCGGATTGGCTTCCATCACGGTCGTGACGTTGCGCCCCGTGGCGCACGAGATAATGCGTTCACCCGGTGCGAGAACATCGGGTTTGAGCCGTCCGTCGATGGTCGGGCCGCGCGATGAAAAAAAGGACACGCCGTACGCGTGTGGTTTTTCGCGGTGCGTCGAGCCGACCGTTATGGCGAGTTGCGCATTCCCCGGGTCGTTGATGGTGCCGAACTCCGCTGCGTAACTAGGATCGCGGGTGACGAGATTGAGGTGCTCGTCTTCGGAAAAGGGCTTCGTTTCGGTAAACCCGGTATTACCGGCTGCGACGACGACGGAGACACCGCTGCGTACGAGCAGATTGACCTGGACGCAGACCGGCGTCTGGCCGATCGCGTACCAGCGTGGATCCGGCACATAGCCGGCGCTGATATTTACGCCGTGGATGATAATTTTACGACCGTAGCTATTGTATTGGTTGATGCGTTCGAGCGCGTTGATGAGGGCGGTCACGTCGCCCGTCCCCGAG
>JANOMT010000050.1:0-4940 GCA_031420415.1 Vulcanimicrobiota bacterium
TGGTGGCCGGCTTCGATAAGTTGGCGGCACAAGACGACGCCGATATAGCCGGCGCCGCCGGTCACGAGAACGCGCATCGGCGACACGTTAGGCGCTCGTGACCGTCGTGCCCCCGCCCTCGAGCGCCCGCCCCAGGGCCCCAGGACCCGAACCCGCGATCACGGCTTTCCGCGCCCCGCGTTCGAGGGCATCGAGGACGCTCTCCATCTTGGGGATCATCCCGCCGTCGAAGGTGCCGTCCGCGAGGTACGCGAGCGCCTCGTGCGCGGTGAGGCTCGCGATGCCGGTGCTCGGATCGCTAGGAACGCGGCGCACGCGGTCGACGTTCGTCACCACGACGTATGCGTCGGCACGAAGCGCGCCCGCGATGGCACCGGCGGCGATATCCGCATTGATATTGAGCGCGTGCGAGGAGTCTTCCGATATGCCGAGCGGCGCGATCACCGGAACCATGTTTGCGGCGAGCAGCCCCTCGATCACGGCCGGATCGACGCGCACGATGTTACCGACGAAGCCGAGCGTGACGCCGCCCACCGGAGCGACCCGGCGCGCGACGATGAGCCCTCCGTCCTGGCCGCTGATCCCGCTCGCACGAACGTTGCGCATCCACAGCGCCCGCACGAGCGCTTTATTCACCGTGCCGCACAGGACGTGTTCGGTGACCGCGAGGGTAGCGGCGTCGGTTACGCGCAGGCCGCCGATGCGCTCGGTCACGATGCGCCGTTCGGCGAGGGCTGCATCGATGTGTGGCCCGCCGCCGTGCACGATCACGACGCGGTCGCCGCCGGCGACGCGCGTGGCGATGTCGTCGAGCAACGGATCGGGCGAGCCCGGCTCCGCCATCGCGTTGCCGCCGTATTTGAGGACGATGAGCACCGTGCGATCTTCGGGTCGCGCGGAGGCCACGCCCGCGTACGCGAAAGCCATGTGGAATGAAGCGGATTTTCGATCCGATCCATCGGTTCATCGAACTGGATACAAATGAAATCGCGCTGCTCGATACGGCACCCGTGCAGCGCTTGCGCCGCCTGCGCCAACTCGGGCTCGCCTATTTGGCATTCCCCGCAGCCGAGCACTCGCGCTTCGGCCACGCGCTCGGCGCGCTCGCGATGGGCGAGCGCATCTTGGGGACCCTCCGAACGCACAGCGCCTCGTATTTTGCAAGCGATGCGGAGTTCGCCGCGCAGCGCCGGTTGCTACGCGCGAGCCTCCTGTTGCACGACGTCGGGCACGGACCGTTCAGCCACGCCTGCGAAGCCGTGCTCGGCTTGCCGCACGAGAAACGCACGGCCGATATCCTCGCCCTGCCCGAAATCCGCGCCGCGCTCGAGCGACTCGAGGTCGATGCCGGCGACGTGCTCGCGCTCGTTGTCGGCGATCCGCGCGGGCGCTATCCCGTGTTGCGCGAGATCGTCAGCGGCCCAAACCTCGACGCCGACCGCATGGACTATCTCCTACGCGACAGTTACTTCACGGGCGCCGTCGGCGGGTCGTTCGATAGCGAACAGCTCGTGGCGTCACTCCGCATCTACGAGACGGGCGGGACGCTCGCGCTCGGCGTCGACATTCGCGGCGTCGTCGCGCTCGAATCGTTCGTGCTCGCGCGGTACCTCATGTTTTCGACCGTTTATTTCCACCATACGACGCGCCAATTCGAACGGATCTTACAAGCGGCATTGCGCGAGACGTGGCCCGATCCGCGGGCGCTCGATGCGATCGACGAGTTTCTCGCCTGGGATGATTTTCGCGTTTTAGAATCGTTCCGCTTCGCCACGAGCCCGGCCGCGCGAGCCGTTCGCGATCGCGACACGCTCTACGCCCTCGTCGCCGAATTCAACAGCGAGAGCGAGCTTGCGATCTTCGAGGCGTGCGCGTCCGAGCTGCGCCAGCGTTACGGCGATGCCGTATGGTCGGACTCGCAAGAACAGCTCATGCACCGCTTGCCCCTGGGGCTCAGCGGCGCGACGCCGACGGTGCGGGTCGGAACGTACGCGGGCGTAACGAGCGCGACCGAAGTCTCCGACCTCATCGCGCGGATGGCGGGCTCCGCGCACTGGCGCAAGCTCTACGTCGAGCGATCGCAGGTCGACGTGAAAGCCGCGCGCGACCTTTGTCGGCGGATCGGCGCGCAAAAGGGGAAAGCCGCGCACGTGACCACGAAGTCAGTAGAATGATCGAGTCGGCAAGCGGCAACGTCGACGTTGATAGCCTGATGGCCCGGCTTCGGGAACGCGTCGAAAGCTTGCGCCAAAACCCCGGCGCCGACGTGTCGATCGGGGCACTCTCGCTACGGTCGAGCGTCTTCATCAACTCGCTCGAAGCCTACACCAACATTGCGGATCAAAAGCTGCAGATTCGGACGCGCTGGCCCTCGAATATCGGCGCAACTTTCCCGTTTAGCGTGCCTCGTATCCGAGATCTCAGCCTCAAGCTTCTCGCATTTCTCTTTAAAGATCAACGGCACGTCAACTCAGCGCTCGTCGCGGCTTGGCGCGAACAGACGAGCCTCAACCGTCACCTCATCGAGCAGATCCAACTCTTACGTTGTGAGATCGAAGCGCTCAAGGCGACGACGAACGATCAGCGCGAGCATTGATTCGCATCGCGATCGTCACGCCGTGGTTCGGTCGCGATCTCCACGGCGGCGCCGAACAGCAAGCGTGGCAGCTCGCACATCAACTCGCAGACGAGGGCCACGCAGTCGACGTGCTCGCGACGTGCAGCCAGTCGTTCAATCACGATTGGGGCCGTAATTATTTCTCGCCAGGCGTCGAACGTCTCGGCAAGATCTCGATCCGCCGGTTTAAGGTCTCGCCACGCGACCGCCGCGCCTTCGAACGCGTCAACGCGATCCTCTTGAGTCTCGACGTCGCCAAGCTCCATCGCTCGGTGAGCCCCCTCGGCGATGACGACGCGCGCACGTTCTACGATAACAACATCAACAGCGCCGCGCTCAACGCCTACCTCGCAACCGATGGTGCGCGATACGACCGCTTCGTGTTTCTGCCCTATCTCTACGGCACGACGCTCCAGGGCTTACCCCTCGTCGCCGATCGTGCGTACGTGCAACCGTGCCTTCACGACGAAGCGTACGCCTATCTCTCGCGCGTCGAAGACGTCGTGCATCGCGCGCGCGGCCTGCTCCTCAATAGCGAAGGTGAATTCGAACTCGCGCTGCGGCTCTTCGGACCGGGTATCTACGGCAAGGCGACCGTTGTCGGCGAAGGCGTCGACCTCCACGTCGATCCGACGCAATTTGCGGCGCGCGTCGGCACGTTCGCACCGGCACACGAGAAATACGTCTTGTATCTAGGCCGTCAGGATCCGGCAAAAAATGTCGGCACGCTCGTTCAGGCCTTTAGCGATTTCAAGCGCCGCAACCCGACGTCGCGAATGAAGCTCGTGCTCGCGGGCGAGCGGCCCGTCTCGTACGGCGATTCGACCAAGGCGATCGTAGATCTCGGCCCCGTGAACGAACGCGAAAAAGCGGCGCTCCTGGCACACGCGCGCGCGCTCGCCCAACCGAGTCTTAACGAAAGTTACTCGCGCGTGATCTACGAAGCGTGGGCGCACGGTCGGCCCGTGATCGTCCACCGCGACTGTCTGCCCACGCAGACGGCCGTCTCGCGTTCCGAAGGCGGCTATCTCGCGGATTCGATCGCGTCGTGGGAAGCGACGCTCAACGATGTCGATTTCGCACCGGACGCCGATCTCGCTCGGCTCGGGCTCAACGGCCGTGCCTACGCACGCGACGTCGCCTCGTGGCCCAACGTCATCGACCGATACGAACGCGTCTTCGCGAGCACGATCGCAGCCGGACGCAACGGACACCAACTGCGAACCGATGTCGTCGATCCGAACGCATGGGATCGGCTCCCCGATCTCGCGCTTTCTGCAGCCCTGCACGACGGCAAATTCAACCTCATCTACGCGGGTCCGATCGTCGATCTCGGCCATATCAACGAATTGCTCTTGACGTTCTTACACTTCCTGACGATCGAGAGTGAAGCGCGACTCGCGATCGTCGGCACGGCACCGATCGACGATTCCGTCTACGCGAAACTCTACGAGGAAGTGCGAAAACTCGACATGGTCGACCGGGTGCTCGTCACGCGCGATATCGAGATCAGCCAAAAGCTCGCGATCTTCCGCGCCGCCGACATCTTCATCACCCTCGACGACGCAGACGTGCCGGATACGCCGTTCGTCGAAGCGTCGTGGTTCGACGTTCCCATTCTCGCTTACGCTTCGCCCAGCGCGAAAGGCAACGTAGCCGGTGCCGGAATCCTCGTGCGTTCCAAGGACGACCTCCTCTCGATCGCCGCACTCGCACACATGCTCGTGACCGATCGGGATCTGCGCGCGAACGTGATCGCGGCGCAACGCCAACGGAGGGAGCTCCCGGCACCGACCGAAGCCGAAACGCCATGGCCATCCTAAAGCTCGATACGAATTTCGAGGAGGCGAAAGTCTTCGTGCCCGACGTGTACGAAGACGACCGCGGCTTCTTCAAAGAGACCTTCCAGATCGCGCGCTATCGCGCACTCGGGCTCACCGATACCTTCGTGCAGGATAGCGTTTCGTTTTCGAGCCGCAACGTGCTACGCGGGCTGCACTACGATTTTAAGATGTCGAAATTCGTGCAAGTGCTGCGCGGGCGCATCTGGGACGTTATCGTCGATATCCGCCACGGTTCGCCGACGTATCTGCGGCATCAGGGCTTCATCCTCTCCGAACACAATCACAAGCAGCTCTACATCCCGTGCGGTTTCGCCCACGGCTTCGTCGCGCTCACCGAGGACGTCGTTTTCAATTACAAGCACGGATCGTACTACGATCCCACGAGCGAGGGTGCGATACGCTGGGACGATCCAACGCTCGCTGTCGCGTGGCCGCTCGCCGCCGCACCGCACGTATCGGCCAAGGATCGGGCCGCACCG
>JANOMT010000051.1:0-4666 GCA_031420415.1 Vulcanimicrobiota bacterium
CGAACTCAGCGTCGAAAGTGGGACGTACACGACGTAGACGATCACGGCGACGACACCGCCGAGACCGAGCGTGACGGCGGTTTGAATGATCGTGGGCACGGCGGAGAGGAGCGACTCGACGTCTTCCTCGTAGTATTCCGCGACCTTCACGAGCATCGCGGGAATGTTACCGGCCGATCCGCCGACGCGAACGAAACCGAGCACGAGCGGCGAGAATTGGCCGGTGGCGGCGAGCGCTTCTTCGAGCGACGAGGAAACGCCGCCGGCGATGCGTTCGCGTGCCGTCTCGATCGCCGATGAATAGATCGGGCTCTCGGCGACGGGGATCGCGACTTCGAGCGCGCGCACTTGATTGACGCCCGATTGCAACAGCGTCGCTAGGACGCGGCAGATCCGCGCGACGATCGTCTTGCGTATCGCCTCTCCTAGAAGCGGGATGCGCATGCGCAGAGCGTCAAACGCGAGCGACCCCTCGCGCGTTTGTAACGCGCCCGTGAGACTCGAGACGCCGACCGTTATCACCGCAAATCCGACCACGACCACGAATGGATTGACGAGCAGGCTCGTGAGACCGAGCAGAAAGCTCATGAGCGGCGTAAGCTCGACGCCGAAACTCGCAAAGAGGCGCGCGAACTGCGGGATCACGACGATAAAGAGGTAGGCCGAAATGATGAGCGCGGCCACGAGCACGAGTGCGGGATAGAAGAGCGCGGCTGACAATTGTTTACGTAAGCGCTCGTCGCGCTCGAGAAATCCCGCGAGCCGATCGAAGATATCTTCGCGATTTCCCGCTTCCTCTCCGGCGGCGACCATCGCGACTTCGAGATCGCTGAATTCATCAGGACGGTGCGACATCGCGCTCCACAACTTTTCGCCACCGCCCTCGACGTCGGAGCGGATGCTCGCGAGGGCATCGCGCATGCGTGGCGTACGCGCTTGGTCGATGAGGAGCGCGAAGGACGTCGAGAAGTCGACTCCGGCGTGTTCGAGTGCGGCATACGCGCGGAAGAAGGCGAGGCGTTCGTTCGGTTTCGAGCGTTGGAAGAGGCGCCCGAGCGAAAACGTATTCGTCGTCGGCTCGAGCCTCGAAGGAATGAGCATCCGTTCGCGGAGCGTCGCGAGCGCGGAGCTGCGATCGAGCGCGCGCATCGTGCCCGCTACGGGTTCGCCGCTGGGCGTGCGCGCTTCGTATGCGAACGTCAACGACATGGCTAACGAATCCCCGCCATCACGCGAATCTGTTCGGGATAGTCGGATGCGGCAAGTGCGGCTTCGTAGGTGATGAGGCGCTCGTTGACCATCCGCGTGAGGTCCATCTCGAGGGTTTGCATGCCGTCTTTGCGCGAGGTTTCGATCGTGTTGCGAATCTGGATCGTCTTTTCGGGCGACATCAATTGCGTCCGGATCGCCGATGAATTCAGCAACACCTCGCATGCGGGGCGGCGCCCGCGACCGCTCGCATCGGGAATGAGCCGTAACGAGACGATCGCTTGCAATGATTGCGCGAGCTGCATCCGCGCCTGCTCCTGCCGCCCGCCGTCGAAGACGCCAACGATGCGCTGAACCGTCTCTGCTGCCTCCGATGTATGGAGCGTGGAAAAGACGAGGTGCCCTGTCTCGCTCGCCGCGAGGCACGCCGACATGACGTCGGGGTCGCGCAACTCGCCGATGAGGATAACGTCGGGATCGGCTCGTAAGACCCCGCGCAACGATTCGGAATACGAGCTTACGTCACGCCCGATCTCACGTTGCCGCACGAGCGATTTCTTACTGCGATGTCGATATTCGATCGGATCTTCGACGGTGACGATATGCCGTTCGTATTTTTTATTGATCTCGTTGATGAGTCCGGCGAGCGCCGTCGATTTGCCCGAGCCCGTCGGCCCGGTGAAGAGCACGAGGCCCGTCGAAAAATCTGCGAACGAGCGAACGATCGCGGGCAGCATCAATGACTCGAGATCGGGAACGCCGTCGCGCAACAACCGCAACGAGAGCGCGAGCCCATTCTCGCCGCGAAACGCGTGAACGCGGATGGAGCCGAAGCTCGGGTGCTGCAACGCGCCATCCGCCGAGCCATGTGCGCTCGTGAGTCGCTCGTATTCGACCTTGCTGAGATAGGTCTCGCAAAACGCGCGCACGGATTCTGGCCCGGTGACGGGCAGATCCATGCGGCGCATCGCGCCGTCGACGCGATGCCACGGCGGCTCGTTGCCTTCGATGTGGAGGTCCGACGTACTCGCGGCACGCGCGCTCTCGCGTGACACGCGGATCGCTTCTTCGATATCGGCTAACATCGCTTCACCTACTCCGCATCGTCGTACGAAAGATGGCGCAAGATCTCGCCTTCGGACGTTGCGCCCGATGCAACGTGGCGCAACGCATCGACGACCATCGGTTTGTAGCCGATGCCGAAGGCGATCTTCCCGAGTAGCGTCGGCGTATCACTGCGCTCGATTGCTGCGGCGAGTTCGGGCTTGATATCGAGCACTTCGAAGGTGCCCACGCGACCTTGAAATCCACTAAAGCCGCACGCCTCGCAACCGTGCGCGTCCCATGCGTCGGCTCCGAGCGCGAAGCCGTAGCGCCGCGCGACGGCGAGCGCTTGCGACGAGACCGACGTCTTGATCTTGCAGCGACGACAAAGCCTGCGGATGAGGCGCTGCGAGACCGCGAGCGTGAGCGATGAAGCGAGCGTCGAACGATTGGCACCGAGTTCGACGAGTCGGGCCGTGACGCGCAGTGCGTCGCGTGCGTGTAGCGTCGTGACGAGTGAGATTCCGGTAAGACTTGCCTGTAAGGCGATCGCGACGGTCTCGGCATCGCGCAATTCACCGATGAAGAGCTGATTCGGATTTTGGCGTAAGAGCGCGCGGAGAGCGATCGGAAAGGTGATGCCGGCTTTCTCGTTTACGGCGATCTGTGCTATACCGGGAATGCGACACTCGATGGGATCTTCCACACTGCAAACGTTCGCACGATCGAGATTGATCGTTTGCAGTGACGCGTACGACGTCGTGGATTTTCCCGAACCCGTCGGCCCCGCAATAACGCAGAACGAACCGGGTCGACGCAACGCCCTCTGATAGCGCGCCAAGAGTTCTGCGCCCATGCCGAGGGCCTCGAGATCGGGCACGAGATCGAAACGCTGGAGGAAGCGCAGCACGACTTTCTCGAGTCCGCCGACGGGGATCGTGGATGTGCGTACGTCGAACGTGCGTCCGTCGAAGGTGACCGTAAGACGGCCATCCTGTGGAAGGCGCGATTCGCCCGTGTTCATATTGCTGCGCACTTTGATGAGCGAGACGACGCGCTCGAAGAGTCCGGCCTCGAGCGAGCGATCGTGTTGCAAGACGCCATCGACGTCGAGTCGGACGCGGCCCGCACGCGCATCGAGCGGCTCGACGTGAACGTCGGATGCGTAATTGCCGATCGCCGACGCGAAGATCTCATCGAGCGTTTGCGCTGCTTGCGAATCGGCATCGCGCACGGCGACCGCAGGATAGAGTTGCTTGAGGCCTTCGCGGATTTCGCGGACGGGAAGAACGAGCGTGCGAATCTCTTTGCGCGTGAGCGCGCGAATTCGATCGAGTAATTCGATGCTTTCGAGTGCGACCGCAACGGTGAGCGAGCTACCATCGTACGAGATCGGCAACACGTCGGCGTCGTAGGCAAACGTACGCGACACGAGCGCCGCCGCCGTCCGTTGCGTAGGTGAGGAAAGGAAGCTTATGGCGTCGGTCATCGTGCCTCTCGCACAACATCTGATGCGGGTACGAACCGTACGGCGCGCACGGCGAGGTTGATGTGACGGGTTTGCGTGATCTGGCTTCTCCGTGCGATGACGGATGTGGGACGCGCATCGAAACGCAACGTCGCCGCGATCGCATACACGGCACGTGCGTAGCCGAGGCCAGCAAAATAGCCTCCGGTATTGTAGGCGGAGAGTGCCGATGCGAGCGCACGTTGGCCCGGGCCGAACGTCCGCGCTGCGCCTGCGTAATCGGAGCGAAGAATACGCGCGCCCGTTGCGATGTTCGTGCATGGATCGAACGCACTCGCGACGTCGAGCCCGTAGGCTCGAACGTTTGCGATGTTGATCTGCGCGTAGCCGATGTCGATGTCGTGCCCCGCGCCGATGAGACGCTCGGCAAAATGTATCGCGCTCGCGCGGTCGACTGGGAAATACGATCGGCGGGTGGTGTTGTCGCCGATGGCATAGGGGCGCCCATCGCTTTCGTATGCGACGATCGCGCTCATCGTTACGGGCCCGACGTTCGGCGCGCATCGCGCGACGAGGCCGACGAGGGCGGCGGAGACGAGCGTCGCGATCATGAGACCCACGCATGCTTCATGCGTGCGAGAGCCCCGTGATGCGCGCGCGAGACGCGCTTGGGCGAGATGCCGAGGCGACGCCCGACTTCCAGTTGCGTGAGGCCCAAGATGTAGACACCGGCGATGATCCGGCGTTCATCAATGCTCAGCGTACGGAACGCGGCGTCGACGAGGAGGCGATCTTCGGCATCGACTGCAGTGGGTGCGACGGCTGCACGCATGTCGGCAGCGTCGAGGTCGGCGGTCATTGTGGTTTCGCGCGTGCGCCGCAATTCACGTAATGCTGTGACGAGGATGCCGAGCTCGGCTGCGAGCTGCGAGTACGCAATCCCTT
>JANOMT010000052.1:0-29524 GCA_031420415.1 Vulcanimicrobiota bacterium
CGAGATCGCGCTCGCACGCCGGCTTGCGGAATTTCCCGATGTCGTCCGATCCGTTGCGAGCGGCCGCGCGCCGCATCGCATGGCGCGCTACGCGCAAAACGTCGCGAGCGATTTCTCACAGTTCTACGCAGCGTGTAAAGTCCTCGGCGACGACGCGGATCTTTCGGCGGCTCGCATCGGACTGGCGATTGCAACGAAGACAATCCTTGCCACATCGCTCGAGTTGCTTGGCGTTTCGGCCCCCGAATCGATGCAGCGAGCGGCGAGCGACGAACCTTAGCGATCCACGAGCGCCGCGAGCACGCCGCCGGACGCGCGTTCGAACGCGACGTCGTTCATCCGTCGTTCGGCATCGCTGAGCATCGCCAAATCGCAGATATGCGCGCCGCACTTCGTCGTAACCGATGTCGTCAGGTTGATGACGCCGACATCTGATTCGCCCTCGAATGCGACGTGCGCGAAAGCTCCAAGATCGGTCACACCGGATTAACCGTGAACAACGGAAGATTCTCAACACGCGCCATCAACGCCTAGAGATCACGTACGGAGTATTGCCACTCGATATCGAGTATCGGCTACGTTTCGAGCTCGCTCGCCGACAGGAAGTCGAGCGCATCCAGCTTCGCAAGAGTGGATCGTCGGACAACGACGTTCGTCGCTGCGCGGAAACGGTCGCACAGGGCGGCGCGAGGCGGCAACTTGACAACAAACATTTCGCGCGTTCTCGGAAACGGCGCGCTCCCCATCGCAAGTGGCACGAGCACACGAGCTCCGACGATATGCGCGAGTGCGTCGGCCGCGGTGTTGTCGTTGATCGAGATCATCTGCGTCGCGTACGTCGCAACGCCGGTCGGCGTCCGATCGGTAGAAGGCAATAACCGAAAGCCTATTTCCCAGCGACCATTGCTTCGGGCAGGGCGGGTCGTGCGTCGCCGTTGTGACTCGACAAGCGATGAAGGCAGCCGCTCTAAATGTTATGTCGCGCGCCGCGACAGCGACTTAATGGAGGCTTCATGCCATGGGCCCCACGTTCGCCCGAATTGCCAAGCAGCGTTTAGTGCGGCGGGGTCTGGAAATTACCTCAGGAGTCTTCAGCTTGATTGGTTTCGTTATCCAGAAGACTCGCGCCAAAAGAGGCGATGCGGTGGGGAATACGACGACATAGCCGACGACCCCAGTCGTTCGTAATTGCATGTAGCCAAGGATCAAACCGCTTAGGCCGACGAGTGCGAATCCATGCGCCAACACCGGCGCTGCTGAAGGCCTGCTGCGCAAATAGTACCAAGAGCGCGAAGAATACATCCCACGCGAGGATATCGAGTGCGTAAGCGATTGAAGGCCACGTGAACGATGCGAGTAAGGGCAACCGAGGCAGCAAATGAAACGCCGGTTCGTGGGTCACCGTCAAAATTACGAAATGCTCGCTAGAAGTTAGTCCGGCAAGAAGGCTTGCGAAGATAAGCGCGGTCAAAGTGAAAGCCTTAGCCCGCATCGGTGCCCACGCGTGGAGGGCAACCATGAGTGTAACGATCGAGGGCATTATTAGGATGATGAGAATTTCGAGCGCCGTGGCAACTACCCAAAGCCATTTTTTTTTCCTGACGGGCTGCGGTCAGCTCCATGTGCGCCTACCTCTGCGCGAGGCGGTAATACAAAGTCTTTGTCCGAACTCGCTCGCGCCAGTGCACCTTGGGAACGTAGGACCGTTCCGTAACTCTCCCCTTGAACCTGGAGCATTTCAGTTCGAGGATCGAACTCCCGAACCTTAATTGGTCGGACGCAAACTTACCAGCGGACGATGCACGATCTCCACTTTTCGGTGAAAGATTATTAGATGAAGGTTTTTTTCGCTATTTTCGTTGCTCTCCACGGACTCATACATCTGATGGGTACCGCGAAAGCTTTCGGAGTCGCCGTTCCGCAACTGACGCAGCCGATCGAAAAGCCGATGGGCGTGCTGTGGTTCGTGGCGGCAGCGCTGCTGATCTCGACGGCGATCTCCCTCTTCACATGGCCCCAGTGGTGGTGGATAATAGGCACCGCGGCAATCATCGTTTCGCAGATCGCGATCGCTTCGTCATGGGCGGATGCCCGATTCGGATCGCTCGCGAACGTCCTTGTCCTCGTTGCAGTCGCGTTTGGTTTCCTCTCGCAAGGGCCGTGGAGTTTTCGCGCTGAGTACGACCGTGACGTTGCGTGGGGATTGTCCCGTGCTGTCGCAACGCTGCCCTTGACTGAAAGCGATATTTCGCCGCTCCCAGGCGTGGTGCAGCGCTATATCCGTCTCAACGGCGCTGTCGGAGAACCGCGCGTCCAGAACTTTCGCGCGCGCTTTCACGGACAGATTCGCAGCGGGCCGGACGCACCCTGGATGCCGTTTACCGGTGCGCAGTACAATTTCTATGGAGAGCGATCGCGCTTGTTCCTCATGGATGGGTCGATGTTCGGATTACCGTTCCAGGCCTTCCACCGTTTCATCGGGCCCACTGCGACGATGCGGGTGAAAGTCGCATCACTCGTGACGCTCGTTAATGCGAAAGGAGCGAAGATGGACGAAGCTGAGACCGTGACGTTGTTCAACGACCTGTGCGTGTTCGCACCGGGCGCACTGGCCGATCGCGGCATTGTTTGGCAGCAGATCGACGCCCATTCCGTCGGCGCATCGTTCACGAATCTCAGTCATACGATCCGCGCCGTCCTGTCGTTTAACGATCGCGGGGAACTTACAGACTTCGTCGCAGACGGACGCGGGGCGCTCTCCGCAGACGGAAAATCGATCAGCGAAATGCGTTGGTCCACGCCGCTATCGGACTATCGCCTCTTCGGTTCTCACCGGCTCATGACTCGTGGCGAGGGAATCTGGCACGCACCCGGCGGCAAATATTCCTATTTGCATTTCGACTTAGACGCGATTGAATACAACGTGTCGGTGATGGACAGCTAGCGCCTCCGCTCAAAGAAAAATACGACGCAACATTGTGTCTGCGGATAACCCGCGATCCTCAGTGATTCGCAAGCGCTGCGAGGACAGCGCGGTACGCGATTGCCAACGCCGATTTGTCGACTCGGCGTTCCGCGTCGTTAAGCGTCGCTGAAACGCAGGGATACGTGCCACGTTTGGTCGCGACAGCCATCGTCGCGTTGATGACGCCAAAATCCGAAAGCCTTTGGACGCGACGTGCGCGAAGGCCGCAGGGTCGGTCAGGTCAAGACTTACGGAAAACAGCGGCAGATCGTCGACGCGCGCCATCAACCCGCAGAGATCGCTCACGGTGTAATGCCACTCGATATCGAGCATCGGCGATGTTTCTAACTTTCGGACCAACAGGAGGTCGAGCCTATCGCGAGTGACCTTCCATCACGACGTACGAGAGCGTTCCCGAAATTTATTCTAACGCTTCGAGATCGTGCAACGCCGCATCGAGGGAAAACGCTTTGATTTTCGGGTAGGTTCCAAGTCCCGCCGTCAACTGCGCGACTTTTTAACGACCGTTGACACGAGAACCTGAGCGAGAAACGACGCCTCGAGCCAAGCGGGATCGGCGTGCTCCGAGGTGAGCATCGTGTCGATACGTACGCGCGCGAAATAGGAGAGCGATGTTGCCGTCGCACTCGGCGCGGGCGATGGACTTGGAGATTGCGCGCATCGTGCTCCTTCTCGTCTTCAAGCGGTGCTGATCACGACAGTTTCCGGCTCCGACGCCATCTCGGCGACGCGTATTTCGGCGATCACTCCTGCGTCCCCCACGGCATCGTCGGCCGACCGCGACCGATAAAAACGCCACGCTACCTTCGCGAGCGCCGCGGCCGGAATCCCGAGCAACAAACCGGGTAAACCGAAGAGTTCGCCGCCCGCGAAGACCGCGAACATCACGACGATCGGCGAGACGCCGACGCTCTCGGACATCACTTTTGGCACGAGCACGTTATCGGAGACGCGCGCGATCGCAAAGACGATCGCCTGCGTCCAGATGACGGTTTGCGGTCCTTGCGGCGCGGCGAGCACGAGCGCCACGACGTGCACCACGATCATCCCGACGAACGGCACCGCGTAGGCGAGCCCGGCCACGATGCCGAGTAACAGCGCGAACTTGAAACCGATGACGAGCGTCCCAACAAAAACGAGCGCACCCGTCACGGCGCACAGAGCCGCTTGGCCGGAAACATAATTACCGAAGACGCTCGCAAGCTCGGTACCGAGCCGTCGTGCCTCCGCCCGTCGCCGTTCCGGGAGCGTGCCGTAAAACGAATCGGCGACCGTCGACCCGCGCAAGAGAAAGAACGCCGAAAGCACGAGCGCAGAGATGCCGATGAAGGCTGCCGTGAACGTGTTGATGAGGATATCGGTAAGCGACGCGAGCGAATCCGTTAGCCTGCTCGAGATGCTCGCGGCGAGGTACGCGCGTAAATCGCCGTACCCCGACGGCAGATACGACTTTCCGAAATGAGTCGCCATGAAGGATTGCACGGTATCGATCCAACTCTGCACGATGTTGATGTACGCCGGAGCGTTCGCACCAATACTTTGAAGCTGAACGATCGTCGCGGGAATGACGAGCAGCGCGAGCACGATAACGATGCCGAGTAAGGCGATGTAAACGATCGCGATCGCCCACGGCCGCGCTACCCGTCGTTCGAGCATCGTGACGATCGGTGAGACGCCGAATGAGAGAAATGCCGCGACGAGAAAGACCGTTAGCGTCCGTGGAATGTGCGACGCGAACCACAGCGCCGCGAACCCGAGCGCGATCGCGGCGAGCGACACGAACGCGCGCCGCCGAAGGATGGGCGAGCTTAGAGCGTTTTGCACAACAGGCGACGCTCGGTTACGTAGCCGGCGGCCGCATAGAGTTCGCGCGCTGCGGTATTGTCTTCCGTGACCATCAGCGCGACGTGGGGGAGCCGACGTTCGCGCGCGGCCGCTTCTGCGGCAGCGAGCAGCGCGTTTGCGATGCCGCGCCGACGCGCGTCGGGCTCGACAGCCATATAGGCGATGAAGCCTTGCGCGAGTCCGGAGACTTCGTCGGGCAGCGCATCGAGCATCAGAGCGAATCCGAGTGGCCCGTCGAGTTCGCTCTCGGCGATCACGAGCTCGTGACTCGAGTCGAATGCGTAATCGGCGAGCCGATCGAAATTCGCTTCGACGATCGGTAGCGGCGCGGAGCGCGCCGCCGAGACGCTATCGATCGACGTGCGACGCCCGAGGTCGCGCACGAATGCACGATCGGCCGCCGTTCCGCGACGCAGCGCGATCTGCGCGTTCAAGAAATCGCCTCCAGCGATCGCGTGCGCCACGTTGCGAGCAGCTCACCGAACGCTGCGAGGAACGTGAGATTCTCCGCTTCCGTCCCGACCGTAACGCGCAGACGGCCCGGCATGCCGAGGCCGTCGCCCGAACGCACGATCACGCCGCGCTCGAGCAGCGCGAGATACGCATCTTCGGCCGCAATCGGCACTTCGACTGCGACGAAATTCGCCGCACTCGGATACGCGGTCACGCCGAGTTCTGCGAACGCTCGCGCGAATTGGGCGAGACCGCGAACGTTGTTGTCGATACTGCGCGCCATGTGTTCGGTATCGTCGAGCGCCGCGAGTACCGCCACCGCCGCCGGGCGCGCGACATTGAAGGGCAAGCGTACGCGATTGAGCCACGTTACGATATCGGGCGACGCATACCCGTACCCGAACCGCACGGAAGCGAGACCGAAGATTTTCGATGCCGTCCGAAGCACGAGCGTGCCCGGGCGGATTTGCAAGATATCGACACCGTCGGTTCCCGACGCATCCATATATTCGCGATACGCTTGATCGATCACGAGCAACACGTCCGCTGGTAACGCGCGCGCGAAATTCGCGAGCGCATCGCGTTCGACGCGCGTCCCCGTCGGATTGTTGGGATCGCAGACGAAGACGACTTTCGTTTTCGGCGTTACGGCGGCGAGCATCGCGTCGAGATCGTGCACCCCATCGCGCAAAGGTACTTCGATCGCGCGGCCACCGACCACGTCGCAGTCTTTGCGGAAGAGCGAGAACGTCGGCTTCCCGATCACGATTTCGTCGCCCGGATCGACGAATGCATTGAAGACGAGCATCACGAGCTCGTTGCTGCCGTGGCCGAGCACGACGTTTGCGATCTCGAGGCCGTAAGGTTTGGCAAGCCGCGCGCGTAGCGAGGAATGGTCGTCCTCGTCATAGTCGCTCAGCGTCGAGATCTGTTGAATCGCCGCAATCGCACGCGGTGAGGTACCGAGAGGATTTTCATTCTGCGAGAGCTTGACCGGATGCTCGATGCCATAGCGGCGTTTGACCTCGTCGACGGACGTGCCGGGTTTGTAGGGCGCGAAGCCGCGGAGTGAGTGCCGGAGGAGGCGTTCGAGTGACGGTTGCATCTCTCGCTTCGACTTCGCTTCGCCCGGATAACGCCCATGCTCGCCTTCGCTGTTGGCTTGGCGGTGATTCGAGGCGGCGCGTTCGTCGCATACGGAACTTCCCGGCGCCTGCGCAGCAGGACGCGCGTCGACTAGGGTTTCGGCTTCGCGAGAAACCGGGAGCCGGGTTCGGTGAGAGGCAAGCCTACTTCGCATTGCGGGCACTCCGCGGGATCGTACGAGACGACGGGCAGATTGAGTAAGGCGATCGTCTCGACGCCGAAATCAGTCGGTTGCCGCCGCACGATCACACCGACCGCTACGGTCGTCGCACCGTGCGCCGCGACCACATCGAGCACCTCGCGCACCGAGCCACCCGTCGTCACGACGTCTTCCACGACGAACACGCGATCATCGGGCGCGAGCACGAAGCCGCGCCGCAACGTTGGTACGCCCGCTTCTTTTTCGACGAAAATGGCTTTCGTGCCGAGCGCACGCGCGACTTCATAACCGACGACGATGCCGCCGACCGCGGCACTGACGACGATCGTCGGCCCGAGCGGCGCGACGGCCTCAGCGAGTGCCTGGCCGATCTCCTCGACAACGATCGGATCTTCGAGAATGCGAAATTTTTGAACGAATCGATCGCTATGGCGCCCAGACGAGAGACGAAAGTGGCCGTCGAGCAACGCGCCGCGTTCGACGAGGGCTTCGCGAAGATCCTCAGCGCGCATGAACCGCTCCCTCCATCTCGGTGAGAATCTTACGAGCCGCGGCTCCGGGATCGGGCGATTCGACGATCGGTCGCCCGACGACGAGATAATCGGCACCCGCAGCGATGGCGGCCTCAGGCGTTGCCACACGTTTTTGGTCGCCATGCGCGCTTCCACCGGGTCGAATCCCGGGGCAGAGCGCTTTGAAATCGTGACCGAAATACGCTTTGAGATCGGCCACCTCGTTTGCGCTGCACACCACACCCGCACATCGCGCGTCGCGCGCGAGTGCGGCAAGGCGCATCACGTTTTCTCCCGGGCCGCCCAAGAGTCCGAGTTCGCGCAGGCTCTCGGGCGCGATGCTCGTGAGGATCGTAACGGCGAAGACCTGCGGCACTTCAATCCCGAATTCGGCCGCGCGCTCTCCCGCCGCTTCAACTGCCGCGACGAGCATTTCATTGCCACCGATTGCGTGCACGGTGAGAATTCGCACGCCCGGCCGGACGAGGGCGTGCACCGCCGCCTCAACGGTGCGCGGGATATCGTGCAGCTTCGCGTCGAGAAACACATTCGCGCCATGCGCTTCGAGTTTCGCCCGAAGTGCATCGCCGTAGCCGAAGAGCGCTTCGTATCCGACTTTGAACCACACGCCGAGCGGCGTCAGCATTTCGACGAGCTCGCTCGCGCGCGCGAAATCGGGTACGTCGAGTGCGACGATGAGTTTGGGCTGGGTCGTAGTCATCGATTCTCCTGAAGTACGATCCGCGGTTATCGCCGCGCGAGATACCCGGGATTCGCCGCGCCGACGATCTCCGCGATCGACGAGCATCCGCGCTCCGCAAGATAGGCGCGCATGCCATCGGCGATCGTGATCGGCGCGCGGGGATCGGTGAAATTACCCGTGCCGACCGAGACGGCCGTCGCCCCCGCGAGCACGAACTCGAGTGCGTCGCGCGCCGTTTCGATACCGCCTTGGCCAAGGATCGGAATGCGAACCGCGCGAGCAACTTCCCACACCGCAAGAACCGCAATCGGCCGAATTGCCGCACCCGAAAGACCACCCGTGACGTTTCCAAGCTTTGGTGCTTGACGATCGACGTCGATCGACATCCCGCGTACCGTGTTCACGACGGCGAGCGCGTCGGCACCGGCCGCCTCAACGACACGCGCGATCGAGGCAATATCGGTCACGTTCGGCGAGAGCTTCACGATGAGCGGCTTCTTCGTTCGCGCGCGCGCCGCTTGCGTCGCCCGCTCCGCGAGCTTGGGATCGCAGGCGAACGTCTCGCCTTCGTGCGCGACGTTGGGACACGAGATGTTGAGTTCAATCGCGTCGATCTCATCGCGCGCCGCAAGCCGCTCGGTCACGTCGCCGAAATCTTCGATCGCGAAACCCGCGACGCTACCGACGATCGCGCAGGGACGATCGGCGAATTTCGCCACGTCGGTTGCGAGATACGCGTCGATGCCGGGATTCTGTAAGCCAATCGCGTTGAGCAAACCGCTCGCCACCGGTACGAGCCGCGGAGCATCGTTGCCGAGCCGCGGCAAGCGCGTGACACTTTTAAGGACGACGCCTCCGATGAGCGCGAGGTCGATGAACGGCGCGTACTCTTCACCCGAACCGTAACAGCCGCTGCCCATAAGTGTCGGCGCCGCGAGCATCAAGCCGCCGAGGTTCGTCGCGAGCGAGGGCTGCGTGCCTACCATCGTAACTCGTGCGCCCAAAAAACCGGACCTTCCTTACAGATACGCGCGTGGACGTAGTCGCGCGATTCGCCGGCTGCGGCCTCGGGAAACTTCGGTGCTTGAGCACTCGCGCGATCGAGCGGCACGACGCAGCCCCAGCACGCGCCGACGCCGCAGGCGAACGTCTCTTCAAGGGAAAGTTGCGCGCGCACATCGAGTTGCCGTGCGACGCGCGCGACCGAGCGCAACATCGGTGAAGGACCGCATGCCGCAATCGCGCTATGCCCCGCCCCATCGCGCGCGAGGACGTCGGTGACGTAGCCGTGGTGGCCGAGCGTGCCGTCATCTGTCGCGGTTGCGACCGTGGCACCGACAGCTTCGAACAGAGCGATATCGACCAGCGAGCGCGCGGTACGGGCGCCATAATAGAGCTTCACGCGCGCGCCGCGGGCGACGAGATCGCGGGCAGGAAGGAGCATCGGGGCGACGCCGACGCCACCCGCGACGAGCGCGACGTCGTTGCCGAGGGCATCGCAATCGAAGCCGTTGCCGAGCGCGCCGAGCAACACCAGCGGATCACCCTCGGAGAGCAAGCTGAGTTCGCGGGTTCGTGGACCGACGACGACGAGCATCAGCGAGACGCGATCGCCGTCCGCTTCATAAACGCCGAGGGCGGTCGAGACGCGTTCGCCGCTCGGCGGAACGGCCATCACGAACTGGCCGGCCTTGATGGAAGCGGCGAGTGCGGGCGCCCGAACGCCGATGATAACGATACCGGGCGCGGGCTCGCGACGATCGCAAACGACGGTCACATGAACCGCGGGCGACGTTTCCAGAGCGAGCATGCGATAGATTTCCATCACCGCGTCCGTTTTCCCCACGAAAGATTTAGGAGATTGTAATTGCGGATACTGAACTTTTGTCGTTTATAGCCGTTAATAGGGACAGGTGGAGATCCACCGAGCAAGGAGTTCCCGACATGGCTGGTCTCATGGTCTTTCAATCGCTAGCCGACGCGCTCAGGGCGGGCTTCCAGATTTACGACCGAACCGCAGACGGATACTTGGTGCGGACGCGAACCGCAAGCGGCTGGGCGATGGCTCTCGTGATGTGTAAGTAACGCGAGCCTTTTCCGAGCAAAGAAAAACGGGACGATTCGTCGCCCCGTTTTTTTTTGTTTCGACGGTTAGCCGCGCCGTTCGGGTGGCGATGTCGGCGACCGCAGTTCGCTCGTTCCGTCGGGGCGATAGGTATACGACGTGTCGTACGTTGCGTACGTCGGCGTCGTCGGTCCCGCCGTCGTCGTGAAGGGTCCCTCGCGTTGCATCGTTGGTTCCGCCTGAGTGTAAGCGCCTGTCGGGGCTCGAAGCGACGCGCCGGAGATCAGCGCGATCGTGATCTGCGAAAGCCCGATACACAACGGCACGAGCCCGAACAGTAGCCATGGGCCTGGGTACCACGAACTAACGCTCACGCTATTAACGACACTTTCGCTGTGGCCTACAAATGAAAGGCCAATCGAAAGCGCGACGCCGATCGCGGTAAGCCGAATCCCGCGGCGCAACATGACTTGAGGCGAAATATTCGTGCCCTCATTCGCCTGCGGCATCGAGGGATACGCGCCGCGAGTCGACTTCGCTCCGGGCGCGGGCGCGATGCCACTGCGAATCATGGCCATGCGTTCCCGATGAGCCATCACGCGGAAAAAAACGAAGGCCAAAATCGGCAGGCCAATTAGGAAGAAAAGACCTGCGATTGGAACGATGACCTCTGGGTTTTCCACGATGCGCTCTCCTCGCCGGTGTTAGGACTCGTTCCGGCACACCACATACGCCGCAGGCCCCGCGGTGTTTCGCGAAACCTCGCGGACCCATGGTGCGTACGTGTCCGTGTGGCAAGCTCACTTCCCCGAGCGCCCGAAGCGATGAGCGCCGAGGGCGAACCGGAGATCGACGATGGAGTTCTGGTGGCCGCCGCCCTGGCGGGTCGAGGCGATGCATTCGGCACGCTGGTCGAACGCTACGATCGCGCCGTTTACCATCTGTGTTTGCGCACGGTGCGCGATCCCGAAGAGGCCCGCGACTGCACGCAAGAGGCGTTCTTTAAAGCCTACCGCAGCCTGCGCACGTTCAAGTCGGGCGCCCGCTTTTCGACCTGGATCTTCGCGATCGCCTATCATGTCTGCTGCGATCGACTCGGCCGGCGAAAGCGCTACAGCGGTGCCGAGATGCCCGACCGCGCCGATCCCGCGCCTGGCCCCGCGCACGTTGCGGAACGCAATGATGAGGCGCGGGCATTATATGAAGCGATCGACGCCTTGCCGGAGAAGTATCGCACGATTATCACGCTCTATCATCTCCAAGGAAAACAATACGAAGAGATCGCCCACGTCCTCGACCTTCCGATGGGGACGGTGAAAACGCATCTCTTTCGCGCCAAAGAACAGCTCCGCAAAGCACTGGTAACTTCATGATCGACGACGACGCCCTCGACCGCGCACTCTTCGCCCTTCCGCTCGCAACGCCACCGAACGATCTGCGCGCCGCAATCTTACGCGCCACGATCTACGCGCCGGCGGCCGCACTCGCACCCGTCATGAGCGCGTTCGAGATCGTCCTCATGGGCGTAGCAGCGGCGATCGGCATCTGGCTGCTCGTCTCGATTCTCGGCGATCACCGCAGCGCCGAGGCGTTCGCAAGCCGTGCCTACGCATTCATGCGGCCGTTCGGGAATATGCAGGCGCTCGGCTGGCTCGCGGCCGGGATCGCAGTCGCCGGTATCGCCGCGATGTTTCCTGAGAATCTCGATCTCCGCATCCGTCGGGGCGGTCCGCAGGCGTGAGCGTCGCCGCCGTACGGCCGTTCAAGATTCTCATCGTCGAAGACGACGCGCAGATCACGCGCGTCTTGCGACTCGAACTCGAACACGAAGGCTACACCGTCGACACGGCGAGCGACGGCCTCGCGGGCCTCGAAAAAGCG
Organism: Vulcanimicrobiota bacterium; assembly: GCA_031420415.1. Lineage (GTDB taxonomy): Bacteria > Vulcanimicrobiota > Vulcanimicrobiia > Vulcanimicrobiales > Vulcanimicrobiaceae > JANYGA01. The sequence goes on from JANOMT010000052.1 coordinate 11,752, forward strand.
CTCAAAGAGCCCGATCTCGTCATCCTCGACGTCATGCTCCCGAAGATGGACGGCCTCGAAATCTGCACGCGCGTGCGCGCGAAGAGTCGCGTGCCGATCATCATGCTCACCGCAAAAGATCGCATCCCGGATCGCGTGAGCGGTCTCGATCTCGGCGCCGACGACTATCTTACGAAGCCGTTTTCGATCGATGAATTACTCGCTCGCGTGCGCGCGCGTTTACGCGAGCGACATCCAAAATCGAACGTGCTCGTGGCGCTCGATCTCACGATGGACCGCGATCGTCACGAAGTCGCACGAGCTGGAAAAATAATCGCGTTGACGGCAAAAGAGTACGCGTTGCTCGAGTATCTGCTCTTGCATCGGAACAACGTGCACACGCGGGACGAACTCTTCAACGGCGTGTGGGGCAGCGATTTTCTCGGCGATTCCAATCTCATCGACGTCTACATTCGCTATCTGCGTGGCAAGATCGACGACGGCTTCGATGAGAAGTTGATCGCGACCGTGCGCGGCGTCGGGTACACGCTGCGCGCCTAACATTTCGCTCGCTCCGCGTGCGAATTGCGAGCTTTTACGCGGTCCTCTTAGTAGGCGTCATAGCGGTCGTCGCGATCGTTTTGACGTTGCAATTACGCGCGATTCTTCTCGACGAAGCCCGAACGAAAATCGATCGCATCGGTACCGATATCGCAAACGTCGTGCGCGGAAATTCGCTACTCTCGGCGATCGGCGACGCGCTTCCCGTCGAAGAACAACTCACGACGACGGGAAGTCTCGATCATTGGTCGAGCCCGACGACGTACGTGGAAGTCGATACGCCCGCCGGTTACCCCGAAGGCAAGAGTACGAACATGGGTGGGGCGACCTTCGATCAGACGAGCGCCCTGCGCGATGGTGCGGTCGTCTATCGCATCGAGCACAGGCCGCTGCTCGGAAATCTCCTGGTACGCGATGAATTCGTACGCTATCCCGGCGTCGCGCTCATCATCGAAGTCGGCGAGTCGCTGGCGGTCTACGACGAAACGCTCGCGCGCGTCCGCACGCTCCTCATCGTCGTCGTCGTCCTCGCGGCGGCATTCGTGATTGCGGGTTCGTTCGCGCTCGCATCGAGCGCCCTCGAACCGATCGCCAGGCTCGGCGCGGCAATGGGCGAGATCCGTTCGGACCGCTTGAGCCGTAGGCTCGGGCTCTCCAATCGCAACGACGAACTCGGAACGCTCGCCCAGAGCTTCGATGCGATGCTCGATCGGCTCGAAGACGGCTTCGCACGCGAACGACAGTTCATCTCCGATGCATCACACGAACTTAAAACCCCGCTCACCGTCATCAACGCAAACGCGCAGATGCTCGAACGCTGGGCCGATCGCGATCCTGAGATTCGCGCCGAGAGCTTGCGCGCGATCCGCAACGAGAGCGCGTCGCTCGCCGCGATGATCAACGGCATGCTCGTGCTCGCAAAGGCCGAATCCGGCGACGATATTCCACGCGAGCCGCTGGCACTCAACGGCATCGTCGCGAGCGCGGTTCGTGCGGCGCAGACGCGCGCCCAAGAAAAAGGACTCGCGCTCACCTTCGCCGCCGCCGAGCCGGCAGGCGATGATGGCCCCGTAATCTTGGGCGATGCAAATCTTTTGCGCCAGCTCTTCACCAACCTCATCGATAACGCGATGAAGTTCACGGAGTCGGGCTCGATCGATCTCGTGGTCGCGCGCAATGGCACGGAGGCAAGCGTCACCGTACGCGATACGGGCATCGGTATCGATGATGAGGCGCTCGAGCGCGTCTTCGATCGTTTTTTTCGCGCCGACGCATCGCGCAACCGCGCGATCCCGGGGACGGGCCTGGGCCTTGCGATCGTTCGCAGTATCGCGCGCATCCACGACGGCCGTGTCGAAGTACGGCGGCGGCCCGAAGGCGGCAGTGCCTTCGTCGTCACGTTCCCAACCCTCACCGGAGTTTCATGACGCCCCTGGGCCCGTGCGATATCATGCCGAAGTGCGTCTGACCCTCCCCTGGTCGTTGCCGGATCCGCCGCGCCGGACGGGCGGCCGCGCCACGCTCGTCCTCGTCGTGACGCTCGCCGTAACGCTCGCCGCAGGGCTCGCGTACGCACGTCCCGCGCGCGCCGAAACGACCACGTTCGAGGGCCTCTCGGCACCGATCGTGCGCGTCAACCTTCACGCGGGCGACGTGACGATCCGAACGTGGGATCGGCAAAGCGTCGAGGTTACGGGCGAGGCGACGCTCTCGATCGTGCATCGGACCATGCATCAAGTGCCGGAACAGACGGCGATTCTGATCCCGCAGGCGCGTAGCGGGCCTGCGACGCTCGCGCCCGAGACGTTCGTCATTTCGTCGATCGCGCCGGGCACGCACGACGCGATCGTCGTGAAAAGTATGCCCGACACGCCGGCGGGACCCGTCGTCGTGACGGTTCCGAACGATGCGGCACTCGTCTTCGTCTTCGCGCGCGGCGGTAATCTCGACGTCCACGATTATCGCGGCGGCACGTTCGTTGGATTTACGAGCCGCGGCCGTCTCGCGTTGCAGCACGTGGGCGGAACGATCTTCGCGCAAACCGGTCGCGGAGCGCTCGTCGTCGACGATGCCACGACCGACCGATTGCGCGCGCGAACGCTCTCCGGCAACATCGCTTTCGAACGCTGCCGCTCGCATCAGATCGAGGCGACCAGCATCGACGGATCGATCGTGTACGACGAGGGAAGCTTCGAACCCGGACTCGCTCGCTTCGAATCGACACACGGCGATGTAGCGATCGGAACGATAAGCGCGGTGGAGTTCGGCGCGCACGTCGCGGGCGAGGGCCGTGTCTTTACGCAGTTCGAACGTGGCGCTCGCACGAGCGGCACGCAAGGCGACGCGAACGCCGTCGTCGGTGGCGGCGGGCCCGTCGTCACGGCAGCGACACAAACGGGCAACGTCTATCTTTTCGACGGTACGCTTCGCACGCGCGAACGTCTCGGTGCCGCGTGGCAACGACCGCTCGCAATGCTGCAACGCAGCTCGGGTTTTCACCGCGAAAGTGGCCCGCACGATCTCTCACCGATTCGTGCGTTCCCGCAACCGCTCGTGCCCGACGTCGATCCGACGCCGGTCGTCGCACCGCATGCGCGACCGCGTCACCGGCACGACGCGCTATCCGCGCATCGCATCGGCCAACAGCACGTGTCGCACGACCGACACTGGCCGGAAGTTACAGCAGAAACTTGCGCATGATCGCGACATCGAGCTTCCACGTATGTTGCGGGAGGATCGCTTCGACGTGATAACCGCACGCCTCGAAGAACGCGCGCGCAGGGAGATCGGCTGGCGTTTCGAGCGTGACTTTGTGGCAGTTGTAATAGTTCGCGACGATCTCCGCACGATCGAGTAATGCGCGGCCCACGCCGCGGCGTCGTTCGTCATGCGCGACCAAGAGCGAATCGACGTGTGCGAGCGATGCTGCGATTCGTAGCGCGAGCACGCCCACGATCTGTCCCGCGTGCGTGGCCGCGATCTCGTGCTGCTGCTCGTGCCAAATGACGCGGAAATTCCACTGCGTCGAGAGCGCTTCGCGTTCGTGTTCGTGGCGAAACTCGCGCGTGCGTTCGGGCTGGACGTCTTCGATTTCGTACGTGCCCTCGATCATCGGTTTTGCGACGCCGCCGCGATTTCGGTCGTGGCATCGAGCGTCCAACCGTCGTACGCCGCATACATTCGGATGCCGAGTTCATCTTCGATCTCTTGCGCGAGTTTCTCGGGGCGTTGCTCGAGCATCTTCGTACTGAAGTGCGTCATTATCCCGACGCGCGGCCGCACGACAGAAAAAATATGCTTGGCTTCATCGAAGTTGAGGTGATCGGCGTTGCTCGTATCGCGAAAGCGCAAGACGTTCACGATAAGGACGTCGGGGCGATGCGCCGCGTAGTCTTCGGCGAGCCCCTCGAAGAAGCGCGTGCACGGCAGATATGAGATCGTCGTGCCGCGATATGCGTAGTGCATGCCGTACGTTTCCACACCGTGATGATGGCGCAGCGACGTACGCAGTTCGACATCGTTGATCGCATACGGTCCCGCGGAGGGTTGCGTGAATGACGTCGACGCGACGAATTTTGCCGCGTACGGAAAGATGACGGCTTCACCTTCGAAGGCGTCCTGCGGCGCGAGTACCTGGCCACGTTTGCGCCAACCACCCTGCGTCATCGCCTCGATCATCACGTTGACGTCGCCCGCATGATCGAGATGCTTGTGCGAGAGGACGAGTGCGTCGAGTTCGGCTGGGTCGCACGGCGGCACGGCCGACGTCGCGCGAACGAGGGCACCCGGGCCGGGATCGACGTGGATTTGCGTCGTGGGGCCGTCGCCTGCAACGTCGGGTTCGAAGCGTAACCAGATGCCGCCCGAGGCACGAATCTGTTTCGCAACGACGAACCGCGCACCGCCGGTGCCGAGAAAACGTACCGAGATCATCGCTCGGTGTTTTCCGCGGTACGGCGCGCGCTTACTGCCCGTTTACCAGCCCATGTAGATGCCGCCGTTGATGTTGAGCGATTGGCCCGTCATGTAGTCGCCTTCGACGGCAAAAAAACGCACGCCACGAGCGATTTCTTGCGGTTTCGCGACGCGATGCATCGGGATGCGATCGAGGATCTTCTCCTGAATATTCGCTGGGACCGAGCTCCACATTTCGGTTTCGACGAAACCCGGGCAAACCGCGTTAACGGTAATGTTGTGCCGCGCGAGCTCGATCGCGAGCGACTTCGTGAACCCGAGAATGCCCGCTTTCGCAGCAGCGTAATTTGCTTGGCCGAAGTTACCTAGCTGGCCGACGAACGACGAGATATTAATGATGCGCCCCCAACCGTTTTCGAGCAACATCGGCACCGCTTCGTGACAGCAGTACATCACGCTCGTGAGATTCGTATCGATGACCTCGTGCCAATCGGTGATCGACATTTTCTTAAACGTGCGATCGCGCAAAATGCCGGCGTTATTAACGAGCACGTCGAGCCGACCATGCTTCGCTTTGATCCGCTCGAACATCGCCGTGACGTCCTCGGCTTTGGAGACGTCGCCGATCTCCGACGATGCCGTGCCGCCGGCCGCTTCGATCTGCGCGACGACTCCCGCTGCGGCTTCCGCACCACGAATGTAATTAACGACGACCGTGGCACCGCTCGCGGCGAGTTCGCGCGCGATCTGCGCCCCGATTCCACGCGAACCACCGGTTACGACGGCGATGCGACCCAAAAGCGGTTGTGCTTGGCTCGGGTCGGGCGCCGTCGACGTTTCGCTCGGGCGATCTTTGAGATCCATGAGATGTCCTCTCGAGGAATGTAATTCCCAAAGCCCGTTCGCAGACGCGCACACCGCTCCTTAGGACGATTTACATGTAGTTTTCATGCGTTCTCTCGCTACAAAAAAAGACCGACGCGAACGTCGGTCTTTTAACTGCTGGCAAGCGAGGGCCTACTTCGCGTTGACCGTCGTCGCTTCGAGACGCTTCGTGATGTTTTCGAACTGCTGCGTCGCGGAATCTTTGGCGAAGTTCATGTTCGAAATGTTCGTCTCGACGAGACCCTTCATCGAGTTCATCATCGTCTCTTGAAGTTTGGTGCCATGAGCGACGAGTTTCTCGGCGAGCTCGGTCGACTTTTGCCCGTTGGTTTGGAGTTCGTGAATCGACAGCGAAACGATTTGGTTCGTGCGGTCGAAGTTCTCACGCATCGTCGTCTCGACTGCGGTCGACGAGTAGGGACGAGACGAGATCTCCCACAGCGATTTCGAATACTCGAGAATACGCTTGTTGTAGGCCGACATCGCGTCCGTGAGGAGCGAAAACGTCTGGCTCGAAAGTTCTACATAGCTGGCGGTTTGATCTTTGAATTGCATGTCTTATTCCTCGTCGCGTTTGGGAGGAGGTGATGCTTTCACCCACGTCCCGGTGTAGAGGCTGAAGAACGCATCGAGATTGGTACGGTACTGTTCGAGTGCGGCGCTCCACAACCCGAGTGCATCGCGCCCACCATCGGTGAGGGTGTAGATGCGACGTGCCGGACCTTGCTCTTTGGAATCCCACCACGATGTGATGTAGCCATCGCGCTCCAATTGGCGGAGCGCACGATACACCGTGCCGGGATCCGAAACAACCGCGAAGTTCTCCTTGAGTGCCTTCATGATCTCGTACCCGTGAAGGTTAAGATCTTTAAGCATTACGAGAAGCCACGCCATTAAATAGTTCTTCGGTGTGCCGCGCGGAGGTAAGCCCGCGTCGGCCTTGCCATGAGGGAGTTCGGTGCGATCGCTCGTGCGGTCGACGCCGTTCGGGGATGCCCCCGGGTTACTCATAACGTTCTTCATGCCGATAGGTACATTCTACACATAGGTGGTACTTTCGTCAAGAGTCGCTAGGGATGGAACGACGACGACATCGCTGACGAGGCACACGGCCTCGCCGGAAAGGACGGTTTTCCCGTGCTGATTCGTCACGACGGTCGCAAGGGTCAGGATCGAGCGTTCGGGATCGTACGCGGTGACGGTCGCGACGACTTCGAGAACGTCGTCGATGTAGACGGGACGCGTAAATTTGAGGCTTTGGCTCATATAAATCGCGCCGTGACCGGGGAATTGTGTCCCCATCATTGCGGAAATGTAGGAGGCCGCGATCATCCCGTGGGCGATCCGCTTCCCGAATCGGGTCGTTGCCGCGTAGTCGGCGTCCAGATGCAGGGGATTATCATCAGTCGAGACGAGGGCGAATGCGTCGACGACGTCGGCTGCAACCGTTCGCGTAAAGCGACTCGATTCGCCGAGAAAAAATCCGTCTCGTTTTCCCATACATGGATATCTTCTTTATAGGACGCCCGTTACCCGTCTCTCACGAAGTAGCACCCCGGGCGAACCACCGGAGTCGAGCGTCGCGTCAGCCGAGCAGCGCGAGCGTGGGGAACGAGCCCGCGATGATACCCGCCGACGACCGACCGAACCACTTCTCGACGATCGTAGCGTACACGCTCCGAAAATCGGTCGTGAAACGCGTATCGCCGTTATCGAGCGCGTCGAGCGACGGGTGCTCGCCATACACGCCACCCTTGATCCCGCCGCCAATGAGGAACATCGGCGCGGCCGTGCCGTGATCCGTCCCGCGACTCGCGTTCTCCGCCACACGACGACCGAATTCCGAGAAGGTCATCGTAAGCGTCTTCTTCTCATTTCTGTGTGCCGCGAGATCGTCGTAGAACGCTTTGAGGGCGTCGCTGAGTTCGCGCAGGAGCACGTCCTGGCGGACGCGTTGCGCGGCGTGCGTATCGAACGAGCCGTGCGCGACGTAGATCACGCGCGTGCCGAGATTGCTACCGATCATCTGCGCCGCGAGTGCCAGACTGCGTCCGATCGCCGTGGCGGGATAGGCGGCCGACGTTTTGTAGCCTGCGACGAGTTTGGGAAGCTCTTCGGATCCACGTTGCGCGCGATCTTCGATGCTCGCGACGGTCGCGAGATATGGCGACGCGAACGGCACGCGATCGTCGCGCACGAGTGAGGCGAAGACGTTCCGCTGCGTTGCATTGCGATCGCTCGCGAGACCGTAGCCACCGAGACCCGCAATCGCCGGCACGTCGACCCGACGCGAAGCGAGCACTTCGGGTAAAATCGGCGCGACGGCGACGGCATTAAAAAGATTGCTTTCGGGAAGATTGGATTCATCGAGATAGCGTCCGAGCCAACCCGTACGTTCGGATTTCTCTGGAGCCCCCGTCTGCCAGATTTCGGTCGATCGAAAATGCGAGTGATCGGGTGCGGGGTAGCCCGCACCTTGCACGATCGCGACGTTGCCCGCATCGTACATCCCCTTGAGCGAGATGAGTGCGGGGTTGAAACCGATGGTGCGATCGATCTGCAACACGTCATTCGGCGCGATACCGAGCGAAGGACGATAACGATAGTACGCGGGCATGCCGTGCGGCACCACCGTGTTGAGGCCATCGTTACCGCCCTGGAGGTTGACGACGACGAGCACGCGATCCGTGGCAACGAGATCGGGAAGCGCCAACGAGGGCGGTTTGGCAAGTGTGGCCGCGAAGACGCCATTCGCATGCACGGTGATGCCGAGGCCCGCGAGCGCGCCGATAAATCCGCTACGTTTCATTTCAGTCCTTTAACTTAACTGATAGGCCGGCATGGCCATCGTGAGATACGCGGCGCCGCGCATGCGTTCGTCGACGTTCTCACCCGATAGCGCGCCCCCGAGCGACGTGTCGGCTCCGTCGAGGTAGGCGGCGAGTTTTGCCATCGCGGATTGGCTCGCATCGCCGAGCAAAATCGTACCGACGAGTCGTTGCGCTGCGACGTGGGCGGAGGGCGGGAGGCCATCGAAGAGCGGCCCGCGGGCGCCCGACGACGCCGCCATCAGCGAACTCGCAAAGTTCTCGCGAGCGAGCACGGTCTGCGTACTGAGCCACGCCGCGCCGCCATCCCACCCCTTGACGTTCGGTGGATGGAACGGGAGCTGGCCCATGCGGTTGAGGATCGCGATGACGCCCGGTTCCGTTTTTTCGATACCGAAGAGCTGATACGACCCCACGACGAATTCGACGGGACTCTTTACGAGCGCCCGATACGCCCGTTCGGAATAAAAGACGTTCGATCGAAGTAAGGTCGACATGACCGGCGCGAGTTCGAATTTTTCGCGCCGCACGACCGCCGCCAACTCGTCGACGAGTTGCGGTTCGGGATCGGTGTAGACGAAAAATTCGAGCAGCTTGCGTGCCAAAAACGTTGCGGCTGCCGGTTGCTCGAAGATGATGTCGATGACGTCGTCGCCCGTGAAGTTCCCCGCTTTTCCGAGGAAGGTTTTGCGGCCGTCGTCATGTTGTCGCGCGTTGACGAAAAATTCGCCCGTACGGCGCTGGAACGTGTAACCCGTGAACGCGCGCGCGCTCTCACGAACGTCTTGCTCGGTGTACTTTCCGATGCCGAGCGTAAAGAGTTCCATCAGCTCGCGAGCGAAATTTTCATTGGGATGATCGCGATTGCTGCGCGCGTTATCGAGATATTTGAGCATCGCGCGATCGCGCGCGACACCGTGCGTGAGGACGACGAAATTTCCGAGCGCTTGCGAACGCAGCAGTTGATTTTGCGCGATGATGTCGAGCCCGTAGATGCCCTTCTGATTGGTCGCCGTCGCGAAGTTGCCATGTAGGAAAAGTGTCATCTTCTCTTGGAGCGGACTCGTCGAAGCGATCATCCGATCGAGCCACCACGTCACGTTGGCGACGTCTTGCTTGCGCCGCATCTGGCCGCGTAATTTGCGCATCGCTTGGAGCGCGCCGTCGCTTCCGGCAGGCGCCATCGGATCCGCACCATCGTTCGGGCGCAGCGTCGCGGCCATTCCATCGGCCGAACGCATCGCGCGGATGCGCCGAACTTCGGGACCGAAGCGTTCGGTATCGATGAGGTCGGGCGTTGGCGTGCCCGCCGTCGGCGATGCCACGTTCAACAGCGCATCGACGTTGAGGGCCATCGGGGTTTCCGCGAATCGCGCGCGATCGGCGAGCGTGCCTCCGAATCCGGCACGGCGAAGGAGGTGGGCGGCGAGGCGCACATCCCACGGGCCCGCATAGCGCCCGAGCGGTGAGGTCGGAAGCGAGCCTGGTGGGCGAAACGAGGCGCTTGCAGTCATGTGGGCATCGTAGCGCACGGCCGGCTTCGAACAATGCGCGACCACGCGATTTTAACCCGCACTTAAGCGGCGTGCAGGGAGGGAGCGATGCGGCGGATGAGTTTCTCGCATGAAGATCGCGCTCACGCCACTAGATTTCATGCGCCGTGCGCGCAAGCTCTACGGCACGCGTGAAGCCGTCGTCGATGGCGCGATTCGCCTGACGTATGCCGACTTTTTCGCGCGTTGCGATCGTTGGTCGTCGTGCCTCCAGGATTACGACATCGCCGCTGGCGATCGCGTCGCCTACGTCGCGCCTAATACACACGGGCTCCTCGAAGCGTTTTATGCCGTCCCGCAGATCGGCGGCGTTCTCGTGCCGATCAATTTCCGGCTCACGGCGACGGATTTCGCATACATCATCAACCATAGCGGCGCGCGCATCGTCTGCGCGCACGAAGATCAACTCGATCTCATTGAAAGCGTGCGCGCGCACTTGCCCCACGTCGAGCGTTTCGTCGCACTCGAAGGTACGCGCCCCGGCTGGACGTCGTACGAAGGCGAACTTGCGAGGTCCAGCGGCGCGTTCGTTGCCGCAGCGATCGACGAAGACGATCTGCTCACGATCAATTACACGAGCGGCACGACCGCCAACCCCAAGGGCGTGATGATCACCCATCGCAATGCCTATCTTAATAGCGTCGGCACGATGGTTCACGTTCATATTACGCCGGACGATCGCTATTTGTGGACGTTGCCGATGTTCCACGCAAACGGCTGGACCTTCACCTGGACGATCACGGCCGCCGGTGGCACGCACGTCTGCTTGCGCAAAGTCGAAGCCGCACGCATCTTCACCCTCGCGCGCGACGAGCGCATCACGCTGATGTGCGCCGCACCGACCGTGCTCATCGGGCTCGCAAACGCGCCGAGCGAATCACGCGGCGAGCTTCCGGCGGGCGTGCGCGTGCTCACCGCGGGCGCGCCACCCGCCGCCGCAACGATCGAGCGCATCGAAGACGACCTGCACTGGGAGATCACGCAGGTCTACGGCCTCACCGAAACCTCGCCATTCATCACGTACTGCGAGCCACTCGCCGAGCACGCGAAGCTCGCACCACGCGAGCGTTTCGCGCTCAAAGCACGGCAGGGTGTCGAATTCGCGACCTCGGGCGATCTGCGCGTCGTCGACGAAGACGAACGCGACGTTCCGCGCGACGGCACGACGACGGGCGAAATCGTGGTGCGCGGCAACGTCGTCATGAAAGGCTATTACGGCGATCCCGATGCGACCGCAATCGCACTGCGCGGCGGATATTTTCATACGGGGGATGCCGCCGTCGTACACCCCGACGGCTACGTCGAGATTCGCGACCGCATCAAAGACGTGATCATCAGTGGCGGCGAGAACGTTTCTTCGGTCGAAGTCGAGGGCGTGCTGCTGCGCCATCCGGCGATTCAAGAAGTCGCCGTCATCGGTATGCCCGACGAAAAATGGGGCGAGGCGCCGCATGCGTTCGCGATTCTCAAAGCTGGCGCGACCGTCGACGAAGCCGAGTTACGCGCGTTCGCGCGTGCGAATCTCGCGCATTTCAAGGTCCCCAAAGCCTTCCTCTTCGTCGAGGACTTACCGAAAACGGCCTCGGGCAAGATTCAAAAATTCGTGTTGCGTGGCGGCCGTTCGTCGATCGCGGTACAATAGGCGCGCATGCAGCTTTTGGAGAGTCGGATCGATCGCACGAGCGAGGACTTCCGCCAGAATGACGCGCACGCGCGTGGCCTCGCTGCCGACCTGCGCGAGCGTTTGCAACGCGTTCGCGAGGGTGGCGGCGCGGCATCGGTCGCGCGGCATCGCAAGCGCGGCAAACTTACCGCACGCGAACGCATCGATCGACTCGGCGATCCGCTCGGGTCGTTCGTCGAATTTTCGCCTCTCGCCGCAGACGGACTCTACGACGGCGATGCACCGTCGGCAGGCATCATTACGGGCATCGTTACCGTCGAAGGTCGGCTCTGCGTCGTGGTCGCAAACGACGCCACCGTCAAAGGCGGCACGTACTACCCGCAGACGGTGAAAAAACATCTGCGCGCGCAAGAGATCGCAGAACAAAATCATCTGCCGTGCATCTATCTCGTCGACTCCGGCGGTGCATTCTTGCCGCGTCAAGACGAAGTTTTTCCCGATCGCGATCATTTCGGGCGCATCTTTTTCAATCAGGCGCGCATGTCGGCTGCGGGCATTCCGCAGATCGCCGCGGTCATGGGCTCGTGCACCGCAGGCGGTGCCTACGTGCCAGCGATGTCCGACGAAACCGTCATTGTGGCTGGGAACGGCACGATCTTCCTCGGTGGCCCGCCCCTGGTTGCGGCCGCGACGGGTGAGATCGTGAGCGCCGAGGAGCTCGGCGGTGCCGACGTGCATACGCGCATCAGCGGCGTTGCCGACCACTACGCCGTCGACGACGAACACGCACTCGCGCTCGTTCGCTCGATCGTCGCCAACCTCGCTCCGCCGCGCGAACCGCGTCGCGACGAGATCGCGCCCATTCCACCCGTCTATCCCACAGATGAGATCTACGGCATCGTGCCACGCGACACGCGCGTCGGCTACGACGTGCGCGAGATCATCGCGCGTATCGTCGACGGCTCGCTCTTTCATGAATTCAAGCCGCTCTACGGGTCGACCCTCGTGTGCGGCTTCGCGCGCATCGAGGGTCATCAAGTCGCCATCCTCGCGAACAACGGGATTCTTTTTAGCGAGAGCGCACTCAAAGGCGCGCATTTTATCGAGCTCTGCACACAGCGCGAGACGCCGCTGATCTTCTTGCAAAACATCACGGGCTTCATGATCGGAAAAGAATACGAACATCGCGGAATTGCCAAAGATGGTGCGAAGCTCGTCATGGCCGTCGCATGTGCGAACGTGCCAAAATTTACAGTCGTCATCGGCGGCAGTTTCGGTGCCGGCAACTACGGTATGTGTGGGCGCGCATATTCGCCGCGACAACTCTGGATGTGGCCCAACGCCCGCATCTCTGTGATGGGCGGCGCGCAAGCGGCATCGACGTTGCTGACGGTCCGCATGGAAGCCGATCGCGCGAAAGGCCGCACGATGACGCCGGACGAGCAAGCCGCATACGTATCGCCGATTCTCGAAAAATATGAAACTGAGGGCAGTCCGTACTATTCGAGCGCGCGGTTATGGGACGATGGAGTGATCGATCCACTCGATACACGCCGCACGCTCGCACTCGGGCTCGCAGCGGCGGCAAACGCGCCGACCGAACCTACTCGCTTCGGAATTTTCCGGATGTGAGCGAGCCAAACGTACTCGCCGACGTCGGCGAAATACTCGTCTCGCTCCGGTCGCGCCTCGGCTTCGATATCGAATACGCGGCCGACATCGCCCATCTCGACGCCGAGCGTCTCGCCGAAGCCGAAGCGGGAGAGATCGCACTCGGTGAGTCCGAACTTCGCGGACTCGCCGAAGCATACGGCGTTGCGGTGACGGCATTTTTCGGCGGAAGAACGACGCCGCTGAGCTATCTCGCCGGGGCTTAATCGAGCCGCCCTTCAGAAAAGCTAATGCGCTTCGACGCGGGCCTTTGCGAAAATCTCGATCATCTTTGCATTGAAAGCCGGGATGTCGTCGGGTTTACGACTCGTGACGAGATGCTCGTCGACGACCACCTCGCGATCGACCCATTTCGCGCCCGCATTTCGAAGATCGGTTGCAACAGACGGCCACGACGTGAGGGTTCGCCCGCGCACGACATCGGCTTCGATGAGCGTCCACGATGCATGGCAAATCGCCGCGACCGGTTTACGTTCATCGAAAAATGATTTCACGAAAGCGACCGCTTCGGGGATCGTGCGAAGCGTATCGGGATTGAGCGCGCCGCCGGGAAGGAGGAGTGCGTCGAAATCCGTGGGCCGCACCGAATCGAGCGCGGCATCGACCGGAAATATATCCGCACGGTCGTGGTGGTTGAACCCTTGGACCTTGCCTTTCTCGGGTGAGACCAGGGTTACCGTCGCACCAGCAGCGACGAGCGCATCGCGAGGTCCGGTAAGCTCGACTTGCTCGAAGCCTTCAGCCACGAGAGCGGCGACGCGGAGACCATTAAGTTCGTTTGCCATGCTGTAAACGTACGCTCCGCTGCTCGGAACCAAACACAATAGCTCGCTTAGGTGTCATGCGCGTTAGGTCAGCCTAGCGTCTCGCACGAGGGACCGAAACGTAATCGGTCATTTTCGTGTCATTAGAACAGTGAAATCGTCTCGTATCGCCGTCGTCGCGGCTTACGCTGCGTGCGTACTCATATGGGGCACGACGTGGCTCGCCATCAAAGTCTCGCTCACCGGTTTTCCCGCCGTGGGCGGCGCGGGGATTCGTTTCGTTCTAGCGGGGCTTTTTCTCTACGCCCTCGGTGCGATCGTTCGCGTCGACGTTCGGCGCGCGGCACCGCCGCTTCATCTCGTCATCGTGCTCGCCATCACGATGTTCGGGCTCAATTACGCCTTGACGTATCTCGCCGAGACGCATCTCGCATCGGGGCTCGTCGCCGTCATATTCGGCACCTTACCGTTCTTCGTTTTTGCCTTCGCACACGTGATGGTGGACGAGCGCGCCGGTCGGAATACGATTATCGGCGCGCTGCTCGCCCTCGGCGGCGTGGCGACGATTTCGCTCGTGGGCGACATCCGCGCCGACTTTCTCTACGTTCTCGCGACGCTCGGTGCATCGATATCGTCGGCCTACGCGAACGTCTATCTCAAGCGTCACGCCAATGCGGAGCCCTTCACCACCCTTCCGCCCGCGATGCTCTTGGCGGGTATCGCGATGTCGGCGTACGGAATCGTCGTCGAACATATCGATCTCCACCACGCGCTCGCACCGGCACCGCTCGCCGCGCTTGCCTATCTCGCCGTTTTTGGAAGCGCGATCGCATTTTATCTCAACCACTGGCTGCTCCAGCGCATCGATAGCGGAACCATGGGCCTCTCCGCGCTAATGATTCCCGTCCTCGCCGTCATCGTCGGGGCGCTCTTCGGACACGAAGTTTTCGGTGTGCGCGATATCGTCGGCGCCCTCCTCGTCATCGTCGGGGTTTGGCTTTCAATGGCGCCTACCGCGAAAAGGCGGGCCGTCGTATCGAGCGCGGCACCCATCGTGGCGACGCCTCTTCGCAGGTAAACCCTTCTCCGAGCGCGCTAGTCTTGCAACGTGTTTTCACCACCGCGTTTGGGCCAGCGCGCCGATATTGCTCTGCTCGCGTTACGTCTCGTCGTCGGTATTGCGTTCGTGCTTCACGGCTATCCGAAGATTCAGCATCCGTTTACGTGGATGTCTTCGTTCGTGCCCGGAACGCCGGCCTTTTTGCAAGCGATCGCGGCATTCGCTGAGTTTGGCGGCGGGATCGCGCTTGTCGTAGGGTTTGCGACCCCGCTCGTTGCGTTCTTAATCGCGTGCAATATGTTGGTCGCGATCTTCGTCGTCTTGATTCCGCACGGTGCGGTCTTCATTAGCGAAGATTCCGCGAAACCGACGTTCGAACTCGCGCTCGTGTACCTCGCGTGCGCCGTCACGCTCATTCTCATCGGCGCGGGCGCATATTCAATCGACAGCGCGCGCTCGTCGCGCGAGCGACCGATGCCGCCGCGCTCGCGCCGACGTTAGGATATCGCCGTCGTCGCCTTCACGATCGCCGCGCGCAGGCGTTCGAGGGCGGTCGCGATCTTCGCATCGCGATCCGTCGTTTCGTACGATGCGAACGATAGCTCGGGAAACGGCGCGACGTAACGATCGATCGTGTGCCAAAAGCGGTTATACGAAAGACCATTCGGCATCCAGAATGCATCGCGAGCGATCATCGCGCGCCGCTCGAGTGTTGCAAGTGCGGTCGCGTTCCCCGCGCGTTCCGTGGCGAAAAGCGACGCATCGAACGTTCGCGCCGCATCCCTGTATGCGACCATCGCTGATTTGAGGGGCGCGAAATCGATGTCGACATATTGCGGCGATTTTTTGGCATCGCCGAGATCTTTGAGGAGTTGCATCGCGACGTCGCTCAAGCGAAGCGGCATCGCCACGGCACCGGCAGCGCGCATGAGTTGAACGCCCGTATATTGCGCGGTCGCGATCGCTTGCTTGAAGCCGGGATCGTAGGTTGCGAGGCCCGCGATATTATCTTCAGCGGAATGATGCGCACCAAAATGGCCGTAGTAGCCCGTCGACGAGCTCGGCACGCCGAGCCAATAGATGAACGTCATATGGTCCGAGCCGCCACCGGGCGGGACCATCACTGGTTTCTTCGCCGTCTCGGCTGAGAGCAACGTCTTTCCGTCGATACCTTTCACGAGTGAAGCAATTTCGCGACCGAAACCCCAAAGCTCGGGGCTCATCGAGGCACGATAGGGCGTGCCCGTTGTAAGTTGATCGGTGTTGACGTATTGCACGACGTGTGCGCGTAAATCGGCGCCACGTTGGTAGGCGAGTGAGAGCGAACCCCAAAGGCCGAGTTCGTGGCCGTCCCACGACGCGACTTGGATCGTGCGAGCCGGTCGCCAGCCCGCATCGTGTAGCGCTTTGAATCCGTCGGCGACTTGCATCATGACCGTCGTCCCGCTTCCGGGATCGATCGCGCCGAAGGCCATCGCGTCGCGATGACTGCCCATCATCACGATATCGTTCGGTTTCGTTTCGCCGCGCATCGTACCGATCACGTTGTAGATGCGTGTGAGATGACGATCCATCTTCACGGCGAGGTGCACCGTCTCGTTACCTCCGATCCGCTCGAGCATCTCGAACCCGTCGTGCCAACCTTCGGGCACGATCGTTCCGGTAAGGTCCGCGAGGAGCGTTCGCGCGACAGCTTGCGTCACGTTCATTTCAGGGATGTCGGCGTGATCGGTCTGCGCCCACGTGAGGTGTGGCTTTCCAGGGATCGGCGCTTCACCCGGAAGCGTGGGGTCGCCGGGCGGCGCGATTGCGCCGATGCCGGGCTTCGGTCCGCCGATTCGTTCGGCCATGAAGTGATTTTTCCAATTACCGTCGGGCCATGCAACGCCGCCGTAGACGCCGTCTTCTGCCGGATCTTGATACACGATAAGACCCGCGACGTGATGTTTTTTGAGCGCCTCGTAGGCGTTCGAGCCGGCACGCGGATCGCGCGACCCGCCGCCAAGCCGTTCGATTACGATCGCTCCGGGCGGCATCGCGACACCGAGATCGTCGAAGGCCGCCCAATCGTCCGCCGTGCCATGATTGAGGTAAAAGAGCGGCGCGGTGACGTCACCGTCGCCTGAATTTTCCATGAACGAGGGACCCGCGAGACGCTCGGCATCGGTGTGATGCGCGGGGTCGCCCTCGAGGAGATCGAACGTGTTTTTCTTCGGCGAAACGACGTCCAGCGATTGTGCGATCGGATTCGTGTAGAGGACGTCGAACGGCACCATCTGCACGCTGAATCCATCGGCCGTCAAGCGATCGCGAACGAAAATCGCCGTCGCGATGTCGGCGGGTGTGCCCGCACGATGCGGCACCGATGAAAGCTTTTCTTCAATCGCGCTCGCGGCTGCCGCCGAAGGTACGGTCATGAACCGATCCTCCCAAACACGCTCGCGAACGACGGCCGGCCCCGCCGGCCAGCCGACGAGCGCGTCGACGTTGGAGCGCGCATCGGGAAGCGAGGTTGTGGGGAACGCGGGCGGTTCGTCAGCGGCGCGGGTGGGTGCGGCAGATACGGCCATGGCAAGAAGCAGGACGCTTAGAGCGCTCGCGAGAGGAATGGGCATATTTGGGGATTCGCGCAAACCCGGCACTGACACTGCCGCGCCGGTATGCGGAAATTAATCGCTAAGCTTGCTCACGGCGAGATGCCCGATTACGCGGCGGGCGAGGTGCGATTGCGGGAGCCCCGCTGAATAGGTGCCAGCATATTCGAGATACGAGGGTTCACCGGTGAGTTCGAAAAGTTCGACGGCGACAACTGCCGCGCAACCAATTAGACGGACTCGTTTAAAAAGGTTTAGGGCATCGAGATTCAGGTGCACCGCTCGATCGATGTTGCCTTCACATCTTGAAATCAAGGCATCAACTTGGTACTCCCGAGC
>JANOMT010000053.1:0-5909 GCA_031420415.1 Vulcanimicrobiota bacterium
TTCGAATCGATCGTCTTCTGACGGCCGTGCGCTAAATTGTGGCCGAAGAGCCCGCCGATCCCGAAGGTCGCAATACCGACGATAGTCGCGGTTGACGAAGCACCCTTCCGATCCTCTTCCGTTTGCGTCTGCGCTGCTTGCGATAGACGCACGCGGCCCCCATCAGCGGAGAAGACATAGTCGAACGTGAGAGAGATTGACCCGGAACGACCGCTTCCGCTCGCACCTTTGGAATCGATGATATGGCCCTGACCGCCCGAGCCTTGTCGGATCGCGATCATTCCATCGACGATTACATCTTGAGCGACTTGAATTTGAAATGTTTCATCGACCCTTGCCGAGCCAGACGAAAGGACACCGACGAGGTGGACTGGCACGAGCGTTCCCGCAGGGACAAGAATGGTTACGACGCGTGCGGTCGGCAACGCGATCGGTGCCGACGGCGAAGGAGATGCTTGAACGGGCGGCGTCGGTCCCGTCGCGGCGAGAACGCTCGCTTGCATCGCGAGCGCAAAAGCAATGCCCGCAGTAATAGTGATTTTCATGTTGTCCTTAAAGAGATAAAGGTCGCACAAGCGGATGCAGCCGGGCGTTTAAACGCGTTGCCATTTGCCTCGGATACAAGAAGGATGAGGCGGCCCTCAACGAGCGCACGAACCGTCCTTGATCGAATGAATTAGGACTTCGAAGAAACGGTCATGCGGTGTTGAGCGAACGTGTTGTACGTTCCGCGCGGCAAGGAAAAGGTGGCCGTAACATTGCTTTGGCCAGGGCATGTCACTGTGTAGGTCCCTTTTGCCGTATTATCATCAACCGCGCTTGCATTCAAGGCGATATTGCACCCGGCCAATCCGAGCGTTCCGGTGACGTTCAACGTACCGCCGCTGTTAGATGATACCGGCGGTGCGAAGGTTTCCGATAAAGAGGGCTGACCAGGAAATTGAACGGCAAAATTTCCATTTCCGGCCGAGTCCGTCGTCAGGCCCATGTTACCGCTATTATTCAAATTGCTTACGACGGTTCCATAATAGCTCCCGGAGAGCAAGAAAGCGCGGGGCGTTGAGGATCCGCCGCCGCCTCCGCCGCAAGCTACGGTACTAAGCAATGCCATCGACGCGATCGACATGACAAAAAAATGCTTCATAGTAATAAAAGACTTCCAAAAGAAAAGGATAGAAGTGCTAACGTGACGTTAGGGTGCCTTCTCGGTGTGAAGGATGTGCGAAGTCTTCAATCGCGATCTTCGTATAGCGGCCCGCTGCAAAGTCCAGCCACCAAAGACGAGAGCAATTCGGGTTATTTCATTCTCTTTGGCTCGGTTTTTCGATATGGGTGCCCGTTCTTGAGATGGTAAAGCGAACGAAAGGACGTGAATGTTCTTATATTGTTCTTATTTTTTTTAGGGGGTTAGAAAATGGTTATTTCGGTTCAATGTTGTCCGCGCGCGAGCTTGCGCCGATCATTGGCGTCGCATTTCCAGATGTGAGACTTTCTCCAAGACTTCTGTATGACGATCTTGCTCTCGGGAAAGCGGCGCTTGGCGCTGATGTTCCAATGGATGTTGAACGCTATCTTGTGTGTGGGCTCATCATCTCACAGCTTGCTTTTGGGGAAGCCTCTCCGCTTACGGCGGCAATTCGCGAGTCGCTCGTTGTGGTTGAGCGCGCAAGTCCTTTAATTCTTAAACGCGCGCGCGAGTCTGCTTTTGCGGACCGAATGTCCTACGCATCAAATTATCTACTTGCGCGTGGGGTTCAGGAGCGCAGCCTCACGATGAGGAATGTCGAAGAAGATGACTCGCTTGTCGCGTAACACGCGCCGCAGTATCATCGTGAGCGTATTGTCGTATATATTCGATCAATTCGAAAACTTAACATATCGAAATTTAGAATAGTGCTTCGGGCGGAGAAGCGAGAACTAAATGCTTCTCTTGCTGATTGGACAACGCGAATTCTGTTATCGACTGGTCAAGCTAAATAAGAAGCCACGACACGCTTTTCGGCACGTCGTATTGAGCGGGTCGTAGCGATAGCGTTGCACCTTAACAGAACATCGCGCACCGTTGCAATGCTCGGGCGTGCTGGATTCAAGCCAGGTAAGTCACGTTTAACTGACGGCGAGGATGTAATTTTGCACGATTTTATGGGGCGTGCTATGAGTGGATTAAGCGTTCCATTTCACATTAAGAGTCAATCATAGCGTGTGACATGAGGGGGCCGTTTCATTGAGAAGGTACATTACGCGTGGGCGCGTCGACGGCACGTGGTATCTGCGCGCCGAGCTTCCGCGATTGGCAGATGGCAAGCGCCAACAGCGCCGCGAGACTGTGCGCGGCACGAAAGCTGAAGCGCAGAAGCATCTTCGGCAAATACTAACGGATCCGGAACGCGGCGTGCTTGGATCCGTGCAAGCAACGGTCGCACAACTCTGCGAGCAATCGCCTGCCTCAAAGCGTCACGGAATCGAAGCGCGTACGCTCGAGCGATATGAAGCGCAGGTACGTCTTCATGTAGTGCCGGCGTTAGGCTCGATCCGCCTCGACAGCGTCAAGCCGGCGCACGTCCGTAAAGCCCTCGACGGATGGATGACCTTGCCCTCGCGCAATAAAGCAAAGCCGGGACAGCAGCCGCAGCCGTTGTCGCCCGTGTCTGTGGGACATATCCTCGCAACTACGCGGATGATCTTTCGACAAGCCGTCAACGACGGTTTATTGGTTCGCAATTCCGCGATCAATGTTGAGATGCCGCCTCGCCAACATCGCGAAATCAAGACGCTCGACGCCGCGGGCATCGCACAATTACTTCGCGCGGCCGAAGGGACCGATCTGCAAGCGCCGATCGCATTGATGACGGCGACGGGTTTGCGCAGGGGAGAGGCGCTCGGTCTTCGTTGGTCAGACGTGGACCTCGAGGCCGGCCGACTCGAAGTGCGCCGAAGCTTGGAAACCGTTGACGGTGAGCAACGCTACAAGGCGCCGAAAACGGCGCGTAGCGCTCGGACGGTTTCTCTCGCGGCTTTCGCGGTCGACGTTCTTCGCCGTCATCGCGCGGCGCAAGCGTCGACGCGGCTCATGCTCGGCATGGGGCGCGAGAGTGACGGTCCCGTATTTTCGACGGTCGATGGCAAGCCGTTAGACCCAAAAGCGTTTTCCAAACGCTTCGCCCGTCTTGCCGAAAGAGCAAAGATCGGCATCCGGCTCCACGATCTTCGCCACACGTACGGGACGCTCGCCCTCGCGGCTGGCGTCGACCTCAAAACGTTAAGCTCGAGCATGGGTCACTGGACCATCACGCTTACTGCGAACACGTACCTTCATGCATCTGACTCGCTGCAGCGAGATGCGGCCGCACGCATCGACGCGATCCTCGGCGCTGGAGTCGCGGACGCAATGATGGGCTCCGGCGAACGGGTTTCGGAAGGCTCGGTGCCACAACGGTGCCACACGGATGCCGACGCAAAGAAAAAAGCCCGTGGTGACGGGCTTTTAATGGTTGCGGGGACAGGATTTGAATCAGTACGTCGAGGGGTCTGGGCGGTTGCCAGTGGTCATCCAAAGGGCTTTTCCCCGCGTTTTGAGCCTAACTCGGTCGCCGGTGGCCATGCAAAGGCGCGGTCGGGGGCAAATGAATGGCAAATGAGGGCAAACGCTTTGAGCTAGCCGAGGGTCGGCAACCCAGCGAGTTTCGAATCTGAATCTGACGAGTCGAACGACTCGCAACTAGACCGCTCTTGAGTGGTTTTACGAGGGATTCGACGCTCCACTGACTTGGCGAGAACCATCGAAACGTGGGTACTCCCATGAAGTCGGTGCCACAACGGTGCCACGCTACTCTGTAAGGATGGCTGGCGAGGATAGCGCCATTCCGCGTCGGATCATCGGGTTGTTTTGCCATATTAAAGTAATAACAGGCAGATGCAGTTAGAAAAAGCCATGCCCACCAAAGGTGAAGGAATATCGCGGCCGCACCCCATGCCAGTGCCGCTATCCCAGAGGCCCTGTATGTGCCCCAACCGGATGAAGAGGTCTCCGGGTACGGCGAATGTCCGCCCAAGTGTTCTTTTTCGCGGACCCATCGGCGGCCGTCCCTCGGGCTTACTGCTCCGCACCTTTCAGGAGGTGGCGGAAGAGGTTGTGGTATCGCTTCTGGCGCCGTGTCGTGCGGGCCATCATGTCCGCTCGGCAGTGTACAAAAGAGTCCAGTTTCGGGATCTTCATGTCCGCACCGTTCGACATAATGTTTGTCGACAGCGGCCTCCTGACTCTTTGGAGCGCCGAGTAGGGACAAAACCGCCCTTCGATTGCTGGACCAAGGTCATCTGGCGCGATATTACGCGCATCATCACGCCGGGTAACGTTAGCTTAGGCACCGTTCGCTCAAAGGAGCTGGATGCGCTTCACCGTAGATCATGGACTTGGTTCTCTGCAACAGGAGCGTAGAGATGCACGTTCATCCCACCATCAGCCGAAGTGAATTACTGATAGGGAGTAGCGCATTGGCTGCGCTGGTCATCGGCGTGCCGCAAGATTCATTGAGCGCCGCCGAAGAAATTCACAAGTGGGCGCTTTCCGAAGTCACGCCCGCCTCCGTGCTGGGACCATACTATCCGCTGGTCAACAAACCGCTCAATCCAAATACCGACTTAATCTCAATCGATGGGAAGGCGCGCGCCAAGGGTCCACCGCTCTACTTGATGGGACAGGTTTTCAATATTAAGGGCAAGCCGGTCGAGCACGTTGAGGTGGAAATTTGGCAGGCAAATGCAGCCGGAAAATACGCGCACCCCTCTGATGGAAACACCGCACCCGACGACCCATCCTTCAAGGGGTATGGCGTTGCGACCACCGATGCTCAGGGGCGCTACCGATTCAAAACGGTTGTGCCGGGATCGTATCCGGTCGTACCGGGCTGGGATCGGGCGCCGCACGTTCATTTTCAAGTGACCGGTCGCCTCGATCGCCACGTCACGCAAATGTGGTTTCCCGATCATCCGCTGAACAGCCAAGACCGTTTGTTCCTCAATTTGCCTGCGGGTGCACGCCCAATGGTTACGGCGAAGCTAACATCTTCGAGCGCCGAGATTGAACCCGATGCAAAAATCGCGGTGTTCAACATCATCGTTGCAAACGGGTAAGCTTTTGGTGGTTCTGACGTTGCCCCAAGCGGTAACCCATTCATAGAGAGATAGATGTAAGTAATCTCTTTTGGTCGAGGGCGAAGGCGCTTGGGGTCATTTGGCCGAGCGATCGATGCGGCCGGCACTCGTTGTAGTCGACGCGCCACCCTCGATGAATCCCCGAGCTTCGGCGATCGATGTGAACACAAATGGCGATCCTCGTTCATGTATAGACCGAAAGGCGAGCGTTTACTGATCACCAGGGCGCAGCACGACGTCGATCGATCGCGCGCGCCTTGTCTCGACAGACATCCTTCTCGCGTCGTGCGACGCTATCTGGACCCGGCGATTAGTTTATTATCGCCGAAAACGAGTCGGATCTCGCCCTGGGCACGCTGTTGGCTCAGCGTTTCCGCTTGGCGTTCAAAAGACACAGCTACGAGCCTCGCGACGATAGCCGAACGGTGTCGGACCGTAAGTCTGAGTTGTCACGCGCTTGGGGACGAAAGTTACTGCGGTTCGCTCGGCGATCGCTGCGCGCTTTCATTGCGCCACGGCGCCAAGCATATTCACGACAAGGCGTTCAGCGGCGCGCCTACGGAATAGGTATATCGTCGAAGTCGCTCGTGAGGTGCTCGGTAGCCAGTGCCGCTCAGGGCACCGGGTCGGCCCCTGAGCAGGCCCGCGGAGAGAAGCATAGTGCCGATTCGCGAGGGGGAAATTTTCAGATTAAAAAATTTACGCGGCCTTTGGTGTTCGCGGCTTGGGCGTTACGAAGATCAACGGAAACCGAG
>JANOMT010000054.1:0-2320 GCA_031420415.1 Vulcanimicrobiota bacterium
CACGAACGCTGGAAAATAGGCCATATCGCCCAATCGATTCATCTCGTTCAAGCGTTTTTGCGTTGGGTGCACGTTACTCATGATGGCCGTTTCATGAGCTAGGCTCGCTAAGCCCGCCACGGCGCTCATCGCCGACTACAGCGACGTTGCCCACGTCGCCCGGGCGTCGGAATCGGTGAATGCACGGTAATTATCAGCGCAGCGTGCGGGCTACATGAGAGCTTGGGACCACGAGCATCTACGATCATCAACATCTGATCGGCATGTCGCTAGCGTTACGTCTAATCGGTGCGAAGCTTTCGAGCGCCGATCAGACGCTTTTGCCGCGAGCGGTAGCGCTAATCGATGAGCTCGTCGATCGTACGCGGGGCGTCGCCTTTGAGGAGTCGCGAGAGGCCACGATCGGAGAGCAGCTTCCCGCCCGTCTGGCAGCGTGCGCAATAATTTGTTTCGTTGTCGGCGTACCGGATGCGTTGCACGGGCGCCTCGCAACGCGGGCAGGGCTCGCCGAACTTTCCATGGACGGCCATCTCTTTGCGAAACGCCGTCACCTTACGTGGAAATCCGCCACCCGCTTCTTCACGCAAACGATCGACCCAAAGCTGGAGCGTGGTCCGCGTCGCCTGATAGAGGCGCTGCCACTGCTCGTCCTTGAGGTTCTGCGTCAGCGCGAGTGGCGAGAGCATCGCGGCGTGCAAAATTTCATCGGAGTAGGCATTGCCGATGCCGCTCAGCGTATGCGGATCGGTAAGGGCGCGCTTAAGCGTATGGTTCTCACGTGTAAGTGCGTTGCGAAACGTCTTCAGATCGGCGACGAAGACGTCGATGCCACCGGGGTCCATTGCAAGCAATGCCGCTTCTCCCGTGACAACATGCAGCGACGCGCGACGTTTCGTGCCAGCCTCAGTGAGCACGAGCGTGCCGCCCGGAAAATCGAATGCGGCGAGATCGTTGCGTCCGCCGAGCGCCGCCCCCGGCGCCTTCCAGTGGAGGCGACCTGCAATCATAAGATGCACGACGAGCCAAAGGTCGCCATCGAGGCCGATGGCGATCCGTTTGCCGATCCTTCGCACGTCGCACACAACGCGTCCCGTGGCGTGAGAGATCGGCGGATCCGACGTTCGTAAAACGAAGCCACCGCCGCGCAAACGGACGCCATCAAGTCTCACGCCGATGATGCGTGCGCGCAATGCCGAGATGTACGCTTCAACGTCTGGGAGTTCTGGCAAACGACGAACTCGCGGCCGCTACTGCGACATGAAAACGGGTTCGATTACCGAGCTGAATTCCGCTCAAGGTGCTCGACGCGCGTTTCTAAGCGATCGAATCGGTCGTCAACGCGGTCGAAACGCCGATTGATATCATATTGAAGGCGATCAATTTGGCATTCGAGCTTTGCATCAACGCGATCAATCTTCGCACTCAGTGAGCCGAGGCCGCGCTCCGTAAAATCATGCAACGCGACAATAGCGCTCAAGAGATCGGTCGAGGACGGCCCCTGGCTTTCGCTCATATCGCCCTATTTTACCTCGCTCATATTACGCCTATGTGACCGTAATGGCGTTTAGGATCGCGACATTCAAATTGCGGGTGGCAATTGCCTGACGCGCAAGCGCGATTCCAGGCCGGAAGAATTCGTGCGCGTGCGGTGAACTCGCGACGCCATGGCTGCATCCGATCTCATCGACCTCCGCTCCGATACCGTCACGAAGCCCACGCTCGCGATGCGCGAGGCGATGGCACACGCGCCGGTGGGCGACGATCAGTACGGGGAAGACCCGACCGTCAACGCGCTCGAAGAACGCATGGCGGCGCTCCTTGGCAAAGAGCGCGCGATGTTCGCGGCAAGTGGCACGATGGCGAACCAGATCGCGTTGCGCGTTCTCACGCGTCCGGGCGATGAGGTGATCGTCGGCGGCGAAGCCCACGTGCTGTGGCACGAGACGGGCGCTGCTGCCGCCAATGCCGGCGTCCAGATCAGTCCCATCGGCACGAGCGGACTCTTCGCTGCCGATGACTTCGCGGGGGCCGTGAAGGCGCGCGGACATGTCATCTTTCCACCGACGGGACTCGTCGTCATCGAGAACACGCATAACCGCGGTGGGGGCGTCGTTTTTCCGCAAGACGATGCCGTCGCGATCTGCGCGATGGCCGATGCCGCGGGTGTGGCGACGTTTCTCGATGGCGCGCGGCTCTTCAACGCCGCAATCGCAAGCGGCAAAACGGTCGCCGAGCTTGCGCGCCCGTTTCGCATGGCGTGGATCGCGCTTTCGAAGGGACTCGGTTGCCCCGTCGGCAGCGTCGTCGTTGGAACGGCCGC
>JANOMT010000055.1:0-2123 GCA_031420415.1 Vulcanimicrobiota bacterium
GGAATGCACCCTGATCGTACTCGACCTTACTTTTTACGACGAGTGGCGTCGTGATCGGTTTATCGCAGGCGAGGCCCGGTGCGAAAAACGCGAATGTCGGCTTCGTGTAGAGAAACGAAACGGGTGCCGTGCCATCGAGCAACGTGACGGGTTCGGGCGGCGCTGGCGGGCCCGATTCGAGCGTCTCGGTGATCGTACGATTACTGCTCGGCATGAAGTCGAGGAAATCGCTCGCGCTGCAATTCTGCGGCGGCGCATCGATCCGCAGCCGAAAGATGCCGCGGTGAACGTCGAACTCGACGACGGCTTGCGATGCATCGCCGCGTTCGATGCGTATCGTCTTTTCGAATTCAACGCCATTGACGCGATCGGTGAGCCGCACGCGTACGGGAACCGCGCTGCGCTCAGCCGCGCGCATCACGGCCGCGCACAGATTGACGTGGAGAAAGATGTGCGATCCATCTTCGATCGGCTGAGCGTTCATAACGAGAGAGTATTCGGTTTACGTCGCATCCGTTCCGTCGCCGAGGTTTTCGGCGAAGGGGGGATCATCTACGCAAAGTGGGTAGCACGGAGTATGCAGAAACGCAATCTCGGCCACAGCGATCTCGCCGTCTCGAGCATCGGTCTCGGCTGTATGGGGATGAGTCAGTCGTACGGCAAGCGCGATGATGTCGAATCGCTCGCGACGCTCCACCGTGCGCTCGATCTCGGTGTCACGTTTTTCGATACGGCCGAAGTTTACGGGCCATTTCACAATGAAGAGCTGCTCGGTAAAGCGCTCCGCGGTCGGCGCGATGGCATCGTCGTTGCGACGAAATTCGGTTTCAAGATCGACACGACGCCGGGCCGGCACATCGGCGGCGTCGACGGGTCGCCCGAGAACGTGCGGCGCGTCGCTGACGCTTCGCTCGCGCGTTTGGGAATCGATACGATC
Source organism: Vulcanimicrobiota bacterium (assembly GCA_031420415.1). Classification (GTDB taxonomy): domain Bacteria; phylum Vulcanimicrobiota; class Vulcanimicrobiia; order Vulcanimicrobiales; family Vulcanimicrobiaceae; genus JANYGA01. Next base: position 938 of record JANOMT010000055.1, read on the forward strand.
GATCTTTTTTACCAGCACCGCCGCGATCCGAACGTTCCGATCGAAGACACGATCGGTGCACTTGCGGACCTCGTCAAGGCCGGTAAAATCCGTGCGATCGGCCTCTCGGAAGTCGGGTCCGCAACGATTCGGCGCGCGCACGCGGTACATCCGATTGCCGCGTTGCAGAGCGAATATTCGCTTTGGGAACGCGGACTCGAAGCCGAGATTCTACCGACGCTGCGCGAACTCGGTATCGCTCTCGTGCCGTTCAGTCCGCTCGGACGCGGCTTTCTCACCGGTGCCGTTACCGGCAACGCGACCTTGTCCGACGATGATTTTCGCAAGAACGATCCACGGTTCGCGGCGGAAAACGCGGATCGTAACGCCGAGATCGTAGCTGCCGTGCGCGCAGTCGCAGCACGCTATGCCGCAACACCGGCGCAGATCGCCCTCGCTTGGGTGCTCGCGCAAGGCGACGACATCGTCCCGATCCCCGGCACGAAACGCGTAAAATATCTCGAAGAAAACGTCGGCGCGGCTGCGATCGCGCTCAGCGCCGCAGATCTCACCGAACTCGGTGCGCTCGCCTCGCGTACGGCTGGCCCGCGGTATAACGCTGCGATGATGTCGATGGTCGAGCGCTAATCGAAGCATTTAATCATTCGGACGCGCCCTCGCTGGGGCGGTACTGACGGCTTAGACGCAACGGTCAGGCCCGACCTTCCACGCATACGCCGGTTGCGCAAATGCGCATCCCGCGACGGTCCACGGTTGCGGCTTCTTCGGAGTTCGTTTCCAAATCCGCAGTTTACGTCAGGACCGTCGGGCGTTAACCTGATCGGTCCGACCACGGGCGGCCGTAACTTATAATGACCTTCAAAATGAGCAAATGTAATTCCGGAATGGCGGCTTTGCGCTCGAATGCCAGCGAATTGCTGCCCGGCGAACGGTTAGCGCATCAGATGTCCGGAAATCGTTCGCGTTAAATCGAGGTGACGACCCGCGAGCACGGACCGATCGAGGTCCGGAAGCCGGTGTGCGGACATATACTCCGCAATCGACGAGGCAGGGCTCCTCCGACGTCAGCCGCTGGAATGCCGTTCGTAAGTCGGCACTGACGAGCGCGATGACGGTGTCGACGTTGATGCAACTCGCCATATGATCGACGAAATAGATCAACATCCCGACGCAGACGAGTGCGAAG
>JANOMT010000056.1:0-108341 GCA_031420415.1 Vulcanimicrobiota bacterium
GACGATCTTGCCGCCGATCCCCGCGATGTACGCGAAGCCTCAGAGCGTGGAGGACATCATCAATCACACGGTCGGTAAGGCACTTGACCAGTTCAAAATCGAGAACGATCTCTTCAATCGCTGGAAGTAAGGGCAAAAGGGAAGCCGATGGCAGTACGGGTGTCAGTCGTTGTGGGAATGTTCGCACTCGCGTTCTGCGCGAGTGGGGCCGCATCGCTCGCGCAAGGTGCGCCCAAGACTTCCCCGCCGGTCGTCGAGCGCGACTTAATCGTCTCCGATCCATCGTGTACCGGTTCGCCGCCGTCACCTGTTGATTTTACAGAAGCCTTCGCGACGCGGGTTTCTTCGTCACGGGTGTCGCGCTTCATCGCCTTCCTCGATCGCTTGCCGGAAGCCGATCAAATGCGCGTTGTCGCCGCCATCGACGCGCTGCCGAAGGTAAGCGTGGAGTCGCAAGCAGAGCGCGGTTGCCGGACGGTCGCGGGCGTCGCGACGATGCGCGCCCTCTATATGGTCGCCAATCGGTGGCACGTTCCGCTCGGCGGGCCGGGGGATGCTGCATTCGCCACGTTCACACGCGCGGTCGAGGCTGCAATCGTCACGCTCCTTGGCGATTCGGCTCTCAAAAATCCGACGTCATCGTCGGGCCCTTCGGCGCTCGCGCCATTTGCGTACGCACCGACACGATCGGCCGATCTCGCACCCGTCACCTCCCCATGCACGCTCGCAGATGAGGACGCCCGAACGACCGACGTCGTGAATGCGGTGTATCCCGAAATCGCGCGGGTAAATCGAACGCAAGGTAAGGTCATGCTCGTCGTGCATTTAAACGACCAGGGCCTCATCGAGAACACAACGCTTTTTCGCTCGTCCGCAACCGAATCGGTAGGTGGCTCGGCGCTTGTGGAAGCCGCGATCGTTGCGGCTTACGGAAGTACGTTCGTGCCTGCGCGAATCGGCTGCGTAACGCGCCCGGGAAAGTATCTTTTCCGCGTCGACTTTACAGGCCGATAACGCGCTCGGCAGACGCGTTTGAGGATGAGTTCGCCCGAGGATCGGTCCGTCTCCGTAGCGATCTCGATATTTCGATTGTCCGAGAGACCGATCTGCGACGCGCCGAGCGCGACCTCGACGTTCGGCGGGCCTTCGAGTGCGCGGTCGGGCTCGATCTCATCGTCGTCACGCCCCACGAATACGCACACGTGCTGCCGACGACCGCATTCGGTCAGAGGATCCTCGCCGAGAGCGTCAGCATCTATGCAGCCTGATCGGCGTATTCTCGCTCGCGAATGGCGTTCGGCCGCAGCTGAAGATTTGCGCGTTGCAAAGCTTTTGCGAGACGAGTCGCCGAGCACCGCGGCCTTTCACTCGCAACAAGCTGCGGAGAAAGCGCTTAAGGCCGCGTGTATCGTCGCGATCGATGAAGCGCCACGGACGCACGTCGTCAATCATCTTTTAGACGAACTCGCCGCGAACGGACACGAGCCGACGCAAGGTGTCCGCGAGGCAGCCCGCATCCTCGAACGATTTTATGCACCGACCCGCTACCCCGACGCGCTCGGCGGGATCGATCCGAACAAAGTTTACGTCGCGAACGACGCATCGCAAGCGATAACAGAAGCCGAGATCGTGATCGCGTTTGCCGATGTAATCGTCGCGATTATATGACAGAGGAGTTCTTGAACTACCTGACGGCCTATCATGTATTGGAAGAAAAGCTGGTGATGGCGCAGATACTACTTTAGCAAGGGTCGAAAAATACGATTTTTGGGGTCTACATTTGCTGCACAAAACCACTATTTTTTAGGGCGGGACATTTCTTTCTACTGCTAATGCAGGCGCAGTCACGATGCCGCGGCAGTTAGTGGCGCTACTCGTTGTGACGTCCTAATGGACTTAGACTCGAAAAGAATGTGCTTGCGTAGGTCGCGGACTCAGAATATCCCGCGTGCGTCTTTTGAATGCACTTGAATGGCACCCTGCGGCTAGTGATTGTCGTATAACCTGCCAACGCACGCGTACCAGCTGGACTGTGTCAGGCCTGACGTATGGTAACGCAGGCCTATGGGTCCACCCCCAACTTCTTACCCCACGGATTCCTAGAAAATGACGGCGAACATCACCTTATTGCCAAGAGGTTCGCACCGTGCGCAAATCCCGCTACTCCGACGAACAGATTGCCGCCGCTCTCCGACAAGCTGAGATCGGAACGCCCGTGGCCGACATCACTCGAAAGCTCGGCATTTCTGAAGCCACCTTCTATGTCTGGAAGAAACGATTCGGAACTCTCGGCACGCCCGAAATTCATGAGCTACGCCAGCTGCGCGACGAGAACGCCAAGCTCAAAGCAGTCGTTGCCGTTTTGAAGCTTGATCGCGCAGTTCTGCAAGACGTGATTAAAAAAAGTGGTAGGACGCGTTAGACGTAAAACCGTGCTGCCGCACATCCGCAAGATCTGGCAGTTAAGTGAGCGTCGTGCTTGTGAAATTTTGGGCGTTAATCGACGAACAGTACGATATCAATCCGTCCGCGCCGATGCCGATGTTGCATTGCAAGCTCGCATCAAGGCGATCGCTGCGGTGCGGATTCGCTACGGACAACGACGAATCCATATCTTGCTCCGACGCGAGGGATGGCCGGTTAATATCAAGCGCGGTGCTCGACTTTATCGCGAAGCCGGTCTAGCAATTCGCACAAAAACACCGCGTCGTCGACGCGCCGCTGTTGTTCGCGAAACGCCGGCACATCCGACGGCAACGAATCAGAGTTTGGCAATGAACTTCATGCACGATGTGCTCGCCGACGGCACGAAGATCCGCCTCTTAACCATAGTCGATATCTTTAGTCGCGAGAGTGTCGCTTTGGAGGTCGCTTTTGGGTTCAAAGCACCGCAAGTCGTCGACGTTCTCCGTCGCGTCGTCGCCGAACGCGGAAAACCCCAAAGAGTGAGGTGCGACAACGGGCCAGAATTCATATCACTTCACCTCGATCAATGGGCTCATTGGAACGACGTGCAACTCGACTTCTCGAGGCCTGGAAGGCCGTCAGATAACGGTTTCTGCGAATCGTTCAACATCCGCGTCTGTCAGGAAATGTTGAATCCAACATGGTTCCGCACGCTCGATGATGCCCGACAACATGCCGTTGCGTGGCGGCACGACTACAACACCAATCACGCGCGTAGTTCACTCGACGATTTGATGCCCGAAGAATTCGCGCGCCGATCGAAGAAGTAATCCACTATCGCCGTCATTTCTAGAGCCCTCGCGGTATAACAATCGGGGGAAGACCCGTGCGCAAAAAACTGACAGCAACCCCGGTGTCAGCTGACTCCGGGGGCAAAGTTAAAGCCGACGGTAACAGGACTCCCGACGGGTATCAGCGTGCCCGCTGCGGGTTCCTGCGCAGCGACAACTATCTGACTCGCCGAATGAATAGGGACCAATACATTGTCCTGGTCCGTGTAGCCACCGAGTAGATTTCGAACGTCATCAAAATACTGTCCGCCAATGTCGTCACCGCTAATATCGTTATAAACAATCCGAAGCTGATCTAAACTTGCCAACGTCATGCCGATCAGATTTGGTGCGATCTGTGTACCCGCTACTAGAGGAGGAAGATCGGATGGCAGCAGAACGTGAATATGATAGTCAGTCATTGCCTTAATCGTGCGCGCATAGGTCTCCGGTTCCACAGCGAGCTTTGCGTTATCAATCGCGAAGGAAGCTGCTTGCTCGATGATGTCGGCATCCAAACTTAAGTCGGCGTGAAGCTTTGATAGCCGATCTCCATCACCAGGCTTAAACTGGAAAAAACTTTGACTATTAGAATCAAGCACATATTCAATCGAATTCAACTTATCCAGAGTCTGAGAACGTAACTTCGCGCAGGCGACGAGTACGTCTTTCTGATGCTGGAGATCCGCGGCATTCGGTGGAAGTGGGCCATCAGCTACAACCCAGGGCAGTAATAGGACAGAATATGGCTTTGCCGATGTCAGGACAGTGCTTTCCCACTCCGATTTGGCAGTAAACAAATCGTCGGGGGTTTTCACTGCCGTCGAGACGTTGCCTCCCTGATAATATAATGACGCAGTGACTTGTGAATGCGTGTCCTTAATAGCAGAGCTGAGATTCATCGACACCTGAGCACTAAATAAGCCATACGAACCTGCGACTTTCGCACTTATGTTCGTCTTGTCGCTCTCCGAAGCATACTCGATTTTGATTATCCCAAAAAACTGTCCGCCGCTTTCTATTCCCGCAACAAAATAGTCGCCGTAGCGTTCTGCAAATAATTCAGCGTTACCCGTCGCGACGAGCTTGGCGGCCTCCGCGTCCAACGTGGGCTTTCGGATCTGAGTAAAACCGAACGATTTTGTGCACATCATTAGCAGGGTGGTCGAGTTTGACTGCACTTTGGAATCTTTAGCAAAGTCAAATCTCGCGGAGGCGCTGAACGGTCCGGCGCCGCCTGATGCTTCGGCCGAAATCCCCAGATGAGTTTCCAGTTCGTGAGTGTCTTCTATTCTCACCAAACTGAAGGACCCATCACCTCCCGAGATGCCAGCGAGGACCTTTTCCGGCGTCCCGTCAGCGCCTTGCTGTCGGCGATTACCGGTTGCGCTATCAACTCCAAGGCCAAAGTCGAGACCTTCTTGGTAAGGCATGGTTAGGTTTTTCATATTCCTCCGTTGGCGCACCTAAACGACTGCATCAATTGCTAATTAGGCCCGGCGTAGACTAAACTAAGGACTGCCCGCAAATCTCCAATATGTATTGAACAGGGTCGCGCTATCATGTCAGCGACATCCGAGATAGTTCCGCTAGGCGTCCCTTTGCTCATATAAACAACGACTTACCTAATGGCGCCCTTGTGAATGGTACATAAGAATGCAATTCACTCTTAGTCCTCCCTGTTGAAGGCAGTATCTTCTTGCTATTCAGTGACGGACTGGGTTTATACGAAATCTGAAACTGTGTCACTTAGAGCGCGCCAAGGTCGGCCAGGTCGATGTTGCGGAAACGCGCGTAGAGCTTGGCGCCGATGAAGGCGTCGCGTCCGAACGAGAGCGCGAGCATGCGTAGATAGCCGCGCGCCTCGAGGAAGTGCGCCGCACGAGCGACGTGCGACATGCTTCCGGGCGCGACGACCGCGAGCGCTCGCGTACAGCGCCTCGCCGCGTCGCGGGCGACACGTCCGTCGAGGCTCAAATAGATCTTGTGGGGTCGGCCCCGTTACGCGGCCAGTGATTTCTGTGGAGATTGGTTAGCTTCGTAGGTCGCGAGAAACTCTTGAGGGGTCATGTAGTTGAGGGCGCTATGGGCGTGCGTAGTGTGGTACGAATCGCGCCACTCGCTTGCGACGGTTCGGGCTTCGATCAGCGACCGAAACCAATGAGCGTTGAGAAACTCGGCACGAACGCGAGAATTGAAAGACTCGATGTACGCATTTTGCGTCGGCTTTCCAGGTTGAATGAAAAGCAGTTCGACGCCGTGTTCCTCGGACCACCGTTGCATGATTTTCGACGTCAGCTCGGTCCCGTTGTCAACTCGGATATATTTCGGATAACCGAATTCTCGCGCAACGTCATCGAGAACGTCGATGACGCACTTACTGGGAAACGAGTAATTTAGTTCGAGAGCAAGATCGACTCGAGTAAATTCATCCATCATCGTCAACCCGCGAAACGATCGGCCGTTAAAAAGCCGATCCTGGATAAAATCTAGGGTCCAGCCTTCGAAGGGCTTCGTCGCCCGACGCAAACTGCGGCCGCGCACGATTTTTGCACGACCTCGCCGGCGACGACGTCCTATTTGCAATCCAGCAAGGCGATAAATTCGTCGGAAAGCCTTGTAATTCATATATTCGTCGCCATCGACTGCATCGCGTTCGTAATCGAAGTAGAGCCGACGACAGCCGTGATTGGCGTGTTCCTGCGCGACGTGCGTGAGTCGCGTTGCAACCGAAGCATCACGTTGTGATTTCGTCGTCGTCGGTTCACTTGAAGAACGACGCTGTGCGTGAACAGATTTGCACGCTTCGCGTTGACTCAGGCCGAACTCTTGCAAGGCCTTCACGGCTTCGGCTCGCCGGGAAGGCTCCAGGAGTTTTTTCGCATGAGCTGCTCGATCGCGTCGATCTTTACGGTCTGCCGAGCGATGATCCGTTGCATCTGCGAGTTTTCGGCTTCGAGTTCTTTAAGCCGCGATAGATCGCTTGCGCTCATGCCCGCGTACTTCGATCGCCAGAGACGAATCGTATTTGCATGCACGCTGTTGCGCCGCGCTAACTCTTCCATCGACGCTCCGGCATTGTACTCGGCGAGGATTTGGACGATCTGCGACTCGGTGAATTGACTCTTTCGCATGGGTGGATCTCCCGTCTGCCTTCATCGGCGGAAATCCACAGTAATTCCTGGCTCTGATTTCAGGGCCGACCCCACTTGCCGTGCACGCGACCGCGCGCGTCGCTCTCGGCGCCGATCCATATGGTCGCATTCGCGCGGGTCGGCATCTTCTCGAAGAAGATCGCACCGGCGGGGCGGGCGTGGCCAACTGCGGCGCCGATCGTGCCCGTCATCGCATCGGGCGATACGCCTTCGCAGGTGATCGACGGGCCGGATGGCTGCGAGCCGAGGCGTTCGCAAACTTCGATTGGGGTGCCATCGGTGCAGAGTCGCGCCGCCGCGAGGCGATGCCCCCCTGCGGCCGATTCGACGAGCTCTCCGAACGCGGGCGCAGCGGCCGGGGTGTCGGCGATGCGACACCAATCGTCGACGAGCACTCGAATCCGGCTCGCGTATCTTCGCGAAGGGGTCTCGACCATCGGTAGCCTCCAAGATTCCAGCGCCGTTCGCGTGTTAACCGATGGTAACGCGCGTCCTCGAAACGTCGCGCCACCGTCGAGTCAGGTCGAGTAGCTCGGGTCGAAGGGGTCGAGGATGCCGTCACCGTTCGCGTCGTTCCAGCCGAAATGGCCGGGTGTCGCCGGACACAACTTCTTCGTGTTATTGCGCATCAAACAGTCGACCGCGGCGCTGTTGCCGACCTCGCAATTGGCGTTGACGCCGTTCGAAAAACCGGCCTTATCTGTGACGGAACATTTGCTCGATACATACTCGTCGGGGGCGCCTGACGTGTGCCCCGTCTCGTGCGCGTAAACGAAGTGCGTGCCCGCGGGCTTCCAATTCCCGACCACGGACGTGAGTTGGAAAACGATCTTTTTCGACGACGAACAGTAGGCCATCCACGCCGTGGGATATTTCGTCAGAAATGCGGCGTGCGTGTAATCCGCCGGGTCGCTAAAGGTCGCCGACGAGACGAACCCGCCGATGCCCGCCCAACCGCTCGATTGTCCGAACGCCGTAAGTGCCGCGTCGCGCCACGGCGCCTCACACGCCTCGTAGTCGCCGGAAGCCGGTGGATTTGCCGGGGTCGGAATCGTCGTCGGATCGAGGGCAAGCGTCATCCGCCGCACGTTGACCTCGAAGACAAGGTGCGCGGCCTTCGGCGCGAGATCGTAGTAGACGTCGAAGGCGTGCATCATCGCGAGCGCGAGGCTCCCATTGTCGTCGGAGGTGAGTTCCGCCGTCGATCCGGCGGGGCCGCCGACGTACGCGGCCGCGACACCGATCGTTCCGACGAGCGCGCGTCGCTCTTTGTGCACGACCGTTGCCGTTGTCAGCGCGGCCACGCCGCCGGTCGTAGTATCGGGTCCGGGCGAACCGCTCGGACCACCCACGGCGACGAGTTTGCCGCCGCCTCCGCCGTCGCCGTCTTCCCCCGCGCCTTGGGCGCAGCCGCCCGGCGGAAGCAGCCCGTCGATCTGCATCGATTGCGCGTAGAAGCCATCGACGTTCGCGCGGTAGTCGTCGCTGAGGGACGTGTTCCAGGCGTTCGCGAGTTCCATTGCCCCGGGATCGACATCGAGCGATTGCGCCGTAGGAATCGCCGCGCTCGTCGCGCACGCGACCGCGCTGTGGGCGCTCATCGCGCTCTGAACGCTCGCGTTACCCTCGGCGATGACCGCGCTGAAGGTGTGGTCACCGCTCCAGATCTGAACAAGCGACCCGCCGGCGCCGGTAATGGCGTCGACGAGATCCGATGGAAAGTTCGTCGTGTTGGTCTTCAATAGGGCGAGGATGCGACTCATGAGCGTATTCCTCAGCGGATTGAAGTGTGATTGTTGAATCCGACCGGGTGCGTGGCTTCCGCGGAGACGAAAATGCGTTCGACGTTCGAAGACGCGAGCGCTCCGTCGAGGTCTGCACGGCGCGCGGGTAGCGCGAGCGGCTTTAGCCGGCGAGGCTGAAGAGCTGTTGGAGCTGGTACGGGGTGGCGTTCGAGTTCGTGTAGTTCGTATTCGTCGCGTCGTCGTAGACGATCGTGATCTTGCCGTTGCGCGCGCCTTGCTTGACCGTCTCGACCCAGGTCGCCGGATCAGCGCTAATCTGTATCGCCGACTGGGTGATGCTCTGCACGGTCGCCGTGACCTGCGTTTGCGTGCCAGTCTGGTTCTGCCAAGCGGGCACGATGTGCGGGAAGCCGCAGAAGACCTTACTCCCGGCGGCACCCGTGAACGAGAAGATAATGACGGCACCGTCATCCCATTCGATGACGACGCTAGCGAGAACGCTTTGCACACTCATAGGGTCACCTCGATCGTCGAGTACCGAAGCTTCGTGGGAGTAGCGCTATTCTAGCACCAGTCGGAGACGGTGTCATCGTGCGGTCCAAGGAATTTTTAATATCCCGGTAGCCGCCCATTAATTGTCAATAACGTCAATAGCCTTAACGTCCATCACGCTCGCGCGGGCGAAATCGATTAGTGGTTGACTCTGTGCAAAGCGCCAAGGAACTGATATTCAAAAATCGAGATAGTAAAATTGCTACGGCTCACGCGCGACCTCCAATCGACGGCATGTGCAGCATTTGTGATCGAAAACAATCTTAGCGTGGAATGGACAGATCCTTAACGGATTATGATCGGGCACGTTCACGCAGGAGTGGCAGGTGGGAAACTCTGGTACGCCCTGCCTGACGTGGTTGCGTCGGTTCTCCTAACCGGTAATGTCCCGCGCCTGCTCCGTGCCGTGCGACTCGTGCCGAAGGGAAAGATGCGCGGCCTGCGGCCCGTCATGCTCGCCGGTAAAATGATGGTAGATCCCCGGAAGACCGATTTCTTCAAGACGGTCGTTGACGAACGGAAGCGGTTGGCGAAGCGCACCGACATTACCGACGAGGAGCGCAGCCGACTCGACCGTCTCCTTAAAGCCTGGCAAACGCGACGTCATTCGGCATCATGGGAGATGGTGCAACACGAGCTTCCGGAAGGCAAGACACAAAAAGTTCATAGGATACGTTGATGAGCTTGGTGCTGCGGCCGCGGACGATTCTAAAGTTGAATTTGGCTTTTCGACGCTTGTCTCTGGAATTGGTAGCGCGGGCTTTGCGCCAGCTCAACAGGAAGCAATCTCCGGCTTTGCTAGCGACGTTGCGACGGCGATCTTTGCTGCGCGTCGACGACAGTTAACTGGAAAGCAGGCAACAAAGGCGAAAGCCGCGGTCGACTATTTCGCGGAGCGACTTATTGCAGTCGCTGACGACGAGTATTCAGCCCAGCTAGATAATGAGCAAGGCTTAAACGGCGCACGCTAACCTAAGCAGTTCCGCTCGGCACCAATCGGCGAGCTGCTGGAGAAGAAGAGAGCGTAGTCGCGCGTGCGGGACCTCATCACCAGTACCGGCCGGGTTGCCCGGCGAGGAGAAGCGAGGATGGGGTTTTCTATTTCCGTGAACGACCACGAAACGATCGCGGCGCTTGCAAAGGCGATCGCGGGTGAAATCGTCACCCACTGGGCGCGAGTACGAACCCGCCGGTTCGCGTCATTCACGAACCGCTAGCCGACGTCGTCGAGATTGGGTCGCTCGTGATTGACACGAAAGCGTACGACGTCACCGATGACGGCGTGCCCGTTACGCTCAAGCCACGCGAGTATGCGTTGCTGCTTGCGCTCGCACGCGGAGCCGGACACGCATTCACGCGCGAGAAGTTACTCGAGCTGTCCCACCCGATCCGCAAACGTATCTCGGCGGCCCGCAACAATATCCTGATTCATTCATTAGCGAAACATATCCGAATGCGCTTGGCTGGGGTGCGTACGAGACGTATGACGGGATTGATCTCAGTTTCGGCGGCGTTCCAGCATCCGTACGGAAAGCAGGCGGCGCGTTCAACGACCCCCATCCGCCGTATCCTTGCGCCGTCGATTCGCAAAACTATTCCTCGGCGTTGCGCTTGAACTCCTCGCTGAACGTCCGTCGATCTTGTTTTCCCATGACACCTCGTGGCCGGACATTCGCCAGCAGTCTGAATGTGTCCGGGAAACCGGGACAGGCTCAATACGCAATTTGTTTGCACTAGAAAAGCGACGGCGCTTGGCCTTTCCGACGACCTCGGTATTTGGTGCGTTCTCGCCGTTTGCCGATCGCGAACCATTGCGCGATGTTCCACTCATGGTATGCTCCTGGCAGCCCCGGATTAAGCGAAGATTTCAACGGCTGCTGGTACCAGATCATCCTGACACATGGGGAACGACATGAAACGACTACGCATCGGAAGTCTCGTCCTGGGTGTGGTATGCATCTATGTAATGAACTTTCTTGCACTCGTTCTCCATTTCTCAGACCAACGTATTCTAGCTCCTTTCGGTTTTAGCGGTTCCTTACTACTATTACTTTCTTTCGTACTCCAACTTCGCAAGTAGTTCAAGGGAGAATGATTACATGAATCGCTCAACTTTTATTGGCTCGGGAATGGCCCTTACAGGTGCTGGGTTACTATCATCGTGTTCCACTCAACTCGCGCATATAGCGATAGCAACAGCATCGCCGCAGACGTTAGATCTCGTTCGACCAAACGTTCTTACAGCTATCGAAGGTTACCAAGAGGCGGGACGTAACGATCTATTCTGGAGTCAGTATGCCAAGACGTCCGCGCCGACTCTCATCGTGCCAAAAACAATCTGGAGCTGGCCCGGTTCCGTGGACACTTTCCGCTTAGCGGAGAAGGGTCCGAGAATGGCCAGAAAACATCCTAAAGCCTACCCGCCGGAATTCCGACAAGAAGATCGTCGAGCTCGCGCGAGCTGGGCGGCAGCCGGACGACCTGGCGCACGAAGTCAGTCGTGCGCGGCAAACGGTGCGGAACTGGATCAGTGAGCATGAACTCGATAGTGGCGATCGGCGCGACGGGCCAACGAGCGAAGAACGTACCGAACTCTTCAAATTGCGCAAGTGAGTGAAGCAGCTGACGATCGAGCCTGAAGTCCTCTCAAAAGCCGAGGTCTGGTTCGCTCGGGAAACCGACGCGGTACCGAAGAGATCTTCGGATTCGTGAAGAGCAATCAGGGCTAAGATTCGTATTTCTACGCTGTGCCGTACGCTTCAAATTTCTGCGAGCGGATACTATGCGTGGGTAACTCGTCCGCCGTCGGCGCATAAGATTTCCGATCTACTATTGGGTGATCGGATTGAAGCGAATTGACGCGAATCGCGCGAGACGTACGGACGCCCGCGCATTCCAGCCGATCTCATCGACGAAGGCATTCACGTCAGCGATAAACGCGTTGCTCGTTTGATAAAAGAACGCAGTATCCACGGGGCTTCGCGGCGCAAGGGTATTAAAAAAACCATCTGCGATCACGATGCACGAGTAGCGCCGGACTTGGTCGATCGTCAGTTTACTGCAACGAAGCCCGAGCAACTTTGGGTTGCCGATATCACGAACATTCCAACATGGAGCGGCTTTTTTTTTGTAGCGATCGTGTTCGATATCTATAGTCGGCGCGTCGTCGGTTGGGCGATGGCAACGCATTTGCCTACCGAGTTGGTTCTTGATGCGTTGAATATGGCTATCTATTGGCGCAATCCGACCAACGTGATCCATCATTGCGATCAAGGCACGCAGTACACGTCGATCGCATTTGGCGTTCGCTGTAAGGAAGCCGGCGTTCGTCCGTCGATAGAGTCAGTTGGCGACTGCTACGACACAATGCGATGTTTCAGAGCTTCAAAGCAATTCTCGAGTGCGCGCTGCTCGTCAAGCATCACTTCAACACTCCGCGCGAAGCGAGTCTTGCTGTCTTCGATTTCATCGAGGGCTTCTACAATCCGCGCCGCCGACAAACGTCGATCGGCTCGATCTCTCCGATCGAGTACGAGCGCAGCACTCAGGCGGCTTGATGTCTAATCGACAACTCTCCACGGAACCGGGCCAGTTTCAAGATCCGCAATCCGCCGCGTTTCGTGTCGCAGTCGTTCTGTGGATCGCGTCAATGGTGGAGCTTGGCATTGTTCGCGATTGGTTGATGTTTACCGTCGCGGGCGGGTTCGTCGTCCTATCGCTTACGCTGTTCGCAACGACGCGGCTTGCGCCACTTAGCGCGGCGCTTCCATCGCGCCGATCGGCAATCGTGAAGTAGCGTACGCGCAGATCACGACCTTGCGCGAACGTCCGTTGGAGATTCGCCAGTGCCGTTCGTGTCGTGACGCCCGAATCGAGTTGCCTTCGCATCGTCGTGCCGTCTGCGTTGTCGAAGTTGGCAGCGTCATCGCGCGCGAAACTTTGCGTCGTCGCGTTGCCCAACGCGAACGCGTACCCGATATGTCCGGCGCTGCCGGTGGCGTTCGCAGCGATGGTCGCGGGTCGGTGCGAGCGATTGCAGATTTACTTCGCCACCGATGGTATTCGCCGCGCTCGCGCTCTCGGGACCGAGACGCTCGGTCACCTCGATCGCTCGAAAGGGCGAGATCGGGAATTGCGGGAGATCGAGATCTTTCGTATTCGTATTGTTGAGAATTTGGCCGTCCAATGCGACGAGCGTCTCCGAGGGATCCGGGGCACGCAAGGCGACGACGGCTACGGCATTCGGCGCACCGCCGTTCGGTCTCGCGATGGTTGCCGATGGCAGCTGTTCGAGCGCATCGGTGATATGGTTGAATCCCGCTTCTTTGAGCGACTTGCGACTGAAGAGAACCGACGGAATGGTTCCGCTCGGCAGTGCCAGACGTCTATCGACGGTGATGCGGCTAATCGTGCGCAATTGCTTTGCGTCCAGCGGATGGAGTTCGACGTCGAGTCGCGAGCCGCCATAAACGACGCGCGCTCGATGGTTGTGGTGGCAAAACCGGGCGCTACGACCGAGACTCGATACGTTCCCCGATCGACCTCGATATCGAACCGGCCGAGGCGTCCGGTCTCGATCGATGCCGGGGCCGTGCCGACAAGCACGACGCGAGCGTGCTCGATCGGCGTACCGTCCGGAGTAAGGACAAACCCGCTGATGGCACAAACACGCAAGCGCAGCAATGAAGGGAAGATTTACGCGTCATTCTTCGCAAGTGATCGTGCGTCGTCCGTCAGTCGAGCCGACTGCGATCGTTTTAAGGTGTCGTGTTTTTCAGGAAAATCGGCAACTCGTTTTCCGCAACGTGCGAGAGCGTCGACCGCAAATCGAAGGGCATATTGGCGAGTACGCGCGGGGATTGAGGGCGGCGAATGCTACAGATTGCCGACGATTCGGGTGCGTGCAAATCTTCACGATAATCCGCACGACCCTTATGGCCACAGCTCGACCGCGCAATTGCCAAAAGCCTGGTCGGCGACTATCTCCGTTCGCTTGAAACGATGAAAATCCGAAGCGAAGCGACAACCGCAACGTAGGCCTCTGCGCAAACGCGCAGAGGCTAAATGTGCGACCTTGGAGTTGGCGGGGCCGAACCCGACGCGCGTCCGGAAATCCCGTCTCCGGTCGGCAGAGGTCCGAATCCGGGCACCGCCCCGCCAAACGCCGCAGAGACGGCTCGCATCCGAGCGAGATCGCGTTGCAGTTTTACTGAATCAGAAACCGATCGAATCAGCGGAACCAGCCTCGGGCGCGTCCTGCGACCGATTCTCCAATCTTCCCCCTTCACGACATGTGGCGTGGGAATCTGCAACAGGCGTGTGTCCGGGCGGCGCACCACAGCTGGCATGTTGGCGTGAAAAATCTTGAGTTGCGCGGCGTTCATCGGTGGCAGTCTGTCGTCTTCCGATTTGACGACGCGCGCGAATGCCGCCGGCGTCAGAACGTGCGGGAAACCGGGCGAATGTTTCAGCGTTCCCAGCGTCCGCACGGGTCCCCGCGCTACGCCGGTATACTTCAGTTCCAGCACACCATCGATCAACGCGTGTTTATCCGGAGTTGGCATGTTGAACGTCAGTTCGACCCCGACGCCCGGTACGATGCTTGCGACTGAGATCGATACGGCGCTGCTATTGCTGGCGAATGCCGTCTGGTCTCCGAAAACCACGGACGTTGCGCCTTGCGGCCACGGCAGCATAACGGTGTACTGATTGTTGGCGAGCATGAGCTCGTGATCTTGCGACGAGCATCCGCCTTCGTTTCCCCAGTTGCGCACGAACATCGCCCATAGTTCGTAGTTGGAATCGCCGATTGCTCGAACGGAGAGCCCGTACGCGGGATGCAGCTCTCCGCTGCACGGGTGGGCGCAATCTAAATCGACGAGACCCGTTACGACTGCGAACTGGCCGTCTAAAATGCCAGACGGTGTGGGGAAAGTTCCTTCGTTATCGACGGCATGCTTGAGGTCGGTCCACCATTTTGACGTGAAGTTGTCGATGGTTTCGTCCGAATCGAACTCGATATGATACCCCGCCGGACGGCCTTCGGTCGCCCCCGCGTTATTGGTCGTCGCGAGATCGATCGAGTAGTCGTCATCGAGACCCGCATCGGATTTGGAATCCCAGGTCAACGATCCCGTGTACGTCCCGGGCCCCCAGTTCGCGTGTCCGGATAGTGGACCACCTAAATGATCGCAGGAGAAAGTTGAATTTGGAAACGACGATAGGTCGACGGAGGGAGTCTGCGTCGTGCATGGCAGCAACCACGGCGTTGCGCAGGTGTCGTCGCCGGCCAAACCGGTCGGATGAAATCGCGGATTCCGATCGTGATTGATTTGTTCGCCCCAACGCGCGTCCAGTGGGATCGCGTTCCCGTCGACTCGATCCCAGAAAAGGTCGAATGGCGCAACGTCTCCGGTCGGAGCGGGCGTTGCGGCATTGTGCGTGATCGTGAGCGTCACTTCAGCCGCGCCGCCGTCGGCCCCGGCACATTGATTTTCGGTGCCATTGTCGTGGTCTTGGTAGCCGTTATCGTCGTAGTTGTCGTCGGAATAGCCAAGGCGCAAAAAGAGACCTGCGCTCCCCGTTCCGCTTGTTACGTGCAGGGGCTTTCCAACGATGCCGGCGATCGGTATCATCACGCCGGTTGCTCCGGGAATCCAGATCTCTCCGAAGTAGTATCGATCGGAATCTTCGCCCGATGGATTCACGTAGCGTTTCCAGGTGTCGCCAACGCCACCGGTTTGCACGCATCCGCTCGCGTTGACGATAACCGAGTCGCCCGGCGCGAACGCGATCTGAGGGTAGCTCGTCAGCGATCGCTTCACGTCCGGCTGTCTGATATGGACGATCTCAACGTTGGGCGACGGATTATCGATGCTAATGATGTCGAACGTGTCATTCGCGGCCCGCGCGCTAGGCGAGAAAAGCAGCGCTGCAAGAATGAAAGAAAACCATGCGATGGAGCGTCCGAGCATAGCACCTCCGCCCGCGTAACATCAATTTGCTTAACTACGAGGACGTTTACTGCGATTCGTGTCTTGATATGATTGCCCTCGCGCTGCTCAATGCGATCGTGCGAGTGGTTTCCGTCTCATCCGCTGCCGTTACCGTTTGGCGCGTCCGCTAGGCGATCGAATCGGAGCGGGCGCCGACAAGCAGACGTCGCGGTCGTTGCAAGAATCGACGGCCACCCGTTACGGGCCGAGATCGAAAAACCGAACGGCGTCGAAGCGCTCCCTCGGGCCACGATTGCACCACCGTCGTCGCGTCGCCGAAACCATGGATGTAGAACGAAAAGTTGCCGGCTACGCACTCGATGCGCAGAATGAGGTTGGAGAGCTCGAGGCGTGCGTGTTTAAGTCGGTACTGGGTGCCGATCGGAGCAGCTTCGGGAGCTTACGCGCGGGACGCGCGGCGCAGTCGCTTAGGTATTCGACGACCCCGATGAAGCATATGAAATTAAAGTCGTCTGACGCCGCGGTTTCTGGACATAACGAACGATTATTCTCGGAACGACCCCTTGGTCATTTGTAGCTCAGTCGTCGTGCCTAGAGCGCTAACGTGTATATCGACCACCCTGGCTTACTAACGACCCTAGCGGATCTTCTGAGTCAGCGCTTGGCTCGGGATAGTACATGGGTAAGAGCTACTTTAGGTATTGCAGTGGATTAACGTCGATAAGAGTGGGATTGAGACGGACAAACTCACGCAACAGATACTCGTGTCCTTGGCCCATGACCAGCACGACGCGTTCGCCGGGGTGAATTGCGCTGAGAATATTTGAAAAGATGAGACAGTTTCGCGTGTACCATTGCGCGCCACATACGTTGCTCCGATCCTATTGACGGCCTACCGCAGTGAGCGGCCCACCGGAGCCTACCCGGCAGTAAGTTCGGGGAATGCTTCCGGTCGATCTCCCCACGTCGTGCGCTGCTTCTTTTTCGGATCGAGCAGCACGACGAAGGAACCCTCGGCGTGCCAACGCTCAAATTTTGCCACGATCTCATTGAGGTCGTCGCTTTCGGACGCCGTGAGCAAAGAGATACGAGCGTTCACGCTGTGACCTCCTCGATCACGTACGCGTCGTCGGCATCGACTCCGCACCCGCGAATCATCTCTCCAACGCCGCGGCGACGATCGTCGTCCATCGACAAGAATACCACGACGTTGACGAAACGGCTGATGGTCTGACGGATGACCGGGGCGTTACTGAGCCGCACAAAATCCTCGAGACGTTCGGTGGAGCTTGGCCGATCTCGGAGGCATCGTCGGAGCGATTTCGGGAAATCTGCGATCTCGTACGCTCGAAATCGCTCGCGCTTGCAAACGAACTCGAAAGCCAGGCGAGTCGCGTCTAACGGCCGTTGCGAAGCGGTGCCGTTCTACCGCTCGCCGAACGCGATTTAGCGATCGTATTGAGGAGTTAGTGATGGCCGTCCGAACGCGCCCCGACCCGACATTGTATCCCTCGCCGAAAATCGCGATGGAGTCCCCTCGTGAACGCTACGGATACGTCGCGTTACTGAGACCGGGGGGGACGGCGGCCGATGCGCTCGGCGTGATCGACCTCGACCCCGCCTCAAAGACATATTCTCAAGTGGTTCACAAAGTCGAGCTTCCGAACATCGGTGACGAGTTGCATCACTATGGCTGGAACTCGTGTAGTTCGATGCTCTGCCCCACGAGCGGCCACCCATTTACCGAACGTCGGTATCTGATCGTGCCGGGTATACGCTCGTCGCGCATCTACATCATCGACACGAAGCCCGATCCGCGCCAAGCTCGTATCGTGAAGACGATCGAGGCGGATGAAATTTTGCGCAAGACGGGCTACTCGCGACCGCACACCGTGCATTGCGGGCCCGAGGGAATTTACATCAGCACGCTCGGCGGCAGAGGCGAGCGAGGCGATGAGAGTCCGGCCGGTATTTTCGTTCTCGATTGCGAGACCTTCGAGATCCGCGGCGCATGGGAAGCCGATCGCGGATCGCAACGCCTCGGCTACGATTATTGGTGGAATATTCCGCAGAACTACATGGTATCGAGTGAGTGGGGAACCCCACCGCAGTTCGAAAGCGGAATCGTGCCCGCCGATCTTCTCGCGAACCGATACGGCCACAGCATTCACTTCTGGAATCTGCGTGAGCGGCGGAACATCCAGACGATCGATCTTGGCGCCAATCATCAAATGGCACTCGAGATACGCCCGGCACACGACCCGGCCAAAGAATATGGTTTTCTCGGCGTCGTCATCGACTCGACCAATCTCGAAGGCTCAATCTGGACGTGGTATCGCGAAAACGGCACGTTCAAGGCGCGCAAAACGGCGGTCATACCGCCCGAGCCAGCGGACCCCGCGCATTTACCCGAACTGCTCAAAGGTTTTGGGGCGGTGCCGCCGCTCATCACGGATATCGATCTCTCACTCGACGATCGCTATCTTTACGTCGCCTGTTGGGGCACGGGCGAACTTCGTCAATACGATGTGGGCGACCCGATGGCGCCGCAACTCTCGGGCTCCGTGCGAATCGGCGGGATTGCCGAACACCGGCCGCATGCCGGCGGGCAGCCGTTCGCGGGCGGTCCGCAGATGATCGAGATCAGTCGCGACGGCGAACGCATCTACTTCACGAATTCGCTTTACAGCACGTGGGACGACCAATTCTACCCCGCGGGGATGCCGGGACAACTCGCGCTAGCAACGATGACGGCCGGTGGCGGTTTTGCGCTCGATCCCAAATTTCTTATCGAGATGGATGATGGCTACCGCGCGCACCAGGTGCGCTTGGAAGGCGGGGATTGCTCGACGGAAAGTTTCTGTTTCTCGTCCTGATGGACCCGATGCTCAACTGGTCGATGATCGTTGCTATGGGATTGTACCAAGGCGTCAATCCGCCAATGGGTTGGCTCCTGGCCTCCGGGCGCTGTTTGCAACAGCGCTCGGGGCGCCCGCTGCTGGGAACGATTGCGGCACTCGCGTGGGGGCATTATCTCGCGATGGTCGCGGTGCTCGTTCCAGCGGCACTGCTTTTGCTGTGGAGTACGCTGCATCCGCACTCGCTCGTCGCGTCGTTCGTGCTTCGGCTCGACCGCGCGTTCGTCGCACTTGCCGTCGTTTACGCTGCCTTCGGCGCCTACAAAATCATCCGCCCGCGTCATCCCATCATGCTGGCTCGCATCCATCCCGATCGAAAAATCTGGTGGTCGTTCGTGATGGCGTTCTTGCATTGCGGCTCGCCCGTTATGATGCTCGCACCATTCTTCGTTCTCGCCGCGCCCTACACTACCCCGATGTGCGGTATCAATGGTACGGCGTATGCGATGCTCGCCCTCGCGCTCATCGTACCGGCGGTCATGGTCGTGCCGTTGGCTTCAGTTGCTCTGGGCATCGCGTGGTTCGTATGGCGCCGACTTGGTCTGCGCGCGCTTACGCGCGTGTGGCTCAATTTCGATCTCGGCTGGGCCGTAAGCTACCTCGTGATGGCATGGATGGCCGTCGGCATGGGTCGGGTGGGCATGGGAATCGGCCACTAATGCCGACCGTTCTCGTCGCGCGCGAGACGCTGCACGTCTTCATGGGGTTCGATGCGGATACGTTGCTGAGAAGCCCCGCGTGCGCGTGGCGCAGCGACGAGTAAATTTTAACGCACCGCGTCCGCGACTAATCGTCGAATGTCCGCGGCTAGCTCAGCCGGACGTTCGCCTGGGAGAAAGTGACGCGCATTTGAGTAGATCGAGAGGCGACCGAGGCGTGCAGCTGACGCGGTACGTTGTGCTTGCCGTATGGCGAAGAACGGATCGCGGTCGCCCCAGGCGACCAGAACTGGAATATCGAGTTCGCGCAATGTTCCTTCGATGGGCGCATAAAGTTCGCTGAGACCGCGCAGGGCGTTCCTGAAAATGGTCCCGATCGCGGCGGTTTGTCGCTCATCGCCGAGATAGTCGACGCTCTTTAGCGCTTTACTCGAGCCTTGACGGATCATGAATGCGAGCGCGGACCGTGAGAACAAAAGCCGTGCGGCCAGATTGCCGACGATCGGCCACGTAACGCCTCGAATTGGAAACGGAATCGGAGTGTCGCCGAAAACATTTGCCGCGACGAGGCCGACACCCCTCACCGTGCGGCGCATCTCGGCGTCGCGCAACATCGCTAGCGCGACGGGGCCGCCAAAGTCGTGTCCCACAACGATCGGCCGAACTGCGCCGGCTTTCGTAAGCGCATCGCGCAGTGCGCTACCTTGGGCATCGACCCATAAATCGTCGAACGAATGGGGCCGTTCGCTTTCGCCGAAACCCAAAAGATCTGGAACGAAGACGCGGTGCTCGCCGGCAAGTATCGAAGCGACTTCGTGCCAGACAGCACCAGAACCCGGGATGCCATGAACCAGCGCCACGTGCGGGCCGTCACCTTCATAGACATCGACGTGCATTTTCATCAGTCACCGCAAGGCTATGGAGCGACAGCGTCTTATCGCGCATCCCGAAGAGCTTGCCATAGGTACGCGAACATGGGGCAATCGCGCAAGTTGTAAGGCGCCAGCGAGCCGCAGGGCCTCATCGTGCGGGTTCGAGCCTCGAATATTTTTAACGCGGCTCGGGAAGCGCATCTCTAACGCCCTGCTAGAGTATCCCGATGCCGTGGCCGATGAACTGATCGTCGGGTTCGGCTGTTATCGATTCGCCGCACGGCGGGCGGCCGATCGAGCATTTCGTTACCATAGCAATCTCCTATTCCGAGTGAGGGCGGAAGACGTCTAGAGACGATTTGCTTTCGAAGCGTTCCCCGGAACCCTGCTAGCGCCGCCTCCACCAACGGGCATCTTAAATAAAGCTGGCCTGATCGGCTGACGCCTCAGCCCTTATAGCTGCACCCGCTTCCTAGGTGCTTAAGTCGGGCCGAACAAGATAAATAAATGTCGACTTCAACGGATGTCTTCGAACAGCAACGCACGAGCCACGCCACGTTTGGCGAGCGATTCTTTGCGTGGAATCCGATTACTTCCGAGAAGCGCACTCGATCGACTCGGCAACGTCGTAGCCGATCTTCACCAAGCTGGCAAAACCGTCCGATCAGAAAAATCTTGCCTTTGATTCACGAGTATCAAACCGAGCCGTGCCGAAATTTTCGGCAAGCACCAAGGTGGGCAACAAAATTACGACTCATGGCCGCGCCGACTTCAAGAAGCGAGCGTTACGGCTCACCGTCGATCGTGGCTTTCACGTCAACGACCCAGAGCTACCTCGATCCGCATTCAAGCCAAACGCTTGCGAGCACTCTCGCTAGAGAACGGGTCCATGAAAACGGCTTCGCCACAGGGCGGGCCTTGCTTTTCGTGATATATCTCGAAGTAGTCATGAAAGGAGCGCCGGTCGTACGAAAGACCATTATTTCGAGCTTGACGGACCAAGCGTACGAGCGTCTCGAGGAACTCATTGTCACGCTCGAGCTCGCGCCAGGTTCTCTTCTATCCGAACCGGATTTGAGCGCGCGTTTGCAGATCGGACGAACGCCGATTCGCGAAGCGTTGCAACGTCTCGCACGCGAAAAATTAGTCGTGATCTTGCCGCGGCGCGGCATGTTCGTTTCCGACATCAACGTGCAGAATCAATTGAAGTTGCTCGAGCTTCGCCGTGAAATCGAACGCCTTCTCGCGCGCCTCGCTGCACGTCGAGCATCGCCGCAGCAGCGCCGCGCGCTCGATCGCGTTGCCACCGCCATGGAAGACGCAGCCGCGAGTAACGACGATCGGGCTTTCATGCGTGCGGATCTCAAGTTAAACGAACTCATTACCACGAGCGCGCAGAACGTTTTTGCGACGCAATCGATGAGTCTCTGGCACGGTCTTTCCCGGCGCTTCTGGTATCAGCATTACCGCACCGTGGCGGATTTACCGCTGGCCGCAGAGCTTCATGCGAAACTCGCACGTGCGGTAAGCGGGCGCGATGAGGAGACGGCAGCGGCAGCATGCGATCGTCTCCTAAACTATCTCGAAGAATTTACGCGCGCGACGGTTTCCGGGACTTGACACTGCGCGTGAAACTAATATACTGCTGATATATCAGATTTCCCGAGGGGGTTCGCTATGACTGCAATCGCTGTCGCTCCTATCACCGACGCATTTATCGAGCGCGATCTCGCGCGAATCGGCGAATTCCGCACGGAATACCGCTCGCGTTTCGCAGACAAGCCCTATTTTGGGCCCGCTCACGCTGCGACGATCGCAGCCATCGGCGCGACCGCCCTTGCAACCTACTTTACCGCACTTCGCAAACCGCTCAAAGCAGCGGAGCTCGCGATCGTACCGGCGACGTTCCTCGCGTGCAATCTCGTCGAATGGGCGATGCACAACTACGTGATGCACGTGCCGCGCAAGGGACCACTCGGCGCCGCGATGGAGATTTATACGCGTCACACACTCAACCACCACCAGTTCTTCAGCCGCGAGCGCATGACGTACGACGACGTCAACGACTACCGGATCGTTTTCTTCCCGCCGGTCGCGCTGTTATCACTCATCGCGCTTTCCGCGGGGCCGGCGGCACTGCTCGGAAAACTGTTTAAGTCCCGTAACGTCGGATTACTCTTTATGATGACGACGACGGGGATGTATCTCGTTTACGAAACGTTTCACTACTGCTGCCATCTCGAAGACAATTCATTTCTACGCCATATGCCGTTCATCAATACCATCCGGCGCCATCATGCCGCCCATCATGACAAGCGCGTAATGAAAGAGCGTAATATGAATCTCACGTTTCCGATTGCCGATTGGCTATTCCGAACGAGCGACCTCGATCGCGGGCTCATCGGTCATATTTTTAACGGCTATGACGAGACGCACGTGAAACCCGAGTTCACCGCGGATGGACTGCGTCGGCAGGCTGTCGCCGCTGCGAACGAACGCGCCGCACGTGCCGAAATGTTTATGCCGGCCTAGGTGTTCGGGATCCATTCTCTTCGCCGCCGGAAGCAAAGGCGATAACGCTCGCGGGAAGCTCGCGACGTGCGGGTGCGAGCACGGTGACGCAAAGCAGGGTGGCGGCCGTAACGAGCCTGGTGAGAGAAGCGATGACGATCGTCGTGAGTTCGAACGAGACAACGCTCGTGCTCGCGATCCTTGACCGAGTACGAACGGTCGGCGTGTCGCCCCTACAGCACGATCGCGGCCCATGCCGAGTCGTGACTGCGGAATGCTTCGCGGGGTGCATCCACTCCGAAACGACGGCCCTCGGCGAGAGCGAATTCTGCCAGCGCGTCTCGCATCGTGTCTTCGCCGCCGAACTGAAACCCGAGCTGCGATGCGTACGCCGCGCACGCGTCGAGTTTGGCTGCAAGCGCGCGGGCGTCGAGCGCGAAGGCGACCGTCGTTGGCGTTTTCGATGCGAGCGGTTCGCTCGGATCCGCGAGCGGTTCGCGCAGTACGTATGGCGCGTCCCGATACCACATGGTGCGTGGCGTATGCGCGGGCGCGTCCGCTATCGCGAGGACGGCGTCGCGCACCCGTCGATGATCGACGTGTGCGCCCAGTGCTTGCGGCGCAAAGATTGCATCGGAGCCACGTACGCACTCGCGTAGCCGCTCTTCGAGCGCGCCTGCAATCGTATCGGTCGGCGTAAAGTCGCCGAAAAGGGCGGCGGCGGAGTCGTAGCCGCGATGCGGCGCTTCTGCAAATTCGAGCCGTGTTACCTCAGAGAACGCGAGCGCATGCGCCGCACCGTCGTCTTCCGCACGTCGTAACGAGAGGTAATCGACGTCGGCTGCGAGTCCCTTATCGAGCTGGCACGCGAGAGCGAAGCCGGTTGGGCGCGGGACCGATTTCGTGAAGACGGTACAAAGCGTCGTGGTCCACCCGCGCATCGCGAGTGCGAAGGCGGTCCCACCGCATGAAAACGCGACGTCGTCGTAATGGGGCGAGAGAAAGAGCGCGCGCGGCATCAGAGCAGATGCGGCGTCGCGCGGAAGCGGCACGCTTCGATTGCGATCGGCTCGAACGGTTCGCGTGATGGCACGCCGAGCGCGATCGCATCGCGATAGGCATCGAGAATGAGCGCTGCGACTGCGAACCACGAGTAGGTGCGGCGACATTCCATCAGCGCGGTCGAGGCGAGACGTTCGCGCAGCGCACCGTCCGTCAACAGTCGTTCGAGCGCGGACGCAAGCGCCGCACGATCGCCCGCTTCGGTGAGGAGGGCGTTTTCGTCGTCACGCAGACAATCGACCACGCCGACCGAGCGGCACGAAACGGTGGGCAAGCCGCTCGCCATCGCCTCGAGAATGGTATTTGAGAAGCCCTCGGCGTATGTCGGGCTCACGAAGATATCGCCCTCGCGATAGACCGCCGAAACGTCATCGTACGCGACGTACCCGCGCATCTCGACGCGGTCTTCGAGTCCAGCTTCGGCGATCGCATCGCGCGTCGCTTGGACATCGGGACCGATCCCGGAAACGATCGCGCGAAACGAGTGGCGCGTTGCGAGCATACCGAGCGCCGTGATGAAATCGAGGACGCCTTTGCGTCGATCGACGCGCCCGTGATAGAGCAACACGGGGACAGGCGCGAGTGCGCCCGGAGCGCGTCCGGCAAGCGGATGGAATCGTTCCGTATCGACCGCACCCGGAACGATCGTGAAACGTTCGCGTGCGATGCCGAGGCGCTCGGAAACTTCGGTACGAAACGAATCGCCGCCGATGAGTACGGGGCCGCCGCAATCGAGCACGCGCCGCATCGCGGTCTCGTGCGTACGGCAACACGATCCGACCCAATGCCCGTCGCCGCCTTGGATGCTCGTCACGCATGGGACCCCAAGCTCGCGGCTCGCGAGTAAAACGGCGTAACCGGTCGGATAGCCGTATTGCGCATGGAGGACGTCGAAGGGCGCGCGCGCGTGTTCGCTCCGGATCGTCGCGACGAGGTCGGCGACATCGCGCTCGAAGTCGCCGCCGTCCTGTTCGCCGAGTTGCTCGCGCCCGATGACGCGGACGCCGTCGACCGGCGGCGGCGGCCCGCCACCGTACACCGAGACGCCGAAGGCATCCCCGCGATACTGCGCGATCATCGTCACGTCGTGGCCGCCTGCGACCAAACGCCGCAAGAGATTCTGGGCGTACACGCTCATGCCGGAGATCGCCGGGAAATACCGGCGACTGACAAAGCAGATGCGCATCGCGCTACGCTTCGTGGTCGCGAAGATACTGGAGGGCTAGCGGCACCATGACGTCGGCGCGGTGTGCGTCGCGCGAGAGTTCCACGCACACGAGTCGATCGTAGCCGATCTCGCGTAGCGCAGCGAGCACGCTCGCGATATCCATATCGCCTTCGCCGAAAGGTAGATGCACGTGCTCGCCACGTCGCATATCTTCAACAGATACGGTCGCAAGGTCGGCTGCCGTTTCGCGCACGGCGTTCGCCGGATCGCGCTCGCCCGTGACGATCACGTGGCCGGTATCGAGCGCGAGCCGCAGGCCCGGCACGCTACGAGCGATCGCGCGATAATCGTCGATCGTTTCGACGAGCATGCCGGGTTCCGGTTCGAGCGCCGCAATCGTGCCGAGTTCGCGCGCGCGTTCCGCGACGCTCGCGATGCCCTCGACAAGCCACGCATGCGCGCGCTCGCGCTCGACTTCCGGCTTCGGAACGCCCGCCCAAAAGGACATCGCTTCGGCTTCCGTCGCCGCCGCGACGACAAGCGCGCGTTGCAGAAAATCGACGCGTCGGGCGCGGCCCTCCGCAGTCGGCGAGACGAGCGTCGGCTCGTGTTTGGCGCGAGGATCGAGGAGAAAACGCGCGCCCGTTTCGACGACGCAGCCGAGCCCGAGATTATGAAGTCGCTTTGCGAAACGCGCGAGCGAAGCATCGAAGTCACTCGCGTACGGATCGAGGTGATGATGATCGAGCGTTATCGCGACGCCGTCGTAGCCGGTCTCGGCGATGAGATCGAGGGCATCGTCGAGGCGGTGGTTCGCGACGCCGTTGGTATTGTACGCATAGCGCAGACTCATCGCACGAGCGCCTCGCGCGCGAGCGCAGCGGCATGGACGCCCGGTTCGCGATAGAGCGGATAGAGCGGGCCGACGGTGCGATCGACGGCCGCGCGATCGAGCCAGAGCGGCCCGCCGAGGCGCGCTTCGGCTTCGGGTAACACGCGGATGCGTGCGCGACCGGGGCCTGGTTCGCGAGCGACGAGTGGAGAATGTGCGTCGAGGAGTTTACGTGCGTTGCGTTCGCCGATGCGGTAATAGCTCATCGTTTCGACTTCGAGGCCCGGCACGATCGCTTTGACGACCGCGACGCCGTGCGCCGCCATTTCAGGCGTCGTGAAATCGACGTAGAGGACGTCGAGCCCGGCGTCGTGGAGCCGCTCGTAGAGCGTCGTAACGAGTTCTTCGCCGGGACGCGCGTCCGGGCGAAGCGTCGGTTCCCAATTCGGAAGCGACGTCGCACGTCGCGTCTCGCGTACGGTCAGTATCGGATCCGTGATCGCGGCCCGGAGTCGCGCGGTGTCGCATGCGAGCCACGACGACATCGCCTCGAGTGCGCGGTCTTCTTCGTCTGCAAGCGACGTGCGTTCGCGAACGCGTGCTAGATAGGCCGCAGGTGCGATGCCCTCGAGATCCGCGAGCGGCCCGTGCGCGAAACGCTTGCGCGATCGAGCGGAGCCAAATTCCAACAGTGCCTTACGAATGGCGACGGCACGCGTCGGCGAGGCGGCTTCGCCCGCGGCCGTGATCGCGAGCGGGAACGGCGCGGCGATGCCCGGCCGTTCGGCGCCGACGACGAAGACGTTCGCGATGCCAAATTCGTCGTCGGCGAATTTCACGATCGGTTCGATTCCGGCGCGGGCGAAACGATCGAGAAGATCGCCGACCACCGGATCGTCGAGGCCGTTGAGGTCGAGGGCGATACCGGCATCGAGCGCGCGAAAACGCACGCCGTTTCCGTCGCGTTGGAGCAATTCTTGAATGCCATGTGCGAGCGCGAAATCGCGCGTCGGGCCCGCGCCGAGGCCGTTCGTAATCGGCGTCGCGAATGGGGTATAGTCGCCGAGATCGGCGCGCGTTACCGCCACGACGTCGAGCGGCACGAAGACCTCCGCGCCGTCGGGATAGCGGCGCGCCGCGACCCACGCACGTTCGGTTTCACCATCGACGTCGGAGCCTGCAGGCATGCCCAAACGCCAAGGATGCACGACGAAATCGGCGCCGTACGCGTCGGCGAGCTCGCGATACGATGCCACGCGGCGCGGCATTTCCGAGAGCGTTGCGGCATGGACGCTCTCGGCGAGTTCGCCGAGCGCGCCCACGAGCGCCTGTGCGCTCGTCGCGCCGTAGCTATGGCCGTGATGGATCGAGCGCGCCGCATCGTCTGCGAAGAACACGGCCTTCCACGTGGGGATGCCGGCGACGTCGAGCGCGTCGATCGGGAAGACGTGTAATTCGCCGGGTGGCAAGGCCGCACGGTAGGCGCGCGCCGCGGGTGCTGCCGTCGACCAATCGAAGTCGTTCATAGGTGAAGCGGTTGCGTGGAGGGACGCATCGCCGCGAGCTCGTCGAAGAATGCGAGCACGCGGGCGCGCTCCAACGGTGCGTCGTCGAACGTCGTGAAGACGTGGTCGAACTCGAGCGCCGCGAAGACGGCACGGTAATGCGCGAGTTCTCCCGGCGTGAGCGGAATCGCTTTGTGGTACGCCTTATGCGCGCTCAGCGCGATCGGTACGCCGCGTTCGTCGCGCTCGATCTTGAGTGCGTCGCCGCAGAAGACGGCGCGCTTGCGGGCATCGTGAAGCAATGCGTGGCCTTCGTAGTGTCCACCGATGTGATGTAGCGTGATCCCCGGTGCCAGATCGAGTGTCGCATCGTACGGCAGCGTGACCCGGAACGCCTTACTCCATGCGAGGCCGTCGCGATGGAGTGGGAGCTCGGGCGCGAAACGATCTTGCAATTGCCAGAGCGCGCCGCAGCCGTGCGGGTGCGACGTACTCGCAAATGCGAGGCCGCCGTGCGAGGCGATGAAATCGAGCGCTTTCGTATCGTAGTAGCCCGCAGCTTCGTATGCGATATTGCCGTCATCGCGCAACACGAGCCATCCCGTGCCGCCGAGTCCCACCACGGGCTCCGTCGTAAAGCCGAAGATTCCAGGAACGATCTCGCGCCAGATCGTCGTCACGCGCGTTGCGAGCGTTGCAGCCGTGGTGAAGTGCCACCCATCTTCAGGAAGATCGTTGCGCACGTCCGTACAGACCGGGCATGCGGGTGGCGTTGTGAAGTATTGCTGCCAGAAGCCGCAGTTCTCGCAGACGTGGGGCGTCAGCGGCATACGACGGCCTCGCTCGCCGCGTCGCGTACGAGACGATCGAAGATCGCGAGTGCGGAGCGTTCGCGTTCGGCAGCCGAGCGATCGAAGCCCGAACCCGATGCAACAGAATTCGTAAAGGACCGTACGAGACCCGCGAACGGCGATGCCAGCTCGTCAAAAACGATCGCGTTCGAGTGGCCGGTCGCCGCGTCGCAGATCGCAAGCGTGCCGCCGGGGGTTTGGCCCATGGTATCGGTTGCGGTCGCGAGCCCACGGGTTCCGACGACTTCGAGGCGGCGACGAGGGAGCGTCTCGGGATAGTTGTACGCAACGTGGAGTTGCGCGAGAACGTCGCCGCGCGTGCGCGCGACGATCGTCGCGCCGTCGTCGACGTCGTACGTATGGACGCGCCGTTGCGCGAACGCTCGCGCCTCGACGATCTCATCGTCCAGGAGCATCGCTACGAGATCGAGTCCGTGCGGCGCGAGATCGACGAGCGCCCCGCCGCCCGACCGCGCGGCATCGACACGCCAATTATCGTCCGTCCACGTTGCGGGAAGCCAACACGCGTAAACGATCCGAATCGCCGTCACGATGCCCAGCTCGCCCGCCGCGATCGACGCGCGCAGACCGCGATGCGCGGGATGATGGCGCTGATCGTACGCCGTCGCGTAGGCGACGTTTGCGTGCGCGCATGCCGCGAGCATCGCTTCCCCATCGGCGAGCGACGTCGCCATCGGCTTTTCGCAGAGAACGTGTTTGCCGCGCGCAGCCGCGTGTTCGACCAGGCCGCGATGCGTCGAATTGGGTGTCGCGATGTAGACGACATCGACGAGATCGCACAGCGCGTCGATATCCGTGACGGCGATGAGGCCACGCGAACGCGCGAGTTCGCGCGCGATGGGATCGGGATCGCAGACCGCGACGAGCCGCGCGTCGACGAGTGCGCGTAACGCGGGATCGGCATAATCGCGCGCGAGCCAGCCGTAACCGACGATTCCCCAGCGAAGCACGCCTACCAGCGCTCCGGTAGCGCCACGAGTTCGCGCGTTCGCGCCATGGTGACGATTCGAGCATCGTCCGACATCGTCGCGACCGCGGGAGCGGACGTGACGAGCGGATACGTCGCCAGTGCGGCATATTCGCGTTCGTAACGCTCCGAAGGCCACACGATGCGCGTGCCGCCGTCTGCCACATAGAGTGGATTGCGCACGAGCGGCGCGCCGGGCATCGGCAGCGCAACGTCGTCGGCACACACGTGCGGGTTGCTCGCAGCGGGACCGTCGACGAACGCATACGCCGGTGCGGTTTCGGGGGCGCCGGCGATCGGTACGACACAGCGCACGACAGCGTCTGCCAAGGCGCGATCGTCGTAGAACACTGCCCCTGGAAAGAGCGCCGCGTAGCCTGTCCGATCGAGTGGCGCGCCTGCGGAGTAATTATCGACGGTCGCATTGTGCGCGTGCGATACGGCGATCGTGCCACCGGGATTGACGATGCGACGCATCTCGAACGCGACGTGCTCTTTTTGCGGTAAGAAGTACAATGCATCGTGCACGTGCACGAAGTCGTAGGCGGCAGAATCGATCGGCCAGCTCGTCGCGGCATCGAAACAGATGAGTCGCGCAGAGGGTGCGATGAAGTGCCGCGCGAGCCAGATTTTCGCAAAGACGACGTCGCCGCCGGCCACATCGACGCCGACACGTGCGAGTTCGCGCAAATAGTGACCAGCTCCGCAGGCGACCTCGAACGATCGTTTCGTCTGGCGCGGGCGGTGTGCGGCGATGAGCCCGAGTCCCGCAACGAACGTCGGATCGCTAAAGCGATGGGCGAAATACGTTGAGACGCCGCCGAAACCGAGCGCAAGCATCGCGCCCCGAAACGTGAGCGTTTCGATATCGCGCGCGATCGCGCGACGTTCGTCGAGCGACGGCGCGGTCGTGGAATCCCAATCGTCGCGATCGCCGATGAGGAGTGCGAGCGCCTCGAAGCGATCGCCCGCGTCGAGCGCGTCGAGCGCGGCTGCGGCGAGGGTTTCGCGACCGACCCGGACGAACGGGATTCGATCGATCACGGGCCACCGACGCGTGCCATCGGTACACGAGTGCGCGGAATCGGCACGGAGTGCGAAACCGCGCACGGGGGAATCGATCACGCGAGTCCGGCTTCGACGAGCACGCCGAGGTGAAAACGTTGAATCGGGCCCGCATGCACGAGTTCGAGGTCGTCCAGTGCGTGCGACATCTCGAATGCCGCAACGCGCGCGTATTGCCGAACCTGCAGGACGCGATCGATCACGTCGCCCGCGTGGAACGCTCGAGCTTCCGGCTCGTCAGTCGAGGGCAGGAGGCGCGTACGAACGTCTCTCGCGCGTGTCGCGAACTCTTGCGGAAGATCGCCGAGCACGCCTTCGGTGAAGCGCTCGACGATCGCATCGAGATGCGCGCCTAAGAGTAGTTCGCCGGCGAAGCCGGAGTCCGGTAAGACGGCATTATGGAGATGGTGGACCATGCCGAGCAAAAACGCGTCTTCGCCCGACGTATCGTAGCGTGGCGCTGCGAGGACCGCATAAACGCAGACGGCAAGACAATGCTCCGCGTGACTTTCGGGCGGTTCGAGGACGAGCCGCGGCGCATCGGGCGCGGTCGCTCCAGCCCGTGGTTGATCGGCGAGTGCAAAGACGAACATCGGCACGTCGCCAAATGACGCAAGATCCGCGTCACCCGTGAGTGCAGCTCGCAGGGTAACGCGTTGCGCGGATGGGATGGGCGCGGCCGCGCGGTCGAATGCATCGCAGACGACCGCGAGTCGTTGCGCGGCATCGAGTCCGCCGCGTGCGAGGATCGCGCCATCGATCGCGCCGAGACGCGACGCAGCAATCGCAAGCGCGGTCGTCTCTCGCGCCACCTCGCCGAGATCGACGCCGTCGACCGCGCGACGCCAGGCGTGCGCGAAAAGGCCGGCTGCGACGGAGTGAGACGCCCCCGCCCGACGCGTGCGTTTGAGCGCGCCGATATCGTCGAAGAGCGTCGCGTACCGCGCGAGCGGACCGGCCGCAGCGGTCGTCATCGCGTGGGGACGGAAACCTTTCGCTCCGATGTGAGCCACGTGCGTAGACGTGCCTCTTGTTTGCCGAAATCGTGTTCGGTTTCGTTGCCATCGATCGTCATCGGCGCTTTGAAGAAGACGCCGAGCTGCTCTTGAATGCCGCCCTCACCGCGTTGGCTAGCGAGATCGAGCGTACGCGCGATCTCGATGACGAGCGGTGCTGCGAGAATCGAATCGCGACACAAAAAATCGATCTTGATCTGCATCTTTTGCCCGAGGAAACCGGAAACGTCGATATTGTCCCAGGCTTCTTTGTTATCGCCGCGGGGCTTATAGTAATTGATCTTGACGATGTGATTGTCGACGGGATAACCGAGGATCGAATCGAGTACAGAGGCCTTCGTCGCGAGCTTCGAAGCGAGCGAGGCCGGATCGTCGAGAGCTTCACCATCGCGATTGCCGAGGATGTTTGTCGAAAACCAGCCATCGACGTGAAGCGCGCGCGCTTTGAGCGCAGGCGCGATGACGGTTTTGAGCATCGTCTGCCCCGTCTTGCCATCTTTTCCCGCAACGGGGACATTGCGACGATTCGCGAGTTCGACGAGGGCCGGAACGTCGGCGGCGAGACTCGGCGTAAAATTGCCGTAGGGCACGCCCGCATCGATCGCGGCGTATGCGTACAGCATCGCGGGCGGGATCTCGGCGTCGTTCGCATCGAGTGCGTGTTCGAAAGCTTTGAGACTCAAGAATTTCGGTGCGGCGAGGTCGGGCCAACGCTCGACCGACGCGAGATTAATGACGACGCATCCATCGGCGTGACTCGTCGCACGGAAGCTCGCGATATCGCTCTGAACCTGCGCGATCGTCGCGCGGTGGCCTGTCGCGGCGAACGCGTTCGAGCCCGTCACGTTATTGCACCAGCCGGGAGCCCCAATGGCGGGCATCGGCGCGAGCGCGGCGAGTGCGGGCGTGACGGCGGCGAGCTGTTCGGTTTCGAGCACGCGATGATGTTGCGCGGCTGACGCGAGATCGTCGGGGTAGAGATCCCATCCGGCGAAAACCATCTCGGAATAATCGGCGAGGCCGCTTGCCGAGACGTCGGCGAGGGGCAGGCCCGTCGTATCGCTAGCACCCGAACGGAGCAACTCGATGCCGGCGACGGCCGTCGTTGAGACAGCGCCGCCGAATCCTATGACGAGGACGCCGAGTTTGCGCTTAAACGTGGGGAGATGATCGGTCACGTTGGTAGACACCCTTCTCGATGTACGAAGGCGCCATCGCAGGAGCGACGTCGCGCCATACTGACTCATGCTGCGGTTTCCAGGTTCCTCAATTTGGTCGCACTGCTATTACGTCTCATCTACGATTCACCCGCAAGCTTGTTACGAGAGACTTGCCGCAAGCAGTTTTCGCAACTGCGTGTGGCACCGGGCTGAGTCAAGTGGACTGCAAGCGCGCCATCGCCGGTGCTATCCAGCGTTGCGGAGAGGCGCGCGGCATTAGCGTGAAGATCGGCTTGAAGCAGTGCCTCGCCGAAATCGATGTATTTTCTTAAAATTCCCGCAAAGCAAAAACGATGCGGTCCCGGCGTTCTTCGGGCGCGCCCAGGTCGTCGGATTCGGGAGGATTCAGATTCCGTTCGTTATTTCGATACTTGAAGGCGTGTAAAGCGGCCAAGGCTCTCGTCGGTGAAACTGTCAGCGTTGCCAGCAGCACCGATCGAGAACGTGACCGCGTCGTATCCGTTGGTCGCGCCGGCCCAATGACGAATAAACTGCCCATTATCAAAATGACGAAGCGGCGCGACGAGATGCGCGGGACCGCACGACATGTGTAAGCCTGGTCCGTCCGTAGCGATCTCGCAGCGTCCGAAAAGATCGTTTTCATATATGCCGACGACACTCGCGAGCGGATACCCGAACGGACCGGGCTGCACGGGCGGAGCTGGCGGAGTGAAAAGCATGGGGAGTTTTTCGTTACGAGCGGCAATATCGGTAAGATCGGCTTCGGGGGAAGTACCGAGTAGCCGCTCGACGTAAAATGCCCGTATGGCTTCCGGAAGCGCCGTGACGTTGAGATTTGCAAGAATCACAATGCCGGAATTCTTGTCTGGGACGAGCGTCATCATCGTGCGCACACCAGCGAGCGCGCCCGCCTTCCCGACGATTTGGTGGCCGGCGTAGTCGATACTGTCGAATCCGAGACCGTAGAAGAATCCGGTGCGTTTCGTTGTTGGAGGCATCTCCGTAAACTCGATTTCGCCAACCATGCTCCTCGCGAACATTTCCGCGACCGTGTCGCGTTTGAGCAACTTTCCATCGTTCCCGTTACCGAGCAACGCCTGCATGAAATGGGTGAGATCCGTAACGGTAGAGGTTACCGAACCCGCAGCA
Organism: Vulcanimicrobiota bacterium; assembly: GCA_031420415.1. GTDB lineage: Bacteria > Vulcanimicrobiota > Vulcanimicrobiia > Vulcanimicrobiales > Vulcanimicrobiaceae > JANYGA01. The sequence continues at coordinate 33,422 of JANOMT010000056.1, forward strand.
CCCATAACGTCCTGATCGTTCGCCGCCGTCGGTACGGTGCGGCCGTTCATGTTCTCGTGACCGATTGCCGAGTTTGGGTCGGAAAGATCGTGAACCGATGTCCCGGTGCGCGTCATGTGGAGCGGGTCGATGATGCGCTGCTTTAGGAGCGCATTCCACGATGCGCCGCCCACGCGTGCCTCGACTTCACCGGCAACGAAGAAGCCTGGATTTGAATATTGCGCCTCCTGCCGGAAAGTGACGATTGGCTGCAGATAACGCAGCCTGCGCAAAATTTCCGGGCGACTGTATCCGAGAGTGTTCAAGATATCACCTGAAAATTTAGGCCATCCGGTGCGATGCGCCAGCAAGTCGCGCATCGTCATCCACCGGGTTATGTACGGGTCAAAGTCTACAAATTCAGGAAGATAATTGATAATCGGAGTGTCCCAAGAAAGCTTACCGTCGTCGACCATCGTGGCTGCCAACGCTCCGGTAAAAGCCTTACTGATGGAGGCAATCTGAAATATCGTGTTTCCATCTACTGCGCCCGGCTGCGTATTATTACGGACCCCGTAACCCTTGATGAGCACGATCTTGCCGTCTTGAACGACGGCGACGGCGGCGCCCGGCACCCCATACTGCGCGACTGCTTTCGAAATGAACTCATCGAGTTCGGCAATTGAAGCGGATGGAATAGCGGGTTGCGCGCAAAGCTGTAGTGGCGCGACTGCGATGAGAAGCACCGAAATAGCTACGAAAGGTCTAAAAAATCTATCGATCACGGGCCACATAAGCCTGAACCCTCCATAACTGCATTTCGTGTCTATCGAAAACGCGACTCGTGCGGCAGAAGATAACGTTTTTTAGCGAGCAAACGTATTCCACAAGAACTCTTTACGATTCCGCACCCCGGGGTAAGTACCTTAAATGTTTACCTTTTATAATTATCCGATTTCTAGCGATTAAAATCAAGACCGAATGAGTGAGCGCGTCGGGCTTTAGCCAGTAAATAAAGTCTGCGGGCGGTGAATGTCGTTGCTGCGCTCGAAAAATCTATCTCGTTATCACGAACAAGTATGATTACGGATCGGATGCTCGGAGTTTTACCGCTCACGCGTGATCATCTCTACGAATGCTGCCCATCGCTCGGGCGAGACCGACACGGTACCGCGGAATGGATAATCGAGTTCGAGGATCGTTCCAAAGCAGAGGCCGATCATGATTGCTACCGCCGCCGTCATTAAAAGCTGCACGCGAAAATTTATCATGCCGAAGAGATAGACGAACCCGACTACGGTAAAGGAACCAATTACGAGCGCCACCCAAAGAACGATAGGTACACCACTCGTCGTATCATAAATGCGATGGCGTCGAAAGTCACTAACGACTTGTACGCGATCGAGTAAACGATTCTGCAAATTTCCCTGTTGCTTACTGAGCGCTTCGTAAGCTGCGATGTCGTCGGTAAGCGTCACCATCTCGCGTTGGGTAATCGGGCTATATGCTCCGGCGCGCATTTTCGGCCATTCGTCGCTAAGTACGGAAGCTGCAAACCGTTTGACATCTGCCCGAATGCGTTGGGAGTTCGGTGACGGAAGATGTCGAGCGAGCCGCCAAATATCGGTCGCTGCGTCAACTTCAGATCGAGCGCGATCTTGCGACTGATCGTAGTGCTCCCAGACGACGACCGTGACGAATGCAAGTAACACCGCATAGAGGACGCCTACGACTGCTACGATGAAGCCGGCGACCTCGTTATGCTCGATAAATTGCGTTTTTGCAAACGTCCGACGAACGAGGATGTGACCGCCACAGAAAAGCGCCACAGTCAACAAGACGATCTGCACGAGAGCGACCGATGCGTCGATGGAGTAAAACAGCGATGTCACGTGCGCGACCTGGGCGCCGAGCCATGAAAAATCGTATACAGATACGTTTTCTCTGCTAACACAGCGGAATGACCTACGCAAAGAGGCAACATACACGACCTCAAACGCACTATCGCGCTCGCAGTTTTTACTTCGATGGCCGCCTCAGTGGGACTCATTGTCTGCATTCGCGGTTATCGGTAGTATCGAAAACCCACATACCATCGGCTCGGCTCGGTATCATAGGACTCACAGTCGATGGTCGAACCTTTTCACGACTCGTCGATCTCTCCAGTTGTTCACGCGTTAATTCGCCTCGTAGATAGCATTGACTATTTCGGCCTGGTCTCCGAGTACTGCAGCGACGTCGGCAATGCTATCGAGCGGTCCGACATTGTTGACAAACAACGAAAAGGCGAGATGATGGCCGCGTTTCGTATCAATGTAGCCAGCCAAAACTTGCGCTTTAAGCCCGGTCGCGTCGATTGACGTCCCGGTTTTGGCGTACGCGTGGCCGCGGACGGGAAGCGAACGTCCTATTGTGGCGAGTGAGCCGTCGACGCCAAAAATTGGTAGTGCTGCTCGATACGTTCCTGCATTAGCGTTCCGGCTCATGGTCTCGAGCATCGTTACCACGGCGCGCGCCGTGGCGCGGCTATCCGGGCTTCCACTTCCATTCGTTGGAAAATCGAATTGGCCGGGCGGAATGCCGAAGTTTTGGACGAGCGCGGTGCGCTCGGCAGCCAGCGACCCCGCTACCGTGCGTTTACCCTGCGTAAGACCAAATAACGAAAGACTCAGGTTAGCGCCGAGATTGAGGCTCACTTTGAGCACGAGTTTCGCTGCTTGCGCATAGGGCGGAGACACGAAGCGGGCGACGAGCGTATTGGACGGTTTTGATCCTATCGGTGGTAAGCGCGAGGGCCTGTTCTTCGCCATGAGCGGTGCGCTTACCGATACACCCGCGCGAGTCAAGGCGTCGATAAACGCGATGCGCGCAAAAGACGCTGGTTGCTCGACGCGAAATGTTCGGACGAAAGTCGAGACTCCGGACAAAGGAGCGGCATAGTCGATTGGAATCGTTCCGAAAACAGTTTTCGTGCACGGCTTCGGCCAGTCGCAGAGGGCTTTTTCATTCGGCGAGAGGGTAATGACCGCTTTCGTTCCCGCAGCCGCGGTTCTAACGGAATCAACAACCCGCAGGCCTGAGGTCTGCGGGCGCCACCCGGTGCGCGTTGTTTCACCGGGCGCGGCAGGCGTACCCCAGACATCGACCATGTTCTCATTTACGAGCATCGGTGTGATGAGCAGATTTCCGTTCGGAACGCGGTAACTATCGAAAAGTCGATCGTCGATAACGACGTCTCCACGAACCGAGCGGAGCCCGGTCGCGCGCACTTGCCGCGCCAACTCGTTGAGTCCCAGGAGTGGATCCTGCGGCGTCAATATCGCAGTTCCCAGACTATTCGCGTCGTTGTGATCGAAATCAGTAAACGCGATCGCGTCGTGCGATTGCAGGCGCCCACCAAACGTCAGATCGCCCGAAGCGACGAGTACCAAATCGCCTCGAAGTGTCCCGTCGTGGCCGACGGTTCCGCGGCGATAGACCGGCGTCACAAACCGATGGTTCGCACCGAGGGCAGATAAAGCCACGCCCACTGAAAAAAGTTTGCGGACGGAACCGGTAAACGCCAGGCGTTCCGGGTCGAGCGCATACAGCGTCTCGTTCGTCGCTAAATCCGCTGCAAGCAAGGTCCAGGTCGCGCGGACGTAGCGCGGCTTATGCATTACGTCGATGATGCTTTGCGGTAGCAGCCGATTTCGAACGCCGGAGTCGGCTCGAGCGACCGATGGTAGGTACAGCGCAATAATAACGATCGCCACTACGTAGCGAATTGCTGCGCAGGCTGTGAGAGATGCGCTGAGCTGCATTGCTTCTCGCCCTTCATTTTACGCTGGTCGCACTCTCGACACTATCACAGCGTGGTGAGCTGTACAATCGAAAAATGAACCGCTACGAATCTCACTTTGGCAAGCATCAAGCTCGCGAGCCGCTGGTGCCTGAACTATTCTTCGAAGACCGATCTCTTGGAAATGAATCGCAGCATGTCTCACATGATGCTTTTATACGATAACGATGCTGGTTTTCTTGAAGAAACGGTTAAGGCGGCTCGAGCCATTGATCCGCTAATAAGGCTTCATACTAAAGAACTTATATTGGATCCGATGGGCCAAACGTTCATCGTGCGAATCAACGTCGGTGTACAGTTTATTATCTGGGTTCATCGCTACCGCTCTTTCCTCAATCGCGAAGATCAGTGAGCGATCTGAGACGGTGACGCGGATAAGACTTGGAATTGCGTAGGGTAAGCCGGCCGCGCCGCACCTTATTTCCCCCGACGTACGCGGTAACGTCGCAGAGTTTTCGATCGATTGCTGCGTGGGGAATGTCGGGCTAGGAAATCGTTAAGAGCGACGTATCATCGTGCCGACTGATGGAAACTCGTACTGGCTTGACGATCCGGCGGCTGCACCTCGTCGTCGTAGTCGCCGCGTGTAGCCACTGTATTGGCGGGTTGGCCTTTCTAGACGGGCGCAAGGTCGAGTCGATCATTGCTGGCGCTCGCGGCGTTCGTCTTTTTACTTAACGTACAATGCGTTTCCGGGCGGTCTAAAGTTATCGTCGTTGTATTCACATGTTGTGGCTGCATTATTGCGGTACGGCAGCACACGATCGAGCTCTGATGTTGTGAACGATCGCTGGCCTGTGTGTTGCCGACGTCGATGATATACACTTTCGCCGAGGAGAGCGTCTACACTTCGTGAGACGGATGTGCAATAATATGGAACCGTCTCGCGCCGGCTTCTATGAACGGCGTTCCACCATGTTAATTACCGTATTAAATCCGCTTTTGAGGGAGTGCGCAGATGCAAATAGACGAACGTCCATCCCGCCGAGTCGTAATAGGGGGCGCGATCACGGTCTTGGCCGGCCTTGTCCTGCAAGGCGAAGTTCAGGCCGCGCAACCAACCGCAACGTCCGCGGTATCGCCGGATGTGGCCCTGAGCCGCCTCCAAGAGGGAAACCGACGATTCGTTAAAGGCGCCCTCGCAAATGGAAATCTCGGTGCCGAGCGGCGCCTTGCATTTGCCGAACATCAGGCTCCTTTCGCGAGCGTTCTCTCATGTTCGGACTCACGCGTTTCGCCCGAGTTAATCTTCGACCAACATATCGGCGATTTATTCGTGGTTCGGGTCGCCGGTAATTTCGCCGATACCGTAGGCCTCGGGACTCTCGAGTATGGTTACAGCAATCTCAACGCGAAACTAATCGTCGTCCTCGGGCATGAAGGCTGCGGAGCCATAAAGGCGACGGTCGACGCCATCAAGAGTGGGTCTCCGCTTCCCCCACATCTTAATGCACTTCAGGCCGGTATCGAGCCTGGAATCAAATCTATCGCTAAGACGGGTAGTTACGAGGACGCGGTGCTGGCCAACGTCCGCGCGCAAGTCTTGCAGCTCAGTAGCGCTGGCCCCGTTCTCGCTGCGGCCGTTGCTCGAGGTGACTTACGCATTGTGGGGGCCGAATATACGTTGCTTAGTGGCGAAGTGACTGTGCTCACGTAGGGCTGGTACGAAAGCGCCCGACGCCCGGTCAACGACCGCAAGTGACTTTGTCATGTAGGCAGATGACGATGTATCTAATCGTTCACGTCCGAAAAGTATTTTCGTGAAGCCACCGGTCCGGCGAGCCGTTTGCAAACGCTCCATGCATCGCATGAAAGCGGCTGAGCTGCCCGTTGAACCGAAAGTGTTCTGCCTAAAATCCAGCCCATTCGGAAATACGTCCGCATACCTGGAGGCATCGACGGCTCGGTTAACATCGCTTGCAGAGACGACCTCTTGAGAAACCCCTCTGCTGATCGTTCGTCATCGTCGCCTTGCACGGACGATTCGCTCTGCGATCGCTACGTCGCTCGCGCGGTCGACGTTGACCGCGATGTCCGCGTGCGTGCTCACGACGGCGGCGACGGAGATGCCGACGAGCGCGCTGCCGCGACGCTCGGCATCGGCGATCGAGAGCCGTCGAATCGCGTATCGCGCGAGCGTCGGAAGCCCGAAGATCGCTGCAAGCCGCAACGGCGACTTTCGCGCCGCACCCAAACGTCCGAGAAACGTCGCGAGGCGCTCGAGTGCGCGAGGGCGCATCGCGACGAGACCGCCGCCACAATACGAGCCGTCGCGCAATCGCGCCCACGTATGCGGAACCTCCGGATACGCCGCAAGATGCGTTCGCTTCTCCAAACACGAGTACGCTAGATCGCAATCGCGACTCCGCGCGATCCCGACGAACTCATCGATTGCCTCGCGCGAAATAATCGGCAGATCCGACGCGACCACGAGCACCAGCTCGTCGCGATCGAATCCGGTGAGACCCGAGCGCAAGCTTTCGGTGATCGTCGCACCATCGGCGCGCCGTTCGTCTGCGTCGCGGAGTGCGGGATCGTCATGTGCGGAGATCGGCGCGACGACGACGATGCGGCCGACCTGTGGCGAGGAACGCAGCGACGCGATCGTGCGCGCGACGAGCGTCGTGCCTGCAATCGGTACGAAGGCCTTGTTGACGACGCCGGGCGCCAACGCGGAAACTTCATCGGCCGGGCCACCGGCGAGAACGACGGCCGCGATCGTCAGCGCCACGCGTCGTCGCGATGCAACGCCACCGTAAAGAGCGCTTCGTACGAAGCCGGATCGATTGCGGCTGCGACCGCGCGCGCGCGCGTCTCATCTTCGAAAAGCGCGAAGAGACACGAGCCCGATCCCGAGAGCAATACGCGCGGGGCACCCGCGGCGACGAAAGCAAAGTGCGCGCGTGCCACGTCGGGATACGCGCCGAGCACGAGATCGTGAAAATCGTTCACGAGCGAAGCATCGAGCGCCGCGAAATCGCGACGCTGCAACGCATCGATGGCCGCAAGCGACGCGCTCGTCGCCCGCGCGCGCGACGGCACGGGCGCGCTCGTCCGCGCCGTATCGAGCCGTCGATATGCATCGACCGTCGCGACGAACGCGTGCGGCCGCACGACCACGACCCACCACGGTGGTAGCGCACCGATCGCGGTGACGCGTTCGCCGTAGGCCTCCACGAGCGCACCCGTCCCGATCAAAAAAAAGGGTACGTCCGAGCCGAGTTTCGCGGCGACGGCGATCCAATCTGTTGCGGCCGGTGTGGCGCCGAGATCGCCACGCATCGCAGCGCGTAAGACGGCGGCTGCATCGCTCGAACCGCCGCCGAGGCCGCCGCCGACCGGTATCGACTTCGTGAGGCGCACGTCGTACGTCGTCGTAACGCCGCTCGCGTCGAACGCGCGCATCACGAGATTGTCGGAAGCGAGCGAGGTATCACTGGTTTCGAATCGTGTCGTTTCGCTCGGCGTCATTTCGATCTCATCATAGAGCGCGATCGGCAGCATCACGCTACGCAGCGCGTGATAGCCGTCGTCGCGCCGTGAAAGGATCTCGAGTGTAATGTTGATCTTGGCAGGAGCGAGGAGCCTGAGCACGCTTGCGATGCTTCGTAGATGCGCGACTCGAACCTCGCGCGAGGCGGGCATGCCCGGATGCGCTCCGAAGCTTCGAATCGCTCTATGACGCCCTCCTACGATGCCCAGCACAACGAATTCTGCGCTTACGTGCTGCCCGAGTCCGAGACGCCGATGGGGCTCACGCTCGGAAACTTCAAGACCTTTGCGTCGTGCACGCCCAAAGGCGGCGTCCGCGGGCTCTGGGATGCCGATAGCGATCGCATCATCTTCGGCACACACCAAGTCGCCTATCGCCTACGCGATCGCGAGCGCACGATTTTTCCGTATCAAATCGAACGGAACTTTACGTTTCTGCCGTACGCGCAGATCTCCGAATTCGCGCTCGACGATCGCCTGCGCGTGACCGAGTGTTTTTACGTGCCACACGGCCCACGACACGATCGTGCCGTGGCCTTCGTCGTCGAGATCTCGCTTCACAACGCGAGTCGCGAACCCGTCGATGCGGCGATCTTCCCCTCGGCACTCATGGTCGGGCAACGTTTTTACGGCGAACCCGAAACCGAAGTCCATGCCGAGCGCGACGGCCCCTATCTCTGTTCGTGGAACGAAGAGTCGGGCGCGGCACGCTTGTGGGGCGCCTCGCGCGCGCCCGTCGCCGCGGTTTGCGCGGTGCGCGAGGCCGTCTTGCAACAAGCGATGCGGCGCGGCACGCTCCCCGAGGACGCGCAACTCACCGAAGTCACACCCGAACTCGCGGCGACCGTGCGTGGCCGCATCTACGGCGCCTTCGAATATCGCGTGAGCGTCGCACCAGGCGAGCGCGCGTCGCTGCGCATCGCGGTCGTCTACGACAACGCCGGCCGCGCAGCCGCGCGCGCGACGATCGACGATCTTCTGGCCGATCCGCACGCGCTCGATGCGACGCAAGCCTACTACGCAAACGCGCTCAGGGACGCGCGTTTCCTCGTGCCCTCACCGGTCGTGAGTCGCGGCGTCGTGTGGGCGAAAGCGAACATGCTGCGGATCATCAAAGACTATCCGAAAGGCTGGGGTTCGACGAATTCGCCGCCCTCAGATATCCTCGTCTCGCGCGACACGTCGTGGTTCGTGCACGGGTTCGATTACTTTCTGCCGCAATTCAGCCGTGATGCGATCGACGTCTTCAATCGCTTTCTCGAACCATCGGGGCAAGTGGTGGAATACGTGCGTGGGAGCAGCGGCTTCAATACGTCCTACGATCTCAACATCAACGACGATACCCCGCTTCATCTCGTCGCGATCCTCCATCATTATAACGCGACGCGCGACGACGCGTGGGTGCGCGGGCTCGTTCCCACGATCGTCAAGATTGCGGACTACATCCTCTCGCAGCGCGATGCCAACGGTCTCGTGTGGTGCAATGCGAAAGGCGTCGATATGTACGGCATCGCGTCGTGGCGCAATATCATTCCCTACTACACGCTCGACGGTGCGGTCACCGAGATCAACGCCGAATGCGTTTTTGCCCTCGAAGCGGCAGCGACGCTCTGTGCGGTCGTCGAGGATCGGGAACATTGGGAACGCTACTCGCGTGAAGCGGCGAGTTTACGAGAAAAAATGATGGCGCATCTCTTCAATCCCGACACGGGCGAATTCGTGTTGAATTACGATAAAGACGGCAACTATCAAGACACGTTTACGGCCGACGAAATCTTCCCCGTGCTTTTCGAGATTGCGAACCCCGATCAACGTCGCGCGATCTTGCAACGATTGCTCGAAGCGGACTTCGTCACGCCCGTCGGTTTGCGCACGATCTCCACGGCGGATTCCTGGTATTTTCCCTCACACGGATTCGGTTTACTCGGCGGCATCTGGCCCGATCTCACGCTGTGGTTCTCAGTCGCCCTCGCACGCAACGGTTTCGTCGATGAAAGCGCGCAGTGGCTCGAGACGATCTACGCGACGATGGAGGAGGGCGCGCGGCGCAACGCCGTGCCCGGTCAATTCGCCGAGTGGTTCGATGGGGGTTCGCTCACCAATCGCGGCATGTACCTCTCGCCATGGACGGGTGCGAAATATCTGTGGGCCGTCGCCGAAACCGTCGGTGGTATCGATGGCTATCGTACGAGTGGTCGGCCACATCTCGCACCGAATCTGCCGACGGGCTGGTCGTGGTCGGCGGGGATACGCGTGCGCTTGGGTGGCGAGCGCTGCACCTACGTGATCGATCGGGCCACGGCGCGCATCTTCACCGATATGCGGGAAGCCTCGGGTGAAGAACCGTACCGTTGCATATACGCAGGCGTCGACATTAGCGACGAGATCGCGATCTCGCCGATGGAAGTCGGTGCGATCGCATTTGAAGAAGAGGGAGGCGCGGTGCGGGCGTTCGTGTGTAACTTGCTCGACGCAGCGCGTGACGTCTCGATCGAATTTCGTGGCGAGATCCGCCACGCGCACCTCGCACCAGGCGAGATGACGCAACTCGTGCTCTCAGGCACGCCCGTCGATTGCGAGATCTTTGCGGGTGCGCTCGCGTGAGCGGTAAGCGCCCCGGCCTGAGCACGGTGCTCGTGATGGGGGCACTCGTGCTCGTCATCGCGATTCTCGTCGGCAATAACATGGGTGGTCGCGTCCTGCGGCAGATCTCGTCGCGCGGCGCCGAAGCAGCCGCGACGCCGATCGCGACGCCCTCTCCCGGATCGTCGGATTCCCCCCAGACCCGTGCGTTGTGGAAGCGGCGTCAGGTACTTTCGGTGGCGACCGATCCTGCGTTCCCCGACCCGCGCATCACGCCGGAGCCCGAACCGGTCGAGACGGCGCGCCCACCGCGCAGAGCGAATACGCCCGACCCGAAACATTCGAAATCGAAGGCAGACTCGACAAAAGCAAGCGACGACCCGGCCTCCGAGAATACGCCGAATACGACGTACACCTCGCCCCCGGTGCCGTCGCCGATCGTCTCGCACGCCGCAGAAGAAACGATCGCCCCCGATGCCACGCAATCGGTCGCGCCGCAGAAGCCATCCGCGCCGCGGTCGTTTCCGACACTACCCCCGGTTTCGCAGCCGAGCTTTTCCCCCTGAGCGTCACTACCATGCTGCTTGATTGGCCCTGGTAAGATAGGGACACTAGTGCCGCATGCGGCGCTTGAGATCTCACCAAGGGAGAATACGCACGTGAATGAATCGCGATCGCAAAAAGGCACCGTCACTGTCAAGCGCGGTCTCGCGCAAATGCTCAAGGGTGGCGTCATCATGGACGTCGTCACGGCCGAGCAGGCCGCGATCGCCCAGGAAGCCGGCGCCGTTGCCGTCATGGCCCTGGAGCGGATCCCCGCCGATATTCGCCTCAACGGCGGCGTCGCGCGCATGAGCGATCTCGCGCTCGTCCAGCGCATCATGGATACCGTAACGATCCCCGTGATGGCGAAGGCCCGAATCGGCCATCTCGCGGAGGCGCAGTGTCTTCAGGCGCTCGGGGTCGATTATATCGATGAATCCGAAGTGCTCACGCCCGCCGACGATAAGTATCAGATCGACAAAAATAAGTTCGACGTGCCGTTCATCTGCGGCGCGAAAGACCTCGGTGAAGCGTTGCGACGTATTGCCGAAGGCGCGGCGATGATTCGCAGTAAGGGCGAAGCGGGCAGCGGCAACATCGTCGAAGCCGTGCGCCACATGCGCACGATTCGCGATCAGATCGCCGAACTCGGCGCCATGCCCGAAGAAGAGCTCGTGCGACGCGCTCGCGATATCGGGGCTCCGCTCGATCTCATCCAATATGTCGCTCGCGAGAAGAAGTTGCCCGTCGTCCTTTTTTGTGCGGGTGGCGTCTCGACGCCGGCGGATGCCGCGCTCATGATGCAACTCGGTGCCGAAGGCATCTTCGTCGGCAGCGGCATCTTCAAAGCAGCGGCGATCTACAAGAACGGCGTGCCCGAGTACGACGACAATGGCTTTCCCAAAGTCAATCCCGATATCGCGCTCAAATATGCGAAATCGATCGTCGCTGCGACGACGCATTACAACGACCCCAAGGCGATCGTCGCAGCATCGATGACGCTTGCGGGCGCGAAGCCGATGGACGGCGTCGATATCCGCCAGCTCGACGAGAAGCAGCTCATGAGCGTGCGCGGAAACTAAATGACCGAAGTGGTTCGCGACGCGACGTCGGCTGGGCCGCACGATGCGCCGCGGCCACTTATCGGCGTGCTCGCGCTTCAAGGCGATGTGGACGAACACGTCGCGATGTTACGCGACGTTGGCGCGCGGACGCTTGCGGTCAAAACGCGTACAGACCTCGATGAAGTCGACGGTCTCGTCATTCCAGGCGGCGAATCGACGACGGTGATCCGGTTGCTCGATCGGTTCGAACTCGCCGAGCCGCTCGTCGCGCGCGTACGAGGGGGCATGCCGCTTTGGGGCACGTGCATGGGCATGATCGTGGCCGCGCGCGAGATTGCCGGGCTCGAACAGCGCACGCTCGGGTTACTCGACGTGACCGTTCGCCGAAATGCCTTCGGACGCCAACTCGCTAGCGAAGAAATTCCACTCGCGATCCCGGCACTCGGGCCGGAGCCCTTTCCCGCAATATTCATCCGTGCGCCGTGGATCGAACGCGCTGGCCCGGATGTCGAGGTGCTCGCATCGCACGGCGGGCATGGCGTCTTCGTGCGCGCGGGGCACGTGTTGGGAACGTCGTTCCACCCTGAATTGACGCGGGATACGCGCGTCCACGCGTATTTTCTGAAAATGGTGCGCGAGCGGACGCGGATCGCATAGCGACCCGCATCCTGGCTCTCATTACGGCGTCGAGGCTGGGGCTGGAACTGGAGCGGCGGGCAACGCGTCTCCCGCGGGTTCCGTGGTGGTCCGGCCGGCGTAGACCGGGTCGACGATTTCGCCATCCCCGAAGGTCGCGGTAATGACGCGGCAGACTTCGGGGTGTTCGTTCATGTACGGCGCGCCGCCGAAGAAATTGAACGTATGGTCGATTGGCGCATCATAAGTGAACGTACCGGCGTCGGTGAAGGTCGCGGTCTTCCCGCCGTAACGCACGCGGAATGTGACCGATTGCAAATGACGAGTTGGCACGTTCTGGAAATATTTAATGTTTAAACTTTTATTTCCGACGACGTTGCCGCTCTTGTTGACCGAGCACGAAGAGATCGTAACCGGACCCGACTTATAGGGGTAGGTCTGCTGCACGATTGGATGCGATGAGGTCTTGCGCGCGTCGGCGGTACCGGGTTCGGCCGCTTCCGCCGCCGTCGGCATCATATCGACATCGACGTCGCCCTCGTATTGCGGCGTGACGGTTTCGCCATCGGCGAATGTGGCCGTGAGGACGCGGCAGACTTGAGGGTTGGCACCCGTAAACGGTGCGCCGCCGAGCACGTTAAATTTGTGGTCGATTGCCTTGTCGTAAGAGAAATCGCCGACGTCGGTAAAGACGGCAGTCTGCCCGGCATAGCGCACGCGGAACGTGACCGAGGCGAGTTGACGTTTCGGGACGTTTTGGAAATATTTGACGTCGAGGCTGTTGTTCGCGACGACGTTACCGTTCGCGTTGAGCGAACACGATGAGATCGTTACCGGCCCAGACTTGAATGGAAATTTCTGAACTGGTAACGTTTGCGCTGACGTCGCGCTCGCGGCGACGAGTAAACTCAAGGCGACGGTGCCGCCGATCGATTTCCGATTCATCTATCCTCCGATGTTAAAGCATTGCATGGACGCAACGCCTCTGCTCGTTCCCGAAGTTCCGCAGGTTCATGCATGCTCGGGCTCGACTCGCACGAACGCTCCACGCCTCGGACGAGATGGAGGTAACGATCTACCAGCTGCCGACCTGCTCTGCTTATAAGACGTCGTACGGCGCAGCGAGGCCGTAGTTTCTCTGCACGAATCCCCGCACTCGGCCCAATCGCCTTTCCCACGATATTTATTCGAGCGCCGTGGGTCGAACGTGCCGGGGCTGCTCGAGCGTACGTTCGTCAGCGGTACGCATGTTCCAAGGGCTGGCGGTAGGCGACGACTTAGAATACGTCGGACAACAAGCGCTTCAAGGATCCCGGAGGAGATATTCATGCATCGCTACATCGCCATTTCGGCGTTTTGCACGCTCGCCTTCGCGTCGTCGACGGGTGTCGCTTTCGCTTCATCCGATGCCGCCTATGCTACGTTTAAGGCGAGCGTCTCGAAGACGTGTACGGCGCTTGCCAATTCACGGTTCGCCGACCCGATCGTTCTCGTCGATGCGTTTGGGAGCGCGAGTTACGGCATCGCCCAAGTCTATGGCCGGCCCCAATCGCCCAAAGGTCTCGCGCAACTTCCCGGCCTTTCGTCGGCCATTTGCGTTTATGATAAGAAGACGAAGAAAGCCGAATTATCGGGCGAGATCATAACCAATTTCACCGCTCATTGAGGTGCGACGCGCGTTTCCAATGGCGCGGACGATCGTCGCGACGATCACCGTGAAGACGAGGATGCCGGCGACGTAAGCGGCGACACCTGAGTATCCGATGACGTCCACATTCAAAAACGGATACGGATACCAGTGCACGATCGATCCGCGGACGAGCGTGTAGACGACATATGCCGCCGGGAACGCGACCCAAAAACCAACGTCGCGAAACCCGAGCCGCGTCGAGGGCGGAACGACGAGCCAATCGACGACCACGATGACTGGCATCACATAGTGAAGGACGATGTTCACCCAAGGGATGACATCGGAATCGAGCTTCGCGAGTAAGATCGAAAAAATAATCCCGACGAGTGCCATCGCGAGCGTCGCTCCGCCGCGTAAGACATCGAGCCCGTGGAGGCGATCGCGCGAGCGTGCCGCGCTGTAGAGAAAACGAGCGCCGCGAACGTTTTGCTCAAAATGGTAAAGAAACCGAAGAAGTTGGCGGCGTGAAAGTTCGGCTTCTGCGAGGCGGCGCCAAGCTGGATTCCGACGGCCATGAGTACGAGGATGCCGAATGCTAGCCGTAGGGGAGCGACCAGGGGCCGGGCGCTATGTATCATGCCCCGCCGTTAAACGCTTCATGCGAGGAAGCCCGGCGCGCACGGCTGAATATAGAGATAATGGCAGATCAGCCGAACACGACGACGGTGCCGTCGATCGAGATCGTCATGATTGAGGTCGTTGCGAACCTCGCCTTCGTCGCGCACGGTCTTTTGGACGTTGCCGCGACCGATGGCGAAGAAACGCGTCGCCTCGACGACGCTGAGATCGCAATCGACATCGCCGGGCGTGCCTACGACCGAATATCGGCGAGGTTATCCGGAGACGAACGGGCCGAGATCGCAAGGATGCTCACCGAATTGCGGCTTTCTTACGTCAAGAAGCGAGGCACATGAGCCTCGCTTCTCGCGTCTTCGCCACCCGTGCGCTTCGGAAAGAAAGGCGACCGTGACCGACGTTTTAGTGTTGAATTTCACCTACGAAGCGCTCAATATCACGAGCTTTCAACGTGCGGTCAAACTCTTGTTTTCCGGGAAGGCCGAAGTCGTCCACGGACGCTCGCAAATGCTCAGTTCGCCCACGTACGAGATGCGGATGCCCTCGATCATCCGCATGCTCTATTACATTCGTCGGCCGATGCAGAAAGTCGCGCTCACCAAGAAAAATATCCTGTTGCGCGACGATTACCAATGCCAGTACTGCAGTCTGCGCGGCGAGCGCCTCATGACCGTCGACCACGTGCTACCCAAAAGTAAAGGCGGCCCTTCGACGTGGGAAAATCTCGTCTGCGCGTGCATGCGCTGCAATAACCGCAAGAACAACCGCACACCCGAACACGCGAACATGCCGCTGCGCCGTAAGCCGAAGGCGCCGAAATACATTCCGTGGATTCGCGTCAAACGCAACACGCTACCGGGCGAATGGCATAAATTTCTCTTCCTCTACAACGTCTCGATCGACGAGGTCGTGGAACCCGAACTCTAGCGCGCGACGCAACGTTTCGTTCCGACGTCCAAAACGGCATGCTCCTCATCGCTTCAGTCGCAGCGCTGGTCGCGTTCGGCATCGAAACGTACATCGCGACGGTCGCGTATCCGAATTTCGCGCGCGTCGGCGCGTCCGAATTTCCGGCCTTTCACGCGTTTCACTCCGAGCGCATTACGTTTTCGATCGGACCCGCGTTACTGATCGCGGCCTTCGCGAACGCAGCGCTCGCGTTCGATCGGCCGCGTGGCGTACCGATGTGGCTACCCCTCGCGGCTGCGGGCGCGGGCGTCATCGTTTTGGGCATTACCGCATTCGTGCAAGTGCCGATCCATAGCGACCTCTCCGCACGCGGTTACGATGCAATCGCGATCGCGCGACTTAACGCAAACGAACCCGCACGCGCGGTCGCAACGTTCGCGCAAGCGGCCTGCGATGTTGCGATGCTCGCCATCGTGTTACGCGCGCGAACGTAAGCATTTTTCGCAGAACGGCGTGCGGAACGAAGCGGAACCGCTCGCGACTGCGAAGAACACGGTGTTCCGTGGATCAAAGCCGGACGCCGTACTTCGATGTCCTTCTCGATTACGTAGATTCTGGCGTCATCCCATTTCACACCCCCGGTCACATGCAGGGCCGTGGCATGGATCGCGAGCTTCGCGAATTTCTCGGCGATAATGTGCTCGCGATCGATCTTACGCAGATCCGCGGCCTCGACGATCTCTTACAGCCTGAAGAGGCGATCGCACAAGCGCAAGCTCTTGCCGCCGCCGCGTACGATGCCGATCACACGTTTTTTCTGATCAACGGATCGACGAGCGGCAATCAAATCATGATGATGGCCGCACTCAATCCCGGCGATAAAATCGCGCTTCCGCGAAACGCGCACAAGAGCGCGATGGGCGGACTCATCATGAGCGGCGCGCAACCGATCTGGATGAAGCCCGAAGTCGATACGGGCTTACATATGGATCATACGATCACGCCCGAGACCGTGCGTGCGACGCTTGCGGAACACCCCGACATCAAAGCCGTCTACATCGTGAGCCCGACGTATTACGGCGTGGCAGCCGATCTCGAGGGCATCGCTACCGTCGCGCACGAGTTTGGCGTTCCGTTTCTCGTCGACGAAGCGTGGGGGCCGCACTTTCACTTCCATCCGGCACTTCCGATCGATGCGATTGCAGCGGGTGCGGATATATGTATCAATTCGACGCACAAAATGCTCGGCAGTCTCTCGCAAACGGCGATGCTGCATCAGAAGGGCGAACGCATCCGTCTCGACCGGCTCAAAGCAGTCGTGAAACTCTTCCTTTCGACGTCGCCGAATCTCGTGCTCGTCGCATCGCTCGATGTCGCGCGGCGACAGATGGCGATGGAGGGAGCCGCGCTCCTCTCGCGCACGATCGAACTCGCGAACGATACGCGCCGTCGCCTCAACGCGATTCCCGGTATCTATTGCTTCGGTGATGAACAAGTTGGCAAACCCGGCGTCTACGATCTCGATCCGACGAAGATCACGATTACCGTTAAAGACCTGGGCTACACGGGCTACGAAGCCGAAGAAATCTTACGCCGACGCTACAACGTTCAGTGCGAGCTGGCCGATCTTTTCAACTGCCTCGCACTCTTCACCATCGGCACGACCCAAGATGCGGCGGACCGCCTGGTCTACAGCGTCAAGGAACTCTCGCGCGAAGATCGTCCGATCGACGTCTTTTCGCCATCGGGCGTTCTCGAACGCCGACTCGAGACCGGGACGTACAATTTACCCCCCATCCCGCCGATTTGCATGCTTCCGCGTGACGCATTTTTAGCGCCCACGGAAATCGTGCGATTCAAAGAGAGCGCGGGACGCATCTGTGCGGAGGTGATCACACCGTATCCACCGGGCATTCCGGTTATCTCGCCCGGGGAAGAAATCACGCAAGCGATCGTCGAGTATCTCGATCTGGAAAAAAAAGCCGGCGTTCGTATGCAAGGACCCTACGACTCGGAACTACGGTCGATCCGGGTAGTACAGGAACACGGTCATTCGATTCCCTAAGACCGCCACCACGGGACGAGCCGGCTCGCAAGGCCGGCAACCGACCGAATTTTCGCCGAGGACGTGCATTGGCCGTTAACGCCGAGATTCTCTCCGCCCACAGCGAACTCACGAACCTGCTGGATATCTTCCCCCTACCGATCCGGCAAGCGCTCGTTCGCCTTCCAAACTTCGAATCGCTCGTCGAAGTCGTCCTCGATCTCGGGCGCTCGCCGGAAGCCCGTTTTCTCGACGATTTCGTTTTCTTATCCGAGACGGCGGTGACGTTCGAAGATCTCGCGCACGTAAGTTCGCACCTATCGCCGTTCGGGAGCGACAATCGCGCCGGTATCGAATCGACGCTGCACCGCGTCTCTGCGATTCGCAATCGTCAAGGAAAAGTCGTCGGGCTCACGTGTCGCGTCGGACGCGCCGTGTATGGCACGATCGATATCATCAGCGATGTGATTCGTGCCGGTAAATCCGTGTGTTTACTCGGACCGCCGGGCGTCGGAAAGACGACGATCTTGCGCGAATGCGCGCGCGTGCTTTCGGAAGATCGCAAGCGCGTCGTCGTCGTCGATACGTCGAACGAAATCGGTGGAGACGGCGATATCCCTCATCCGGGTATCGGTCACGCGCGACGTATGCAAGTTGCCGACGCCGCGTTGCAACACAATGTCATGGTGGAAGCCGTCGAAAATCACATGCCCGAAGTCGTCGTCATCGACGAGATCGGGACCGAGATGGAAGCGATGGCCGCGCGCACGATCGCCGAGCGCGGCGTGCAGCTCATCGGTACCGCACACGGCAAGACCCTGGAAAATCTGCTGATGAACCCGACGCTCTCCGATCTCGTCGGTGGCATCAGCACGGTGACGCTCAGCGACGAAGAAGCGCGCCGCCGCGGCACGCGCAAGACCGTCCTCGAACGTAAAGCGCCGCCGACGTTCGACGTGCTCATCGAGATCAACGATCGCAATCGGCTCTCGATCTATCAAAACGTTGCCGAAACGGTCGACGCGCTCTTGCGCGGCTATCAACCGCAAGCCGAAGTACGTCAGCGTCTTCCCGGCGGCGCCGTGCAGGTCGTGCAAGAAGCGACGGGCCTCGCAACACCCAAACGTGCGAACGTTTCGAACGCGAGCGGTTCGCCCAAATTCGTCGCGGCAAATTCACCGGAATCCGAATTCGCGCAAGCGATGCGCGAAGCCGATCTCGCGGAGCACGATCTCGAAACGCGAAGCGACGCGCAACACGTGTTGCTCTTTCCCTACGGGGTCTCGCGCAACAAAATCGAACGCGCGATCCATAACCTCGGCGTCAACGCATCGATCGCTCGCAAGTGGGACGATGCCGATGTGGTGCTCACGCTCAAATCGCTCGAACGCAAGGAGAGCGATAAACTAAAATCCATCGCGATGGAAAACGTACCGATCTACTCGATCAAAACGAACACGACGGCACAGGTGATGAACGCGCTCAAAGATATCTTCGCGCTGCCTTCGATCGATGCCGAAGAGATCGCGATCCGCGAAGCCTCGGAAGCCATCTATAAAGTCTTGCTCGATAGCAAACCCGTCGAACTCGCGCCGCAAACATCGTACGTCCGTCGCCTGCAACACCAACTCGCCGAAGAGCATCGCGTGATGTCGCGGAGCACGGGTATGGAGCCCAATCGCCGACTCGTCCTCTTCCGGAGCAACGATCTGCCGTACGGGACCGGAGCGCCCGCGTAGCCGCGTCGTACCCCGGTCGATTCATCACCGTTGAGGGCATCGAGGGGAGCGGCAAATCGACGCTTCTTTCGAGCCTCGCGGGGGCGCTCGCCTCGCGTGGGCGCGCCATCGTGACGACGCGGGAACCTGGCGGTACGCCGCTGGGTAATCTCTTACGCGCGGCATTTGTGGAGCCGGGCGTCGTCCTCTCCCCGCTCACCGAAGCCTTCGTGGTTAACGCGTCGCGCGCGCAACTCATCGACGACGTGATCGAACCCGCGCTCGCGCGCGGGGCGTGGGTGCTTTGCGATCGCTACGTCGATGCGACGTTCGCGTATCAAGGATTCGGCCGCGGTCTCGCCTACGATACGCTCCGCACGCTCGTCGATACGGCGACGCGCGGGCGACTGCCCGATCTGACGTTTTTGATCGACGTACCGGTCGAGGTGTCGCGCTCGCGCGTCGCGTCGCGCGCGGAGGCCGCGCATGTCGCGATCGATCGCCTCGAACGTGAAGATACGGAATTTCACGAACGTGTGCGCGCGGGCTATCTCGAACTCGCACGTGAGGACGCGCGTATCGTAACCCTCGACGGCACGCTCGCACCCGATGCGCTGTGCGAGACGGCAACCGCAATCGTTGCGGCGAAGTTTGGCGTATGACCGGGGTTACGGGTACGTTCGATGTCGTCGGTGCGAAAGCACCGCTCGCATTCTTCGGCGGGCTCGATCGCGCACGACTGGCCCACGGCTATCTTTTCACCGGGCCGGCGGGTGTGGGGAAGAAGACCTTCGCACGTCGCCTCGCCCAATCGTTCATCTGCGAGACTCAGAAGCCGACCGTGCTCGGCTATTGCGGCGTCTGCCCGGGATGCACGCTTTTCGTCGCGGGTACGCATCCAGATTTCGTCTCCTCGGAAGGCGTCGTGAAGATCGGGAAAGAGCGCGGGAGCGCTCTGCACGATGAGGAGCTTTCCGCGCGCGATCTCGTCCGCGAACTCTCGCTACATGGATATCGTAGCGCCTATCGCGTCGTGATGCTCGGTGACGTTGCGTTCGCGACGCACGAGGCCGCGAACGCGCTCCTCAAATTCTTCGAGGAACCGCCCAAAGGCGTCATCGTCATTCTCACGACGAGCGGCCCTGGCGCTTTGCTCGCGACGATTCGGTCGCGCCTGCTCGAGATCGCCTTCGGTCCGCTGCCTGCAAGCGACGTGGAACGCGTGCTCGTCGCCGGTGGCGTCGATCCGGAGAAGGCACATTTTGCCGCCGAGGTCGCGCTCGGGAGCATCGTGCGCGCGCGCGCGATCCTCGACGGTGACGATGCGGGCTTGCGCGAGGCGTCGTTCGCGTGGTTCGCTCGCGCGGTGCGCGGCGAGAACGCCGATGCGAGCTTTTTACGGCTCGACGATCGCAGTCTCACGGGCGCCGAGAAGCGCGCGGCGGTCGGCGAACTGATCGAACTCGTGCGCGTCGCTGCGCGCGACTGGGTCGCCCTCGCCGTTGCAGGCGCGGATATTCCGCTCCTGGCATCCGATCAGCGCCGCCGTATCGCCGAGCTTCCGATGCGCGATCCGCGCGCGCTCGTCGCCATGCTCGCGGCAATCGGCGACACGGAGCGGCTCGCCGGCACGAACGTCTCGGCGGGTCTCGTCGTCGATCAGCTGCGCATGCAACTGGCACCGCCCGCGGCTCGCTGAGCGCAGCGGGCCGACGTGCGCGCGATCACGATCGCGACCGTCGTACTTTGAGGACGGCGAAGGAAGCGGTACCTTCGAAGCATGCTTTTCGAACGAGCGGCGTTTCGACGTTGCATCGCCTTCGGAGTCGTCGTGTTCTTCAACGCGACGGCTTCCGCATATGCCGCCACTCGGCTCGCCGACCTCGCGCCCGCCGATTTTTACTTTGGCCGCGCACACATGAGCCCCATAGAAGTGAGCAATCGGATCCGGCACGGCTCCGAAGCCGTGCGTCGCGATCGCCTCGAAGCGCGGCGCGATCTCGGGATGTTGTTACTCGCGCAAGAAGCTATCGAAGATTGGGCGAGCCGTTATCCGCGCGACCCGTGGATCGCGCGTGACGAACGAAAACTTGCAGCGATCTTCGTTCGCATCGGTATGATCGATGCGCGATCCGGTGCGCGCCGGTGCGATCGCGTGCTCGCTCACACCGGCCACCTCGCCTCCGTTTCGCACCCGGTCCGCGTCGCAAACGCAAAGCCAAAACACAAGCACCATCGCTTTCTCGGCTTTATGTAAAGCTTAGAAGGCGCGCTTACCGGGTTTCCGTCACCTTAGTAGGAGCGACCGTCCGAGGCATCCTCGTAGGCTTTCGCGAGCACGAGCGCCACATAGCCCGTTGCGATCGCCTTGAAGAAAGCGCTGATCAGCGAGATCACCACGCCCTGCGCGAGAAACGAGTTACCGAACAAGAGCGGATTGAGCGCTTCGATCACGAGCGTCGGCACGTAGATGAGGTTGAAAAGGTACAGCGCCGTAACGAGTACCGTCGCGAGTACGGTGCGCTTCGCACGCTCGACCGATGCGTTGAGTGCCGCGCTCCCCGGGATGCCACCGATCGCCGCTGCCGGGATCGTGTAGATGAAGATCGCGTACGCGAGAATCGTGAGCACGATCGCGCCGATCGGCCCGAGGAGGCCGCCGACGAGCCCAGCCACGTAAACGACAAAATTGATCCCGAACGCCGCGAAGACGATCTGGCCGACTTTGCGCCGCGCATCTTCCCACGCATCATCGAAGGGCGCTTTCCCCCTCCGCCACGCCGTCTCCGCAACGATGAGGGCGACGGCGAGTCCGAAGGACCCGATGAGTTGCGCGATGAGGCCCGCGATGCTCGAATTCATCGATCCGAGAAATCCCGATCCCACTTCGGCCGGCACGAGCATGAAGAGCAAGATCGTCGCGACCGATGCCGCAAACGGTGCGAGCGCGATCTGCGGATTGCGTGCGAGTAACCCGAACGCGCGCAGGTACGACATAAAATCGATACGCCCGGTCTGCAATGATTTCATGTCAGGCGCGCGCGCTCGCGAGCGCGTTATGGCACCCGCAGGTGACCTCGCTCGGAATCGCCGCGACGATCTTCGCGATCCCGGCTTTGACGCGGTCGTTGTTGCTCGCGAAGACTTTGAGGACGTCTTCGTGCGTCACGGGCTCGGCGCCGGGCAGACCGACATCGTAGTCGGTAATCAGCGAGATATTGACGTAACACATTTCGAGTTCGCGCGCGAGATAGCACTCCGGATACTGGGTCATGTTGATCACTTCCCAGCCCGCATCGTGGAACCACTTCGATTCCGCGCGCGTGGAAAAACGCGGGCCTTGAATCACGACGATCGTGCCGCGTTCGTGCGTCGTGACGCCGAGCGAACGGAGCGCATCGACCGCGATCGGTCGCAACTGCGGGCAGTATGGATCGGCGAAGCTCACGTGCGTCGTGATCGGCCCATCGTAATACGTGTCGCGACGACCCGTCGTGCGATCGACCACTTGATCGGCGACGACCATGTGCCCGGGCTCGACCTCTTTTTTGAGCGAGCCGCATGCCGTGGGCGCGATGATGCGCGAGACGCCGAGCGACTTCATGGCCCACATGTTTGCGAGGTAATTGACCATGTGCGGTGGGTAGCGATGATCGCGGCCGTGACGCGGTAAGAACGCGACGGATTTGCCACCGAGTTCGCCGAGCGCGATTTTATCGCTCGGCATCCCATACGGTGTTTCGATCCAAACCTCGCGTGAGTTCTCGATGAGCGAGTAAAAACCCGAACCACCGAAAACACCGACGTCGGCGTGTTCCAACTTATTCTTTAAAATCGCTCGGCCTGAGTTCTTCGATGAACTTGCGAAAACGATTCGATTCTTCGGCTTCGGCTTTCTTATCCGCGACCGTTTCTTCGAGGACGATTTTATCGGCCACGAAGATCGGCGCCGACATGCGAAGCGCGAGTGCGATGCCGTCCGAAGGGCGCGCGTCGATCTCTTGCGTGTCGCCGTTGGCGCGCACGATGAGCTTCGCAAAAAAAGTCGAGTCCTTAATATCGTGGATGACGATCTGCTCGAGCGTGGCGTGCATCGCTTCGAGCATCGTGCGCATCAAATCGTGCGAGAGCGGCCGCGGAACGGCCGTTCCTTCGAGCGCCAACGCGATCGCGGTTGCTTCGAACGGTCCGATGAGAATCGGGAGAAACCGTTTGCCTTCGAGGTCTTTGAGGATGACGACGGGGTCGTGAGTCAGCAAGTCGATTCCGAGCCGGTCGACCTTCATTTGGCGCATGTGGTTGAATCCCACGCGTCCAGGACGATTCCTTGCCCCGGGCGAACGCACGGCGTCGCTCCTATGGCTCTTTCATGTGGTATCGTCGGTCTCCCGAACGTCGGCAAGTCGACAATTTTCAACGCGCTCACCCGTTCCGCGCAAGCGCTCGCGGCAAATTACCCTTTCGCAACGATCGAACCCAACGTCGGAGAAGTTCCCGTCCCCGATCTGCGGATGAAGGTCCTTTCCGATATTGTTAGCGCGAAGCGAATAGTGAACGCGACGGTGCGCTTCGTCGATATCGCGGGTCTCGTGCGCGGCGCGAGTTCGGGGGCGGGTCTCGGCAACGCCTTCTTGAGCCACATTCGCGAGACCGACGCGATCGCGATGGTCGTACGTTGCTTCGAAGATGGCGACGTCTCGCACGTCGAGGGCGGACCCGATCCATTGCGCGATATCGAGATCATCACGATCGAACTCGCACTCGCCGACCTTCAAACGCTCGCGAAGCGGCTCGACAAACTCGATCGCGAAGCACGCGTCAACGTCAAGCTCGCGCCGCGTGTGGAAGCGGGGAAGCGCCTGCGAGCCGCACTCGAAAACGGGACGCCGGCGCGCACGTTCGATCCCGATTCGCTGGAGATGGAACTCGCACGCGAATCGTATCTCCTCACGGCGAAGCCGCTCCTCTACGTCGCGAACGTCGATGAAGAGCAGATCGCGAACCCAGGCCCGCTCGCTCGCGCCGTCTTCGATCATGCCACGGCCGAGCACGCGCGTGCGATCGGGTTCTGCGGCAAGATCGAAGCCGAGCTTGCCGGCCTCACCGATGAAGAAGCAGAAAGCTTTCGCGAAGAACTCGGCATCGATACGAGCGGCCTCGACCAGCTCATTCTTTCGGTCTACGACCTACTCGGCTACATGACGTTTCTCACGGCCGGCGAGATCGAGGTCCGCGCGTGGACGATCGACAAGGGCATGCGCGCGCCGCAAGCGGCCGGCAAGATCCATTCCGATATCGAGCGAGGCTTTATTCGGGCCGAGATCGTCTCGTATGAGGACTACGCTCGCCTCAAGACGATGGACGCGATCAAGGCGGCCGGGCTCCTCCGGAGTGAGGGTAAAGAATACGTCATGCGTGAGGGCGACGTCGTCAACTTCCGTTTCAACGTCTAGCGAGCTCATGTGCGCCAAATGGATAATCGATAATCGTCGTAACTAGACAAATGTAGGGTAAACGTCATCTTTTCCATAAGGTGAAAACCCGAAAGACCATTGTTGGGGTTACGAATACATGATGACCGCCGTGCGAGAGGTCTCCGTTTTTGGAGATGCGATCGCGTATTTTAACGAAGCAGCCGAGCTCCTCGATCTCAATCCGGGAATCCGCCGCCTCCTCACCAAGCCGTCGCGCCAGATCATTTTTGCGATTCCGTTCCAACGCGATAACGGCGAGCTCGAAGTTTTCACGGGTTATCGGGTGCAGTATAACTTCGCGCGCGGACCCGCGAAGGGTGGTATTCGCTACCACCCCGGCGTGACGCTCGACGAGGTGACGGCTCTCGCATTTTGGATGACGTGGAAGTGTGCCGTCGTCGACCTGCCCTTCGGTGGCGGGAAAGGCGGCGTTACGTGCGACCCGACGACACTCTCAATGGGCGAACTCGAGCGCATCACGCGTCGGTATGCAGCCGAGCTCGTCGAAGTCGTCGGACCCGACAAGGACGTGCCCGCACCCGACGTCGGCACGACGCCGCAGATCATGGCGTGGTTCATGGATACGTACTCCATGCACGTCCGCCAGCACGTTCCGGGCGTCGTCACGGGGAAACCGCTCGAGATCGGTGGCTCCCGCGGCCGCGTCGAGGCGACTGGGCGCGGCGTTTCGCTCGTCGCGCTCGCGCAAATGAAACGTATGGGTATCGAGCCGCACGGTGCGCGCGTCGTCATTCAAGGCTTTGGTAACGTGGGTTCGGTCGCGGCGAAAATGTTCGTCAACGCGGGCGCGCGCGTGACCGCGATCTCCGACGTTAGTGGCGCGTATTTCAACGAGACGGGAATCGACGTCGTGGGTGCTACCGCGTACGCGAAAGAGCATCTCTCGCTCGAAGGCTACCTCGGCGGCGATCGCATCCCGGGCGACGCGCTCCTGACGCTCGAGTGCGACGTGCTCGTGCCGGCCGCACTCGAAAAGCAGTTAACCATCGAGAACGCGGCGAGCGTCCGCGCGAAGCTCATCGTCGAAGGGGCGAATGGCCCGACCACACCCGAAGCCGATCACATTTTCAATACGCGCGGCATCATCGTCATCCCCGACATCGTCGCAAACGCCGGTGGCGTGACGGTCTCGTATTTCGAGTGGGCGCAAGACCGAGCTGGCTATTTTTGGAAAGAATCGGAGGTCAACGAACGGCTCGCCGACGTGTTGCTCGAGAACTTTACCAAAGTCTCCGATCTCGCGACCCTGCGAAAGATCTCGCTTCGCACGGCGGCCTATATGGTCGCGATCGATCGCGTCGTACAATCGATGAATACACGCGGCGTCTACGCCTAAGCGCTAGACCTTCGTGCGACGCGCCCAGGCCTCGATCGCACCGAGGCTGGGCGCGAGATCGAGCCCGGCCTCGGTGAGCTCGTAGAGGACGCGTAGCGGCGGGCCGGGATCGACGCGGCGGCGTACGAGCCCGTCGCCATCGAGCTCGCGTAGACTCGCTCCGATAACGGGCTCGGGAATATCGGCAAGCGTCGTGAGCAGTTCGTTGTACCGTCTCGATCCGTCGGCAAGCTCGCGCAAGATCGTGGCGTTGTGATGATGCCCGAGTTCCAACAGCGTTGCGACGAAGCTGCCCGGTATTTGATGCGGTCGCGGGGGAAGGCTCATCGGGAGATCACGTACACGGCCTGAAGTCGAGCGAATGTTGGCGAGTTCATTAGTAAGGACATCGGCCTAGCGTGATGTGAACCTTGGCCTGGCGGACCGCTTACCGAATGGGAGTGCCCGAACTCACAACCCGCGGCTCGTCCAATGCCAGCCGCGTCCCGCTTACGATGGCGGCGAGGGCCGCGACGGCGGCTGCCATCCCGAGTGCCACATGTGCCGCGGCGGAGAGATTCGTCGCGCTCGCAAGGGCCGGTCTCGCCGCAACGACGACCGTCGCCGTACCGAGGACGATCGCCACGCCTGCCGCGCCGAGCGATTGACCGGTGAGCCGGACGGTCGCGAGGATACCCCCGGCCGATCCGCTCCGATTGCGTGGGGCGGACCCGAGCATCTCGCGGTTGTTCGGCGCTTGGAATAATCCGAACCCGGCGCCGCAGATGATAGCCCGCCAAACGATATCGATGATGAACGGATGCGTCCCAAGATTTGCGAGAAAGAACAGTCCGATCGCAAGCATCGCGAGGCCCACCGTCGCGAGCTTCGCCGGTGCGACGCGATCCGAAATTCGGCCTGCGAGTGGAGCGACGACCGCGATCGCGAGCGGCCACGGCGTGAAGAGCAGTCCCGTCACGAACGCGGAGTAGCCGTAGGCGCCCTGAAAGAGAAACGGTAAGGCGACGAACGCAAGGCCTTGCGCGGTGAACGAACAGAGCGATGTCATCGCCGCGAGTGAGAAGCGGGGAATCGCGAAGAGATCGAGCGGGAGCATCGGTGCTGCGAGTCGGCGCTGACGCTGCACGAACGTCACACCGAGCGCCACGCTTGCGACGATCATCGCGCCGACGATCGGCGCCGCGACATGCCGACCGATGCCATCGAGGCCGACGACGAAGAGTGCGAGCGCGGGCCCCGCAAGCAGCGCGCTCGGAAAATCGAAACGCTCGCCTGTCCCGGGCGTTCGCGGTAAGACGCGCGCGGCGAGTACGGTATCGAAGAGTCCCAGCGGCACGTTGATCGCGAAGAGCCACGGCCACGGTGCGATGGCGAGAATCGTGCCGCCGAGCGTCGGGCCCGCTGCCGAACTCGTTGCTACCGTGAGTGCGCTGACGCCGACGGCCGTGCCGAGCATGGCTGCCGGGAAGATCGAGCGCATGAGCGCGGGCGCGATGCTCATGAGCGCAGCCGCACCGATGCCCTGCACGACGCGCCATACGAGCAGCGTTGCGAGCGTCGTCGAGAGCGCGCAGCCGAGCGAACCGACGGTGAAGATCGCGATACCCATCGTGTAGATCTTGCGTAAGCCGAACACGTCGCCGAGCGAAGCGAAGGGCAGGAGGAGCATCGTCACCGCGACTTGGTAGGCGTTGACGACCCAGATCGACTGCGCGGCATCGATCCGCAATTCGCGCGCGAGCGTCGGTAGCGCGACGTTTGCAATCGAACTATCGAGGACGGCCATGATCGTCCCGATGACGATCACCGTGAGTGCGAGGCCGCGCCGCCCCGATGGCAGACCGTCGGCGTCGCGCGAGAGCGCGGAAGGCATATCTATTCGACGAAAGCTTGTTCCGCGTGATACGAACTGCGCGAGAGCGGGCTGCTCACGACTTGGCGGAAGCCTTTCGCGACGCCGATTTCGCGCAAGCGTTCGAATTTCGCGGGTGTTACGAACTCGACGACGTCGAGATGACGTTTCGTCGGTTGCAGATATTGGCCCATGGTGAAAATATCGACGCCGACGGCGCGCGCCGCATCCATCGCGTCTTCGATCTCGTCTTCGCGTTCGCCGAGCCCGAGCATCAACGACGTTTTCGTGAACTTCGATTTTCCGCGACGTTTGGCATGATCGAGGACGGCGAGTGATTGATCGAAGGTCGCGCGCCGATCGCGTACGCTCGGCGTGAGGCGGCGCACCGTTTCGAGATTGTGCGCGAGCACTTCGGGCTCCGCATCGAGGACGACGTCGAGCGCAGCCAGATCGCCCGCGAAATCGCCCGTGAGACATTCCACTTTCGACGCGGGTGAGAGCTTGTGGATCATGCGCACGGTGCTCGCGAAGATGGCGGCACCACCGTCCGCGAGATCGTCGCGGTCGACGGCCGTAAGCACGAGATACTGCCAACCGAGATCGCGCACGGCTTCGGCGACGCGTTTGGGCTCGAGCCAATCGACTTCGCCGCGTGGGCTGCCGGTCTTGACGTTGCAGAAGTGACAGCCGCGCGTGCACGTATCGCCGAGGATCATGATCGTGGCCGTGCCCGCGCCCCAGCACTCGCCGATGTTGGGACACATGGCTTCTTGGCAAACGGTGTGCAAACCCGAGGCTTTGACATCGCTCTTGAGGCGTTCGTAGTTTTCGCCATGCGCGAGTTTGACTTTGAGCCAGTCGGGTTTACGCTTGGGTAGCGGGGCGATGAGATCGATCACGGTCGTGCTTCCTTCGCGATCGCTCGCGCGTTTTCTAGGTCGAGCATGGCACGATTTCGCGTTCGAATCGTACGGAGAATTCGCTTTCGACCGCGGCGAGCAGAGCTTCGCGCGCATCGGGGAGCGCGATATCGCGCTTTAGTTCGTGCGTCATCGAGGTAATGCCGAACTCGGGCGTGCCGCATGGCGTGATGAGGCGGTCGTAATCGAGCGGGGTCGAGACGTTGAGGGCGAGACCGTGGAGCGACGTCATTTGCTTTACCGCTAAACCGATCGCGCAGATCGCATTCTCACCGACGTAGACGCCGCGATGTTCGCTGCGACCTCGCGCGACGATACCGAACGTTGCGAGCGCCGCAACGACGCTGCGCTCGAGCGATGAGACGAGGGGCGCGACCTCGCGAAAACGCGCGAGTTTGCGGATCGGGTAGAGGACGAGTTGGCCCGGCCCGTGGTAGGTCGCATCCCCGCCGCGTTCGATCTCCACAAGATCGACGCCACGTAATGCGAGCGCCTCGGTCGAGAGGCGAACGTGTTCCCTTTTGGCATTTCGACCGAGTGTGATGACGGGATCGTGCTCGACGACGATCAGCGTCGGCTCGGCCTCGTCGCGCGCGACCGCGCCGTGAATCGCGCGCATGATTGCGAGCGTTTCACGATACGGTCGGCGGCCGAGATCGAGCAGTCGCATCACTCGTCGTCGTCGGAGAATCCGGCAGCCACGATCTCGTAATTCGCGGTGCGGGGTGCGCCCGCAAGCAACGGTGCGAGCGTTGCTTGCAACGTCGCGAACGTCGGCTTCGTCGCATGGGCGTCGTGCGCGTCCGTACTCGTCCATTCTTCGAGAAGGACGATCCGTGCGGCGCTCTCGAGATCGCGCCCGATGCGGAATGCGAGCAGTCCGGCACCGAGCAGCGTTTCGAGATACTCATCGAGAGCGTGCGCCGCATGTTCGGCTGAATCGGCGTCGCGCGCGGTGAGTTCGGCGATGAAGATCACGCGATCAGACGCCCGCGCCGACGGGTGTCTTCGGCTTGGCATTGACGATGTGGATCGCTTTGCCGTGTGCGGCTTCGGCTGCATCCATGATCGATTCGGTCAGCGTCGGATGCGGGTGGATCGCGAGCCCGATATCTTCGAGCGTCGCGCCCATCTCGAGGGCGATCACGCCTTCACCGATGAGGGATTCGGCCTGCGGTGCGATGATGTGCATGCCGAGCAGCAGGTCGGTCTTCGCATCGCCGATGAGCTTGATCATGCCGTCGGTCTCGTTCATCGTCCGTGCGCGACCGCTCGCGAGCAACGGGAATTTTCCGATGCGCAGCTCGTACCCCGCGGCCCTGGCCTCTTCTTCCGAAAGGCCGACCGTGGCAACTTCGGGATCGGTGTAAACGCAGTTGGGCACCGCGATTGGATCGTAGGCGGCGGACATGTCGCCGCCGATCACTTCCGCTGCGACGGTCCCCTCTTTCATGGCCTTGTGCGCCAGGAGCGGCGAGCTCGTGACGTCGCCGATGGCAAAAATGCCCGCGACCTTCGTGCGACGTTGCGCGTCGACGGCAATGAAGCCGTGCTCGTCGGTCGCGAGACCGGCCGCTGCGAGGTTGAGGGTATCGGTGACCGGGCGACGACCGACGGCGACGAGTGCCATCTCGAATTCGCGTGTCTCGTCTTTGCCGTTCGTGTAATCGCCGTTGAAAACGGCCTTGACGCCGTCGCCGACTTTTTCGAGCGAGATGAGCTTCGTGCCGAGCGCGATCTCGACGCCCTGCTTCTTGAGGATGCGCGCCATCGTCTTGGCGATTTCGAGATCGGTTCCGGTGAGCACGTTCGGCATCTGCTCGACGACGAGCACCTTCGCACCCATCCGCGTGTAAACGGTCGCGAATTCGAGACCGATCACGCCGCCGCCGATGACGAGCATCGTTTTCGGCAGCTTCTCGAGGCCGACGGCGTCATCGGAATTGATGATCGTCTTACCGTCGCGAGGCCACGCTTTCACTTCGACGGGAGCGCTACCGGTTGCGATAATCACCGCATCGTTTGCGGCATAGGTTTCCGTCGTCCCGTCGCGTTTTTTGAGTGCGACTTCTTTTGCCGAAACGAACGACGCATCGCCGTAAGCGAAGTCGACTTTGTTGGCTTTGAAGAGCGCATTGACACCGCTGACGTTGGATTTCACGACGTCGGATTTGAATTTCGCGACGCCTTCGCGGTTGATCTCGGGCGCGCCGACGGTGATACCGATCTTCCCGGCTTCGCGAATCTGGCGGCTGACTTCACCGACGTGGAGGAGCGCCTTGGTCGGGATGCAGCCCCAATTGAGGCAGACCCCGCCGACCTCGTCGCGATCGAAGCAGACGACCTTTTTACCGAGTTGCCCGAGCCGAATCGCGGCATGATAGCCACCCGGGCCCGCGCCGATGACGATAACGTCGACCTGTTGATCTGCCAAAATGTTCTCCCCCGCAGTAGTAGTCCGCCGGACCGTTTTGCCAAGCTTTGTTGATAACCACCGCAGAGCAGCCAAGTTTTCGTTTAAGATTAACGTCGTAGTCGTCGGGCGAGCGTCGTCTCGCGGCCATGGGCGAAGTTTTTCCGGAGGAACCAAAAACCGCAGTTCCAGCGGATTCATCGTTTGGCAGAGCCAATCTCCCATCCAATGCGCGAAATTGGGTGGCCCGGGGCGATTCCAACCGTCGATCGTGAAAGTATCGTTCCGATCTATCAGCAAATCTACGAAGAGCTGCGCGAATCGATCCAAACCGGCACGTTACCCGAATCGACGCGCCTGCCCCCCGAACGCGCGCTTGCAACGAAGCTCGGCGTCAATCGCAGCACCGTCGTGCACGCCTATCGCGAGCTCGTCGCCGACGGCCTCATCGAACAGCGCGTCGGCTCGGGCTCGCGCGTACGACGGTTGCCGGGCGGCGCGCCGCGCGGCAACGACGTGCCATGGTGGGTCACGCTTCCGCCGTGGCGCGTCGGCGCGTTTCCGCAAGTCTTGGGCGAACTGGCAGCGACTTTTCACGGCGAGCGAATCTCATTCGTGCAAGGCGTGCCGCCCGTCGATCCTTCGCCGCTCGATGAACTCGCGGCATCGTTCGCGCGCGTCGCGGGCGATCCCAATTACGTACTTTCGTACGGCGATTCCGAAGGTCACGCGCCTTTGCGTGAAGCGATTGCGGCACGTATGCAAGCGCGCGGCTGCGCGATCGACGCGCGCGAAGTGCTCGTCCTCACGGGCTCCACGCAAGGCATTTCTCTCGTCGCGCAGTCTCTCGCGGAACCCGGCGATGAGATTATCGTGGAAGCGCCAACATATCCCGGCGCGTTGCAGATCTTCCAGATCGCGGGATTGCGCGCCATTCCCGTTGCCGTCGACGATGAGGGCATGCGCGTCGATCACGTCGAGGCGATCTTACGTACGCGGCGACCGCGCTTCATCTACACGATGCCCGCGTTGCACAATCCGACGGGCGTCACGATGAATGCCGACCGTCGCGAACGACTCGTGACACTTGCGACGCGCGCTCGCGTGCCAATCGTCGAGGACGATCCCTACGGCGAACTCGCGCAATCGCCCGCTCCGCCGCTCGTCTCGCAATCGCCGAACCAAGTCATCTATTTGAGTTCTTTCTCGAAGACGATCGCGCCGTCGTTACGGCTGGGGTGGCTCACCGCACCGCGGCCGATCTTCGAACGCCTGTTGCTGCGCAAGCAGTCCTACGATATGGCGACGAGTCTGTACGTGCAGGCGGGTGTCGCCGACTATCTGCGCGGCTCGTACGATACGCACGTCGATCGGTTGCGCGTCGAACTCGCGGAACGTCGCACACTCGCGCACGCCGCGATCGCCGAGCACTGGCCGAAGTCGATGCGGGTCGGCGGAAGCGGCGGCGGGTACTATCTCTGGGCGACCGCGCCGCGCGAGATGCGCGCGCGAGCGCTTCTCGATGCGGCCGAGCGATGCGGTGCGTCGTTTCTTTTCGGTGAAGCGTTTTACGCGGCGTCGGGTGGCGACCACAATTTTCGGCTCGCGATCACGCCCGTCTCGCGCGAGCATCTCATCGAAGGCATCCGCCGCATCGGGACCGCGATCGGCGCGACGCAAGCGCGCTAGTGGCCGGGTAACCGATGGCCATCGGCGCAGTCGTCGCGCACCGAATCGCGCCCGCGTTGCTCGCGTGGTTCGCCGAGAACAACCGCGCGACGTTGCCGTGGCGTACCGATCGCGCGCCGTACCGTATCGTTATCTCGGAATTTATGCTGCAGCAGACGCAAGTCGACCGCGTCGTCCCTCTCTTCGAAGCGTTCGTCGCACGCTGGCCGACGTTCGCCGCGCTCTCTGCGGCATCGCAAGCCGACGTCGTGCGTGCGTGGAAAGGGCTCGGCTACAACTCGCGCGCGGCGCGGCTGCACGCCCTCGCACGCGTCGTCTGTGAGAAATACGCTGGCGAACTGCCTCGCGACGATGCGAGCCTGCGCGCGCTGCCGGGTATCGGACCGTACACGGCGCGCGCGATTGCGGCGTTCGCCTTCGACGCCGACGTCGTCGCGATCGATACGAACATTCGGCGCATCGTGCATCGCACGCAATTCGGTCTGGAGTGGCCACCGCTTGCCACGCCGGCCGAGATCGACACGGTGGCGTCATTGCTCGTCCCGCCCGGCGGCGGCTTCGCATTTAATTCGGCACTGATGGATCTTGGCGCGACGCTCTGCACCGCCCGCGCTCCCAAGTGTCTGCTCTGTCCGCTCGCGCGGGGCTGCGTGGCCGCGCCGATCGATGCGGCGACGCTCGCGCGTCGTGCTGCCGCGCACGCGCGGATCCGCGCACCACAAGAGAAGATGAAATTCGAGGAGACCGACCGCTTCGTGCGCGGTCGCGTCATCGATCGGCTACGTACACTCGGTGCCGACGAAACGATCTCGCTACTCGACCTTCACGCGGAGCTCGCCCCCGGACTCTCGGAGTCGCATCGCGATGGCGCGGCGTTTGCGGCGATCGTCGCGCGCCTCGGGCGCGACGGCATCGTCGAAGTCGACGAAGCGAGCGTCGCGCTCAAAGCGTAATGACCGCGCGAAGCGGGCTAGAGCTTCTGCAATACCGCAGCGCTCGATACGGTCGTATTGCCCGTGGTCGTCGGCTCCGACGACCCGGGCACGAATACCGAAACCGGAAAATGAACCAAGGCGCGGACTTCGGCCAGGGACAGAATGCCGCAGGCCGCGCGGTGCGGCGTACTCGCCGCGACCGGAGCGCCGAGTGCCATGGCGGTCGCAAGGCCGATGACTCCGCATTTCATGCGCGCAATGAGAACGCTTCGAGAACGTTTCTCGTGTACGATGGGGCAGGTCTGACCGCGTTCGAAAGACCATTTCGTTCGGCACCTATCGTTTTGAAGCGGAGTCAACCATGGCTTTGGTGGATCGCGCACGCGCGATGATCGTTTCCCCCGCTCGCGAATGGCCAGTCGTCGCGATCGAGCCCACGGCGATCAAGACGCTGTTCACGAGTTACATCATCCCACTCGCGGCGATCTCCGCGGTCTGTGGTCTCGTCGGAAGCGTCGTTTTGAGCGCGTTTTTCCTTCACAGTGGCGTTATCGCTGGCATCGTCGGCGCGATCATTCAATTCGCCTTCGCGATTTTGGGTGTCACGATCATCGCTCTCGTAGCCGAGGCGCTCGCACCATCCTTCGACGGTACGAAAGATCGCGCGCAAGCCTTTAAGTGGATCGGTTATGCGTACACGGCGACATGGGTTGCGGGGTTCGCCTTACTCGTTCCCGTGGTCGGCTCGATCGTCGGGCTCGTCGGCGGGCTCTACTCGCTGTACGTGCTCTACCTCGGGGCGCAGCCGATGATGAACGTTCCGCAGACGAAAGCCCTCGGATACACGGTGGTGGTCGTCATCGTTGCCCTCGTGATCAACGTAACCGCGGTCGGCCTGACGCTCGCAATCGTCGGCGCGCTCACGGCGGGTGCGATAATTGGAAGCGGGGCCGTACAGCACTAAACGGATCTCTAGCCGAGCGGCAGACGACGTACGCGGACGACACGCACGCGTTTCGAACCGGCGACGGCCGTCCCGTTCGTTATCCGAACCAACTCGGCATATCGCTATAGCGCTGTTCTTTCCACGGATCGGCCTCGTTGTGATAGCCACGCTT
Source organism: Vulcanimicrobiota bacterium (assembly GCA_031420415.1). GTDB lineage: Bacteria > Vulcanimicrobiota > Vulcanimicrobiia > Vulcanimicrobiales > Vulcanimicrobiaceae > JANYGA01. The sequence continues at coordinate 68,258 of JANOMT010000056.1, forward strand.
CTCCCAGAAGCCCTTGCGATCTTCGGCGAGAAACTCGAAGCGCCGTAACCACTTTGCCGATTTCCAGAAGTAGAGCTTCGGCACGAGCATCCGCACGGGTCCGCCGTGGATCGGTTCGAGTGCGCTACCGTCGAATTCGTACGCAACGAGAACATCGTCACCGAGCATCGCTTCGAGTGGCAGGTTCGTCGTGTAGTCGTTGTCCGCGTGTTGCAACACGAACTTCGCTTCCGGCTTGGGTCGCGCGCGCTCGACGAGGCGCTTAAAGGGGACCCCACGCCAGATCGTCGCTTTCTTCGTCCATCGCGTGACGCAGTGAATGTCGCCGCGCCATTCTTCGGTTGGCTCGGCGCGCAATTCGTCCCACGTCATCTCGTACGGGTTCTCGACGAGGCCGTCGAAAGTTAGGCGCCACGTCTTGGCATCGAAGCGCGGCACGTCGCCCACGTGGAGGATCGGAAATCCCTTGGCCAGCGTCTGGCCCGGCGGGATGGTCGGGTCTTTCGTCTTGAACAACGACATCGTGGCTGAGACGATTGAAACCGGGCCGAAGATTCCCTTTCCGCGCAAACGCGTCACGAAGGCGATCGCTCGTGAAGAACTCGCGATTCTCGAAGCGGCCTATCCCGATGCGGTCACAGAACTCGTCTACGATTCCCCGTTCACGCTTTTGATCGCAGTCGTGCTCTCGGCGCAGTGCACGGACGCGCGCGTGAACCTTACGACGCCGCATCTCTTCGCGAAATACCCCAAACCCGCAGCGCTCGGCTCCGCCGCGCAAGAAGACGTCGAAGCGATCGTCAAATCGTGTGGATTCTTCCGCACCAAAGCCAAGAATATCATCGCTGCGGCGGCGGCGATCGCATCGCAACATGGCGGTGAGGTCCCGCGCGATCGCGACGCGCTCGAGGCGCTTCCCGGTGTCGGACGCAAGACCGCAAGCGTCGTGATGTCCGTCGTTTTCGGAGACGCGGCCTTCGCCGTCGACACGCACGTCTTCCGCGTCTCCAAACGGCTCGGCCTCACGCTCGGCACGACGCCGCTCTCCGTCGAACGCGATGTCGTCGCACTCGTCCCCGAAGAGAAGCTGCGGCACGCTCATCACTGGCTTATCCTTCACGGCCGAGCGATCTGTAAAGCGCAGACGCCACAATGCCTGCGGTGCCCCGTAGCGACGATCTGCCCGAGTGCTGCAATCGTAGCGCGCGTCGCGGCTGCCAAGCGGCATGCAAAGGGACGCGCGGGCGTCAAAACGTTGGTAAAGGGCACTTACGTGGGTATATCCAGGGGCCGGTAGTTTCCGCAGACGCTGTAAGAAACGCCGGAAGGATTCTTAAGTGGGCGATTTGCAGGACGAGATCTCGAGCGAGAGCGCGGAAAAGACGACACGTACGTCCGGGTTCGCGCGCATCGGTGGCAAAACGTCACGCTCGTTAGGGCCGGACGCGCCGTCAGCGCGTTTGCGACGGGTCGAGGCGTGACCGATACGTACCGGAGCAAAGCGCAGCAGCGCGATTTAACCTCGCGTTTTACGTACGCTTTCGACAACGCACCGATCGGTATGGCTTTGCTCGACGTCGATCTACGCGCGCGCGCGACGGGGACGTTCCGCGACGTTAATGCCGCGCTCTGTCGACTCACGGGACGCACGCGCGAATCGCTCTTGCATAGCGGACTCGAGGAAATTCTCGAACCCGTCGATGCGAAGGCGATCGCCGATGCCTTCGAAGATCTCGTGCTCGATCGCACGCGGCTCATCGCGATCGAAGCGCGCTACGTCTCGGGCGACGATTTGCGGCGTTGGTTGCTCTTACACGTTTCGCTCATTTACGAACCGACGACGCTTGGCGTCGATGCCTATGCGGTCGTTCAAGTCGTGGACATCACCGACTCGAAGCGCGCGGAGCATCGACTGGAATCTCTTGCGTACCGCGATCCGCTCACCGAACTCCTCAATCGTCGCGGCATCGAAGCGCGGGTCGGGCTCTATGCCGAAATCGCCTCGGCCGATCCCGTCTCGAGCGCGCTCTTACTGATCGATCTCGATTATTTCAAATACGTGAACGATACGAAGGGGCATTCGATCGGCGATCGACTCTTGCAATCGGTCGCGAGCGCGCTCGAACGCTGCGTGCGGCAGGGCGATCTCGTCGCCCGACTCGGGGGCGACGAATTCATCGTCATTCTCTTTGACGTCGACGCCGCGACCGCGTTCGAACGATCGGAAGCGCTCCGGGCGATGATTTCACACGAAGTCGAACGCTATTCACGAAGCGGACTCGTCGTTTCGGCGAGCGTCGGCGTTGCGCTCTGCCACGACGGCTTTGCGAGCGGCCTCGAAGATACGTTGTCGGCTGCCGATGCCGCGCTCTCCGAAGCCAAAGAAAGCGGGCGCAATCGAACGCATCTCTCCAAATCGCTCGTCGGAGATCGTGAAGAGATGCGCGTCCGATTAGATTGGGCGCAACGCGTTCGGAATGCGTTGCGGACCGACGGTTTCCAGCTCTTTCGTCAACCCATCCTCGATCTCCACACCGATATCGTCGATCGCTACGAATTGCTCGTGCGTATGATCGGCCACGACGACGCCTTCATCGATCCCGCGAATTTCTTACGCGAGGCCGATCGGTTCGGGATGATGGTCGAGGTCGATGCGTGGGTCGTCAACGAGGCGATCCGAATCTGCGCAAACGATCAGCGCGCGGGGAAATTCGTCAAATACGAAGTCAATCTCTCCGGCGCGTCGCTCTCGCATGAAGGCACGGCACACGCGATCGAGAGTGAGATCCTGCGCCAGAGCGTCGATCCCAAACGTTTGGTCTTCGAGGTGACCGAGACGACGGCGATTAGCAACATGGAAAAAGCATTCGAACTCGCGACTTCGCTTCGCAGCCTGGGCTGCGAATTCGCCCTCGACGATTTCGGTGCGGGCTTCAGTTCGTTTTACTATCTGAAGCGCTTGCCGTTCGATTACCTCAAACTCGACGGCGAATACGTGCAGAACCTCGCCGATGACCCACAGGACCAGCACATCGTGCAATCGATCGTCGCGCTCGCTCGCGGTCTCGGGAAAAAGACGATCGCGGAATTCGTAACCGACGAACGCACGGCCGATCTCTTACGTGCCTACGGGGTCGATTACGCGCAAGGATTTTACGTCGGCCGAGCCGTTGCTTTCGAAAGTGCGGCCGAGCCAAAATCGTAGCGGTAAAGTCGGCTTAGAGTACGATCGGGCCGACTGCATCGAGGTGTGCGGGGCGGGGCAACTTCGTATCTTCGGCGATCTTTTTCAGGACGCTCGTCGGCGTGAGCGCGCTCCCATACCCGGCCTCGGTCGACAGGATCGAAAGATTGATGAGCGCGGGCGTGGGTGCGCTCGGATCGAATTGATACTCGCCATCGAAATCGAGCCCGCGCACCGAGACGAGTTGCCGCGGTTCATCGACGTCGAAGGTGATGCGCTTTCCGGCGTATCGCAAACGAATGCGGAGCGGTTTTTGGAGTCGCACGTAGGTCATGGCGCTCGAGCCAAGGATCGAGTTGAGGCGTCGTGCACCGATGGCGAGCGCGTCCCCGAAGGCACCGAGCGAAACGGTCGCGTCGGACGTATCGGTTCGCTCGCCTGCGGGCGTCCCCGCGTCGATCGCGGTCTCGATATCTTTGCGCGCGCGAATCTTCATCGCCATCGCGACGATCGGGTTGGGATTCTCGCTCGAGTCGTCCATTTGGGATTCATTCGGGGCGGCGCCCCCAGCACTCCCGCGCGTCGCTCGTCGTTCCTAAGTCCCAAGCAAGGAAGGCCTGGGCTCGGGGGCGACGGGAAGACGCTCTCTTATGAATAGCGATTCGCGCAACTCGCTCGCCATCGAAACCGAAAATCTCGTGGTGTCGGTGGCGCATCAGGGCCGGCATGCACCGCGCGTTCCCGATACGCCGCAGCGCCAACAACTCGAACGCCAGCGTGGTATTCGGGAGGTCGTCTTCGGCGCACAAGACGGGATCCTCACGACACTCGGCATCGTCACGGGCGTGGGCATCGCGACGACCGATCGCAGCGCGATTCTCATTTCGGGGGGTCTCTCGTTACTGGTCGGCGCCATCTCGATGGGCGTCGGTGAATACTTAGGTGGTAAAGCAGAGCGCGAAGTCATCAAGAATGCGATCGATATCGAACGCCGTCAGATGCTCGATTCACCGAACGAAGAGTTCGCCGAACAGGTCGCTTACTACCATCTCAAGGGCTTTACCGACGAAGAAGCACTCATGATCGTGCGCCGATTGCAGAAAAACCCCGATATCTGGCTCCACGAGATGGTACGCGACGAATTCGGGATCGATCTGCGGGAGGCCGATCCGGGCGACAACCGGGCCGCAATCGGAATGACGCTTTCGTTCGCAGCCGGCGCGGCGCTCCCCGTGCTCCCGTACGCGCTCCCGTTATCGCTCGGTGCGGCCCTCTGGGTCGGGCTCGCGCTCGCGATCGTCTCGCTTTTCGCAATCGGGTCGTTTGCGGGCACGCTCGCGGGTCGGCATCCGCTCAAGAAAGGCTTCGAGATCGTTGCGTTCGGTACCGCCGTTTTCGCGATCGCGTGGATCGCAGGCCATTACGTGCCCCCGCTCTTCGGCCACGCAGCGGTAAGCGTCGGCGGCTAAGCTTCGCTCGGCGTGCGCGCTTAGGTGCGAATGAAGAGAATGCGATGATGCTTGTGGTGATGATGCTTGCGGGCGTGATGGGGTAAGATGCCCTTGGCATCAGCCTGCGATAGCGAAGACATCATCACGATAAAGGCGAGTGCGACGGCGAAAATCGAGCGATACATGTGAGCCCCTTTTCGAGGATGTATCGGCAAACGTGGAGCTTCCACGTAACGCTCGGCCTCGCTGGTGCGCTTCGCGTTATGCGCGCTTGACCTCGAGGGTGATAGCAACGGCCGCGAGCGCTTTGCTAATCGGACAATGCGTCTTCGCGCCTTCGGCGATCTCGTGGAGTGCGGCATCCTCGATACCGGGAATATCGACCGTCGTGACTAGCGCGATTTTCGTTATCGTGAAGCCTTCGCCGTCTTTGCTGAGCTCGACGTGCGCGATCGTATCGATCGTCGTCGGCGGATGGCTCGCGCGCGTGAGGCCGAGCGTGAACGCCATCGTGAAACACGATGCAAGCGTCGCACCAAGGAGCTCTTCGGGATTCGTACCGGGCTCTTTGGCAAAGCGCGTCCCGAACGAGTAGTTCGCCGAAACGAGTCCGCTTTCGACGGCGATCTTGCCGCTGCCGCGAGCGATATCGCCCGTCCAATGGACCGACGCGCTCCGAGTGATGTGATCTGGTGGATTCATGCCACGCATTTTGACTCGCGCCGGGGGTCACCTGGCGGCCCTCGAACGTTACAGGCGGAGCCGGAACCGAGCGGTATTCGTATCGCGGATCGATGCGCCGCGTCTGCAGCAACACGTCTCGCTCGCGCACCTCATGATGATGCGTCAACTCGAACTGCGGCGGCACGCGATCGAGAAGTGGGGTGGCTTCCTCCTTGCAATGGCTGGCGCCGCACCGTTTTTATAAAGCGCTCGAACGGCCTCATAACCGAAGAGCGACACGGAATCGGAAGCCGTGCGTTCGAAGGCTCGTGTGTGGACGAACTCCCGGCGGTTGCCCGCGCGACGGTCGCGCGCATCGAGGCGCTCCTCGACGAAGCGCGTGCCCTTCCCGGACTCGCCGCGAGCGCAGACGAGAGTGCGTATAGTTTGCGAGAAACGGAGCGCAGCTATCTGCCCGACACCTTGCGTGCCTATTTTGCGATTCCGCCGAGCCAACGCGACGATGCCACGCGGGCCCTCGCGGAAAAGCAATTGCTCCAACTCGAACGGGCCACGGCAACACACATCGCCGCGTACGCGCAAACCCAGCGCCTCGCGCTGCAATCCAATGGCGCGTTTTTCGACGCACGCTTCGGAACGATCGAGTCGCTCGCGCCGGCGCCCATCGCCGCCGATACCGAACCGAGCAACGATGGTGAATCGTCATCGCGCGCGATGATCGGGCGATTCTTCGAAACGCTCGCTCCCGCCGCCGCGACCGATCCGACCGCGCTTCTCGTGCGTGCAGCCGAACGTTTCATGACGCTCGTGCCCGCGCTCACGACCGTCAAACGCGGACTCTTCGGTGGCGCGCCGCAAGCGGTGACGATCGACGTGCCGAGCGGCAACGCCGTTTTACGATACGCCCTCGCCTCCTCGCGAACGGGGATCGCGACCTCGGTCACGCAATTCGTTCGGGGCATTGCTTTACGCACCGAAGCGTGCGATGCCGAAACGTGGTTTGCTGGTCTCGCCCACGATCTCGGTGAGTACGTCGAACGCGATCGCGCCACACGGGGGCGGCTCGCTGCATTTTTCGGAATATGACGACCCTAGTCGGTTTCTCGAGCGAACGGAGCGTAACATGGGATTCTTTGGCAATAATCGCGGTGGCAATCAGCGACCGGTCGCGACGACGGCGGGCGGCGTCCCCGTCGATGCGATCGCGCGTCTGCGGCGGATGCGCGGCGAAGGCGGCAAGCCGCTCTTCACGAGCGACCTTTCCGTCTCGGAGTTCGTGCTCCTCAAAGAGTTAGAGATGCAGCCACTCGGGCTCGTGCTCGGAAGTTCGATTTTCCACGTGGGCCTGCAATACGCAAATTACTTCAATAATGAAGAACTCGTCGTGCTCACGCAGGCGATGTACCAGGCGCGCGAACTCGCGATGACGCGGATGGAAGAAGAGGCGCAAACCCTCGGCGCCGACGGCATCGTCGGCGTACGTTTGCAAGTCGGCGGATATGCGTGGGCCGAGAACGCGCTCGAGTTCACCGCGATCGGTACGGCGGTTGCCGCGCAAGGCGGAGGCGATTACAAAACGGTCGCGGGGAAGCCGTTCACGAGTGATCTCAACGTGCAAGATTTCTACAAGTTACATGAGGCGGGATACATTCCAGCCGAGCTCGTGATGGGGACATGCGTGTACCACATCGCGCATCAAGGCTTTATGCAATCGATGCGCACGATCGGTAACAACGTCGAGCTTCCGAATTATACGGAGGCGATCTACGACGCGCGCGAGCTCGCGATGTCGCGCATGCAGGCCGAGGCCGAGTCGCACGGGGCTGAAGGCGTCGTCGGGATGCAGATCGTCGAACGCAATCACATCTGGCAGCCGCATATCATCGAGTTTCTCGCGATCGGCACGTCGATCAAAAAGCGGCACGAGGGAAAATCTATCTCACCGCAATTCGTGGTTTCACTCGACGACTAACCTAGCGAAGGTCGCATCGTGACCAGCCCGCAATTTCGGAAGTCATGGATAAAACGGTGCGCGACGCGGCGAGTGCGGTCGCGGATATCTCGAACGGTGCTTCGATCGCAGTGGGGGGATTTGGGCTCAACGGCATCCCGCATCATCTCATCGATGCGCTCCTTGAATCGGGCGCGAGCGACCTCGTGACGGTCTCGAATAACTGCGGTGTCGATGGTTGGGGCCTCGGCCGCCTCCTCGATCAGAAGCGTATCCGTCGCACGACGGGTTCGTACGTCGGTGAGAATAAAGAGTTCGAACGGCAGTACCTCTCGGGTGAACTCGAAGTCGAACTCGTGCCACAAGGCACGCTCGCCGAGCGCTTGCGTGCGGGCGGCTGCGGCATCGCGGCATTCTTCACACCCGCGGGCGTCGGGACGCAGATCGCAGAGGGCGGCCTACCGTTGCGCTACGCGGCCGACGGGAGCGTCGCACTCGCTTCACCACCGAAGGAAACGCGCCGCTTCGGTGACACGGAGTACGTCCTGGAAGAAGGTATCGTCTGCGATTACGCCTTCGTGCGTGCGAGCGTCGGGGATCGCCACGGCAACCTGATCTTTCACAAGGCGACGCGGAATTTCAACCCGCTTTGCGCGATGGCGGGTCGCATCACCATCGCCGAAGTCGAAACACTCGTCGAACCGGGCGAGATCGATCCCGAGGCCGTGCACCTCCCCGGCGTCTTCGTCCAACGCGTCGTCGCGGTCGGTTCCGAAGGCAAACGCATCGAACGAACGACCACGAGAAAGCGCGCGTAACCATCATGGCTCTCAGCAGAAACGAACTCGCCCGGCGCGTCGCGCGCGAACTCCACGACGGTCAGTACGTCAACCTCGGCATCGGGCTACCCACGCTCGTTCCCAACTATATCGCCAATGGAATCACCGTCATCTTGCAAAGCGAGAACGGAATCCTCGGCATGGGGCCGTATCCCTATGAAGACGCAGTGGATCCCGATCTCATCAACGCGGGGAAAGAGACCGTCACCGTGTTGCCCGGTGCCGCGTTCTTCGATAGCGCGCTATCGTTTGGGATGATCCGCGGCGGCCACATCGACGTCGCGGTGTTGGGGGCGATGCAAGTCGCCGAAAACGGCGACCTCGCGAATTGGATGATTCCGGGCAAAATGGTCAAGGGCATGGGCGGAGCGATGGATCTCGTTCACGGCGCGAAGCGCGTGATCGTGATGATGGAACACGTCGCCAAAGACGGAACGCACAAAATCGTCAAGCGCTGTACCTTACCGCTGACCGGGAAAGCCGTGATCGATTCGATCGTCACCGATCTCGCCGTCATCGACATCACGCCGAAGGGGCTCGTCTTGCGCGAATGTGCGCCGGGCGTCTCGGTCGACGAGGTGCGTGCGGCGACCGGCGCGGAGCTCGCGCTCGCGTAGCGACTACGTCGCGCGTGCGGCGATCGCGAGCCCGGCGCCGTGCTCGGCGAAACGCATCGACGCGAGTTCGATCGTTACCCAACCTTCGAGTGCGAAGGCGATCGTCGCGGTCGCGATCGCGACGGGTACGTTGCCGGCTAAGAAGCCGACGGCGAGGCCTACGAGAATCGCCGGTGCCACGAAGGCGACCATGATGAACATGCGCAGCAACATCATCGGTCCGCGCGCGTCGACGGGATTGGGGAAGAGCGCGTAGAGCCCGATACCGAGCGACTGTAAGCCCCAGTAGGAGATGGCGACGAGCGGCAGCGCGCCGAGTGCGAGCGCGTAGTCGTGGACGTAGAGACCGGCCGCGATCGGCCCGAGCGCGAGCGCGATCGCACTGCGCCACGATCGTGCGATCGTCCATGCTGCGATGCGCGATCGCAGGGGCGCGCTCGAAAGCCAAAAGAGCGGCTTGCCGAGATCTTCGGCGATGCGAATCGAAGCCGCGAGCGGCGCACCGATGAAGATGAAGACGGCCGTCGCTCCCAAAAGCGTGAACACGATCGTCGCATCATCGTACGCGCGCGACGCAATCCCGACGCCAACCCCGCAGAGCGTCCAGAATGCGGCCCCTCCGAACCAGAGCGCGACGACGCCGCGACCGCGTTTGAACCCGAGCCAATCTTTCCAGATCATCGCGAGTGCCCCCAGGGGGACGCGTGTCACGGAATTTTGTGGTCGATACGAAAAACGAACGTTCGGCGCCGACGCGCGTCTGCGGCGCAGCGAAAGAGGCGTGTGTTGCGAGGCGGCATAGAGTTCGGGAAGTGCGTCGTTCCCGAGTAATCGAACCGTCAACGCGAAGATTGCGAGGATCGCGAAGAGCGCCGCAACTGCGATCGGGTTGCCGTCGAGAACGGCGCGAGCGGCGAATCCCGGATCGAAACCGATCCTACGCACGATCGGCTCGAAGCGCGCGCCCCCGAAAAAAGCTAGGGCCGCATAGGCAAAACCGACGAGCGCGAGCAGTCCGCTGCCGATCGCGAGCCAAATGCGCGATCGCTCGCGAGCGAGCAGAAACATGGGAAGTTCGGCGCTCATCTGAACGACGATCGCGAGCAGTGACGCACCGAACGCACGCAGCGCCGTATCGAGGCCCACGGATTTTGGCGAGAAGATAAAAAAGACGTACGCGAGGGAGCCCACGTAACGCAGCGCGCTTGCGGCGAGTCTGCGGAATTGAAGCCAGATCGCGATCGTGATCGGTGCGATGCCCGCGTTTGCCAGCAACATCGCTTCATTGCTGAACCGAAACGTCTTCGCTCGGCCGAACGCCGAAGAGGCGAGCGTCACCCCGAGCAAACCGAGATAGATGCCGCCGATCGTGGTCGCGTTGTGGGCGTCGATGCGAAAGACGTCGGAAAGATCGTGTCCGTTGCGCGCGAGGCCGTGTCGCGAGAGGCGAGAAAGCGCGAGGAAGCCGATCGCAATCGCATACGGAAACCAAATCGCGAGCCGTAGCGGAGATTTCACGATTGCGGCGATCTGATGTCGCGCGTAGCGATACTCGAGAAAGAGCAACGCGCGCATCAGGCGGTCACGTCGAGAAAGATCTCTTCGAGCGACCGACCGTCGGTCTCACTCGACCGCAACGTCGTCACGTTGCCGGTTGCGACCGCGACGCCCGCTTTCATGATGATGAGTCGGTCGCACATCGCTTCGGCCGATTCGATGAGATGCGTGCTCATGAGAATCGACGTTCCCTTCGCACGGAGCGACGAGATGAGGTCGCGCAATTCGCGTTGGCCGCGGGGGTCGAGACCGATCATCGGTTCGTCGAGCAAGAGGATGGGCGCATCGGCGAGCACGGTCGCGGCGATGAGCGTCTTCTGGCGCATGCCTTTTGAGAGCGCCTGACCGAGCGCATCGCGATGTTCGGTCATGCCGAAGCGTTCCAGCAACGCATTGGCGCGCGCTTCCCATCCCGGCTCGAGTCGCACGCTTCGCGCAACGAAGGCGAGATGTTCCCACACGGTAAGCATCGGGTAGACGTCGGGGGATTCGGGGATGAGTGAGATCGTGCTCCCACGATTCCCGCCCAGCGCCTTGCCTTCAAAATTAATCGTCCCTGCATCGGGCCGTAAGAGACCGCACAGGCACAGAAATGTCGTCGTCTTTCCGGCGCCGTTCGGGCCGAGAAGCCCGAGCACTTCGCCGCGTGCGAGCGAAAAACTCAAGCCATCGAGCACGACGGCGCGCGCGAAGCGCTTCGTGAGCCCGCGGACTTCGAGGATCGGCGTTAGAGCGGAAATGTTATCGGCGTGCCGGGAACGCCGGCTGCGAGGTCGACACCGACGACGGCTACGACGAGGTAATTTTTGGTGATCGTGAATGTCGCGAGTGGCCCCGGGGCGCTCTGCGCGAAATCGTAGGCGGTTGTCATGATCGCTTTGACGTTACCATACGCGACGTGGCCACTGTCATCGCCATTTGTCGTTCGGGTGAGTGCGACATGTTTCAGCGTCTCGCCCGCCCGCGAGCCCGTCGCCTGAATTCGAGACGCGATCGAATTCCTCAGAGCTCGACGGGGATCATCACTTCATTGCGCCTTAGGAACCAGAGCGTCCAGGGCGGGTCGTATTGGGAAAGCGACACGGGGCCGATGGCGCGCAAATGATGGGCCTTGGTGGCGGTATCGAGTTCGCTCGTTCTGGCGTCGACGGCGCCTTTGCGTGCCAATCCCGAAAAACGAATGACGGCTACGCGCTCTGCCGGTAGACGTTTCAATTGGACCTTGGGATCGTTCGGCTCGGGCAGGGTGTCGAGCGTGTACGCACTCGGCATGGTGAAACGGACGATCCAAGTGCCTGCGTTCGCGATCTGGGTAACCGGTGCCGTCATCGATATTTTTTCACTGCTCGGTGCCTGCGCGACCGGTGCCGTCATGGCGATGCTCTGTCGTCGTTTGTTACCGCCAAAAATATAACCGGCGAGCAAACGAAAGCCCTTGCCGGCAGCCTCCCTTTGATCGCCAGTTACGGTCACCTCGGCGACAATGAGCGAGGGATAGTCGCGAACTTCAAAATTGCCATCTCGCAGAACGGTTTTGAAAGCGGGTTCTTCAACGGCCATTGCAGGGCTCCCGAAAAGCGTAAAAATGAGAATTGCGCCCAGAAGAATACGACTTCGGATCATGAAAGAATCTCCCGGTCCGACGGTGCTAGCGATAGCCCTCCGGCCCCTCGTTAGGCTTAATGCGCGTCACGGATGAGCGCCTCGTCCGGCATGCGGACGAGGACCGGACGTGCGGGTTTTTCGAACTGGGTCCGGTACAGGCGGGCGTATCGGCCGCTGTTTGCCAGGAGCTCGGCATGCGTGCCCCGTTCGATGATGCGACCGTCTTCAACGACGAAGATGACGTCGGCTGAAAGGATCGTCGAGAGTCGGTGCGCGATCACGAGGCTCGTCCGGCCGCGCATCGCCTTATCGAACGCCGCCTGGATCAGCGCTTCGTTCTCGCTATCGAGTGCGCTCGTCGCTTCATCGAGGATGAGGATGCGCGGATCTTTGAGGAGCACGCGGGCGATCGCGAGGCGCTGTCGCTCGCCGCCAGAGAGCTTGTGGCCGCGCTCGCCCGCAACCGTATCGTATCCTTCGGGCAGCGATACGATGAAGTCATGGATGTTCGCAGCTCGGGCGGCGGTTTCGATATCGGCTTGCGTCGCGTTCTCGCGGCCGTAGCGCAGATTGTTGCCGATCGTGTCGTGAAAGAGGTACGTCTCTTGCGTCACGATGCCGATATGCGACCGCAACGCGTCGAGGGCGATGTCGCGCACGTCGATGTCATCGATGCTGATCGTGCCCGATTGCGGCTCGTAGAAACGCGGAACGAGTTGCGTGATCGTCGTTTTCCCTGCGCCCGACGGGCCAACGAAAGCCGCGACCTGGCCCGGAGCGATGTGCAAATCGATTCCGTTGAGTGCCGTTCGATCGGCGCTGTAGGCGAAGCGCACGTCGTGAAATTTGATATCGCCGCGAACGGTTGGGAGCGTGAGGCCCGCGGTCGATTCCGCCTCCATATCGAGGTATTCGAAGATTCGTTCGAAGACGGCGAGAGCGCTCACGATTTGGACTTGGATGCCGGCGAGAGCGGATGCGGGGCCGTAGAGTCGCCCGAGCAGCGCGACGAATGCGACGATCGTTCCGATGGTAAGGCCCGCAAAGACGACGAGATATCCACCGCCGAGCCAGACGATCGCAGGACCCACGATCACCATCGCTGCGATCGCGGCGATGAACCAACGGCCGACCATCGCAAGCTTGATCTCCAAGCCCATCAGGTCGTTCGAGACGCCGGTAAAACGTTTGGATTCGAATGCTTCACGAACGAATGATTTGATGAGCGTGATGCCGGAGATCGAGAGCGTCTCTTGCGTAATGCTTTCGATCGCATCGCGTTTCTCGCGCGTGTCTTTGCGCACGAGATACATTCGGCGTCCGACGGGCGCGAGCGGAAGGATCATAATCGGCACGACCGCGAGCGCGAGCAGCGAGAGCTTCCAGTCCAAAATCAGCATCGTTACGACCGTCGTGAGGATCATCGCGACGTTGGTTACGATCGTGACGAGGGTTCCCGTGACGACGCTATCGACGTTGTCGACGTCGCTCGAGACGCGATTCATGATCTCGCCCGTCTTCGTGTTGGTGAAGAACGAGATCGGCATACGATGCAGATGCGAGACCAGGCTCGTGCGAATATCGCGCATGATGCCCTCGCCCACGAGCGAGTTGAGGTAGCCCTGATAGACGGAGAGAAGCGCTGCAAAGACCGCTGCGACGACCATCGCGCAGACATCGAACCACAGGCCGTGCAAGTCTTTATGCGCGAGCGACGTGTCGATGAGGTGGCGCGTGAAGAGTGCTGGAGCGAGCCCGAGGCCCGACGTGATGAGGATACAGACGAAGACGAGTGCCTCTTGTCGCCAGTACGGCAAAAAGAGACGACCAAGACGACGCCAGTTGACGGCACGCTTGATACTCGGCTTATCTGGGTCGAAAATCGCCGCGTACATCCTGTGGTTTGGGGGTCCGCCTGACATCAGAGCCTTTAGACTCGTTCGCGCGGAGGGAAGTTGCCGACCGTCAGCTTTCCGGGAGGGCTTCGAGCGATTCGCGCGTGCGACGCGCGATCATCGCGAATGCGTGCTGCGCGGCATTGGCGTCCCCGAGTGCCCCGGCTTGAGCGATCCGGGAGATGCGTTCGAGCGACTCGCGCAGGTCATCGGTCGGCGATTTAACGGGTGTGGGCACGGGAAAAGCGCGTGAACCCAGCGCCTGCGCGGCTGTGGCGATCGAGAAGATCGCGGCGGCAAAGGCGAGGCCCCCGTTGATTGCCGCGAGCCCGGGCGCGCGTTCCTGGCGCGTGGCGAGCGCGGCAGAAGTCATGACGGCACCCGACGCGCAGACGAGCGCGGCGAAACTCGAACGAACCATATTTTGCGACGTCACCCGATCCACGCAGACTGACGTACGCGCTCTGCGCGCGACGTCCCGCTCACGCTCGCCGAAGTTGCGCGAGTTCGGTATAGAGTTCGCGTTCGCGATCCGTGAGATTTGTCGGGAGCATTCCGATGAGGCGAACGTATTGATCGCCCGCGCCGCCACCCTTCACGCGCGGCATGCCTTTGCCGCCGAGTTTTAGCATCTTGTTGCTCTGCGTGCCCGGGGGCACGGTGACGTCGACATCGCCCGTCATCGTCGGAACGCGCACCGTCGCGCCGAGCACGAGATCGTAGATTCCGACGGGAAGATTGACGTAGAGATCGTCGCCTTTACGTTCGTATGCGGCGTCGGCCTTGACGGCGACGTCGAGAAAGAGGTCGCCGTTCGGGCCGCCGCCCGTGCCGCGACCGCCTTGGCCTGTTAGTCGGATGCGCATCCCGTCGCGCACGCCTTTGGGCACGGTAACATCGAATTTTTTCGCGACGATTACGCGACCCGTGCCGTGACATTGCGGGCAGATACTGTTGTTGAGGACGCCCGTACCGTTGCAACGTGGACACGCATCTTCGATCGAGAGCGAGACCGTTTTCGGACCGCCCGCATACGCTTCGGCGAGCGAGATGTCGAGAGAGGCATCGAGATCGGTGCCGCGTTGCGCGAATTGCCCGCCGCGACGCCCCGGTTGGCCCGCTCCCGAGAAGAACGAGTCGAAGAAATCGGAGAAACCGCTCGCGCCGCCCGCACCAGCGAACGGATCGCCGCTCGCCGAACGAAATCCACCGGCTTGTTGCTGTTGCGCTTCGCGATAGCGACGCTGCGCCTCGGCCTGTTCCTGCGCCTGTTCCCAATTGCTGCCGAGCGCGTCATATTTCTTGCGCTTCTCGGAATCCCCGACGACCTCGTAGGCTTCGGATATTTCCTTGAAGCGCTCTTCGGCTTTTTTCGGATCGTTCGGATTCGCGTCGGGATGCATTTTCTTCGCAAGCCGACGGTAGGCCGATTTGATCTCTTTCTCGGGCGCGTTTTTCGCGACGCCGAGAACGTCGTAGTAGTCCTTGTATTTCACCGCATTACGCGTCGATGCGTTTGGCGACGATCACCATCGCGGGGCGCAATAAATCTTCTCCCAAACGATAGCCGCGTTGCACGTCTTCGACGACGATGTCGTCTTCGTGCTCGGTCGTCTCGCGGGTTGCGATCGCTTCGGCGATGTGCGGATCGAATGGCTTGCCGAGTGTCTCGACTGCGACGACGTTCTCGCCGACGAGGAGATTTTCGAAACTGCGTAACGTCGCCCCGAGCCCGCCTCGCAAGCCCTCGCTATCGTCGAAGGCGAGCGCCCGCTGGAGATTATCGAGCACGGGCAAGAATTTCGCGAGCAACGCTTTGCGATGGGAGACGAGGCGCTCGTCGGCCGAGCGTATCGCGCGTTTGCGGACATTATCGATCTCGGCACGCGCGTAGGCGAGTTCGTTCAAGCGCTCGCTCGCGAGCGTTCGTGCCGCGCTTAATTCCGCGAGAAGATCGACGTCTTCGCCCGTAGGCGTGGGTGCGGTCGCGGCTTCGTCGAGAGACGCCGCGGCCGACGGATCGGGCAGCGCGCTCGCGCGCGCCGTGGCCGTTGCTTCGGTTTCCATGAACACTCCACAGAGGCGCGCGATCGTCCCCTTCAGGCCGAGCGCGCGCGACACTACAAGATTATTTCGCTTCTTTGAATTCCGCGTCGATGACGTCGTCGGCATGCGGTGCCGTCGACTCTTCGTGCGGTGCGCCCGCGCCGTTGGTCGAGCCGTTCGCCCCAGCTGCAGCGCCTGTCTTTTGATACAGGGCCTCAGCGAGTTTGAACGATGCGGCTTCGAGGGCATCGGTTGCGGTCTTCACGTCCGCGACGGTTCCGTTCTCGCTGACGCGATGCAGTTCCGCAAGCGCTTTCTCGACATCGGCCTTGGCCGTCTCGTCGAGTTTGTCGCCGATCTCTTTGAGCGATTTTTCCGTGGAGTAGATCAGGCTCGAGGCTTTGTTGCGCGCCTCGGCCTCTTCTTTTTTGCGCGTGTCTTCGGCCGCACTCGATTCGGCGTCGCGAACCATGCGATCGACTTCATCTTTCGAGAGATTCGTCGTTGCGGTGATCGTGATCGTCTGTTCTTTGCCCGTGCCGAGGTCTTTTGCCGAGACCGCCACTATGCCGTTGGCATCGATATTGAACGCGACTTCGATTTGTGGGATACCGCGCGGCGCGGCAGGGATGCCTTCGAGGCGGAATTGGCCGAGCGCCTTATTATCGCGCGCCATCTCGCGTTCGCCCTGGAAGATCGCGATGTCGACTGAAGTCTGGCCGTCTTCGGCGGTAGTGAAGATCTGCGATTTTTTGGTCGGAATCGTCGTGTTGCGATCGATGAGCTTCGTGAAAACGCCGCCGAGGGTTTCGAGGCCGAGTGAGAGCGGGGTGACGTCGAGCAAAACGACGTCGCGTACTTCGCCCGCGAGAACGCCCGCTTGAATTGCGGCGCCGATGGCGACGACTTCGTCGGGGTTGACGGACTGATTGAGCGTCTCTTTGCCCGTCAGTTTTTTCACGAGTTCCGCGACGAGCGGCATACGTGTCGATCCGCCGACCATCACGATTTCGTCGATTTGTTTGACGTCGATCTTCGCATCGCTCAGCGCGTCTTTGAACGGCTTGATCATGCGGTCGGTGAGGTCGCTGACGAGGCGCTCGAAATCGGCGCGCGTGAGCGTGATGTCGAGATGCTTCGGTCCCGAAGCGTCTGCCGTGATGAAAGGCAGATTGATATTCGTTTGCGGGAGCGAGGAGAGTTCGATCTTCGCTTTTTCGGCCGCTTCGGTGAGGCGCTGAAGCGCCTGCTTATCGCCGGAGAGATCGATGCCTTGATCCTTGCGGAACTCAGCGACGAGCCAGTCGACGACCTTTTGGTCGTAGTCGTCGCCGCCGAGGAGCGTGTCGCCCTTGGTCGATTTGACTTCGAAGACGCCGTCGCCGACTTCGAGGATCGAGATATCGAACGTGCCGCCGCCCAGATCCCACACGAGGATCGTCTCGGAACCCTTTTTGTCGATACCGTACGCGAGTGCGGCTGCGGTCGGCTCGTTGATGATGCGTAAGACTTCGAGGCCCGCGATGCGGCCCGCGTCTTTGGTCGCCTGACGCTGAGCATCGTCGAAGTAAGCGGGTACCGTGATGACCGCTTTGGTCACGCGCTCGCCGAGATAGGTCGATGCATCGTTGACGAGCTTTTGGAGCACCATCGCCGAGATCTCTTGCGGCGTGTAATCCTTGCCATCGATTTTGGTCGGATGGCTCGTGCCCATGTGACGCTTGATCGACTTGATCGTGCGCTCGGGGTTGGTCACAGCCTGGCGCTTCGCGAGCTGGCCGACGAGTCGTTCACCCGTCTTCGTAAATGCGACGACCGAGGGCGTCGTGCGCGCGCCTTCGGAATTCGCGATGACGACGGGCGTTTGCCCCTCCATTACGGCGACGACGGAGTTGGTCGTGCCGAGGTCGATTCCGACCACTTTAGCCATGTAGTAAAATCTCTTTCCGATCCGTCGCGGACCATCTGCACGGTCGATCCTTTTGTTCGGAACGCCCGACGGTGAGTCGCCTCACCCTTCGCCTTGCCACTTATCGACGATCAAGGATGCGCCAGAAGATAATCCCTGGCGCGTGTGTTTCTCGTGTGTAAGATATGCGAATACCATCAGAAGGTTTCATGAAGGCGCGGCCGTTCGCGTCTTCCGTGAGGCGCACGCCATGCGCGAGAAAAAGCCCCGTCAGCGCGCGATCACGCGGTAACGGGGCGCCTTTTCAACTCGCATTCTTCACACTCGGGTCCAAGCGAGATGCGAGTCCGAGCCTATGGCGAGGTCGGGTCCGCGCCTTGCTGCTGCTGCGGGAGAACCGCGGCTTCGGCCGGGCGTTCGGCAACCTTGACGTTGACGAGCTTTTTGACGCCCGAACTCCAGATCTGCATCGCGACCGATCCGCCTGGTTTCGTCCCACGGATTGCTTTGACAACTTCGTCGTTCGTGGTCACGTCGGTACCGTTGATCTTCGTGATCACATCGCCCGGCTGAAGTCCGGCTTGGTCGGCGGGTCCGCCTTGCACGACTTGTGCGATGGCGACGCCCTTGCCCTTGTAGCTCAGCTGCACACCGACGTCGGGCGTCACCGTTTGAAGAGCGGCACCGATGAACCCAGCGTTCGTGCCCTGACGAGTTCCTGGCGTCTTTTCGAGGAGAGCGACCTGCTCTTTGACGGTATTCGCGGGAATCGCGAAGCCGATGCCCTGGGCGCCCGCCTGCGGATTCGCGGTCGACTGATTGACGCCGATAAGGCGGCCTTCCACGTCGATCAGCGGCCCGCCGGAGTTGCCGGGATTGATCGGTGCGGAGGTTTGGAGGAGGCCCTTGAACTGGATCTCGCCTCCACCCGATTCCGTGCCGATCGTCTCGTCGCGGTTGAAGCCCGAGACGACGCCGAGCGAGACCGACTGCTTGAGTTCGAACGGTTCCCCGATCGCGATCGCCCACTGGCCCGCCTGAAGCTTGGTCGAATCCGCGATCTCGATTGGCGGGGGGACGTCCTTGACGCCTGTGACCTTAATGAGCGCGAGATCGGCGCCGATGTTCTCGGAGAAGACGGTTCCCGCGGCGTGTGTGCCGTTTTGGAAGACGACTTGGATGCTGCTGATCGCGCCGCCGTTGGGCGGACGGACGACGTGGGCATTGGTGACGATCGTCGCACTATCGCCATTGCGCGAGTAGATGAAGCCCGATCCCGAGGCGCGTGCTTTGAATCGCTGCACGCGGCCTGGCGAGGTCTGGCCACCGAAGAACTGGCCGAAGGGATCGGTCGGAACCATTTGCTGACCGTTAACGGCGACGTTGATCGCCACAACCGACGGCGCGACGCGCTTGACCGCGCTGATGATCCGAGCCTGATCGCTACCGCCCGTCGTGAGGGCGGCAGCACTGACCGCCGGCGGTGAATTGCCGGGGCCGGCGACGCCGGCGAAGTGCGTGCTCGCGAAGAGCATCATCGAGAAACTCCCGATGATCGCACCGATGAGTCCGACGACGAGTGTCGGGAATATTCGTAAGTTCTTCATAATACGAGCTTGTGTTTCTCCTGGGCTAGCGCTCTTGTACCACGGGGTTACTCGGCAAAGCGCTCCGAGTCGCAGATTGGATGCGTTCTTTCCCCTGATTCTAATCTTGTAAGGACGTTTGGCAAGCCCCGCAGGGTTTACGTCGCCTCGTGGGCGGCCAAGCTAGCCGTAGCGCGCTCGTCGGAAACGACGAGACCGTCGCGAACGCGGATAATCCGCTTGGCGAAGCGCGCGGTCTCAGGATCGTGCGTCACCATGATGATCGTACGGCCGCTTTCATTGAGTTGCCGAAAGAGCACCATGATTTCGACGCTCGTCGTCGAGTCGAGGTTACCCGTCGGTTCGTCTGCGAGCAAGACGGCGGGATCGTTGACGAGCGCTCGCGCGATCGCGACGCGTTGCTGCTGGCCGCCGGAAAGTTCGTTCGGCTTGTGCGTCCCACGATCGCCGAGCCCGACTTCACCGAGCATGGCGAGCGCGGTCTTCTCACGCTCGCGTTGCGGGATGCCCGCATAGAAGAGGGGTAGCGCGACGTTTTTGATCGCGTTGGTGCGCGAGAGCAGGTTGAAGCCCTGGAAGACGAAGCCGAGCTTCTTGAGCCGGATCGCCGCGAGCGCGTTGTCGTCGAGCGTGCCGACGTCGATGCCGTCGAGCGTGTAGCGACCGGTGGTGGGGCGATCGAGGCAACCGATGAGATTCATGAGCGTCGATTTGCCCGATCCGGAGGGCCCCATGATCGCGACGTAATCGCCGCGTTCGATCGTGAACGACACGCCCCGCAACGCCTGAACTTCGAGCGCGCCCGTGCTGTACGTTTTCGTAACGTCGTCGATGACGATCGCATGCTCACTCATAGCGTAAGGCCTCGATCGGATCGAGTCGTGCGGCGCGATACGCGGGATACGTGCCGAAAACGAGCGTGACGATCGTTGCAAATCCGACGGCGATCGCGACCGATTGCACCCACGGAATCTCCGGCACCACGCCCGAGATCGCGACGAGTGCGAAGCGGTCGACCGCGGCGCCGATCGCGAGGCCGAGTACGAGCCCGATGCCGCAACCGACACCTGAGAGCAAGAGCGCCTCGATGAAGAATTGCGCGAGCACTTGACCGCTGGTCGCGCCGATCGCTTTGCGGACCCCGATCTCACGCGTGCGCTCGGTAACGGAGACGAGCATGATATTCATGATTCCGATCCCGGCGACGACGAGCGAGACGGCGCCGATCAAACTCACCACGAGTGTGAGCGCTGCAAAGATGCCATCGATCGAAGACGAGAACGAGCGGCGATCGAAGGTCTGGTATTCGCTCCGGCCGTTTTTGATCGCTTTGAGATACTTGATGACCGCAACTTCGGTCGCTCCGATCTGGCTCGGGTCGCGCACGAGAAATTTTGCGGCGATGAGCGGCCGCGTCCGCAAGTATTCCGCGACGAAGGTCGTGTACGGAATGAGCACGTCGCCGCCGAAATTCGTCGGCAGAATGCCCGCGGTCGGTGCGCCTTGGACGCCGATGACGATGAAGCGCCGTTCGGAGACGCGCAAGCTCGTGCCCACGGGATCGCCACCGTCGGGGAAGAGCCGCTTGTAGCCGTTGCTCGCGAGAACGCAGACGTGCGCCGAGCGCGCGACGTCGTCGGCGGAGAGATTGCGGCCGTAGATGAGCGGCACGGTCGCAAACGCGATATCGGATTCGCTCGTGAGCGAGAGGCGCGCGTGATGGTGCCCCGCCGTCATGAGGCGTTGCACGCCACCCGCCGGCAACGCCGCGACGATGTTGGGAAAGAGCGACTTCGTTTTCTCGATATCGGCGTATTTGATGGCCGCTTTAAAAACATCGGCTTGGCGTGAATTGGGGAAGACGTAAAAACTACGGTCGTTGAGCGTTCCGAGCACGCCCGTAACGGCACCCGACATGCCCTTGCCGAGAATTTGAATCGAGATGACCGCCGCGACGCCGATGATGAGCCCGAGCACGGTGAGGAGCGACCGCGTTTTGTTGCCGAGTAAGACCGCCAGCGCTTCGCTGAAGAAAGGACCGATCTGCGTCAGCATGGCGCTAGGCTCGTATTTCTCACGAGCGTAGCGCTTCGATCGGATCGAGCTTGCCCGCGCGGATCGCGGGATACGTGCCGAAGACGACGCCGACGAAGACGGAGAAGCCGACCGCAATCGACGTGATGAAGAGCCATGGGATCGGTGCCGGTCCGAGGAGACCCGCAACGATGCCGTACGTCGCGAGGACGGCGATGATGCCGATCGCCATGCCCGTCCCGCCGCCGATGAGCGAGAGGATGATGGCTTCCATTAGAAATTGCAACGTGATATCGCGACTGCTCCCGCCGATCGCCTTACGAATACCAATCTCGCGCGTCCGTTCGTTCACGGAGACGAGCATGATATTCATGATGCCGATGCCCGCGACGACGAGTGCGACGCCGCCGATCGCCGTGAGGCCGTACCCGACGACTTCGATCGTGCGTTCGAACGCACTCAAAAAAGCGACCGCATCTTGCAGCTGATATTCGGCGCGCGGCCCGTGAATGTGGCGGAGCGTCGCGACGACGGCATCGCGGACTTGCGGCAGCGTCACGCCGGGCTGCGGATAGACTTGGAGCGAATCGATCGGCCCGGGCGCGATTTGGTGATACGTCGAGAACGGGATCTCGATATAATCGGATTGACCGACGTTGTTGAAGATGCCCGCTTTTAATTCGTCGTACACGCCGACGATGCGAAAGCGCACACCGTCGACGCGAACGACGGTTCCAAGCGCGCTACCGCCGCCATAGAGCCGACGCTCGAGCGCCTGACTCACGAGCGCGACGTGGGCGGCGGTATCGATGTCGTTTTGATCGATCCGACGGCCTTCGTGCAACGTCAGCGTATCGAAGACGACGCCCTGTTGACTCGTAACCGCACCGACGTAATCGACGCCGTTACCCTTGATATGATACGTGCGCTGAAAATTTGGAAAGAGGTAGCGCAGCGTCGCATCGTTTTGATTGGCGAGCGTTACGATATCGCGATATTGAATTTGGGCCGCTGCGGGATCGTCTTGCTTGGGGTCGACTGCGACGATGAAGCCGGGGTTGCCGAAGGCGTCGAGTTGGCCGTTGATGCCGCTCGATGCGGCGTGGCCGATCCCGAGCACGGCGATCACTGATGCCGTGCCGATGATCATGCCGAGCATCGTAAGGACCGAGCGCGCGCGATTGCGCCAGATGGCTTCGAGCGCCTCGCGTGCGTAGGCGAGGATCCGCGACACGCGCGCCTACGATCCCGCGGATGCGGGCGAACTGCCGGGCGATGGGGACGGTGCGGGCGTCACCTTGGCATCGGCGACGATCGCGGGATTCTTTTCCGAGATGACGACATCGCCGTCGTGCAAGCCTGACGTGACGACGGCTTGGCTATCGTTTTGCGTCGCGATCGTCGTGGCAACGCGGCGCGCGCGGCCCTGCGCGACGACGAAAATGAACGTGCCCTTGTCATCCCGGCGGAGCGCGTCGATCGGCACGACGAGGGCGTGCTTGCGCTCGCGCGTGATGATGTCGACGTCGACCGTCATCCCGTCACGTAAGAACGGTAACCGTCGTTCGAGGGCGATCGTGGTAACGACTTGGCGCGACGTATTCGATGGATCGTCCGAACGTTGCGCGATGGGCGAGATCGCGATCACGTGGCCGGGTAATTTCGCGCCGCCGAAATCCTCACCGCTCACGATCGCGCGTTGGCCGAGCCGCAAACCCGCGACGTCTTGTTCGTCGACTTTCGTACGGACGATAAACTCATCGTCAGCAGCCATCGTGAAGAGCGCTTGGCCTTGCGTGACGGCATCGCCCGGCTGCACCGGGCGAAGCGCGTCCCCGGTCTGCGTGGCGACGGATTGGATGACGCCCGCGATCGGCGCACGCACCTCGAGTTTGCTCGCCTGCAGCCGTGCGAAGGCAAGATCCGCATCGGCCCGTGCGGCATCGGCGCTCGCGGCCGCAACATCGCCGGTTTTATTTTGATTCGCGTTCGCGCGAGCGGAGGCGAGACCGGCTTCCGCTTGGCGCTCGGCATCTTGCGCGGAACGCACGCGATCGCGTAAAACTTGTGCTTCGCGCGTAATCGTGCCACCGAGGAGTTGGCGTTCGCTCTGCGCTTGCCGGAACGCGACCTGTGCTTCCGCGTACCGTGCTTGCGATTGCAAGAGCGCGTCGTGTGAGAGCCCTTTCTGGTCGTAAAGATAGACATTGGCATCGTAAATACGTTTGGCTTCACCGAGATCGGTCGTCGCTTTCGACAGCGCGGATTCGGCGGCGAGACGCTGACCGGCGGCGGTCGAGTTGCCGAAGCCAAGGCCTGATTGCGCGCCTGCGACGAGATCTTGCTGAGCTTGCGTGAGCTGCGAACGCGCGGCGACGAGACTCGCCTGCGCCTGCAACACGGTCGAACGATTCTGTGCGGGTAGGACGGCGTTGACCTCGGCGGCGCTCAGCGCTCGGCCGCGCGTCGCCGCGAGCGTCTGCTCCGCGTCGCGGACCGTCGATGCGACCTGCTCGTTGAAGATCGTCGCGAGGAGTTGATCCGCTGCGACGCGTTGGCCCGCACGAACGGAGATCAGGCCGAAATTTCCGCTCACTCCGGCGGGGATCGTTACGGTGCGCGGGAGTTGCACGACGCCCGTCTCGGGCAATTTCGTGACGAAATCGCCGTAGCGAACGACGGTCTCGCGAACGGGCAACGCGCTCGCACTCGGCTTCGCGAACACGAAGCCGATAATGGCAACGGCAGCGATGAGAACGATCACCACGATCGTACGGAGTCGGCGGTTCATAGGCCTCGGAAATCTACGGCGGCGGCGGGGCTCGGCGGCGCGAGGGAAACGCGGAGTTTGACGAGTGCGGTCACGTAA
Organism: Vulcanimicrobiota bacterium; assembly: GCA_031420415.1. GTDB lineage: Bacteria > Vulcanimicrobiota > Vulcanimicrobiia > Vulcanimicrobiales > Vulcanimicrobiaceae > JANYGA01. The sequence continues at coordinate 92,506 of JANOMT010000056.1, forward strand.
TTCACGCGTGCGGCGACGAGGTCGTTCTCCGCACCGAGCGCCGTCTGCTCGGTCTGCGTTACGTCGGTAAACGAGATGAGACCCGATTTGTATTGGAGTTGTGCGACCCGCGCGGTCTCGCGCGCGGCCTGCGAACTCAACTTCGCGAGTGCCAAACGCTGCGTGGCGGCACCCACGTTACGATTCGCGGCATCGACGTCGGCCGCAACACTATCGTAGGCGTTGTAGAGGGACGTGAGCGACGAATCGATCTGCGCCCGCGCGGCGTGATGGGCGGCGGCGCGCGCGCCGTAATCGAAGAGCGGAATCGAAAAATTCGAGACGATTTGGAATTGCCAGAAACCCGGGCGATGCCGATCGACGTTCGGGATCAGGGTCGGCGGCGTGATGGTGAGGTTGGGAAAAAGCTGTTGCTGGGCTTGAAAGCTCGCGAGGGCTTGGGCGTTGCTCGCATCGATCTGCTGCTGCTGTTGTACGAACGACGTCGGCGATACTTGACTACCGAACGAAGCGTTCGCTTGGATTGTGGGACGCAGGTCGCTATCGACTTGCGCGTCGGCAAACTTCGAGACGTCGAGTGCCGCACGTGCGGCCGCGATCTCGGGGCGGTTCATCTTCGCAAGCGTTCCGAGGAGCTCGGGCGCGGTCGTTGGCGCGGGTGGTTCGGGGAGCGTTGCGGGCAGCTCGAACTCGGTTTCGGTGGGCGCGCCGATCTGCACGGCGAGTGACTCGCGGGCGTTGGCTTCGTCGGTGCGCGCCTGCACGAGCGTTGAGGTCGCACGCGCGACGTTGACCTGCGCGCGTAAGACATCGATGCCCGCGACACGGCCGACGCGTTCCGCCGCGCGCGCAGAATCGAGGAGTGCCTGCTGATAGCGTAGGTCGTTTTCATCGAGCGTCACGATACCGTGTTGTGCGGCGAGCGCGAAAAAGGCGTTCGAGACCGAGATCGTCGTTTGTTCTTGCAGCCGTGCGAGTTCGAGAATCGCGCCCTGCAGTTGTCGCTTGGCCTGACCCGCGGCGAGTTGCCGCGTACCGTTGTAGAGATCGTACGTCGAACTCAGTTGTGCGGTGTTCTGTGAGAAATTGCTCGTTGGCGACACGCCGAATTGCGCGAATTGGCCGCTTTGATTTCTCGATTTCGCGATCTGATTCTGCAGTTGCGCCGTCGCGGTCGGATACTCGGCCGCGCGCGCGCGCGTGAAGCTCGAATCGACGCTCGCGATCGATGCACGCTGCGCGAGGAGCGCCGGCGCAAAATCGAGCGCATACCGTACGGCGCCGAGCGCGTCGAGCCGTTCGGCACGTCGAGCACCCGGCGGCGGCGGCGTCGGGCGAGCGTCGTGCGGGCGCGCCTGCGCGGGCACTGCGACGGAGGCGAGCGCGAGGAGCGAAAACGCGACCGCCGCCAGAGTGACGCGGGAAGTCGTGGTAGGGAGAACGATCATTTCACCAAGGCGGCAGCGACGAGCGTGCTTCCGAACGTAACGATGATGGCGGCGACGATTGCGATCGGCATGCGGACGCCGGAAACGTCGCGCAGACCCAGCGTCAGCAGCACGAAGGACCAGAGCTGGAACGGGTTGAGCGCCGAGAGCAACGTCGCGAGTTTCGGTGCGTTGTCGGGCGCGAATCGCGCGGGGCTCGGGAGCAACGCGATGAGATCGCGCGAGCTCGCAAAATTGTCCGCACCGATGCGCGTGGCGAGCAGACCGATGATGAGGTAGGCGATCCCATAATTGATGATCGCGATGTTCGCGCAGAGCGCGAAGAGCCTTGCGTACGACGCGGTCCCGTTGCCGATGGCGACGGCGACCGTCAGGATAAGTGCAGAAAACGCGATGCCGACGATTGCGATCAGCGGAAATGCGAGCCATGCGTACCGTTGCGCGATCGAACCGAATTCGAGTGCCTGTTTTTGCTTTTCGGGCGTCATCGCCGCGAGGTTGGGATCGGTCGCGATTTGGTGCGCGAACGTGGTCGTGAGGATATGTTGGCCCGCGGGCACCTGCAAGTACGCGCCGAGCGTCCCGAGCACGCAGACGATTGCGAATGCGGCGATCCACGTCCCGTGTTCGCGGAGAGCGGCGAATGCCGTACGTGGCGCGACGATGAGATCCCATGCGACGGCGAGGCCGTTCCGTGACGGCGGGACGGTGTCAACGACCATACTTCACTCTCCTTGGCCGCGAATACACACGCGGGAGGCGTAAGTTTCGCGTGGGTCCGTTCCCCTTAAAATAAGATCGCGAAGAGAAAGCTCAGCCCGAAAGCGACGCCGAGCGCGGTCGCGAATTTCACCTTCGCGATCTCGCTAAAACCGAACGCGAGCAACACGTACGACCACACGTCGAAGAGATCGAATCGCGCCAAAAACGCGACTTCCCGATCGTTGCGTTGATTCGCAAAGATCGCGAGATTAGTCGGCACGGCGGTCAACAAGCCTTGGATATTCGCGAAGCTAGCGGGATCGTGTGCGCGAATCCCGACCGCCGTGAGAAGCCCGCCGATCACCGAGGGGATCATGCAGTTCGCCGCGAGCGAGACGTACGTGACATACGAAGTCGTCTGCGCTTTGAAGCGGGCCACGGTCGTCAGGGCCGATGCCGTCAGTAAGATCAGCAGAAGCGGGATCGTGACTTGACCGACGGCATAGGTTGCGATGAGCCCACGCTGCGCGGTCGCGATCGCCGCGGCTCCATGTGGGGCGGTCGTGCCGGGAGGCGGCGGGGTCACGGCGGCGATGTGGACCAGGGCGGGCGCCACGAGCGCCGTCGTGCACAGGGTCGCGACGACGATAACGGCGTAGGCGGGGATCCACTCGTGCGTTGCGGCGATCTTCGCGAAGGCGCGTGCCGGGGCGATGATGATATCGCGCGGTAACGATAACCCCGCCTTGGGGAGCGGCGCATCGTTCGAGGATGGCTGGGGAACAGAACTCACGTCCTTCCTCGTTCGCTCTTTGTGCTCGAATGCTTCGCGTCAGGGCGAGCGACGCTGGGGAATGAGCGTGTCGATCGGGAGACGTCGCTCGACGACGTCGGCCGCACGTTGGAGACCCGCTTCGCGCATCTCCAAAAGCCGCAAGCGGAGATAGGCGGCGAAACGACGCCGCGCGCGCAGCGCGTAGGCATCGCTCGCAATGGCGTGTCCCCCTCGTGCGGAAGGAGGCGAGGGGTGCGCCGAAGAGGAGAGGCCTCCGTCGGCGGGCGCGGCTGGCGCCACGGAGATGGCGAGCAAGGTAACGAATGCGAAAAAAAACACGTCAAATTCACCTCACGAAGAGAATCACGCCGCGCCTTCGCGTCGGCAAGTCGGAAAGTACGTTTTTTGGATAACCGAAACGGTAACGGCCGGGCCCCGGCCACCACGCTCGTCGTCGCAAAAGCGCCGAACGAGCCCTACGTAAGGATCATTCCGCTCGGCGGCTGCGGCGAAATCGGTCGCAATATGACGGTCATCGAAACCAACGACGACATCGTCGTCGTCGACTGCGGCCTCATGTTCCCCGATGACACGATGTTCGGCGTCGACGTCGTCATCAACGATTTCTCGTATTTACGCGAGAATAAAGATAAGTTTCGCGCGCTGCTCGTCACGCACGGCCACGAAGACCACATCGGCGGCATCCCGTACCTCCTGCGCGAATTCGATATCCCCGTCGTCGGCACGCCCCTCTCGCTCGCGCTGATCCGTGCGAAAATGCGCGACAACAAATTCAACGATAAGAAGTTCGTCGCCGTGCAACCGGGCGACGTCGTGCGTTACGGCAATATCGAGACGGAATTCGTGCACATCAATCACAGCCTCGCCGGCTGCTGCGCGCTCGCGATCTCGACGCCGCTTGGCACGATCTTCCACACGGGCGATTTTAAATTCGATCAAACGCCGATCGACGGACGCCCCGCCGACTTTGCCGCAATTGCGGGCATCGGCGAAGACGGCGTCCTCGCGATGCTCTCCGATTCCACCAACGCCGAGCGCCCGGGGCACACGCCGTCGGAACGCATCGTCGGCGATGCGTTTGCGAACATCTTCGCGCGCGCAGCGGGCCGTATCATCGTCACGTCGTTCGCATCGAACGTGCCGCGCATCCAACAGGTCGTCGACAACGCGATCCGTTTTAATCGGCGTATCGCATTGCTCGGCCGCTCGCTCATGAACGTGGTGCATTACTCGACCGATCTCGGCTATCTCAAGATGCCGCAAGATCGGATGATCCGGCTCGAAGACATCGATAAATATCCGCCAAACGAAGTGGTGGTCATTACGACGGGTTCGCAGGGCGAACCGATGTCGGCGCTCTCGCGCCTTGCGGTGCGCGACCATCCGCGCATGAAGATCATCGCGGGCGACACCGTCGTGATCTCGGCGACGCCGATTCCCGGAAACGAGAAGAGCGTCGGTAAGACGATCAATAACCTCTATCGGCTTGGCGCGACCGTCATCCACGGCACGTCTGCCGGTACGGCGCACGTCTCGGGGCACGCATCGCAAGAAGAACTCTTGCTGATGCTCAACCTCGTGCGCCCGAAATACTTCATCCCGATTCATGGCGAGTATCGCATGCTCGTCACCCACGCCGGCCTCGCGCAGAAGACGGGCGTCGAAGAAAAGAATTGCTACGTCATCGAAAACGGCGATGTCGTGCAATTCACGAAAGCCGGCGCGGAGAAAGTCGGCAAGACGTACGGCGGGAACGTCATGGTCGACGGCAGCGGAGTCGGCGATATCGGCGAAGCGGTCTTGCGCGATCGCAAGCATCTCTCGATCGATGGCATCATGATGGTCGTCGTCACGGTCGACGCCGAGGAAGCGCGTGTCGTCGCGGGCCCCGATCTCGTGACGCGCGGTGTGTTCTATTTACCGGAATCCGGCGACGTGATGAACGAGCTTGAGAAGAAGGTCGCTGACGTGCTCGCGGGGTGTAGCGCCGAGGGCATTCGCGACGTCAACACGGTCAAGGAGCACATCCGCCAGGGTCTCTCAAAAGCGATCTACGAGAAGACGAAACGCAAGCCGATCGTCATTCCGGTCGTGATGGAAGTCTAGGCCGCGCGGCGACCCAAGGCTTGCGGAAAGTGGCTCGTGCGCACATGCGGCGGGCCATTTTCATGTATTGGCGAGCGGTGACCGCCACGTCGTGAGCGGCGTGGTCCGGCCTCGTGGTAAGCTGTTGGAAAATTCACGGCAACGACCGGTTCATCTCGCCGAGGTACCCTCGCATGAATGATATGGCAGTCGAATTTAAGCGCTATTCCTTCACCGTCTCCGAATACCATCATCTGTTCGAGGCGGGCGTACTCGACGATCGCGCGCGCGTCGAGCTCATCGACGGTGAGTTGATCGAGATGCCGCCGATCGGGGGGACTTCAACGAACCGCAACCCGATCTCGCGATCTTTCCGTACGATCGCGGGGGATACGCGTGGCGGCCGTATCCCGCACCCGATCGATTCGTCGTTCGCTTACGATTTCGGCATCATCGCGATGCTCTACGCGCGCTCTGGAATCCTCGATTATCTCCTCGTCCACGTTCAAGGAAAATCGGCTTTTAATGCTTCGCGATCCGAGCCCCGACGGATACGCGATCATGCGCGAAGTCAGCTACGGCGATACGTTTGTCTTCGAAAAAATTCCTGATATGCTCCGCGTCGCCGATGCATTTCTCGATATGCTCGACGACTGATCGCGACCGAACGAGAACACATTTGTCGAAAGGTCGCCGACCGTCATCGTGACAAAGTGCAATCGAAATGAAGATACGAAATCCAAGCGCGATCGAGGCGGTTGCGAAGTCGACCGCGCCATCGAAAGTTGCCGCATCGAAACGGCCGTCTGAAGCGGCGCTCGCGGCAGCACGGTCGATGCGCCGATTCGATCCAAAACTGACGGATGAGACTATCGAAACGATAGCGCGCGCAATAGACGAGAACGCAGATGCCGGCGCGAGCCTCAATCCGAAGAATAAACGATTGCGCAACGCCGACGAACCGGTGACGATCTTTGCGGTACCGCCGCGATGACGCCCGATGATATAGCGTTCGCCGACGCAACGACACTCCAGCGGCTGATGACCGCGAGGCGCATCTCCTCGCTCGAATTGACGAACCTCTATCTCGCGCGGCTCGAGAAATATGGTGCCGCGTATGGTGCCGTCGTCACGATCATGCACGATCGAGCGCGGCGCGAAGCAAAACGTGCCGATCGCGAACGTAGGTCAGGTATCGTGCGCGGTCCGCTTCACGGCATCCCCTATGGTGCAAAAGACTTGCTCGCAACGGTCGATGCGCCAACGACCTGGGGTGCGGCGCCGTTCCGAACGCAGCAGTTCGATTTCGACGCAACGGTCGTGAAGCGATTGCAAGATGCAGGCGCCGTGCTGCTCGCGAAACTTTCGATGGTCGAACTGGCGGGCGGCTTCGGATATAATGAGGCCGACGCGTCGTTCACTGGACCCGGACGCACGCCGTGGAATCGTGATTATTGGAGTGGCGGTTCGTCGAGCGGGTCGGGAGCGGCTGTCGCCGCGGGTCTCGTCGGTTTCGCGATCGGATCGGAGACGTGCGGCTCGATTCTCTACCCCGCGACGTTTTGCGGCGTGACGGGCTTGCGGCCAACCTACGGCCGCGTCAGCCGTCACGGCGCGATGGCGCTCTGTTGGACACTCGATAAACTCGGGCCAATCGCGCGGTCGGCACACGATTGCGACGCGATCCTGCGCGCGATCGCGGGCTCAGATCCCAAGGACCCGACGTCCGTCGATCAGCCGTTCACCATCTCGCGACGACGGCCGCGCATCGGCATTCTCGCGAAAGCGACGCAGAAGACGATGCCTGCCATCAGAGCGACCTTTCAGCGCTCGCTTGCGGTGCTCGCGGAATTCTGCGATCTCGTCCCCGACGTCGCGCTGCCGGATCATCCCTACGGCTCCGCCGTCGGGACGATCGTCAACGCCGAGGGAGCTTCCGCATTTCGCGACCTCATCGAAAGCGGTGTCGCGCGTGAACTGACCGCAAAAACCGACCGCACGGGCGGGTATGTTGCTTACGCAACGCTGGCCGTCGATTACATCGACGCACTCCGCCAGCGCGCGATCATGATCGCCGATTTCGATTTGGCCTTCGGTGCGTACGATGCGATCGTGTCGCCATCGCTTCCCACGGTCGCGTATCCGATCGCGCTGCCATTCGGGACGGCGTATCCGAAGTTTCCGGGCGCAGTGGACCTCATTGCCGCGGGCAACCTCACCGGGTGGCCCGCGATCTGCTGTCCCAACGGCTTTGGCGAACGCGGGTTGCCCACGGGAGTCGCCCTGCTCGGACGACCGTTCGAAGAGGTAAAACTCGCGAGCATAGCGCGTTCGTACCAGAGCCGCACGAATTTTCACGCACGGCGTCCGACGCTCGTAGCGTAAGAGCGCTCTCGGGCTATCGCGTTAAGAAAGACGGGCCTTCCGGCGTACTGCTTCGGACGGCGCCCGGCGCCCGAACTGATGAAATTAACAACGCACGCAGAGATGTTTTGGCTAACAACTTTCGATTCGGCTTTCGCTTCTTTTTTGCGTTACAGCGGGCGAACAGGTTGCGCAAGTATGAGCATCAATTGCCGTGTTTACGGTCCTTACTGTAACGCCTAGAGTTCTAAAGGGCTTGATTATGCCTGCTGTAAAAAAAAAAATTAGGCCCGGCCCCATTTCTGTGCGACAAGAACTTCCTTCGCGATTTGATGGGTCGAGGCACAAAAAAAAAAGCGGGCTGGAGATTCTTTTCCAGCCCGCTTTTACGAGTTACGTTAGCGTTACGACGCGTTCGTGACCCTCGCTAGTACGTTCCCGACGCGCGAGTCGAAATCGTAATGTCAGACTGAGGCCCATTCAAGAAGCTCGGAACTTGTGCGAGCCCGCCTGAAGCGGGTTGGCCCGGCCCGGATTCGTACGCGAGATAATCGGTACCGACGGCATAGACACGGTAACGATCGCCCATGCAGAATGTCGGCGACGCGGCCCCAGTGGTCGGCAAGATCGGGCCGACATTCCCAGGCAAAGTGACCGTCACGGCAGCGGGGCCAGGCGTCTTATCAACGATTGTGTAGTAGTATGGCGCTTTGTAGGCGCCGTGGCACGGCGTCGGAGCCGGGTTCGCCGCCGGGCTCGGTCCACGATCAACAACGTCTACGAGCGTTTCCGTAACGCCGGCCGGTATTTGAATCGTGATCGTCGCACCGCCTGCGCCATCACCGGTGAAGGTTGGTGTCGCGTACGTCGGAAGCGCAGCGACGCTCGCGAGCGTCGCTGTGGTGCTTACCGTCGCGTTGGTCGTTGGGCTCTGCGGGATCACGACGCTTAGCACATAGCTCCCCGTCGCGAGCGTCGTGCCGGCAAAGATATCGAAGCCTTGTGAAAAGCCGCTGAAACCCGACGGATACGTACCCGTTCGGATATTTGTGTAAGCCGGCGGTCCTCCGAAGAAGACCGGCGGAAAGAATGTCGTCGTTGTGGGGTCGCTTGTGTAGCCGGGGATCAGTTCTGGATAAATGGGCTGTCCGTATGGATCGTAGCCGTTGTTTCCAAAAACTGCTTGGTTCGAAGCATTGAGTGGCAGAAAGCCATAGGAGAACGCACCCCCGGCTTGCCCGAACGTGTCACTCGTGACCGTGCCACCCGGTTGCTGATTCTGAGGCGCGCCCGTAATGCTGGAGGTGCCGGCATCGATGCCGGCACTCGAAACAGATGGAACGAGGAAACCAGCGGGCCCAGTGATCGTGGGGGTGTTCACAAGGCTTCCCGACGAGCCATTCGCCTGTCGAAAGCTCACGACCGTATTGAGCCCGGTCGTGAGCCCCTGGAAATTTGCCGTGCCGACGGCGAACGTCAATTTGTTAGTCGCGACGTCGACCGATTTAAAGGGCGGCTCGATTGCGGAGTTGCCGCTGGTACACGACGCGAGTAGCATACTTGCGCCGAGTAGACCGAGGCTTTTCTTAAGCATTATCACCGTCTTAGAGTTTCTGCTGGAAGTAAAAGAGGAAGCTCGTCGGCGTGTTTCCCTGGAAAATGGTGTAGGGAGAGTTTCCGAATTGCGACACGGGCGTTGGAGCCAGGTATGGAACCTGCTTAGCGAACGGATACGCATAGCTCGGTAGCAAGCCAGTCTGCGGTCCAAGAACGCCATTGGCCACGGGCTGGAGAGCCGTGTTGAGGTTCGGACGGTTGTAGAGTTGGTTGAAGAGGTTGAAGATCTGAACGCCGATGGTCGATTTGCTGTTCGGCGGCGATAACTCAACCGTCAGGTTCGTGTTAAACCGTGCGTTTGAAAGTATGCCGCCGGGTGACGCACTTTCCGGCGTTCCGAGCTTCGCCAAAACGTTGGGGTTGAAAACCGTCCCGGGGTTCGCCGGGTCGACGAATTGGGTGGGGTTCCGGCCGACGCCGGGTCCGGTCACATCCGTGATCGGCACGGTCGTTGCAACGCCATTGACAAAGGTTGGGAAGAGTAGCCCTTGATTCTGCGGATAGCCTTTGTTGTACGTGATCTGGGGGTTGATACGCAGGCCACCTCTCGTCTTGTACTGGATGGCAGCTGTGGCTTGGAATGGCGATAGATACCCGACGCGGTAGATGCTGCCGAGCGCGAGAGACGCCGAAGGAATCGTCGGGAAGAAATCTTCGGATGCTGCAAGCGGCGGGACGTTCGAGAGCTTGTTGATGTACGTTGCGGAGACTTGGCCCGAAAAACCATAGCGGGCTTCGCGCGTAAGTTGGAATTCGACGCCCGTCGTACGCTCGATGCCCAGATTTGTCGCCACGGCGGGTCCGAGGATCGGCTTATTCGAGACCGGGTTGAAGCCCGTTACGCTCGCGACGCGGTCGATAATGTCATAGCCGCGCGTATAGAACGGGGTGACGCGTGCGCCGACTCCGCCACCGAAATCGTGCGAGTACGTGAAATCGTAGCTCGTAAAGGTTTCGGGCTTTACGGGCTGGATGGGTGAACCGACCACGCCATACTGATACTCGGCGAAGAGCTGTTCCCCGTAGTTCGGGCAGAGGCTCTTCTGCTTGCTACCGCAGACCGAAGCAGCGGTCGCGGAAGGGTTATTCGGATCGAACGGCCCCGAAAGTACGTCGTATGACGGGATGTTGTTGTACGGGTTGAAAACGGACCGATCGATCGTGCGTGCGACGTCGAGCAGCGGAGCGTACTGAATGCTCCGCGCGAACGACGCCCGAAACGAATCGCGCTTCGTTGCCGTAAACGACGCAGCTAAGCGTGGTTCCGGGATGAGCGGATGCGCTGCATTATTGGGAACGTTAGTTTTTTCGCCGTCGAAGGTCGCGGGGTAGTGTGTGGCATTGCCGTCGAGTCGCACCCCGGCTTCGATCTTCAGCTTCGACGTCGCTTGGAATTGGTCGTTGATATACGCCGAGATATCGCCACGATCGAACTGCGCGCTACGAACGTAATTCGGAATCTTCGGGGTGGTCCCGCCGAAGAACTGTGCGAGATACCCGCACGTTGAAGTAGCGCCGAACACGTTAGTGAGGATGCCATTACAATTCGCGTCGGTTGGCGATAGGAAGTCGGCGAATTCAAATCCCTTGGCCCGGCCTACGCCGAAGGTTTGTGCGCCGAGTCCGACCGCTATGGCCGCGTTATCGTATGAATCGATGAAGTCGATCGGATGCTGATATTCGAACTTAGCGCCGATCTGCACGAGATTCTTCGAATTGAACTGCTTCGTGAGGTCGGCGGAGAAGCCGGAACGCGTGCTGCCTTGGAGCAGGTAGGCGCCGAAAATGTTCGGATCTGGAAGATCGAAGATCGAGACGGCGTCGACGCCATAGTATGCCAGCCGCAGGAATGTCGACGGATCGAAATTATGCGAGAGCTGGACTTTGTAAAGGGCGTTGGGCTGATACTGCGAGTTTGTGCTTAGGAATCCGTCGATCCGCCCTTGGCCCGGTAAGGGGCTGAAGGCTCCTGCGATTTCTGTATTCGTGAAGCCTAGGAATGAATAAAACGACGGGTAGCTATTGCCGGACTGGAAATACGGGTCGCCCAGTTCCTGGCGCAAGTTTTCGGTTCCACCGTAGTTGAAGCCGAATTTATCGATCTGATTCTGATAGAGGAGTTGCAATTCATAATTTTTGTTCGAGCCGAATTTGTAGATAAAGTTGTCCACGATATTGTTTTCCGAGAAGTCGGACAGGCCGCCGTTAAACTGTCCAATATCGACGGCGCTGGTTCCCCTGGGGCCGATTTGGCTTCCCGCGCGTTGGCCGATAAAGGAGACATAATTCGAGATATTTCCGTTCGGGGTAGAGAAGCCATATTCTGCGGTCAGCTGGTGTGTGAACGGCGACGATTGCGTCTCGAGTTCGAGCGAGCCGAAGCCGGGGTACGTGCCGCGCTTGGCCGTGTAGTTGATCGTTCCAGTTCCCGCGTTTCCGACGGTCGCGTTTCCGGCGCCGGGCGTGAGTTGGAAGTTTGCGATGCCGTTGACCGATAGCGAATTCTGGAATTGATTCGTGAACGAGTCAACGATACTGATGCCCTCGAAGTTATAGCCTTCTTCATTTTCGCGGCCACCTCGTAAAACGGGGTATCCACTCGAGTCAAGGCTCGCACCGGGCAATGATGTGAGGAGATTGCTTTCATTCGTGTTGAACTCACGACCGTTGATCGCTTCAATTTGCGCGGTGCCAATCGAAATCGTGTCCTGCGTTTGTCCCGGCTGGAAAGCGCCGGAAACGCTTCGAGCGGTTACACGACCAATCGTCGAAAGCGATTTGGTAAGCGTTGAATTGACGGTCGCCGTGACATCTTGAAACACGTTTACGCCCGTTGTAGATGCGGGTTGAAATCCGGGGAATTCAAAAGAAACCGCGTACGTGTCGGGCGAAACGCCGCTGAAAGAATAGAACCCTTTCGCGTCTGTTTTGCCATTGAGATTCGCCGACGGCGAAACCGCAGAGACGACCACTCCTGCAATGGGTAGCGAGGTTTTCGAATCGGTGACCGTGCCGTTGATCGTGCCCGTCGTCCCAGCAAAGAGGGTCCCGGCGGAGTTCATAAACAGAGTAACCGCGAGTAGGAGGCCGACGAGAAGTCGTCTACCTCGTGAGCGAATAGGCAAAGTTCCGTACACTTAATCTCCTCGTGCGCGTACAGGGGTTGGGTTATTTCCTGAGAATCCGTTAATGCTAGCTAAAATCCTTGCTTCGAGAGAGTAGAGTTTTTGAGAACCGTCGTTCCGCGGGACGCACAGAGCCTCCCAGATACGGCGGACGCGAAGCCAGCGCGGACGTTTTTTGCCGACACGTGGCGAAAGTTTCGCCGGATGCCCGGCGCGATTATCGGGCTCGGGATCGTCGTTACGATAGTTCTAGGAGCGATCTTCGCTCCATTGGTATCGGGGAGCGATCCTCTAGCACAAAATCTCGCGCAACAGGGAATCCCCCCGAGTTCGGGCCACATTTTCGGGACGGATAAGCTCGGACGCGATCTCTTCGCACGAATTATTTATGGATCGCGCATTTCGATTCGGATCGGCTTCGTCGCGGTCGGCCTTGCCATCACGATCGGCACGGCGATCGGCCTGCTCGCGGGCTATCAGCGTGGACGCGTCGATACGGTCCTCATGGGTGCGATGGACGTGATGCTCGCGTTCCCGTCAATTATTCTCGCGATCGCGATCACGACGATCCTCGGCCCGAGTATCAACAACCTGATGATCGCGGTAGGCATCGTTTACATTCCACAATATGCTCGGCTCGCACGTTCGTCGGTCCTAGCGGTCAGCGAGCTCGAATACATCGAAGCGGCCCGGGCGATCGGCTCGAGCACGCCTGGGATCCTGATTCGCCACATCCTTCCGAATATTCTTGCGCCGTTGCTGGTGCAAGCGACGCTCGGCATCGCGACGGCCGAACTCGAAGCCGCGGGACTCTCGTATCTCGGCCTCGGTGCGAGACCGCCGACGCCTGAATGGGGAGCGATGCTCAACGACGCTCGAGACTACTGGATATCGGCGCCTTGGGCGCTGATCTTTCCGGGGCTTTCGATCACGGCGCTCGTGCTCGGCTTCAATCTCCTTGGCGACGGCTTGCGCGACGCGCTCGATCCGACCGGCCGGTAGCGCGTGGCGGTCGTCCTCGCACTCTTGGCGGCCGCCGTATACGGAGCCGCGGATTTTTATGGCGGCTTCGCGAGCCGCCGTACCCCTGCCGTGACCGTCGTTGTCCTTTCCCAATTCGCCGGGATCATCGTCCTCGCCATCGGCTGGTTCGCGCTGCCGGGCAAATTTTATCCAAGCGATGTCGGGTGGGGTATCGCTGCCGGTTTCGCAGGTAGTATCGCGATCGCCGCGCTCTATACAGCGCTCGCGGTTGGCCGAATGGGCGTCGTCTCGCCGATAACGGCCGTCGTTGGCGCGAGCGTCCCCGTGGTCGCGGGGGTGCTCCTGGGGGAGCGGCCGACGTCGCAAGCGATCGTTGGCGTCGTTTGCGCATTCGTCGCAGTCGCGCTCGTCTCGGCGAATGTAGAGACCCACCGAATGTCGTTGCGCGAGCCCGGCCTCATCCCGGCGCTCATTTCTGGCGCCGCAATCGGCGCCCTATTCTTGCTCTTGGGCTACGGTCATGCCGATGCCGGGCTTACGCGCCTCGCGGTCACGCGTGCGACGTCGGTGCTGTTGCTGGTGACCTTTGCGCTCGTTCGGCGCGAGACGCTACGGCCTGCGGCCGGATCGCTGCGGGCTATACTGTTCGCTGGCGCGCTCGACATGACGGCGAACGTGCTCTTTATTGCGGCTACTCGCTATGGGCTGCTTTCGATCGTTGCTGTACTTACGTCGCTTTATCCAGCGAGTACGGTCTTCCTTGCGCGAGTCGTCCTACGAGAACGGCTCTCACGCTCGCAATGGTTCGGCATTGGTCTCGCGGCGTGCGGTGTCGCCCTCATCAGTATTTAGTGTCTAAGCCAATGTCCATTAACAACCGGCAAATGCCGGATCGATGCGAGTCGCAGCCGCGATTTCATCGCTTTCGAGGGGCTCGGCACGTGTTCTGATTTCTTCGGAGGCATTTTTTGCTATGGTCGAGAGCTGGTCGGGAACGTTTGCAGCTGGCCCGAAATAGTTCCGTTGATCGAAGATCGAGTGAGAAAGTCGCCGATCGTTCTGCTCCACGATCGCATGAAAAATCATTGAGTCGTGCGTATCTTTATCGACTGGTTCGTGCGCATCGAGGTAGGCGATGAGTCGTCCAAGATCGTCGGAAAGAACCTTTTGGCGGTGGAGCGCGCCGTCGAGAGCCTCGGCAAACGAGATAAGATCCGCACGCTGCTCCTCACTCGCCACGGTCTTGGTAATCTTAAGAAAATCGCGCATGATGCCGTTCCCCTCGACGGCGGCCGCTCGCAACGTCACATATTGACGCGTTATATCCGCGACGACACTATGCTTAACGAGCTGATTGCTGTCGAGGTCGGCTGATTTGAGCGTGTGTTCCGCGAGCGCTAGCCGTTCGTTGTTCTCCGTTTCGATGTTGATTGCGCGTACCGCATCACCGACCAGAGATTTACAAAGCGGCGTCGTCACGTGGATCCTCCCGATCTCGCGCAGCGGCGCGCTCGTCGACGAGGGCATCGACGACGGAACTACATTAGGCGGAAGCACTGCAGCCACCATGAGAGCCGCTCTGATGACAACTCCGAACACGCCATATCGCTTCGCCGAAAAATAGAAAGACCCCGTTGTAAACGCACGGGTCTTTTTAGGAAAGATATATCGGAGGCTAGATGTAGGTCACGGCAGCGGAATCGGATGTGGAGAACCGAACCCTCGACTCCCAGGCGTGTGCGCTTCAAGTTCAGAAGCAATTTTCAAGGACGAGAATAGCAAGCGCGGTGCCCCGACCCCATGCGCGGCAATGCTACGCACCGACTACAGGTTCAAATAGGCTCGGGGCGCCACGCCCAGTTGAGCGCTTCGCGGCGATGTTTTTAGAGGGTGGCCCAGACGTCGAGTTTGGCGCGGACCTTGGTGATGACGGCGTCGGTGAACTCGCTCGTTGAGGCGTGACCGCCGAGGTCGCTCGTGGCGACGCCCGCGTGGACGGTTTCGAGCACGGCTTCGTAGATGGCGCGCGAAGCGTTCGTCGCGCGTGGGTCGACGATGTGCGAGAGTAATGCGGCGCACGCAAGGATCATCGCCATCGGATTCGCGACGTTTTTCCCAAAGAGACGTGGCGCCGTGCCGTGCGGCGCTTCCGCCATCACGCACGATGGGCGCAAATTCTCATCGAACGCGAGCAACACGCTCTCGGCGCCGGCGATCGAACCGAAGAGCTGCATCACGAGATCGGAGAGGCAGTCGCCATCGCGGTTGAGCGACGGGATAACCATCGCATCACCCGCACTCGAGATCAACAGTGCGTATGTCGCGTCGATGAGTTGTGTTCGTAGACGACGTCGGGATAGCGCTCCGCTGCGGCATCCATCTCTTCTTTAAGCATGCCTTCATACACCGGGCTGACCGTGTACTTCGGGCCACCGAAGACTTTCGAATGCGTCTTGCGTGCGTGCGCGAAAGCGTACTCGGAGACCACGCGACAGACGCTTCGCTCGATGCGTTCCGTACGGAATGCGACTTCGTCATCGTCGGTGCGCTCGCGCCATTCTGTCGCGCCATACGCATCGCCGACGGCCATACGCACGATCGAGATCGGCGAGTTGATGCCCGCGACAGGACGGATGCCCGGTAAACGACGGCCGGTGCGAATGATGACTTTACCATCGATCTCTCGTCGCAAGATCGCGTTTGGCGAACCGACGT
>JANOMT010000057.1:0-22749 GCA_031420415.1 Vulcanimicrobiota bacterium
GTTCGACATCGCCCTCGATCTCGAGTCTCACGAGCGCAGCGATGACGTCGCCGATGGCGGCGCCGGTATGAACGGCGATCGCTTCGGCTTCCAGCGGTCCCGATGCGAGCAGTTGCAACAGACGACTTTGCAGCGATCCGGCCGGTGCGTGCGTGGCTGTGGCAGAATCATCTGTTTGCCCGGCCCCGGTCCACGGCGAATCACGGCTCTGCGCGATACCGATTGCCTCGAGGACGTCGGCCGTATTTCGCACGAGCGTCGCGCCGTCGCGGATGAGCGCGTTGCAGCCCGCTGCGACCACGCGGTCGACGTCGCCCGGGAAGGCGAGGACGTCGATCCCGAGACTCGCGGCCCAACTCGCCGTGTTGAGCGCGCCGCTACGTGTGGCGGCTTCGACAATGACGACGGCGTCGGCAAGGGCGGCCACGACGCCGTTGCGTTGGATGAACTGGGCCGGCCGAGCGGGTTCGTCGGGTGCGTACGGTGAGACCACGGCGCCGTTCTTCGCGATCATACGATCGGCGAGTTCGCGATTGCGCTTGGGGAAAAAGCAGCGATGCCCACCACCGAGCACGCCGACGGTCGGCGTCGGCCCCTCGAGGGCGCCCTGGTGGGCGGCTCCGTCGATGCCCAGGGCCAAGCCCGATAAAACGCAGACGCCCGCCGTCGAGAGACCCGTGGCGAGATCGCGAGCGCGTGATAGACCGCCGAGCGACGGCGCGCGCGGTCCGACGATTGCGACGGTGGCACGCGCGAGGCCATCGAGCGAGCCCGCAACCCAAAGGCCCGCGAAGCGGACGTTTGCGGCGCGCTGCGGTCGAGCGGCGAAGATCTCCTCACGGAAGGCAAAGCGCGGGCGGCCCAATTCCATCGCCGTCTTGTCGCGACGAAGCTCACCGCCGGCAAGAGGCAGCACGCCCCCGCCACGAGGGGATCGTGCACGAATCTGCGAGGAACCCCCCGACCGCCTGAGAATGAACCGCCGGAATATGCGAAGGCCCGCATGCGTCGGAGCGCTCGCAATCGACTCGGAAGGAAATTGGAATCGTTATGGCAGCTCCTCAGGCGTATTGCGTTAAGTGCAAGACCAAGCGCGAGATGAAAGACCACCAACAAATCACGATGAAAAATGGCCGCCCTGCGACGGAGGGCAAGTGCCCCGAGTGCGGCACGAAGATGTTCAAGATCGGCGCCGCCTAGGTTCGAACGACGCGCGCCGGAGATCGTCCGGCGCTCGAACGTTTGTCACGCGACGCCTTGTGGCTTATACTGGAGAAAGACCCCACATCTAGTGGGATTGCTTCTTTGGGGGCTCGAGCCGAACTGATCTGTCCAAGCTGTCGTAAAAGCGAAACGCGCGTCGTCGACTCGCGCGACGATGAGAGCGTCGTGCGCCGTCGGCGCGAGTGTTTGGATTGCAAGCACCGCTTCACCACGTACGAACGTATGGAAGCGCCGCGGCTCTTCGTGGTAAAGAAAGATGGTCGTCGCGAGCAGTACAACCGCGACAAGGTCCTAACGGGGCTACGCCGTTCGTGCGAAAAACGGCCCGTCTCCGAAGCGCAGATGGATGAAGTCGTAGCCGGCGTCGAGCGCGAGCTTTTCTCGCGTGGCGAGAATGAAGTCCCCGCTACGATGGTCGGCGAGAAGCTCATGGAAGCGCTCAAGCGTCTCGACAAGGTCGCCTACATTCGCTTCGCAAGCGTCTATCGCTCGTTCGACGATATCGGAAAATTTCAAGCGGAATTGGCCGAGCTTGCCAAGTGAGGCGATCCGGGTCGGCATCTGTCGTTTGCCTGAAGGCGAGGGGCTCCCACTTCCCGCGTACATGACCGAAGGCGCCGCAGGCGCGGATCTTTGCGCCGCCGTCGCGAGCGAAGTAACGCTTCTCCCGGGCGCGCGTGCACTCGTGTCGACGGGCTTCTCGATCGCCATTCCCGCCGGATTCGAAGCGCAGATCCGTCCGCGTAGCGGGCTTGCGTTGAAGTTCGGCGTGACGCTCTTGAATTCGCCCGGCACGATCGATGCCGATTATCGCGGACCGCTCGGCGTGATCCTCGCAAACTTCGGTACCGAACCATTCGTCGTGCGGCGTGGCGATCGCATCGCACAACTCGTGATTGCGGCCGTCGCACGCGCGGCCTTCGCGCTCGAAGACGAACACGGCGTCACGGTGCGCGCGGCCGGCGGTTTCGGGAGTACGGGCGCGTAAGGGTGCGCGTCTACGTGGTCGGAGCGGGTGCGGTTGGGACGTACCTCGGCGAACTCTTGCGCGCGACCGGAGCCGAGGTCGCCTACGCGCCACGCGCGCTCGAAGATGTCGTGCCGCTGCCCGACATCGATCTTGCGATCGTGGCCGTGAAATCTTCGGCGACGCCGAGTGCGATCGAAACGCTGCGTCGTGCCTTCGGTGATACGCAGAGTGCGACGATCCTCACCCCGCAGAATGGTGTCGGCAATGAAGAGCGACTCGCCGAGGCCTTCGGCGCCGATCGCATCATCTCGTGCGCGCTCACCGTCCCTGTCGAACGCCTGCCCGACGGCACGATCGAGGCCACCAATCGCGGTGGGATCGCGCTCGCGCCGGTCGGTGCGATCTCGCACAATTGGCTCGTTGCCGCGCTCGAACGCACGTCCGTCCCCGTTCGCGTCACGACGGATTATCGCGCGCTCAAGTGGTCGAAGCTCGCGCTCACTATCATCGCGAACGCATCGTGCGCGATCCTCAACGTGTTGCCCGAGCGGCTCGTGCGTCTCAAGGGCATGTTCGCCCTCGAAATTCGCGCGATCCGTGAGACGCGCGCCGTAATGGCCGCGATGGGCCTGCGCACGATCGATCTCCCGCGCTATCCCGTGCGCGCGCTTGGCGGCATCGTGCGCTTGCCGATGCCGATTGCGAAAGCGCTCCTTGCGGGGCGTATCGCGGGTGCGCGTGGGAAGAAGCCGCCGTCGCTGCTCCTGGATTTACGCGCGGGCAAAGGCGAGACCGAAGTCGATGTGCTCAGCGGTGCGGTCGCTGCGGCCGGACGAGCCTACGGCGTCCCGACGCCGGTGAATGCCGCATACGCACGCGTCCTCGCCGATATCGCGGCCATGCCGCAACTTTGGGCGAAGTATCGCGAGCGCCCCGATGCCCTCGCAGCCGAAGTGCTTGCCGAAGAGCAGCGTGAGACGAACCTGGCCTGATGGCGCCGCGCGCATCGGAACCCGCGGGTCGCATGTCGAAGCTACGTTCATGCGCCATCCCGCCGTTCCCGAATCGCTCGACAGTTGGAACATCCTCCATCGCATGTTTCGCTTCGATCGCCGTGCCTTCGATGCGGTGTCTGCGGAACGCCGCGCCGCAATCGCGACGGAAGCCGTTGCATCGCTCGCGCCGCTCGCTGCCTCGCCCGATGGCGACGTGGGCCTCGCACAACTGCTCGGTCACAAGGCCGACCTGATGGTCACGCATTACGCGAAGACGTTCGACGAGCTCGGAACGGCGCAAATCGCGTTCGATAAGCTCGCAATCCGCGACTACCTGGAACCGACGACATCGTACGTCTCGATTCTCGAACTCGGTCTTTACGAAGCGACGGGAAAGATTCACGCGGATTTGCGCGACCGTGGCCTCAAGCCGCATTCGCCCGAATGGATCGCGGCCTTCGATGTGGCAATCGACGAGCAAGCGAAGTCGCCGCGCAACGCCGGTCGGCTTTGGGCGAAGGTTCCGCAACGACGTTACGTGTGCTTTTATCCAATGGATAAGAAGCGCGGCGAAACCGTCAATTGGTACATGCTTCCCTACGACGATCGCGCGGCAATGATGGCCGATCACGGCAAGATCGGCCGCTCGTTCCACGGTCTCGTCAATCAAGTGATCTCAGGTTCGATCGGCTTCGACGATTGGGAATGGGGCGTCGATCTCTATGCGGACGAACCGCTGACGTTCAAGCGCTTGATCTACGAAATGCGCTTTGACGAAGCGAGTGCGAACTACGCGGGTTTCGGTCCGTTCTACACGGGCATGCAATTTTCGATCGCGGAATTACCGCATTTCCTCGACGGCGATGCGATGCCGAAGTTACTCGACGCCGATCTCGTCGCGACGCACGCCTGATGTCGTCATCCGCTTGCAACGCGGCGACCCTGTAAGCGCAACCGAACGTCGACGCTTCGCGTCCATCGGAATATGTCGACCTCCGTTCTCGAAATCGCGCCGGGTGCGAAACTCGAACTCTATACCTCGCCCACGTGTCCGTACAGCCGTGAGGCTCGCGGATACTACGACATGCGTGGCTTCGACTACGTGATCCACGATGCGCAGAATGACGCCGCCGCACGCGAGCAGATGTTCGCATATACCAACGGCGATCCAACGGTGCCCGCCATCGTCATCGACGGCGTCTACGTCCAGTCGGGTTGGGGAACACCCCCTCGCGGTTGAACCGTTTACTGATGCGCCGGTCGGCGCCGTTACACCTAAACGTGCGCGATGTACGTCTTCCACGAAAAATATGCCGTCATCGTAACCGCGAGGAAAATCACGAACGATCGAACCACCCTCGATGGTAGGCGTTTGACGAGCCCCGCACCGATGTAGCCGCCGGCAATCGCGCCGACGCACATGTACAGTGCGGCGTCCCACGCGATCGCGCGCGCGATCAAAAATGGAATGACCGCGACCCCGTTGATGACCGTCGAGAGCAAGACCTTGAAGGCATTCGCGCGGCGAAATTCGTGCATCCCGAGAATCCCAAGTAACGCGAGCATCAAGATGCCCATCGCCCCGCCGAAAAATCCGCCGTAGATCGCGATTGCGAATTGCAAAGCGATGCCCAACGGCGATTCGACCGTGAGCGCGGCCGCCATGTGTTGCGTCGCCTTCGTCAGACGCGGTCCCAAGACGAAGAGCGTCGTGGCAACGAAGAGCAAGATCGGGATGAGCTGTGTGAACGACGCGTTCGACGTCCGCAGCAATAGAAGCGCACCGAGAATGCTCCCGACCACGCTCGCGATCATCATCTTCGTGAGCGCGGGTCGGGGAATATCGATCTCGCGACGAAACGCTCCCGTCGACGCGAACCCGCCAACCCACATCGCAACGTTATTCGTCGCGTTTGCGGAAATCGGTGCGACACCCGTTGCGAGCACGGCGGGGAACGAGATGAAGCTGCCTGCGCCGGCCGCGGAATTGATGGCGCTCGCGAGAAAAGCCGCGCCACCAACGAAGAGACCGGACGCCAGATTCAGCTGACTTGCGCGCCGGTTTCGAAGATGCGGCTCTTACGAATATCGTTCTCGTCGATCGACTTGAGGTCGTTCGCCGTTACCGTCCCGCCCGTTTCGAAAAGCCGCGTCGCCTGTCGCAACCGGGCGCGATCGAGCGCATTGCGAATGCTGCGCGCGTTGGCAAATTGCGGTTGTGTCATGCGTAACTTCACGTATTCTTCAAACGCGAGTTCCGCATTCGGGGTAAATTCGTAGTTGAGCTTCTCGAGCATCAGATGCGCGATCGCTTGCAATTCTTCGGCAGCGTAATCGGGGAAATCGATATGGTTCGCAACACGCGAACTCAAACCCGGATTGCTGTTGAAGAACGTATCCATACGGTCTTTGTAGCCGGCGAAAATCACCACGAGATCGTCGCGTTGATTTTCCATCACCTGTAGGAGAATCTCGATCGCTTCGGCGCCATAGTCGCGTTCATTCTCGGGCTTATACAGATAGTATGCTTCATCGATGAAAAGCACGCCGCCCATCGCGCGCTTGAGGACTTCTTTGGTTTTCGGCGCGGTGTGGCCGATATATTGGCCGACGAGATCGTCGCGTGTGGCGACGACGAGTTGGCCCTTGCGCACGTAGCCGAGGCGATGCAAGATCTCGGCCATACGCATGGCAACCGTCGTCTTGCCCGTTCCGGGGCGGCCCGTGAACGACATATGCAGCGGCGGCGGCTCGGCTGCGAGACCGACGCTCTTGCGCAATTTGTCGATCAGTAGCAGATGTGCGATCTCGCGAATGCGTGTTTTTACCGGGGAGAGACCGATAAGTTCGCGACCGAGTTTGTCGAGAACATCACCGACCTGTGAATTTTTATACGCCGCATCTAAATCGAGCGGATCGGGTGCAGGCGGAGACGTGGATACATCGGACATAACAATTATTCTGCCATTTCCATGCGTTCGCTTTCGATCAGAACGACGCGTCGTGCGATGAGGAGTTGCGCCAATGCGAGCGCGTAGCCGGTTTGGTTGCGCCCTTGGGCGTCTTGGTATTCGCCGAGTGTCGGTCGCGCGTGCGTTCCCCCGATGTGGAACCAGAGCCGATCTTCGACTTGCTCGGCGCGGCCAGGTTCGATCGTTCCATCGAGGTCGATGATCGTTTCGGGAAAGCCGCCCGCCGTCGTTTGTTCCGTTTGGCGAATCGAGGTCGACTCGCTTTGGAACTCGGCGTAATCGAGCGCACGGAAGCGGCCCCCTTTGCGGATGCGTGCAGAGAGTTTCGCGGGATCGACGTTCGCGGCCGTCGGGCGGTAGAATGCGACCGTAAGATCGGCGTATTTTGCCTGTGGCGCAACGTACTTCGCAATGTCGGGTGCGCGGCGATCCATCTCTTCGCGTGCGTCGGCTTCCGTGTAGCCGCGGCGCTGCGTGTCGCGTTGCATCTTCCAAGCGGGCTTGAGATCGTCTTGCGGATCCATCCACACGCTGACATCGAAGAGGCTGCGGAGTGCTCGCGTGTAGAGCGGGAAAAGACCGCGCACGATGATAATTTCGTGCGGCTCCATCCGTTCGGTACCTTTGAACGTCCCGTCGGTGTGATCGTAGATCGGTTTCTCGATCCCGCGGCCCTCGCGCAGTGCCCAGAGATCCTCTTCCATCGCGGCAAAATTACTCGCTCGCGGATCGGTTGCCGTGTAGCCCACGAGTTTGCGCTGCAAGCGGTCGAGCGAGTGATAGTCGTCGAGGTCGAGCGTCTCGATGCGACCCGCGCCGAAAATGGCTTCGAGGCCCCGGCACAGGGAACGTTTTCCGGTACCGGAGTCGCCGCCAACGGCAATCATGATCGGTCTAGGGGGCATGAAGCATCTCCGTACGCCGCGCCGACCCGATGCCCTCCGCGTCGGAGACGCCTAACGTTCGCGCGTCGTGACCCGACATTACGAAGATGGAATCAGTTCCCGCTGCGAACGCCTTGCCGTTCATCGAAGCGAGCTTCGCCTTTCTCGCGAGCGAATACGGATTCGAACTCGCACAGTCGACCGAGATTCCATCGATGGCCTGGTTTCGACGCGACCAACGCGTCGTGATCGTAGCGTACGATTTCATGGGCGACGCCACGATCGAGGTCGATCTCATGGACGGCGCGGCCGACGATCGCTACCGGCTCACCGACGTGCTCGCCTTCCAGCCCGATCTCGGCCCGATCCGTCTCGAAGGCATTCGCGAACGTGGCCTCCTGGTCTCGGAACTCGAACGGCTCGCGGGCATCCTCGCATCGTACGGTCGTGAATTTCTCGCAGGCGATATGGCGGCTTTCGCGCGGCGCTACCGCGAGGCGCTCTTGGTCCGAACGACGCGAGCGCATGCGATGCGCGAGTTCTATTCGGGCGATCCGGCGCGCGCGAGCGAACTCTTCACGTCGTTCCGCGCGTATTGGGACGATCGCGATCGCGAACATTTCGCGCAACTCGAGGCTGGAACGGGGCTGCGCTACCTGCGACGCGTCGGAAACTGAACCGCCGTGCGATGCGCCGAAAGAATCGGCGGTGAAATCGGAACGACTGGCCGGTAAGATTATCCTGGTAACGGGCGGCGCGGGCGGTATCGGCAGCGCCTCAGCTCGGTGCTTCGTCGAAGCGGGAGCGACCGTGATCGTTGCGGACATCGATCTTGCGGGCGCGAAACACGTTGCCGATGGCGACGCAAGCATGCAGGCGCTCGAGCTCGACGTCACGAGCGATGATGCGTGGAAAGCCGCCTTTGCGAGCGTGCTCGCGCGATACGGTCGCCTCGATGCGCTCGTCAATAATGCGGGCATCGCGTCGTTTCGGGATATCGAGACGATCGAAGATGCCGAGTGGCATCGGACGATGGCCGTGAACGTCGACGGCACGTTCTATGGATGTCGTCAGGCCGTGATCGCGATGAAGACGACGGGCGGTGGGTCCATCGTCAACATCTCGTCGATTGCGGGCATCATCGGTGGACGAAACACGATCGCCTATAACGCGGCCAAAGGCGCGGTGCGCCTCCTCACCAAGTCGGTCGCGTTGCACTGCGCGCACAAAAAATACGCGATCCGATGCAATTCGGTCCATCCGACATTCATCGAAACTCCGATGTACGATGAAGTCGTCAACAGCTCGCGCGACCCCGAGGCCACCGCCGCGGCACTCGCCGCGAGCGTTCCACTCGGACGTATCGGTCGCGCGCACGAAGTCGCCGATATGTTGCTCTACCTCGTTTCCGATGAGTCGCAATTCGTCACGGGCTCGGAATTCGTCATCGACGGCGGGTACACGGCCGCGTAGGACCGCTCGCATGAGGCTCGCCGCACGTTCGGCTCCGCGCGCTGCGGAACGCAGCGCCATCGTCGCCGTTGCGGTTGCGGCGGTTGCGGCGTTCGCGGATGCATACATCACGCAGCCACTCTTACCGATTCTCGGTCACGACTATGGCGTCTCGCCCGCCGTGGCCGGCGCGTCTGTTTCGGCGGTCGTGTTCGCGATGGCACTCTCGTCGAGTGCCTATGGCCCGCTCGGTGACTTTCTCGGTCGCAAGCGCGTCATGGTCGTCGGATGTTTGCTGCTCGGGCTCGCGACATTCGCGTGCGCGTTCGCGCCGGATTTTCGCGCACTCGTCGCGCTACGTGCGGTGCAAGGGGCGCTGATCCCGGCGATTTCGGCGGTGGCGGTCGCGTATCTCGGCGACCTCGGCGGTAAGCGCGATCTCGGAAGTCTCGTCGGCATCTACATCGGCGCGACGGTGACGGGCGGATTCATCGGTCGCGTCGGCAGCGGCATGATCGCGGATGCGTTGACGTGGCGCGCGTCGTTCGTCGCGTACGGCGGCTTCACGCTCGTTGCGGCGATCGTCCTCGCATTCGGCCTGCACGAACGACGCGTCCCCCGCGAGCTTCGCGAAGGCAATGTCGGGCAGGCCTTCGCGGGCGCTTACGGCGCGATGTTCCGCCACATCGGCAATCCAAAATTAGTCGGTGCGTTTCTCGCAGGTGCGACGCTCTTCTTCGGATTTATCGGCGTCTTTACGTACTTGCCGTATTTGCTGACGGCGCCGCCGTTTTCGCTCTCGACCGGTGCCGTTGCGTGGTTTTATGCATCGTACGTTGCGGGCATCTTCGCGGCGCCGATCGCGGGTCGGCTCTCGAATCGAATGTCACAGCAGACCCTCGTCGCAATCGGGTTCTCCGTCGCACTGCTCGGGCTCGCGCTCACGGCTTTGGGTTCGCTCGTCGCGATCGTCATTGGGACGATCGTGCTGTGCGTCGGGATGTTCGTCGCACAAGCGATCGTACCGACCTATGTCAACGTTACCGCCCGCGTCGCGAAGGGCGGTGCGAACGCGTTGTATCAGGCGTTCTACTACGTGGGGGCCGTCTTCGGATCGACGTTGCCGGGGCTCGGCTGGGAATGGTATGGCTGGCCCGGCGTACTCGCGACGTGCGCTGCGAGTATGGTCCTCGGGTTCGTGGCGTTTACCGTGCTCTGTCGTGAGGACGTGTAGACCGCGCCGAACGAGGTTTCTCCGACGCATTGGAACGCGGGATGCGCGTCGATGCAGTCGCGTTCGACGGGTGTGTGATAGATGAGTGCGACGTGATCGCGTCGCGTTGCGAGACGGCTGAGCACCTCACGTAAGATCGTCGCGTCGAAGGGATTATAAAGATAGACGATCAGCTCGCCGCGCGGAAACGCATACGCGCGCGCATCGGCTCGTTTGATCCGAACGTCGCGACAGCGAAGTGTCTCACGCTCGATTGCAGCGAGGTTGTCGCGCGCGATCGCGCAAAGCGCGGGCGAGATCTCGACGCCGACGATCCGTGCGAAGGGATGGCGCGCCGCGAGCAAGATCGCGCGGCCCATTCCGGCGCCGAGATCCACGAACGTGGTTGCGGCGATCGGGAAGGGGACGAGTGCGAGCAAGACATCGAGATCGCCGACGGGTGTGGGTTCGTAATGCGTCGCGTGCGCGATGCTCGGGCCGATCGCTTCGGGATCGAGTTCGCCGAGAAAGAGCAACGCTTCGGTCGCGACGCCGAGCTCCGCGTCGAAACGTCGGCCCGCGCGCAGCCCGGAAACACGCATCTGAGATGACACCACGCGAGGGTACGACGGCGTCTAAGGGCCGTCATGCCCGAGGGACCACAAGTCGCACGGTACGCGCGCTTACAGACAGAAAAACTCGCCGATCACGAGATCAACGTCGACGCTCCGAGCGGCCGTTCCGAAGACGTCGCCTCGTTTTTCGATGGAGCGACCCTGCGCGGAATCGAAGCGATCGGCAAGCATCTCATCTACGACTTCGGCGACGAGCGGCTCATGCACGTTCACCTCGGGCGATTCGGGACGTTTCACTCAGGCGAGATGCCCGCGCCGGAGATTCGCGGCATCGTTCGATTGCGGATGTGGACCGATCGCGTTTGGTTCGAATTGCGCGGCGCGATCGCCGTCGATATCTTCGACAACGATCGTCGCACCGCGCTCGGCGGTCGCATCGGGCCCAATCCCCTCGACCCCGAAGCCGACATCGATCTCGCGTATCGCAAAATCGTCAAGCGCCGAAGTTCCATCGGTATGCTCCTTATGGATCAGTCGATCGTCGGCGGCATCGGGAATATCTATCGCTCGGAAGTCTTGTTCCTCAACGGCGTGCATCCGCTCGCGCCGGGAACGTCGCTCGTGCGCAAGACGTGGAAGGCCATGTGGGCGGATCTCGTGCGCGTGATGGCCGACGGCGCGAAGATCGGTCGCATCGTGACCACGCATGCCGTCGATCGCGCCAAACCCAAAGGCGCCGTACGACGTGATGATCGGTTCTACGCTTATCATCGCACGGGGTTACCGTGCCGCCGGTGTGGGACGGCGATCGAAGAGATGCTCGTGGGCACGCGGCGCGTCTTCTTTTGCCCGAAGGACCAACCGCCGTACGTCGCACCGCGCGCGCGCGCTCCAAAGAAATCGGTCAAGCCGAAGAAGTAGCGAGCCAAGGCGGATTTGGTTCGGGACCCCCCATTGGTGCACGACGCGACGAAAGTCGATATGCCGACCATGGAGAGGTAGCGCGTAAATTAAGATGTGCTCGCCGTCGGCGGAGCGGGCGATGCCGCGAGGAGCGCAGCGATCTGCGTACCGTTGGGGCTGCCGAGGCCCGTGCAGGCATCCCAACCCGAACGCGCGGCATACGCGCCGTTGTCGCCATCGACGATATCGCGGAGCACGCCCGGGTTCGCGTACAAACGCGGATTGAGAAATCCTAGCGGTTGCGTTCGGACGGCGTTGAGACGTGCGATGAGTGCGGCCCAGAGCGGTGCGACCGCACTCGTCCCGCCGACGACGGTCGAAACGCCATCGACGAGAATGGCGTAACCGGTTTGCGGATCGGCATCGCCTGCGACGTCGGGGACGCCGCGCCCGATGCGCGCGCCCGGGTTCGTCGACGGCGGAACGCCGGCTTGCTGTTGCCACGTCGGCACGTCGAAATGGTCGCTGACCCCGCCACCGGTCGCGCCGCGCCCAGGGCCATCGTTCCAAACGCGTTCGCTCGTAATGACGTTGTTTGGTGTAAGCTCGAGTCGCGTGCCTCCGCACGCGAGCACGTGCGGGCTCGACGCGGGAAAATCGACGTGCGCGGCGCTATCGGTGACGCCGTCGCTCGATCCGTTATCGCCGGAAGCGCAGAGCACGGTAACGCCGAGCATTGCGGCATCCGCGAATGCCGCATCGAACGCTGCTAGCGCTTGCGCCGTCCAGCGTGATTCGGGGCTGCCCCAGCTGATCGAAAGGATCTGCGGCCGATTCGCCGCGTCGTGAATCGCGGTCGTAATTGCGTCGAGAAATCCTCGATCGGTATTCGGTGCGAAGTAGACGACGACGTTCGCACCTGGCGCGATCGCGCCCGCAACTTCGATGTCGAGCAGAACTTCGGTATCGGCACTCTGCGGATCGCCGGTCGGCGCGTTCGTGCCGCCGTCGACGGCAACGCTCGACACGTTGGGTGCGGTGATGCCGAGCCGTGAGAAGTACGTTGCGAGATCGGTTTGCGTATATCCGCCGCCGAGCTCGACGAGCGCGATCGTTTGGCCGCGCCCGTTGCCGGGCGGAAACGCATAGGCAGCGGCGATTTGCGTCGGGTCGTACGAGAGCGCCATCCCGACGGCGGGTCGGATCGCGCGCCGAAATTGTGGGCGTGCCTGCGGGCGATCGTCGAGGCCGAAGACACCGACGATGATCTCAGCGAGAGATGCCGGTACCGAAAGCGATCCGGTACGCCCGCGAAAGATGTTGCCGTCGATCGCGCGATATGTTTGGAGCGTCGCGCCGAAAGCGGTGCCGAGCGCACCGAGTGTGCCGTCGACGACGATACTGCGGCGTGCGAAATCGGCTTCGCACACGATGAGATCGTAGGCGAGCGCGAAGCGTTCGACGGCGAGGATGTCGGCGCGCGCGGCCCCGTGTGCCTCAGCGAATGTTTCGCGCGTCGTGTACGATCGCGTCGCGAGCGTGACGGCGGCTGCCATCGCGGTCGCGCGTGCTGTCGCATTCGGCACTCGCACGATAATCGTCACGGTCGTGCGCTCCGTCGGGTCCGCAGCACCGATGGCGACCGCGCCTGCGGGGAGATCGCGCTCACTGCCCGCGATGGGCTGACGTAGGGTTTCGATGTCGCTCATGGGCGCTTCTTCGCACGTCTCGCGTCGAGGACATGGCAAGCGTCGCATCCGACGGTATGGGTCGTGAATCTCACGCGGCGAGGCCGCGACGTTCGAGCGTGCGATACGCGATCGCTTCGGCAACGTGTGTTGCATCGATCGCTCCGGCGTTTGCGAGATCGGCAATCGTCTGCGCGACGCGCACGATCCGATCGAGTGCACGAGCGGAGAGATGACCTTGCGTCGCGGCCGCTCGCAAGAGCGCCGTCGCGTCTTCTCCGAGCGTGCAATAGCGCCGCACGTCCGCGCCTGCGAGACTCGCATTCGTCGGGTTCGACGTGCCCGCGTAACGCCGATGTTGGATCGCGCGAGCCGCTTCGACGCGCACGCGAATCGCATGCGATGATTCGGCGGTGCGCTTTCCCACCATCTCGTCGAAATCGACGCGTGCGACTTCGACATGAAGATCGATGCGATCGAGCAGCGGCCCCGAAAGTTTCCCCACATATTTTGCGACGTGCGCGTCGTCGCAACGACACTCGCGAGAACGCGTGCCGCGGAAGCCGCACGGACACGGATTCATCGATGCGACGAGCGCGAATCGTGCGGGGAAGATGAAGCTTCCGGCCGCGCGCGCGATCGCGATCGTGCCTTCTTCGAGCGGCTGACGCATCACCTCGATCGCGCTGCGTGAAAACTCCGGCAGCTCGTCGAGAAAAAGCACGCCGTTTTGCGCGAGCGAGATCTCGCCCGGTCGCGGGATCGTGCCGCCACCGCAGAGCGCGATCTGCGAGATCGTGTGATGCGGCGAGCGAAACGGCCGCGCGCGCACGAGACCGTTCTCGTGTTCGAGCAGGCCCGCGACGCTGTAAATTTTCGTTACTTCGAGCGCTTCGGTATCGGACATGGTCGGCAAGATCGATGGGAGGCGACGCGCCAGCATCGTCTTGCCGCATCCCGGTGGGCCGACGAGTAAGACGTTGTGGCCGCCCGCCGCCGCGATCTCGAGCGCGCGTTTCGCGGCGGCTTGCCCGCGGACGTCCGCAAAATCCCCGTGCGCATTCGAAGCCGTCGCCGGTGCGGCAGTCGAAACGCGAACGTAGCGATATTTTTCGCCGTGACCGAGTGCGACCGCAACGGCATCGTGAAGTGCGTCGATCGCATAGACGGCGACCCCCGTGACGAGTGCGGCTTCGGCTGCATTGCCGCGCGGGACGACGACGGCATCGAATCCCGCGCGTGCCGCGGCGATCGTCATCGAGAGCACGCCATGCGTCGCCTTCACGCTGCCGTCGAGTGCGAGTTCGCCGAGCGCGACAAAACGTTGAAGTGCGAGCGTATCGACGTGCTCGTCGATTGCGAGCAGTGCGAGGGCGATTGCTAGATCGAAGCCCGGACCGACTTTGCGGATATCGGCTGGCGCGAGGTTGATGAGCACGCGCCCCGCGGGAAACGGATAACCGGAGTTGACGAGGGCCGCACGAACGCGATCGCGCGCTTCGCCGAGCGCCCGATCGGGTAAGCCGATGAGCGAGAAGCTCGGCGTTCCCGCCGCGCTATCGGCTTCGACTCGAACGACGTAGCCATCGATGCCGAGCATCGCGGCCGAGTGACAGAGTGCGAGCAACGCGGATCCCTCCGCCGAGACGTATCGCGACACGAACCCGCACCGACAAGATCGACCTGGGAGTCGAGTGCTTTCGTCCGTAACGTCGTAATCGTTAACGCCATCGCCGTTTGGGAGAAGGTTTCGTGCCAAAGTTTCGTGTGGGTTCCGCGTCGCTCCATTACGACGTAACGGGGAACGGCCCGGAGACGATCGTCTTCCTTCACGGTCTGCTGTGGAGCGGTGCGATGTACGCAGCGCAAGTCGCACATTTCTCGCAAACGTACCGCTGCGTGACCCTCGATTTCCGCGGCCAGGGCCGCAGCGATGTCGCGCGCGACGGATACGAGATGGACGACCTCGCCCAAGACGTGCTCGCACTCGTTCACGAAATCGGCGGTGCTCCCGTGCATCTTGCGGGGCTTTCGATGGGCGGCTTCGTCGCGATGCGGATCGCCGCGCGGCGACCCGATCTGGTCCGGTCGCTGATCTTGCTCGAGACGTCGGCCGGTGCGGAAGACCCTGCCAAAATTTCGTCGTATCGGCTCCTCGGAACGATCGGCCGCCTTTTTGGATTCGGTCTCGTCGCATCGCGCGTCATGCCGCTCATGTTCGGGCAGACGTTTCTCCGCGATGCGTCGCGAGCACCCGAACGCGCGCACTGGCGCCGCATGCTCGTCGCGAACGATCGCATCGGTGTCTCGCGCGCGCTCCGCGGCGTTGTGGAACGAAAGAGCGTCGAATCCGAACTCTCGCTCATCACGGCACCGACGCTCGTCATCGTCGGCGATGAAGACGTCGCAACCGTGCCCGCAAAAGCGGAACGTATTCGCGACGGGATCGTGGGTGCCAAGCTCGTGGTCATCCCGCGCGCCGGCCATTCATCCACGATCGAAGAGCCCGCAGCCGTTAATGCGGCGATCGCGACGTTTCTGAGGGCGCTGCCGTAGGCCGATGCGGGACCACTTTTTCGTGGGTTGAACGTACGTCGGTGTGAATGGCGGGCCGCTCGCGATCGGAAAAACCGATCGCACCAGGAGCGCATAACGGGATGAAGCCGATCGAGGCGTTCGCGGGCCCCGAGTCGTTGCGCGTGCGCGGTGAAACGCCGCGTTTTATACTGACGTTGCTATTCTTTCCCGTGACCGTGACGATCTTGGGATTTTTTCTTCAGAGCACGCTCTCATTGCACAGCCTCGTGCTCATTCTTATCGGCGCGATGCTCTACGTCGCGCTCAGTCGCGGGCGCTTTCTCGGTGGGAGCGTGCGCATCCGCGATGGACGGTTTGGCGAAGTGTTCGCGATCGTGCAAGAGTGCGCGCACGTCGTCGGGATTGCGACACCGCACGTCTTTCTACGCGAAGATCCGTTCGTGCCGATCGTCGCGATCGGGACGGGGGAACCGTACGCGATCGTGATCTCTTCGCAATGGATCGAACATTTCTCGCCGGGCGAGCTCCGCTTTCTCGTCGGTCGCGAGGTCGCACACATCGCTTGCGGACACACGCGAATTACCTCGCTCCTCAGCGCGAACGGGCGCGAAAATCCCGTCGTTGCGATCGCCTTCGGTGCGTGGTTGCGGATCATCGAATTCACGGCAGATCGCGTCGGTCTCATCTGCTGCGGGTCGGTTCACGATGCGTTTTCGGCGATCGCGGTATCGACGTTCCAGCACATCGGACGCAAGATCGACCTGCAGACGTTCGCCGAACAACGTCGCGAGCTCGACGCCGAGCCGACGTTACGCTTTGGCGAATGGCTCGGCGCGACACCGTACGCGACGAATCGGATCGCGGCGCTCGCGATGTTTGCGAAGGATCCGCTCTTCGTTCGCTGGTCCGCGCGCTTCGCCGAGCGTCGCGCTGCCCCGGCAATCGTCGAATCGCATGCGTCGTTAAATTCACCTGGTTTCTGGCGGCGCGCGAGCGCGTTCATCGTCGACATCTCCGTCGTTTCGGCCCTCATGCCGAGCGCGACGCCGCGCATCGTCGCCATCCACGCGGCCAACGTTGCGAAAAGGGCCGCGATCGCCGGAGCATCGCCCGACATCCAAGCCGAGCTCACGCGCGAGGGCGTGCCGCCCGCAGTCGCAAGCACCCTCGGGCACGTTGCCAGCGGCAATTGGTCCGGCACGACCGATGCGCTGCCGGGCCTC
The DNA here is from genome assembly GCA_031420415.1 of Vulcanimicrobiota bacterium. GTDB lineage: Bacteria > Vulcanimicrobiota > Vulcanimicrobiia > Vulcanimicrobiales > Vulcanimicrobiaceae > JANYGA01. The sequence continues at coordinate 16,638 of JANOMT010000057.1, forward strand.
ATCGGGATCGTCTTCCTCGCGTACGTGATCGTGCTCGTGGCATTCGCAGGACAGACGCTCGGCATGATGATCTGCGATATCCGCGTCATCGGCGCGACGCGCGAACGCATCGGGCTCGGGCGAACCCTCTGGCGCTACCTCTGTTTCGCGCTGAGCATTCCGGTCGTCGTTGGTATTTTTGCGATCTTCCGGCGCGTCCAACCCTTCGAGAGGTGGTCGCGCACGCGACTCGTCAGCGGGAGTACGCGCCGCTAAACCGCCCGCGTCGAAGCGCAGGCTCCCGCCTCAAAAGTGTGAAGCTCTCCACACGTTGCACAGGCGCACCCGCGCCATCTGTGGATAACCCAAAGGAAAATCGTGCCCGATCGTCATGTCGACACGGCGGCCGTTCATGCCGGACGACTGATCGTTCCCAGCAATACCGCCTCGAGTCCGCCACTCTTTCAAGCGTCATCGTACGAGTTTTCCGATCTCGATGACGTCGAAGCGATCTACGCGGGGACGCGGGACGGCAAGATTTACGGTCGTTACGGCGGCCCCAACGCCGGGCAATTCGAATCGGCGCTCGCCGAACTCGAAGGCGCGGAAGCCGCCGTCGGCGCGGCGGCGGGCATGTCGGCGATCGATGCGGCGCTCGCGACAAACGTCGCTTCGGGCGATGCGATCGTGGCGACGCGCGAGGTGTATGGGGGCACCTACGTTCTTCTCGAAGCGGACTATCGCGGGCGTGGAATCGACGTCCGGTACGTCGATCAAAGCGATCTCGGCGCGGTCGCACGAGCGCTTGCCGGTCCGGGGCCGCGCGCGAAGGTGCTGTACGTTGAGGCGCTGACCAACCCGCTCGTGCACGTCGCCGATCTGCGTGCGCTTGCCGCATGCGCGCGCGACGCGGGCGCGACGCTCATCGTGGATGCGACCTTCGCAACGCCTGCGCTCGTGCGACCCCTCGCATTCGGCGCCGATCTCGTGCTGCATAGCGCCGGGAAATATCTCGGTGGCCATGGCGACGTCGGGGCGGGCGTGCTCGCGGGCCGAGCGGATGCGATCGCAGCGGCGCGTGCCTATCTGGTTCGACGCGGCGCGACGTTGCCGCATTTCGAAGCATGGCTTGCGGTCCGAGGCCTGCGGACGCTCGCTTTGCGCATGGAGCGCCACGCGAGCAATGCACGCGCGGTCGCGGCCTATTTGGAAACGCAGCCGCACGTCGCGCGCGTCTTCCATCCATCGCTTGCGAGCCATCCTCAACACGCCCTCGCGACGCGTGATTACCCGCACGGTACGGGCGGAATCGTCGCATTCGATCTCGCGGGCGGAGCGGAGGCGGTCGATCCGTTCCTGCGCGCCCTCACGACGATTGCGATCGTACATTCGCTCGGCGAAGTCGCGACCACGGTGAGCTATCCCGCGGTCAGCTCGCATCGGCCGCTGCCCATCGCGCAGCGTGAGGCGCTCGGGGTGGGCGCGGGGACGCTGCGCATTTCCTGCGGCATCGAGCATCCGAGCGATCTCATCGCCGATCTCGCGCATGCGTTTGGAGGCATCGGGGAACGCCCGCGCGCATGAACCGACGCGGAGGTAGGGCTTTTGTTCGTTTCTTATCGTTCGCTCGTCGTCGTCGTGTTGACGGCAGGCCTCGCGGCGTGTTCGCATGCTGATGACAAATCGTCAACCACTGTTGTAAATGAGGCCGCGAGTCCCGCGGCTTCCGGTGCGGCTGCGGCTTCGGGCGGCAAGACGATCGGCGTCTCGATTCAAAATCGCGAAGCGCAGTTCTACCAAGACATGGAAGCCGGCATGAAATCCGAAGCGGCCAAATTCGGCTACACGGTTTTGGTCGTCGATGCGAGCCGCGATAATTCGAAGCAACAGAGCCAAGTCGAAGATTTTATCTCACAGAAGGTCGCTGCGATCGTGCTCACGCCGTACGATTCGCAAGCGATCGGTAGTGCGATCGTCGAGGCGAACAAAGCGAACGTTCCCGTCTTCACGGCCGATATTGCCAACGGCTCCGCGCAGGGCAAAGTCGTCGCGCATATCGCAAGCGACAACGTCCAGGGCGGCGCGCAAGCGGGTAAGTTGATGTGCGCGGCCCTCGGTAAGAGTGGCGGAAGCGTTGCGATCATCGACGAGCCCGAAGTCACGAGCGTGCAAGATCGCGTCAAGGGGTTCAAGGCCGCGCTCGCGAGCGGTTGCCCGAACGTGAAGATCGTCGCCGATATCGACGGTGGCGGCGAACGCGCGAAGGCGAGTTCGTCGATGGACGATATCTTGCAGGCGCACAAAGACCTCAAGGGCGTCTTCGGCATCAACGACGATAGCGCGCTCGGTGCTGCGAAAGCGATCGACGCGGCCGGTCTCAAAGGCAAAATCGCGGTGGTCGGGTACGACGCGACGCCCGAAGCGCGCACGGCGATCGCGGGCGGTTCGATGTACGGCGATGCGATCCAGCATCCCGATCAAATCGGTAGCAAGACGATCGATGCGATCCACGATAGCTTCAGTGGTAAAGTACCGCCGGCGAAGATCGCGGTCCCCGTCGGCCAGTTCACGAAGGCCGACGCGAAGTAACGCGCGCGCCTTCGTCGCTCCTACGCATGAGCGGCATCGTCAAAACCTTTCCCGGTGTACGCGCGCTCGACGGGGTTTCGTTCGACGTGCGCGCGGGTGAAGTCCACGCGCTCGTCGGCGAAAACGGTGCCGGGAAATCCACGCTCATGAAGACGCTTGCGGGCGCGTATCGCGCCGACGGCGGCACGATCGAAATCGACGGTACGCTTGTGACGATCGACGGTCCGCGCGCGGCGGAAGCGCTCGGCATCGGGATGATCTACCAAGAGTTCAATCTCGTTCCCGATCTCAGCGTGGTTGAGAATCTCTTGCTCGGACACGAGCCCGTGCGCGGCGCGTTCCTCGATCGCGGCGCCGCAATCGCTCGCGCGAGTGGCATCCTCGCCGAACTCGGCATCGTTATTCCGCTCGATCGCCCCGCGCGTAAACTCAGCGTCGCGCAACAACAACTCGTCGAGATCGCAAAATCGCTCCTGCGTAGCGCGCGACTCATCGTGATGGACGAGCCGACCGCGGCGCTCACCGAACGTGAGATCGACGCGCTCTTCGCACTCATCGCGCGGCTCAAAGCGCAGGGCGTCGCCTTCGTCTATATCTCGCATCGACTTGAAGAATTACCGCGCATCTCCGATCGCATCACCGTCATTCGCGACGGGCGCACGATTGAGACGCGTGCGACGCGCGATCTCCCGCAAAACGAAATGATCCGCCTCATGGTCGGCCGTTCGCTCGACGCGCAATTCCCCGATCTGCCGCCCGTCCCAGCGGACGCACCGCTCGCACTCGACGTGCGCGGCCTCGTCTCGGCAGGCGGCGTCGCCATCCACGACGTTTCGTTTTCCGTGCGCGCGGGTGAGATCGTCGGGCTCGCGGGTCTCGTCGGTGCCGGACGCACGGATATCGTGCGTGCGATCGCGGGTGCCGACGTGCCGGTCGCGGGCGAGATTTCGGTTGCGGGGAAGCGCGTCGTCGTGCGTGGACCGGACGACGCGATCGCCGCGGGCGTCGCATTCATTACGGAAGATCGCAAAGGTCAGGGCCTCGTCCTCGGCATGAGCGTGCGCGAGAATACGACGCTCGCGCATCTTGACGATTTCGTACGCCGTGGCTTCGTGGAACGCGCGGCGGAAGTAAAGATCACGAGCGCCGAGATTGCGGAGCTGCGAATCCGTACGTCGAGCGGCGAGACGGCGGTACGCACGCTCTCGGGTGGCAACCAGCAGAAAGTCGTGCTCGCTAAATGGCTGATCGGGAAAGCGAACGTGTTTCTCTTCGACGAGCCGACACGCGGCATCGACGTCGGCGCGAAGGCCGAGATCTACGCGCTGATGGTCGCGCTCCTCGAACGCGGTGTTGGCATCGTGATGGTATCGAGTGAATTACCCGAGGTGCTCGGCATGTCGCACCGCGTGCTCGTCGTGCGCGAGGGGCGGATTGCGGGTGAGTTCGCGCGTGCCGATGCGACGCCGAGCAAGGTCATCGCCCTCGCCACCGGTGTCGCAGCCTGATGCAACAAGAAAACGTCGAAGCCGCGCTCGTCGCGAGCGCCGACGCAACGCAAGCGAAAGCGCGCCGTACCGCGCTGCTTCGCACGGGTGGTGCGGTCGCGACGCTCGCGGTCGTCGTCGTGCTCGTCAACGTGTTTTCGCACGGGTCGTTCCTCACGGCGGGCAACCTCACGAACGTCTTACGCCAGATCACGTATAACGCGATCCTTGCGATCGGCCAGACGTTCGTGATCATCACGGCGGGTATCGATCTCTCGGTCGGTTCGCTCATCGAACTCACAGGTGTCGTGATGGCGAGCTTCGCGAATGCGTCGCATCTCGATGGGCCGGTGCTCGTCATCGCGACGTTGCTCGTCGGACTCGCGGTCGGTTGTGCCGCGGGCTTCATCAACGCGGTGCCGGTCGTGAAGTTAAATCTGCCGCCGTTCATCACGACGCTCGCGATGATGCTGATGGCACGCGGCCTCGCCTTCAAACTCGCGCACGGTCGACCCGTCGCGGTAACGTCGAATGCGTTCGACGGCATCGGGACGGGGTTTCTCTTTGAAGGGCTGTTGCGACCGATCGGTTTGCCCGGCATCCCGATCGCGGTGCTCTGGATGGTGGTCCTCGTCGTCGTCTTCGCGATCGTGCTGACGCGAACGAAGTTCGGGCGCTACGTCTTCGCAATCGGCGGGAACGAAGAAGCCGCGCGCCTCGCGGGCATCAACGTCGGCCGCGTCAAGACGCTCGTCTACGTGATCTCCGGCGGTTGCGCGGCGGTCGCGGGTCTGCTCTTGATGTCGCGCTTCCAATCCGGTTCGCCCAACACCGGCATCGGCAGCGAACTCCAATCGATCGCCGCCGTCGTCGTGGGTGGGACGAGTCTGGCGGGCGGTCGCGGTAGCGTCGTCGCGACGTTCTTCGGCGCGCTCCTTATCGGCGTGCTCAACAACGTGATGAACCTCCTCGGCATCGAATCCTACACGCAAGATATCGTCCTCGGCGCCGTCATCCTCATCGCCGTGATCGTCGACGAATTGCGCAAGCGGTATCTCCAGTAATCGCATCACGTTCGCTAAGCCGCGTGCGGTCCCCGAGGTTACGAGGCGACGCTTAAGGCGAGAAGCTGCTGTATTTTTTATTCGAGCTCGTCGATCGACGACTGCGCAATCTCGGCGCCAATGCGATCGTACGCGCTCGAAGCGTCGAGCGGGAGCTGTTCTCCTTGGGTGGTGCCGGAAAATTTCACGCTGAGCATCGCCGCTAAATCCGCTACGTATGTACCGCACTCGCCAGGGCCGTGACGACGTACCGGTTTAGCGACACCCCTTCGGCCTCAGCGCGCCGCGCTAGATCGCGATGAAGCGAGCGCGACATGCGCACAAGCACTTTCCCGGGGAACTTTCCGGGCGCAATCGGTTCGGGAATATCATCGCCGTCCTCGAGCATCGAGAGCGCTCTTGCTGACGCTGATGAGCGCCGTCATGAATCTTTGGTAGCGTGGCGTGCTGCGGTCAAGGACTACGGGACGGACAGCGGGATATGGGAGTGTGAAGTTTCTCAGGCGGGAACCGGTGGCGCTCGACCTGGGCGATGTCCTGGTGCAGGTCATCGCGGTCGCGCTCGGCGTGATCTTGGGCTTCGCCGCGACTGCGTGGAACGGGCATCTTCACCAGCAGTCGTTGCTGCGGCAGACAGTTGCGAATATCGTCGACGGACTTCGCTCGAATCAGAGCGGGATGCGAGTCGTCATGGACGGCACGCAAGCACCGCGGCGACGCTCGCGAAGCTAGCCGAACGGGGACGGGCCTCGACGCAAATCTCGTTGTCCGCTGCGCGCGTGGTGTTGCGGCGCGCGAACGCTGAAACGAACGTCCCGCTTGGAATCGCGTGGCAGATCGCTCAAAACGATCAGGGGCTTACGCTATTCCCATACCACGAACGGTACGATCTCGCGTTCATCTATCAACGCGAACAACGATACAACGAAATGATTCTGTCGATTTCGGAGCCGCCGAACGACAACTTCTACTTTGAAGTGGTCGATCTCGCCA
>JANOMT010000058.1:0-43758 GCA_031420415.1 Vulcanimicrobiota bacterium
CCGAGGTCGACGTCTCCTGTCATCGTGCATGAGTAGGTGGGACCAAAATCGGTCAGGTCCCAACCGAACACCGACGAGTAAAAGGTCTTGGTAATGGCGACGTCACCCGTCGGGAGCTCGATAAAATTGAGACGAGCCATATGTTTATTCTCCTCGAACGCGTGGTAGATCAGTGGCTTACGAAACGCCGGTTTCGATCACCTCAGCGCCCAACTCCTTGAGCAAGGCCGGCAAGGTTAATAATTGCAAAACCCACGCCAGTCGCATAGAGCCACTTAGCTACGAATGTTTTTGGGCGACTAAGTGCTATGTCTCTCAAATCGCAGCCATTTACGAATCTCATTCCTGTCTCACTTTCTCGCATAATGCCGTTTTGAAACGTCGCCCCCCGTCCCCGCGTAGCCGTCTAAAAGATGGTCGGTTTCGGGATTGAAGTGCTATCTTGAATTTGTCTCGGCCCTCTTCAGAAGCATGATTTCTGCAAGGGTCCGGTCAAGGCGTTTTTTGTGATCGCGTTTACGCTGCCAATGGATGACGTTTCAGCGGCTTCTATCGACGTCGCGGAGATAGCACGGCGCGCGATGGCATTGGTGAATATGATGAAGTCTTTACGATGAGTCAATCGATTTCGCTCGGTAACGTTTCGCTTCGAATCATTACGATCGATGGCCTCATACTCTCAAAGCGAGCGGCGAACCGGCCGAAAGACCTGCTCCACCTTCCGGATCTAGAGTGCATCCGCGAGTTGAAGTCGCGACCGCCGAGAGGACCTGCGCTTCCGAGCGATTAGTGCCTACATGGCGATTTTCGCGCGGAGAACGTTGAGAAAATCGACCGGATCGTCGACGAGCGGATCGAGTAAATATTCGTTCCCGAGCTCGAATAGAAAATCGATCAGTGCCTTCGGCTCACGTCGCTGTCCGATCAACGTGTCGATTTCTGCGATGGCATTTTCGCGCCGGATCTGTGGGGTGACGATTGCGTATGCTTCGGCTGCCGCGGCGGGTGAACCGTACGTTTCGGGCCAGTCCAGGTTGAGATACGCGCCGAAGAAGTGACGGAGCGTTGGAAAGGTCTCGTCGATCATCGTAATCCTCATTGCTTCTGGCCTAAAACGTCGACTTCCGCGCGCCGGACGGCCTCCGGGTACGACGTGAGGACGCGGTAGCCTTCGGGAAAGCTCGGGTCCTTAATAACCACAACGGTTGCCGTCGTCGTAGGAACGAGTGCGGGGTGCCCGGCATCGAGATCTTTGCGCAGCGTACTCTCTCCGACGACGCGGCCCAGATCCACACGAAACAACGCTTGCTTTTCGACGGATGCGTCGTTGAGAAAATGTTGGAGAGCTTTTTGATTTGCGGGATTTGCGATCGTTTTATCGATGGCGAATTGCGCCGATGGTTCATCGATAAACCCGCCCGCGGCATGAATGTTCGGTTCGCGCTGCAATCGAGCAACGTTATCATCGAGATTCGTACCGAGATGTTTTGCCACGATGTGTGTCTGGCCCGGCTTCTGAGGCGACGTCGATTCGATGAGCTTGATATCCTGACTCGGAAAGTCGAGGTGTTTGCCCGCGACGTCGTCGATCTGGTGCTCGCCCCGCGCGATCTGGGCCGCGAGTTGCGGCGTCGTTACGAGCAAGTTTCCCGGACCGTTTGCATGATGCACGATAACGCCAAATGCAGGAGGTACAGCCTCTCTGGCAGCATTGTGGCGCGCTGTATTCGTGCCGCGTCCCGCATGGATGTGATGCCTGTGTCGCGCCGGCGCGACCGTCGACTCGGCGAACTGATGCATATTCGTAGCGGGCGCTTCGCGCAAGCCGGTACCCGCGCGATCCCTCGCCACGGAAAGCTCCGACGCGCGTGGTAACGTTTGCGTGACGCGATCGGCCGGCGTACGGACGTGCGTCGCAGCTTCGCCGAGCTTTGCGGCAATCGTCGCCGTCGCTTCGGTCGATGTCGCGTGGGTCAGTTGCTCGACGATCCCGCCAATGATGCGAAAAATGCCCGCCATGGCAGATGCTCCCAGCCGTGCAGTGAGTGAGGGTGTATTCCCCCCTCACAATCACGCGGGGCGATGCCGTCGACAAGAGTGCGACCGTTTCGATTCCGCCGTCCCGCGGGACGATCGCAACTACGGGCGCTGTTGTGGAATTGCCGTCGTCTGCCGGCGAGCGGGTTTGACTTGATCGGCGCCCGTGGCCGGCGTGAGAATCTTGCCCTTGTTGCCTTGAATGCCGATGAGCACGTCGCACGGCGCCTGCGCGGCGATCACTTCGATCGCGCGACCCATCGGCGCGCCCGTATATTTGCCTTCGCGATACGCGCCGAGAACGATGAGGTGCGCATCGTTGCGCTTCGCGAGTTCGAGCACGCCTTGGGCGACGTTGCGTGCGGGCGAGATATCGGTCTTGATCTCGACGTTATTCTTACGCCCGATGGATTCGGCGATCTGCAACACGCCGAGTGCATCGCGATGCTCCTTTTCCATCTCCGCATCGAGCGGCAACGTATGCGGCACTTCGATGATATACGCGGCGAGCAACTGCGCGCGCTCGCGCCGCGCGAGACGCACCGCAAGTGACATCATGTGTTCGGAGTGAATCTCTTGCGAGAAGACGATGATCACGCTGCCGATCATTTCATCGACATCGCGTTCCGTCGCACTCGCCGCACGTTCCGCCGTCGACGATGGCGGATGGAGCATCCAATACAACGTCGCCGAGATCGCCACGAGCACGGCGAACGCGAGCACGATGCCTACGACGCTCGGTGCCGCATGCACGGCCGTCACCGTTGCATCCGCGCGCGTAGATAATCGCGAAGACGAAACCCGCCGAGCGCGACCATTGCGAGGCCGAGCACGTAGGCGGGAATCGCGGATGTCGAAAAGCCGACGTCGCGCGCGGTGCGCACGAAGATCGCGATGCCGAGGGCGACGAAAAGCCCACCCGTCACGAGGCGCGCTTTCACGTAGGCTTCGCTACGAACGAAGCCCTTCACGCGCGCGGTCCCGAAATCGTCGTGGGCACGCTCGCCGATCGTTCGTCCATGGATTTCACGTTCGCCAGATACTCATCCATCATCTCGAGTTCGCCCGCCGACTGCAAAATACTCACTTGCGCCTTGCGCCAATCGTGCGTCTGCGATCGGAACACGGGTAAGCCTTTGCGCTTGCGATACAGGAGATACCCTAGGAGCCCGAAGAGAATCCATAGCGGTCCCGCGATGCGGCCGATCTCGTGCGTGATCATCGTGAAGACCAAGATCGAAACGATCCCGAAGAATCCGATCACCGCGACGACGGGAAACTCGACGCGGTTGCCCTTGTACGTGAACGGCACGTTGAACGGCATTTTAAAGCGCCGCGGACTTTGTGAATCGTTGAGGCGTAGCGCGATGAGCGCGATGAAGACGAACGAATAGCTTGCAGCCGCGCCGAATGCGTAGAGGTCGCCGAGGAACGTAATGCCATCCTCGCCGCGGAAAAGCCGCTTGTAGATGTCGCGCACGGGTGGCGAGAGGCTCGGGAGTGCGGCGAAGATCAATTCGATGATCGCAAATCCGCAGAACGTGATAATCGAAATCGCGGGCGTGCGATATTTGGGATGCACCTTCTGAAAGATACTCGGCAGCAGCTGCGTGCCGCTCATCGCATACGCGATGCGCGAGCTTCCGAAGACGCCCGAATTGCTCGAGATCAGCAGCAAGATCGCGCCGAGCACCGGCACGTAGAGTCCCGCGAGCGCGCCGTAATACGGCACGTTCGCAGCGAGCACCGCGACGGCAGCCCCGTTGTTCTCTTCGCTACCGAGATACTGCCAGAGCGCTTGAGCGTGGCCGTGCGCGTCGGGCGGGATCGCGTGCCACGGCTGCATGCCGAGCGCCAAGTTAGAATATGCGAGCGCGAAAATGAGGATCGTGAGGATCAAACTGATCGACGTGCGCGGGATGACGGAAGCCGGGCGCTGCGTCTCTTGCGCGGCCTGCGAGATCGATTCGAGCCCGACGAACGAGATGATCGCGAGCGACACACCATTCATGAGATTGAAGGGCGTCGGCCACGACGTCTGCATCGTGTGCACGAGCAACTGTGGTTGGAACGCGAAGAGAAAACCGAAAAAGAGGATTGCGGTCTCGGAGAGCACGTCGAGGCCACTGACGAGTTCGTTAAATGCCGAACTTTCGCGCACGCCGATGATGTTGAGCAGCGCGAGCCCCGCAATCACGGAGAAGACGACGATGAAGTGCACCCACGGATGCGCCGTAAAACTCAAAATCGGAATGAGCTTGCTGAGATAGTCGATGCAGCTCCATGCGAAGAGCACGATATCGATCGTGAAATCGAGCAAGACCGCCCAGCCGGCGATGAAGCCGAAAATATCGCCGAGTCCGCGGAAGACGAAATATTGTCCGCCGCCCGCGACGGGATACGCGGCGGCGAGTTCGGTGTAGGCGAGCCCGATGCACACGTACACGATGCCCGCGAAGAGAAACGCGACGTTGGAGGCGCCCGCAGCCGCTCCGAGCACGAGCCCGAGACCGACGAAAATATCCGCACCGACATCGGAGTAGCCCCACGAAAACGATCCCCACGGCGTTACGGAACGGCGGAGGGTCGGCTCCTCGGGAGCCTTTGCGACGTTGGTGCTCATGGGGCGGTCAACATACGAACGATGCGGTCCACTTCAAGGGGGCGTGTGAGGGCGTCGCACCGTCGGGTGCGCTCCCGACCATATCCATCCGGCAGTCGCTTTTCCTGCGCGCGAAAACTCGTTCCACGCACGAGGCTAGAAAGCGTTGCGGTAGAGTCGCGGCGTAGCGCCCTCGAACGTGAGCACGTCGAAGCGTGCGCGGGCGTTCGGCGCGACGAACTGCAGATAGTCGGCGGCCACGCTGCGGAGCCGCGCGCGCTTGCGCGCATCGACGGCACCGAGGGCCGAGCCGAAGCGTCGCGACGTACGCGCTTTGACCTCGACGAAGACGATCGTCTCACCATCCCGGGCGACGATATCGATCTCACCGCCAGGCCCGCGGAGATTTCGCGTCACGATGCGGTAACCGATCGACTTTAAATAGGCAGAGGCAGCATCTTCGCCCGCGGCGCCGAGATCGGATGCGCGACTCACGAGAGCGCCCGAGCATCGAGGCGCGAGAGCGCGTCGCGCACGGGTGCGTAGCCGCGTCGATGGTCCGCACACGGACCGTGCTCGACGATCGCGGCGAGATGGCGCGCGGTTGCGTACCCTTTGTGTTCCGCGAACCCGTATGCGGGATAGCGAAGGTCCAGCTCGACGCAGAGCGCGTCGCGATGGACCTTTGCGATGATCGATGCGGCGGCAACGCTCGCACACTTCGCATCGCCTTTGATGACCGGTAACTGTTCACCGGTGTACGAGCGAATTCGCACGGCGTCGGTGAGGAGAAAGTGTGGTGCGATCGTGAGTTTTGCGATCGCGCGTTCCATTGCGAGAATCGATGCCCAGTAGATATTGATGCGATCGATCTCATCGACGCTCGCTTCGCCGATCGCCCATGCAATGGCATGCGCGCGAATCTCGTGGGCGAGCGCTTCGCGGCGATCGGGTGTGACGCGTTTCGAGTCGTCGAGTCCCGCAAGCATCAGCGGTCCATCGAGCACGACGCATGCGGCGACAACGGGCCCTGCGAGCGGACCGCGGCCGACTTCATCGACGCCGCCGACGTAGACGTGACCTTCGGCATGCGCCGCACGCTCGTATACGTGCAGGCGCACGAGGCGGTACCGTTCGCGTTGGGCGGCGAGCTTGCGTTTATGCGCGGCGTCGGCTGCGGTCACGGCGCGATGGGCGGCGTCTCGAGCGTCATGCGGCCGAATTTTCCGTCGCTCCAATCCTTCATATAGGCCCACGCGGCATTATGCGTGTTGAGGATCGTACCGCGACTGTAGAAGCCGCGAGATTGCGCGAATGTTTCCAAACTTGGTACGAGCGTTTCGGGATCGGCCGCAATCGCCCAGCGGTGAAAGCGCGTCACGATATCCTCGGCATCGAAGCGCGCGCGTGGCACGGCGCCGATCATCGCGAGTTTCCACTGCGAATCCGGAGTGTCGATGCGAGGTACGAGAATACCCGCGGTGTCCATGATCTCGAGACCCGTACCCACGCGAAACCATTGCCGCGAGCGCGTCACGCCAGCGCGATCCTCGGCGCGCGCCACGTTGCGGCCGACGATCGCATTGATGATCGTCGACTTCCCCGCGTTGGGAATGCCGAGGACGATCGCACGCGCGCTACGGCGACCCTCGCCGAGTTTTTCGAACGCGGCGCGCAAACGCGTCACGCCCGCGCGCTCTTTCGCGTCGACGGCGATCGCAACGCGACCGCGCCCGCCGAAATCGGCGAGCCACGCGGTGGTGAGCGCGGGATCGGCGACATGTTCGCGCGAGAGCACGAGCAAACGCGGCCGATTGCCGATGATTTTCGCGAGAACGGGATTGGTGCCGGCTTCGGGTACGCGCGCATCGGCAACCTCGACGACGACATCGATGAGGTGCATGTCTTCCGACAAGCGCCGCATCGCCTTTGCCATGTGGCCGGGATACCACTGAATCGTCGCCTCATCCGAGATCGCGCGACTCATCTAAAGCAAGGCCCCAAAACGCGACAGCGGCCAAATCGCAAACGACGCCCGACCGATGAGGTCGCTCGCGGGGACGAAACCCCACGCACGCGAGTCGTCGCTATTGGCCCGATTGTCGCCGAGCACGTAAAACGAACCCGCAGGAACCACGACCGACGCGAACGATCGCCGATCGGGAAATCGCACGTAGGGTTCGTCGATCGCGCGACCATCGACCGAGACGACGCCACGATCGACGCTCACGCGATTGCCGGGCAACCCGATCAATCGCTTGAGGTAAACCGACGGCGACGAGCGTTCGTGCCGAAACGCGACGATCTCGCCGGGATGCGGCGAGCCTATCCGATACGCCAGCGCGTTGATGAGCACGTACTCGTCGGAATCGATGCGTGGCTCCATCGAAAACCCGCTGACTTGCCCCGGACGAATGCCGAGTACAGCGAAGGCAATGAGTCCTAAAAGTGCGAGTTGCCACACGAGGTTCGCGACCGTTCGCACGCGCATGGACGAGGGCACATGACGGCGTTCGCGCCACGCGCGAAGCCCACCCGCGCGCGCAGAAACGTCTATCGAAGGATTCCGATGCGCCCCGGTGGCCAGAAATTCAAAAACGCGTGACCGGTGAAGCCCGCCTTCTTCCCGGCCTCGGTACCGGTTGCAAACGTGCCGGCTAGTTGCGAGAAGCCCCAGATGTGAGAATCTTCAGAATTGTTGCGATTGTCGCCCATCATCCAGTAGCAACCAGGCGGAATCGTATCGGGCGAGGTCCACGCGCTTTTCGGCGGGATATTCGCTTGAGACGGATCGAGGGGCGTTCCGTCGACGTAGACGCCGTAGTTTTTGATTTCCATCTCGTACGCGGGCTTCTGCGCGATGTATTTTTCGTCGAGCGCTCTGCCGTTACGATACACGATGCCGTTGTGGACCTTGAGCGTTTCGCCCGGGCTACCGATCATGCGTTTGATGAAATCGTTCGTCGTTTGAATGGGCGGCGGGAAGACGACGATATCGCCATCATGCGGCTTGGAGATCCGGTATTCGAACTCGTTGACGAGAAGTACGTCGTGAATCTGAAGGGTCGGCTCCATCGAACCCGACGGAATGAAAAACGTCCGCACGACGAATGTGATGAGGAACAGCGCCACGAGACCTGCGACGATAAAAGCGTCGAGGTACTCGCGTATCACGAGGCTGACCGATGGCGAAGTTGAAGCCGTCCCCGTCTCGCCCGACACCGCGAGCGCGGCAGAAGATGAGACGGCAACGGGCCGTAGCGACATCGCCACCCGAACGACGGTGAGGACGCAGATCAGTCCGAAAAGTTCGAGTGGGGTCACTTCGCCTCGCGAAATCGCGCTAGCGCGCGACTTTCTTTTCTTTAATCCTGGCGGCCTTACCGATTTTATCTGCCAGATAATAGAGGCGGCTGCGACGGACGATACCGCGTTTGCTTACTTCGACTTTTTCAACGCGGGGGCTGTGAAGCAAGAAAGATTTCTCGACCCCGACTCCGTGCGAAATACGGCGGACGGTAATGGTTTCTCCGATCGCCCCACCCTTACGGACGATGACGACACCCTCGAACAACTGAGTGCGTTCTTTGCCGCCCTCAACGATTTTCGAGTAAACCTTTACCGTATCGCCCGGACGAAAGACCGGCACATCGGATTTAAGCTGTTCGCGTTCGAGCAGATCGATGACGTTCATGGTTTCCTTACGCCCCACATACTCCGGCGGCCGCGAGCAGTTACACTCGGGCCGCTGGGACAACCCGGGTATCATATCACGGCAGAAGCTTTGAATCAAGAATCGCAGTTGGGGGCGTCCGAGGTCCCCTTCGAACAAGGAGCGTCCTTTCTCGCGACGCTTACACGTTATCGTGCCGCACGTGAACCCTCTAAAAGTACCCCTGCAATGGCGACGAGCGACCAGAGCGTCGTGCTGGCCACTGCCGCTCCGCGTAGACGTTGCCAGATGCCCTCGAGCGCCTCGCGTGATTCGCTTGCTTCTGCTTCGCGCACGTCGCGCTCGCCGACGCGCATCGCAAGCCCGGTCACAAGCAGTGCGACGAGAAGCGCCATCTTCGACCAGAAGATACCCGACGTCACGTAGCGCTCGACGTGGAGCGCGAAGAGCACGCCGCCGCTCGCGAGCGATGCCCAGAGCGCACGCGTGACGATCGGATGCACGCGCGTGAGCGCTGCGAGATGCAATGTGCGAACGTCGGCATCGGTCGACCTCGCGGCGTCACGGGTCAGCCGATCCGTCGCGACCGCGAAACCCCCACCGAAAAGTAGCGCACCGACGTGCACGAGGAGGAGAGCGGTCCTCAGGGCTGCGTCGGTTACGAAGATACGACGCTACTCGCCGGTTCGCGTTGCGGCGTCGCGCAGATCCGGGCGGCGCGCGATCGTTCTCGCGATAGATTGCTCGCGGCGCCACGCCGCGATTTTCGCGTGATCGCCCGAAAGCAGCACCGGGGGAATCGCTTCCCCACGAAAGAGCACGGGACGCGTGTACGTCGGTGCATCGAGTGTTTCACCAGTAAACGATTCGCTTTCGAGCGAACTCGCGTTGATCGCGCCATCGAGTAGGCGGACCGTCGCATCCACGAAAGCGAGCGCGGGAAGCTCGCCGCCGGTGAGGACGAAATCACCGAGCGACCACTCCTCGGCGCCATAGAGCGCGACGAGTCGCTCGTCGATGCCTTCATAATGACCGCACACGATCACGAGGCGATCGAGGGCCGCAAAACGCTCGGCCGTCGCTTGCCGAAATGTGGCGCCGGCGGCTGCGGTCACGACGATCGCGCGCCGCTCGCCCGCCGGAGCGCTCGCAAGGATCGCATCGAGCGCGCGCGCGAGAGGCTCGATGCGCAGCACCATACCCGGGCCGCCGCCGAAGGGTCGGTCATCGGCGCGTTCGTTTGCGCCCAGCGTGTCGAGAAGATGGTGGAGTTCGACGGTAACGATTCCGCGTTCGTGCGCGCGGCCGAGAATCGAGAGGCCGAGTGCGGGGGCGAACATCTCGGGGAAGAGCGTGACGACGTCGATGTGTAACACGGGTACTCGGCATGTTCGACGTCCGCACGCTCTTTGCCGCGCTTCGCCGCCCGGCGCCCGAAACCGCATTCGCACGCGCCACGATCGCGCTCGATCGCGGCGACTTCGCAACCGCGCTCGCCGAGCTACACGATGCGGCAACCGACGCTGGAGGCGACGCCGAACGTGCGGTCATCGCCAATAAGTGCGGCGTCGTGCAAATCGGGCTCGGCAATCGTGATGCCGCGCTCTCCGCCTTCGATCGCGCGCTCGGCTTCGACGAACGGTGCGCGCCGGCGCTAGCGAATCTCGGCAACCTGCTCTTCGAAGATCGCCACATCGAGGATGCGATCGACTATTATCGCGCGGCAATCCGCGCGGATGAAGCCTACGCGATCGCGCACCAAAATCTCGGCATCGCACTCAAGACGCTCGGCCGACACGGCGAAGCCGTGCGATCGCTTCGAACCGCTAGTCGGCTCGCGGGGAAAAGACGGGTTTGACGAGTGCGATCTCTTCAAGATATTCGAAGAGTTGCGGTAACGTGATCTTTTCCAGGTCGCGTTTTTCGATCAGGCCATCGCTCTCGTCGCCCTCGTCACGCAGGTAGCAGCGCGATTCAACGTCTCCCGAAGATTCGCTCAAAAACGAAACGGCGAAGCCCTTGCCCATCGTTTCGTCGTAAATCCGCAACGCGGATGGATTGAGGATTTCGATACTGTGGGCCGAATTGTGGGCGTCGAAGATCGTGATCGTGAGATAGTCGCGGTTGACGACGTCGATCGAGCTCACGACGAAGGTATTCTTCGTAGAAAAGAACTCATGACCGCGCTTATTTCGCGAGGATACCTCATAGAAAACCCGATGACCGACGAACCGGCTCAAGATCTTGCGAAGCGTCGCAATCGAGGCAAGTGTTTCGATTCGGTTCCCGCGCGTGTAGATGATCTTCAAGCGCTCGTAGCCAGTCCTTTGCACGGGAATCGGTTGCCATCCGCACTGCGGGTGGGAGGCGGGGAGTTGCACGCTTTGCAGGAGGTATCCTGTGCTCTCCCCTGCTGACATGCTGATCATCGGGGCCGTGGCGCTCATTGCCTTCGGTCCTGACCAACTACCAAAAGTTGCCCGTAAGGCGGGCCAACTCTTACGCGACGTTCAGAATACGTCGCAGGGCTTTATCCGTGAGATGGAGCGTTCGGCCGACGATCTCGACGTCTCCGCGACGTCACCCACGACGCCGTCGTCGATGTACGGCTCGCTCGCGGAGCCGACGCCGGCATACGAGCCGTATGCATCACACGAACCGGAATCGATCTCGGCTTCCGCAAATGAGCCTGCGGGAAACGCGGCGCATCCATTCGCACCCTATGCGCCCCGACCGGTAGCCGCCGTGTCGCACGACGGGCCCGCGAGCGAGACCGCCGCGCCGCGGCCTCACGTTCCTGAATCTGTTCGCGCGATCGAGTGATGTGCCGCCGCGCGGCACGCCGCTCAATCTAGAGGTTGAAGCGACCGCGTAATTCGTTCACTCGGCTTTCGACGAGCGTACGAACCTGCAGGTGCAAACGTTCTTTTTGATCGTCGGGCAGGCGCGAGTAGACGAGGTATCCCGCTGCCGAGAGAACGCCGCCGACGACGCCTGCAACGAGGGTTCGGCCGGCATCGGTCGACGCGGGTGTAGGAGTCGGCGCGTGTAGGTCTGACGAGGCGCCGGGCGCGCCGTGGCGATCGTCGTTAATCGGTTTAAAAATGTCGGTCATGGTGGCGGTCCCCTTCGCTGTTGCGGGATCGCTTTACCCGTCGGCCGCTTCAATAATCACGCGAACGTGATCGGGAAATTGCATGGCCATGCGCTCTATGGAGAGGACGGCCGTCGCGACGATCGCCTGCGCGCCGAGATCGTCGCGCGCATCGGGCGGCCACGCGAGTTCGAGGCGACCACCCGACCGACTCCCGGTTACGTCGATCTGCCGGACTTCGGCGAGACCGAGCCATGCGGCTTGCAAAACGGCGGAGACGGCCGCGCAGACGATATCTTCGCCGCTCTCTGCCCAGCCGGCATGGCCGGTTGCATAAAATGAAGACAGCCGTTGCCGACTGTCTTTGCGAACGTGGAGCTCGACCATGGATGCCCTAGGCGGGCAACTGGATCTTATCGATGCGAACCTCGGCAAATCGCTGGCGATGGCCGACGAGTTTGCGGACGCGCTTCTTGGGCTTATATTTGAAGACCAAAATCTTTTTATCTTTGGCTTGGCGAAGAACCGTGCCGGTAACCGTGGCACCTGCAACGAGCGGCGCCCCAATGGAAACGGCATCTCCGCCGCCGCTGGTCAGAACGACCCGATCGAATGCAATGGTCGAACCGACTTCCAGGTCGATCGCGTCGCAACGAATCAAGTCGCCTTCACTCACGCGGAACTGTTTGCCATCCGCTTCGATGATTGCGTACATAACTGCGGTAGGTTACCACACGTCGGGCCTTCGGTCAACGTGGGAGAGGCGACCTTGCTGCCAGCTCCCTACGCAGCGGCAGCTTTGAAGGCAGGTCCGTCTTCGAGCTTGAGGGTCAGGCATTTGGCGGAGCCGCCAGCCTTGTGGAAGTCGGAGAGGTCGGTTGCGAAGATGCGGTAGCCTGCGTCGTGGAGGCGAGCACGGAGGCTGGCGGATGCGGCATGTAAGACGACCGCGTCGCCGATTTCGACGGCATTGCAAGCGAAATCGAGCGCGTCGGTCACCGAAACTTCGATGAGATATTCTGGCTCGATGGCACGCCGGAGCGACGTTTGCGCGTGCGGTGAAAAGGCATCCATGAAGACCATGACGTGTCCGCTTGCGAGCGGGCAGAGCGCCGTATCGAGATGATAGAAACGTTCGTCGACGAGAAGCAACGGTACGGTACGAATTCCGAGCGTCTCGGAGATCTGCGTCGCGGCGATGCGTTCGCTGCGCCAGCCGTAACCGGCATAAAGGAAGGGCCGCACGCGATCGAAGAGCGCGTCCCCCGCACCTTCGAAATACGTTTGTTGGAGGTACGTCGTTGCGAAACCGGCCTTCGCGAGCCAGGCGCGATACGCGTTTTGCTCGCGACGGCGTTCGGGATGCCGAAAACTACTCACGATCGCGAGGCCGCCACTCACGAGCGCGGCATTAGCCGTAAAGACCATATCGGGAACGCCGACCGGCGCGTCGATGAGCTCGATCGCGACGTCGCCCGCGCACTGCAAGATCTCGACGAGCCGATCCCATTGGCGGCCGGCGTCGGCGGTTTGCGAACCGATGTTTCGCGTCATCCACGGATTGATATCGTAGGTGACGGAATAGTTCGTGGGCGGGCACATCAGCAGCCTCGTCATTTGGCAAGAATACCGCGTTTCGCGAAAACGTAAACCAGCCAAAAGTGACGTGTTCCGGAGGACGCGTTTACGCACCGATAAAAATATCGTCACCCACAATGCGTACGGCGTAGGTGCGCACGGGCAAGATGGCAGGAAACGTCGCGGCACCCGTTCGCACGTCGAAGGTCGCGCCGTGCCGAGGGCACGTCACGTGACACGCTTCGAGTTCGCTCGCGTCGAGCTCGCCGCCGTCATGCGTGCAAACGTCTTCAATTGCGAAGATTTCGCCATCGACGTTGCACAGGAGAACGGCGTCGTCTCCGAAGTTGACGCGCTTGGTCGTGCCCGTTGCGATTGCAGAGCGACGGGCGACGGGGGTCTCGTGAGTTGGCATACGTGGTGCTTCGCGAAAGGAGATGCCGTCACCGGGCGTTGCAGAGCCGTCGGCCACGAGCGGCCACATCTCGGCTTCGCCAACCAGCAAACGCTTCGATATCGTGGCGATACGACCGGCCTATCGGTCTCGATCGACGGCCTACGCGGCGAGACGCGCGTTACCGCGCCTGGAACCTTCGTCTTCGACGCGCCATTTATGACGGCACCACTTTTTGTAGTCGCTTTCGCGCCGGAGATGCTCGCGGTTACGCCGCGTGCCGTGATAGGAACGCCACGATTCGCGAAGATAACGAAGAGCGATGCCATCGTGCAATTTCCCGGCATGGCCGACCTCTGGTACGATCGCGGCAATTACATCGTGCATGAAGCACGCTTTCTGCCTCTCAACGTCGATGCGCGCACCGTTCGAACCGCTACCGACGGCGACGGCGAAACCGAAACTCGATTCGTCGGGAGTTACGTTCGCAAGCGAAGACGGAACGATGCTCGCGGGTGTGGTCAGCCGGCCGCCGGGCGTGACGAAAAAACTCCCGGCAATCGTCTTCGTTCCGCCGGGGGCGGGCGTCGGTCGAAACTTTGGAGGTGAAGGACCCGATCCGATCTATCCCGATCTCGCGTTCGCGATGCGGGGATATGTGGTAATCCGATACGACGCGCGCGGCGTCGCCAAGAGCGGTGGCTCGCGCGAGATCGAGACGTGGGAACAGTCGCTCGCCGGCGCCGAAGCGGCGGAGCGCTACGCGCAAGCAAACGATGGAATCGATGCCGCTCGCATCTACGCACTCGGCTACGGCAGCGGTGGCGATCTCGCACTCGCAAGCGCCGCGTCGGGAAACGCGTGTGAGAATCTCGCCGGAGTCGTGGCGCTAGCGCCGACCGCGATCGCGTATCGCGAATGCGCGAAAGCCACGAAATCCCTGGCTGACGTATGGCAGAAGAGTGCACTCGCACACGATCCAGTTGCCTTCGCCACGCGCGGTCACGATCCGATACTCGTCTTCCACCCCGGCATCTCCCGATGCGGCGAAAGTTCGGAGGCAATCGTCGCCTACGACGATCGTTTACGTGCGAACAATTCCCGTGCGACGATCCCTCGACGGTCGGTGCGATCGGCGATCGGCTCGATAGCCCAAAGCTCTCCATTCGTCCCGCATCCGTGCCCCTTCCGGCGCCGACGCCAAAGGCGCCGTAGGGCGAAGCGGCTTTGCAGAGCAATCCAGCTATCATGAATGCCGAAGACCTTCGCGCCGTCCAGGCGCCGATCAAAGAGCGCTATCGCAGCGAGCCGAGTGCCGCGATCGTCACGCTCCATGCCGACGGCCGACTCGACGATCCGAGCGGGTTGAGTTGCAGCGTCGAAGTTGGTAGTGCGATCGTGAAAGCCGGACTGCATCCGGCGACCGGTGGCACGGGAATGCTAGCGTGCTCGGGCGATATGCTCTTGCAGGCGCTCGTCGCGTGTGCGGGCGTAACGCTACGCGCGGTCGCGACGTCGACGGGTATCGAGGTCCGCGGCGGAACGGTTCGCGCCGAAGGTGATCTCGATTTCCGCGGAACGCTCGGCGTGGATAAAGAGGCGCCGGTCGGCTTCAAGAATATTCGCCTCACCTTCGATATCGAGACCGACGCCTCAGCGGAGCACGTCGCAACGCTCAAGAAATTAACCGAACGGTATTGCGTCGTCTATCAGTCGCTCGCGAGCGGCCTCGTTCCGCAAACGGAGTTCCGCACGCACGCGAACGCGTGATGGCGTCTACGCGGGAATATCGCTCCCGCGTTTGACGACGACGGCGAAGAGATCGCCGACGGCGGCGAGGGTCGCCGCGTGTAGTGTCGCAGCATCGACGGTCGCGCCGTTTCGGCCGACGCCGGGAAGATCGCGCGTCGCTGTCGCGGCGTCGACGATCGTAGGCGCGTAGCCGAGGTTAAACGCACCGCGTGCGGTTGAATCGATGCACATGTGTGTCATGAAGCCCGCGAGAATGACGTTCTTGATGCCGAGGCTCTCGAGATGCTCGTGGAGATTCGTCCCGAAGAACGCATTCGGATAATTTTTCACGATCACGGTCTCGCCCACGACCGGTGCGACGAGATCCGCGATCGCGCCGATCTGGGCCGTAAGGTCGTACGGCGATCCGACTCCCGCGTCGTGCTGGATGTGCACGATCGGCGTCCCGGCGGCGCGCGCGCGCTGTAAGAGCGTTTGTGCTTCGAGAAGCGCTTCCTCGACACCGACGAGCGCCATCGTTCCGTGACGATACGTGTTCTGTAAGTCGATCATCACGAGTGCGGAATCTTTGAGCGACGAAGGCGATTGACCGAGCCCGGAAATCTCTCGGAGCGTAGCATTTGACATTGGTGACTCCAATCGACGTGTGACGCCGAAATAAGAAGAGGCCTCGCTTTCGCGAGACCCCGTATCTTCGATGTTATTTGCGAGCGGCCTTAACCGACCGCGCCTTCCATTTCCATCTTTACGAGACGGTTGAGTTCGACGGCATATTCCATCGGCAATTCCTTGACGAAGAAGTCGAAGAACCCGTTGACGATCATCGCCGTCGCATCGGCTTCGCTCAACCCACGCGACATCGCGTAGAAGAGTTGCTCTTCGCCGATTTTCGAGACCGAAGCTTCGTGTTCCACGGTCGCGTGCTGTTCGTCGATCTTCATCGTCGGTTTCGTATCGCTCGACGATTCAGCGTCCATGATCAACGCATCGCACTTGACACGCGTCTTCGCACCGACGGCCCCCGGGAAAATCTCGACGAGGCCGCGATACGTCGTTTTGCCGCCATGCGCGGAACACGATTTATTTGTGACGACCGAGGTCGTGTTCGGTGCGGCGTGGATGATCTTCGCGCCGGCATCTTGATGTTGGCCTTCGCCCGCGAACGCCATCGAGAGAATCTCGCCGCGCGCACCCTCGCCCATGAGATAGATCGAGGGGTACTTCATCGTGAGACGCGAGCCGATGTTGCCGTCCACCCACTCTACGGTCGCGTTCTTGTAGGCGACCGCTCGTTTGGTGACGAGGTTGAAGATATTCCGATACCAGTTTTGGATCGTCGTGTAGCGGATCGAGGCGCCTTCCATGGCGATGAGTTCGACGACTGCGCTATGCAACGATGCCGTTGAAAACTGCGGTGCCGTGCAACCCTCGATGTAGTGAACTTTCGAACCCTTGTCCGCAATGATGAGCGTGCGTTCGAACTGCCCCATATTTTCCGTGTTGATTCGGAAGTACGCTTGGAGCGGCGATTTCACTTCGACGCCTGGCGGTACGTAGACGAACGAGCCGCCCGACCAAACCGATGAGTTGAGCGCGGAAAACTTGTTATCGGCGACCGGGATGACGGTCGCGAGATACTTCTGAACGATTTCGGGATGCTCGCGCAACGCCGTGTCCATGTCGCAGAAGATCACGCCATCTTTTTTGAGATCTTCACGAACGGAGTGGTACACCACTTCGGATTCGTATTGCGCGGAAACACCGGACAGAAATTTACGCTCCGCCTCGGGGATGCCGAGTCGATCGAAGGTCTTTTTAATGTCCGCAGGTACGTCGTCCCACGAGACTTCGGCCTTATCGCCCGCCTTCACGAAATAGCGAATGTCGTTAAAGTCGATCTCGTTGAGGCGTTCGGTATCGCCCCAATCGGGCATGGGCTTCTCGCGGAATGTCTCGTAGGCTTTCAGCCTGAAGTTGAGCATCCATTCGGGCTCTTTCTTCATTTCCGAGATCCGCGTTACGATTTCGCGATTGAGGCCTTTGGCTGACTTGAACCGATAGGTTTCCTCGGAGTCGTGGAACCCATGACGGTAGTCTTCGATGAGTGCTTCTGGGGCGACCGAGCCTTTGATTTCCGTTGCCATACTCGGATAGGCTACGCCCGCGGGGGACGATAGTCAAGATACTTCAGGGTGTTCTTCATTATCTTTTTTTGCGCTCGAAAAGTTTCCGACGTGGTGCTCGCGGTTTCTCTCATTAAAAGAGATTCGGGTCGGCGTCGGTCGTGCAACAGAGCTACGGGCTGTAATGCCGGCAAAGGCGTTCTCGTCGGGACTCGCGCCGATCATTGGGTGGGGCGGCCGCCCTGCAGATCTATCGATTCTGTGTTCGATGGGTCACCAAGTGGGACGAGATGTCTGCTTTTCAGTCATTTGCATCTTCTGCGCACGTTTTCGTGCATTGACGAGACCTCGGTGCCCGACAAGTGGCCCGACCTCAAGGGCGATCGCAGGCCTTTACAAGGGGGGGTGGGGGGGCTATCATGGACGGCGGGTCGGGCATCTCCTTACGTCGATCTTACGATGCCCGGACCTGTATGCCGCAAGAGCGGCAAAGAGGGACGGCACGCCCAACGTGCCTGCGCGGCGGGACGTCCGCACCACCCAGAGATGGGCGATGGTGCCGACAAGATCACGTCGATAGGTCGGGGACGCCAGTGCACCGCACGCGCCAACCGACGTAGCCTGGAGGTGGGATTACCCCCCGCGAACCCGAGGACAAGAACTCAAATGGAAACACGTGGAACCCACATCGTCTGCGAGCTTTCGGGCTGCCGACAGGACTTGCTGACCAACGTCGATGACGTCCAGAAGATCATGGAAAACGCCGCCCGCGAATCGAACGCCCAAATTTTAAAGGTGGTTTTTCATCGCTTCCAGCCGCAGGGCGTCTCCGGCGTCGTCGTACTCGCCGAATCGCACATATCGATCCATACCTGGCCTGAGGCCGGGTATGCCGCCGTCGACTTCTATACGTGTGGCGATCATACGGACCCCTGGATCGCATGCGAATACGCGGCGAAAAAGCTTGGGGCCACGTCGATGCTTACCACCGAGGTAAAGCGCGGCATCGCGTCGACCAACGGTCAGTACACTCACGTCGTGCACGAGCACGCCGGGAAGGCTGTGGCGAAGCGCTCGGCCTAGCCGCGCGCCTCGAATCCGCACCAATCCGAAGGGACCTTCCACGTTGGCTCGACTCAATTTGACGCGACCGCGCACGCTCGGAATTATGCTCGCGGTCGCTTCGCTCGGCATCGCCGCGTGTTCGAAGAGTGGCAATTCACCGACGCCATTACCGAGTGCGACCTTGTCGGCAATCGTCGTTCCATCGAATGTCCCGACGGTCCTCATCTCGCCGTGTAGCGCGACCAACGGTATCGCCTACGAGCCCGACGGGGGGAACGGCGGGACATTTACGGGCGTGCAAGTCACGCACTTTGAAGACAACGCTGGAAATCTCTGCGGCTCGACTGCCGCGCCTGCTGCAACACCGCCCGGCGTCGCCTTTTCGTCCTCTGTCGGCGGAATCGCGTTCGCCGTCGATACATCGGTTGCCGTCGCGCTCTTACAGAACGGCTCGGGCGGCTATACGCTCGCGCAGGACGTCTTCGGCGCAAATGTCGGATCGATCGTTCCCGTCGGCACGCCGTACGATCTCTCGAAGAATCCGCCGACACCCGCGCCGAACGGATCCGCCTCGCCGTCGGCAACATCGTCCCCGTCGAACGCCCCACTTATCGCCGACGGACAATCCATCGCGATTCTCGGTGGTAGCTCGAGCGCGGTTGCTTTAACGGCCGGCCTCGCGGCATCGGGGAGCCCGAATGCGCTCGTAGCGCTCACGTCGCTCACGAACGCCCCGCCGCAGTATGGTGGCGCCGTGCCCTTCTTAGGCTCGTCGTATACTCTCAAAACGATTCCGAACGTGCCGCGATCGATCGTTCGCATCAACCTGAGCAGCGACTCAAGCGGCCTCTTGCGGATTACCGCGCTCGCGCGTGGCCCCCAAGACTTGCTCGCATTCAACGTAACGACCGTCGGCACGGGATACCAATTCGACGCGCAAGCCGACGATGCGACGCTCGGTTCGAGTGCGACGCTTCGCGGAAACGGCGCGATCGCGTTCAGCCCGACCGATGGTTCGCGCGCGCTCGTCGGCGGCACGACTAGCGGTGCGAATTCGCAACTCACACTCGTGACCGGCTTACCGTCAAAGATCACGTCGGCATCGACGCTCACGTTGCCCGGCAATATTCGCTCGATCGCAATCGCGAGCGGCGGTGGCATCGGCGTCGTCGCGACCGATGTCGGGATCGTCGTCGTTAAAGGCGTCGATGCCGGCACGCTTTCGATCGTGCCTCCGTTCGCGCCGAGTACGTCGAGCGGAATGGCGAACGCGCCGCTGTATCGCACGTGTTCGGGTGCGCAAGCGGCGCTCAATAACGTCAGTTCCGTTGGATTCTCGGTCGATACGCGTTATCTCGTAGCGCTCGGTACGACGGTAGGCGTGAGTTGCGCGAGCGGCTACAACGCGAGCCTCGTCGCGCTTCCATTCAATCCGGCGACGGGTTCGACGCCCAGCCCCGCGCCGACCGTCGTACCGTCGCCCGGCGCATCGGCCGCACCGTCCCTCGCTCCAACGATGTTCGTGCAGAACAACGTCATCGCGCCGCCAGCCGGCGCCGATTATCTGTACGTGCGCTAACGCGAGATGCCGAAAACCGAACACTGGCAATGGTACGTCGAAAGCTTCGCGCCGACTGAAGAGCACCATCATGCCATCGAGGAAACCTACTACGCGGGCCGCTCTGCATTCCAAGATATCGCCGTGATCCGCACGCCGACGTTCGGCAAGATGCTCGTCCTCGACGGCGATACGCAGAGTTCGCAACACGACGAGAAGATCTATCACGAGAGCCTCGTCCATCCCGCACTCGCGGCGGTCGACGATCGCCGCGAGGTGCTGATCCTCGGCGGCGGTGAAGGCGCGACGTTACGCGAGGTCTTGCGCCGAAGCGACGTCGTTCGGTGCACGATGGTCGACATCGATGGCGACGTCGTCGAGCTTTCGAAAAAATACTTGCCCGAGTGGTCGGATGGGGCGTTCGAGGATCCGCGCGCGCGCGTAATCGTCGGCGACGCGCTGGCTTTCTTACGAGACGATCGCGACACGTACGGCGTCGTGATCTCCGATCTCACGGAGCCTCTCGAAGATTCGCCGTCGAATCCGCTCTTTTGCGATGCGGTCTTTACCGATATCAAGGCGCGTCTCGCGCCCGGCGGCGTTTACGTTCTCCAAGCGAGTACGGCTGGATTTCAAAACATGTTCGTTCATGCGAAGATGGTCCGCACGTTGCGACGGTATTATAAATTCGTGCGCTCGTTCTATACGCACGTGCCGGCATTCGATAACGATTGGGCCTTCATCGCGTGCAGCGACGGCCTCGATGTCGCGGAGCTCGCGGATGGCCGCATCGACGCGTACGTCGGCGGCCTCCGCGGCGAGAATTACTTCTACGACGCGCAGACGCATCGGCGGCTCTTCAGTTTACCACTGTATCTTCGGCGCGAACTCGCGAAGGCTGGAGAGACGTTTTGACGGGTGACGGGCCGCTCGTCGACGTCGACGCTGCGATCGCGCGCTGGGATAAGCAGAAGGCGAATTTCATCAAGACGCTCGACTTGCATCTCGTCGATGTGGGTCATGGCGAAGCTTCGATGCGAATGCCCTTTCGCGAGCAAGTCCAAAACGGCGCGGGTGCCGTCCACGGCGGTGCGATCGTAAGCCTCTGCGATACCGTCTTTTGGGTCGCGCTCTCGTCGATCTACGGCCCGACGCAACCGACGGCGACGGCCTCGCTCTCGTGTGCGTTCCTGCGCCCGGCACTGCCGCCGCACGATCTCGTCGCACACGCCCGCGTTCGCAAGCCCGGCAAGCGCATCGTCTACGGCGACGTCGAAGTCTTCAGCAACGATAAGCTCGTGGCGCACGCGACGTTTTCGTTTCTTAACACGCCGATCGCAGAGGCGCGCGGCTGGAATCCGAGTCAGCTGCGCCCCGATGAGATCGGCTCGGAAGGTTAATCGTGGCGGAGTACGCGCGGACCGCACTCTACGACGACCATCTCGCTTTCGGCGCGCGGATGGTCCCCTTCGGCGGCTTCGAGATGCCGGTATCGTATGCGGGAATCTTGCGCGAACACGATGCCGTGCGCCATCGCGCGGGTATCTTCGATCTCTCGCATATGGCGCAGTATCATCTCAGCGGTCCGGGGGTCGGAGCGTGGGCCGACGCCCTCACCGCCAACGACGTGGCGACCATGAAGCCGGGCCAAGCGCGCTACAACATCTTTACCAACGATGCCGGCGGCTGTCATGACGACGTACTCTTCTACCGGCTCGATGAAAACCGCTATCTCCTCGTCGTCAACGCGGGAAATGCGGCGAAGATGTGGCCGTATCTCGTCGCGCGTGCCGACGGGCACCGCGACGTGAAGCTTTCGAGCGGGCACGGGTCGCGCGCGCTCGTTGCGGTTCAAGGGCCACGTTCGGTCGAGATCGTCGCGCCGCTCGTCGATGGGGATATTTCGGTCATGAAGTATTATACGTGCGTCGAGACGCAGATCTGCGGTGTCTCGGCCATCGTGGCGCGAACCGGCTATACGGGCGAAGACGGCTACGAGCTCTTCGTCGACGGCGATGCAGCCTCGGAAGTCTGGCGCAACCTCTTCGAACGCGGCGCCCGATACGGTATCGAGCCCTGCGGCCTCGGCGCGCGGGATGTCTTGCGCCTCGAAGCGGGCATGCCGCTTTACGGACACGAGCTCGACGAAACGATCTCGCCCGTCGCGGGTGGGCAACGATGGGCCGTCAAGACGCACAAACCCGCGTTCCCCGGCCGCGACGCGATCGTCGCCGAGCTCGAAGCCGATACGTACGATCGCATCGTCGGCATCGTGCTTCAGGGACGCGTTCCGGCGCGCGAAGGGTATGCGGTCTATTCGGGAGACGAGAGAGTCGGGACGGTCCGGAGTGGGTCGATGGCGCCGTCGGTCGAGAACAAAAACATCGCGACAGCGCTCGTTACGAAAGCCGCGAGTGCGATCGGGTGCTCGCTCGACGTCGAAGTACGAGGAACGCGACACGCTGCAACCGTCGTCGCACTCCCGTTTTATAAGAGACCGACTCTATAACCGAACGACGACCCAAGAGGGGACGAATCACCAATATGGCGCAGCCCGCGGGACTTCTCTACAGTAAAGAACACGAATGGCTCAAGGTTGACGGCGATACCGCGACCGTCGGCATTACCGATTACGCGCAAAATTCGCTCGGCGATATCGTTTTCGTGGAACTGCCACGCGTCGGCGCCGAGATCAAACAACACGCCAATATCGGCGTCGTCGAATCGGTGAAAGCCGTTTCGGATCTTTTCACACCCGCCGGCGGCGAAGTCGTGGAAATCAACGCGGCGCTCGAAGCCGATCCTGCGCTCGTCAACCGCGACGCCTTCGGTGAGGGCTGGCTCTACAAAATCAAAATATCGGATACGAGCATGCCCGATGCGCTGCTGGGGCCTGACGATTACGAGAAACTCGTCGCGGAAGCGCACTAGCGTTCGACTAACGTAGCACGGAAAGGCATACGTGCTCGGCAGAATATAGTCTGTCAAGCGCGCTTGCCTATGGAGCCATTGTCTACGTGTATACGCCGCACACCGATTCCGACATCGTGGAAATGCTCGCCGTCGTCGGCGTGTCGTCGCTTGAAGAACTGGCGCGCGTTCCCGACGACGTCGCACTCAAGGAGCCGCTAGCGCTTGCCACGGGGCTTCCGGAATCGGAACTCGCCGCGACGGTCGCGGCGCTGGCCGCGCGCAATACGGCGATCGACTACACGTCCTTTCTCGGGGCCGGAGCGTATCGCCATTACGTACCGCCGGTCGTCATGTCGCTCGCGATGCGAGGCGAATTTCTGACCGCGTACACGCCATACCAAGCCGAAGTGTCGCAAGGTTATCTCCAAGCGATCTACGAGTGGCAGACCTACATCTGTCTGCTCACGGGCCTCGATATCGCGAACGCGTCGGTCTACGACGGTGCGACGGCGCTCGCCGAAGGCGTCATCATGGCGGTCAACGCGACGGGTAGGCGTGCGATTTTGGTCTCGCGCGCGATCCATCCGAACTATCGTCAGGTGCTCGAAACCTACGCGCGTGGGCTCGATCTCGATGTGGAAGAGCTGCCCGTCGCTGCCGACGGGACAACCGATTTTACGACCCTCGACGCGCGGCTCGCCGACAAACGCTTCGCAGCCGTCGCCGTGCAATCGCCGAACTTCTTCGGTTGCCTCGACGTCCCGGGGCCCGCGATTCGCGAGACGCTCGACCGTACCGGTACCGTCGGGATTGCGGTCATCGCCGAAGCGATGTCGCTCGGCGTGCTCGCGACGCCCGCGGCGTGGGGCGCGCAAATCGCGGTCGGTGAAGGGCAATCCTTCGGTAATCCGCTCGCGTACGGCGGGCCCTACGTCGGGTTTATCGCGGCGACGAAAGATCACGTTCGGCGTATTCCCGGCCGGCTCGTCGGGCGCAGCGTCGACAATCGTGGCAACGACGCATACGTCTTGACGTTGCAGGCGCGCGAACAACATATCCGTCGCGAAAAAGCGACGTCGAATATCTGCACGAACCAAGCGCACTGCGCGCTCGTCGCGACGATCTATCTCGCGGCGCTCGGCGCGACGGGATTGCGCCGGGCGGCCGCGCTCAATCTGGAGCGCACGCGAGCGCTCGGCGACGCGATCGCGTCGGTCCCCGGCTTCGCGCGCGCGTTCGCGGCGCCGGTCTTCAACGAACTCGCGATTCGCGTTCCAAGGGGGACGACGCCCGCGAAAGTGCTCGCCGGTCTGCAGGCGCGGGGCATGCTCGGCGGTGTCGATCTCGGGCGCTGGTATCCGCAGTATGCCGATTGTTTTCTCACAACGGCAACCGAGGTGACGACGCTACGCGAGATCGCGGCGCTCCGTGCGGCGCTCGTCGACATCGCAAGCGAAGCCGCCGTGACGAGCTCGAACGAAAGCGCGACAGCCCGTGCCTAACGCAAACGAAATTCTCGCAGCGGCGCACGACGAACCGCCGATCTTCGCACTCGGAAAACCCGGGCGCGCGAATACCTATTTCGCCGCCGGGGCTGCGGCGGAGACGTTCTTGCCTGCAAGCGCCCTTCGCAGCGACCTCCCGCTTCCCGATAACAGCGAACTCGACGTCGTGCGGCACTACACGCGTCTCTCGCATCGCACGTTCGCGATCGATCTCGGCTTCTATCCGCTGGGCTCGTGCACGATGAAGTACAACCCGCGCATTAACGAAGCGATGGCGGCGTTGCCGGGTTTCAAGGATCTCCATCCCTACGCACCCGACGAACTCGCGCAAGGCGCGCTCCAGGTGATGTACGATCTCGAACGCGCGCTGACCGCGATTTTCGGGATGTCGGCGTTCACGCTCAATCCGGCGGCCGGCGCGCATGGCGAACTCACCGCACTCTTCATCGCAAAAGCGTATTTCAAAAACCGCGGCGAGCACCAGCGGCGGACGGTCATCGTGCCCGATACCGCCCACGGCACCAATCCCGCCTCTGCTGCGATGGTCGGGTTCAATGTCGTGAGCTTGAAAAGCGACGCGCGTGGTCGCGTCGGGCTCGACGAACTTAAAGCCGCACTCGGCGACGATACCGCCGTGTGCATGATGACCAATCCCAATACGCTCGGGCTTTTCGAAGATCACATCAAAGAGATTACCGATGCCGTGCACGCTGCGGGTGGTCTCGTGTACTACGACGGGGCGAACGCGAACGCGCTCATGGGCAACGCGCGACCTGGCGACATGGGTTTCGATCTCATGCATCTCAATTTACATAAGACCTTTAGTATTCCGCACGGCGGCGGCGCGGGTCACGGTCCCGTCGGCGTGGCGGAGCGTCTCGTGCCGTTCTTACCGCGCCCGATCGTTACGAAAGATCGCGACGACGTTTACGCGCTGGTTCACGACGGCGACGATGCGATCGGCACGATGCGCTCGTTTTGGTCGAACTTCGCGCACGCCGTGCGCGCGCTCTCTTACGTGCTCGCCAACGGCGGAGACGGACTCACGCGCGTCTCGCAACTCGCGATTCTCAACGCGAATTATATTCGCGTGCAGGTCCGCGAATTTCTCGAGATGCCCTTCGACGAACCGTGCCGCCACGAGTTCGTCGCGAGCGCGCAAGAGCTCAAAAGCGAGACGGGCGTCCGCGCGCTCGATATCGCGAAAGCGCTTCTGGATCGCGGATACCACGCGCCGACGATCTATTTCCCGCTCCTGGTCCCCGAGTGTCTGATGATCGAGCCGACGGAGACGGAATCGAAAGAGACGCTCGACGGCTTCGTTACCGCGCTTCGCGAGATCGTGGAGACGGCGCGTGCGAACCCGCAGGCGATCCTCGACGCACCCGTCGCAACCGTCGTCGGCCGCATCGACGAAACGCGTGCGGCGCGCCAACCCGATCTGCGCTGGGTACCGGGCGCCTAAGCGCGCCTGCGTCGATGCATGAAAAAGAGCGACGTCGTGAGACGTCGCTCTTCGATGTAGAGGCGGTTCGCGTTACTTCGCGAGGCAGCGCGGATCGCTCATTTTGAGGAAGCGGCCGTGGGAGTCGCGGCAACGCGCCTTGTCGTTGCCGTATCGATGATTGCGATGTGTCGTGGTGTGATGCGACATCGGCATGCCGTTCATCGCGGATCCGTTCGACATACCGTGAGCGTTATGGGGTTTTGCGAACGCGCCTGTGGCGAGCGATGCGGTCAGGGCGAATGCGAGTGATGCGGATAGAAAACGGTTCATTGTCGGGCCTCTTTCGAAATATGATATCGGAATAAAAACGGAATCCGGGAATGATAAGGATCTTGCGTGAGAACGCGTCCCGGCGGATGTTCGTTTCTGAGAGGATGCCTCATCACCCTCACCGCGGAGAGGTCGACGTCTCTTTTCCCCTGGCGTCGCCGCAGACGAAAGACAACGTTTCACGACTCAACCTCCAAGAACCGTAGTGCTTGCGCGACGCTCCCCGGAGCCGCATAGAGGCCCCGTATACCGGACACCGATTTTACGAACGCGAGAATTAAAGGACCATCCTTCTAGAGCCGTCGCCTCTTGGCCCGTATTGCTATCATAGGGTTATTAGCGCGTCCGGGATTGGGCGTACTTCGGCTTCCCCTAAGGGTGGCGTTACAGACAGGAAGCGGCAGATGCGGATCAAGTACGAGGTCTCGGCAGGCGGGCTCGTTCTCCGGCGCAACGGGTCTTCGCTCGACGCGCTCTTGATCGGTCGCGGCATGCCGCGCGTCTGGTCCCTGCCAAAAGGCCACGTCGAAGCGCGCGAGACGCACGAAATGGCGGCACTTCGGGAAGTACGCGAAGAGACGGGTTGTTGGGCGGAGATCTACGTCAAGCTCTCGGAAATTTCGTATTGGTTTTATCTCAACGGGACGAAACACAAAAAAGCGGTCCATTTTTACCTGATGAACTATCTTTCGGGCGACACGGCCAATCACGATCACGAAGTCGATGAAGCAGCTTGGTTCGAGATTTCCGCCGCCAAAAAAGCCCTCAAGTACGTCAACGAGAAGCGCCTGATCGATCTCGGGCTCGAAGAGCTCGCAAAATTGGAAGGCGACCCGATGGAGTTGGAAACGCTCGTGGCCCGCAGGCCCGACGAGACGGTGCGGGAATCGGCGACGCGCTAACCGGGAGCCGGACCGGCAACGAGCCCGCTTCGCCCGTTGCCATAGGCGATTCGTCGCACTTCGACATTGCCGAAACGACCCCGGCGGCTGGATTGACCGTCCGTCTCGACGTCTTCGATGGGCCACTCGACCTGCTCTTACATCTCGTACGCGAGCATCGGCTCGATATCGCGACGGTTCCGCTCGCGCGTGTCGCGCAGCAATATTTCGAATACATCGCGGTGATGGATACGCTCGATGTGGAGATCGCGGCGGAGTATCTCGTCATCGCAGCGACGCTCGTTTTTCTTAAATCGAAATCGCTTTTGCCCGCAATTCCGGCTGAGTTTGCGCCCGCGGGCGAAGATTCGGCCGAAGAGGTCGAGGAACGCCTCCGGCAGCGGCTGATCGCCTATTCGACGTATAAGGGCGCCGCGGACGATCTGCGCGCACGACAAGCCGAGGCGGACTCGTATTACTTCCGTGAGAGCGGCGACCCGTCGGCCGATGCGAATCAGCGTTATCGGATTCTTCCCGAAAAGCTCGCGAAGGCGCTCTTGGCCGCCGTTCGGGCGGCAAAACCCGAAAAGCGGACGATCGCGCGCGAACGTTTTTCGATCGCGCGTCAGATGGAATTCGTCGCGCGGGTCGTGCGCGAGCACGGGGCCGTCGAATTCAACGTCCTCTGCCGCGATTTCGACCGCAGCGGCATCATCGCGACCTTTCTCGCGATTCTCGAACTCATCCGCCAGCGTCGGCTCGCCTACGAGCAACCGACGCCCGAGGAGCAGCTGCGCTTGCTTCCCTTCGAACCTCTGGACGTCCATGCAAACTGAACTCATCGAGACGGGCTCGCTCCAGCGCTCGCTCGAGGCATTGCTTTTCGTCGCGAGCGAAGCGCTTTCGATCGACGCGCTCGTGAAGCTTACGGGAGCAGGCCACGTGGAAGTCGCCGAAACGCTCCAAAGTATCGCGGAAGCGTACGTGGAGCGTGGCATCGTTTTGCGCGAAATTGCCGGAGGCTACCGCTTCGCTACGTCGCCCGCGGCACGTACGGTGGTCGAGGCGTATCTCATGCCCGCGAAGACGAATCTTTCGCCTGCCGCGATGGAGACGCTCGCGATCATCGCCTATCTTCAACCCGCGACGCGCGCCGAGATCGAAGCCGTTCGCGGCGTGAACGTCGATAGCGTCGTCAATACGCTCGTGGATCGGCGTTTCATCGCTGAAGCCGGGCGTCGCGATGTCGCGGGTCGGCCGATGGAGTATCGCACCACGCCCGATTTTCTGGAGTCGTTCGGGCTGCTATCGCTTGCCGAACTGCCGCCCGTCGATCTCGAGTCCGAGGCGCGCGAACTCACCCTCGCTTTGCCGATCGCGACCGAGGTCGAGCCCTTCACAGATGCGGAAGCGGCAACGGACGCGAACGGAGACCTCGAAGGCGATATCGTTCTCGAGCCGCACGCTGCTGTCGAGCCGACAACCGAAAAAGCGACCGCGGGTGCAGCCTCCGATGCAGCACCGGCAGAAGAGGAAGCACCACCATCCCTAAAAAGTTAACGGCCAAACCAATTTCGAAGGCGGCCGCGAAACGAAAGCCCGAGCCGCTCGCAAAGCGCTCCGTCGTCGCATCGAAGTCGAAGATTGCCGCGAAGCCCGTCGCAACGAAGACGAAAGTTGCGACGAAGCCGGTCGCATCGAAGGCGAAGGTCGCTCCGAAGTCCATCGCAACGAAGACGAAGGTTGCTGCGAAGCGCGTTGCGACCAAGGCGAAAGCCGTTGCGAGACCCGTCGCATCGAAGTCGAAGGTCGTTGCGAAGCCGGTGCCGGCGAAATCGAAAGTCGCCGCAAAGCCCGTCGCGAAACCTGCAGCGGTTAAGCCGAGCCGGGCGACGCCGAAAATACGGCTTGCGAACGCGTCGCCGGCTTCCGGGCAGGCCGTGCGTTCGGCGAAGTCCGAGCCGATCGTGCGAGCGGTTAAGATCGAAGCGAAGGCCGCGCTCGATCCGATACCCGACGTCGCCAAATCTCGGTCCGATGCACCGGCCGAATCGCATGCGAAAGTCGTCGCCATCCATCGCCCGGACCCGAAGCGTGCGCCCGTCATCGACACCGCGCTGACGCCGATATGGCAAAAAATCATTACCAATGAAAACGCCGTCGCAGTCGCGCACGAACTCATCAAGCCGGGCGAATCGTTCACGTTGACCGACGATCAGAAGATCGCCGTCGACGCGATCTGCGAACGCCTCGCTGCGGGCGAATTCGAATTCTTACTCAAGGCCCCGACGGGCTCGGGCAAGACCGAGGTCATGTTTCGCGTTGCGGTAACCGAAGCGCTGCGTAGCGGCGGGTATGTTTGTGTCGTCGCGCCGACGCGCGATCTCGTGCGTCAAGATTGCACGTATTTGCGCGATCGACTCGAAGGCACGGGGCTCGGCGTCGGTGAGGTGCACGGCGGCATTTCGCCCGGCGAGCGCCGCGCGATGCTCGACGGGCTGCAGAACGGCTCGATCAAATTCGTCGTCGGAAGCGCGATGATGATCGCGAACGCTCCGCTGTGGGACGTGCTCGATCGCAGCGCCCTCACGATCATCGACGACGTCAACGCCTTCGACGAGCGCGAACACTTGCGTCTCCTCGAAGATCTCGATTGCCCGCTGCTCTTCGCATCGGCCACGCCACAAGAATTGCAACGCTTCCTCGAGCGCGTCGGAGCGTTTAACAATACGATCTCGATGCGTGCGATGCCCTTCGACAACCCGCCGACGACCGTTCATCGCGTCACAGGCGTTTGGGGCGAGCCTGCGGCGGAACAACTCGCGCATGCGGAAGCCCTCATTCGGGATCACCTCGAGCGCAAATCGCGCATCTTCGTGATCGCGCGAACGCGTGGCGACGTGCCAAAACTCGCGGCGCGACTCGAATCCACGTATAAGATTCCCGTGCAGCAATTGCGCGGCGATATGGCCGATAGCGCAGAACACAAGAAACGCAATCGGCGCAGCGGCGTCACCGTATACGGCACCTCGACGCGTGTGGAAGAGATGGCGGCGTTCCGCGATGGCGCACCCGCGATCTTGGCCGCGACGAATCTCGTGGGTAGCGGGCTCGATATTCCCGCAGCCGATCTCATCGTCATTACCGATAGCGATGCGTTCGGTGAAAGTGAGATCGAGCAGCTGATCGGTCGCGTCGGTCGTCGCTCTCGCGCATCGGATGCCGTACTGCTCGTCGAGACGACGTTTGAAAAAAATCCATCGCGTGCGATGGGTGCGAGTGGGCGAGCGCAGACCTTCATGCCGCGCGGTATGCGGTCGAACTCCCTAAAGTTCCGCCGCCGATAATTCGAATGCTCGCCTTTGGTCGCGCAGACTACCATCGGAGCGCACGTCGCTTGGCGGAGCCGCGCCGTGCGCCGACGTATCGAGCGCGAATGTCCGAAATCGTAAGGAATCGATGCACCTAGGCCTGCACGTGGCGACCAGCGGAGGCTACGACGGGACGGTCGCGTACGCCCAGAAGCTCGGTTGCGCCGCGATCCAGATTTTCTCAGGCAACCCGCGCACCTATCGCGTGGGGAAAATGGACGTGCCGGGCCTCGAGCGTTTTCGCGACGCGCGCGCCTCAGCCCGAATAGCGAAGACGGCGATCCACACGTCGTACCTCATCAATCTCGCGAGCGAGGATCCGAAGATTACGGCGGGTTCGCTCGGGCTCTTGCGCAACGATCTGGCGGTTGCAGCGGCCGGCGGCATCGAGTTTGTCAACACGCATCTCGGATCGTACGGCAAGCGGGATCGCAGCGAAGGGTTTGCGGCCGTCGTGCTCTTGCTCGAAGCGGCTCTCGAAGGCATCGCACCGGGCGTTTCGCTCGTGCTCGAAAATTCCGCGGGCGCGGGCCAGCTCTGCGGCGGGACACTCGAAGAACTCGGTGCGTTCGTAAAAGCCGTCGGCCATCCGCAACTCGGGATCTGTCTCGATACGGCGCATTCGTGGGCGGCTGGCTACGAAATCAATTCTCGGGATGGTGTCGAGCGCTTCGTCGCGCTTGCCGAAGAGACGGTCACGCTGGAACGCGTGAAGATGTTCCATTTCAACGATACGCAGATTCCGCTCGGCGCGCACAAAGACCGGCACTGGCATATCGGCGAGGGCAATATCGGCTTCGAGGGCTTTCGCGCGCTCGCCGCACATCGCGAATTGCGCGGGAAGACGGCGATCCTCGAAACGCCCGGCGACGAAGCCGACGACGTGCGCAACATGGCCTCGATCCGCATGATCTTCGAGGGAGCCGTCGGATGAACGTGGCGTCTCCGGCGCCGCGTCTCGCACTTGCCGACGCTTCAGAGGCGTATTGCAAACGGATCCGCGCACGATTCGGTCTCACGCCCGAAGGAGCGCCCGCCGATCCCACGGCGATGCCGGGGCTCGCATACTGCGGTCGAGAATTCCGCGCGTACCCCTCGATGCGCATCGCCGACGCGATTCGGTTTTATGCGACGCTGCACGCACGATGGAACGACGCGCGGTTGCGCGAGTCTCTCGCACTCGCGGGCCTCGACGAACGCTTCGAAATCGGCCGCATGAAGCGTGCCTTCCAGCGTGCGCTCGTGCTCGCGTTCGCACTCGCGAGCGAACCGGTCGTCCTCGTGGTCGAGAATGCGGAAGAGTTCGACGAAGAACGCGCGCATGCGTTACTCGCGCGCGCGGTCGGGCTCGTGCCGCGCGCGATCGTAACGTACGGCGTCAACGTCACGCACCAGCTCGCGGGCCTGCCCGATGCGATCGATGCTGCCGCCTTCGATCCGGAGTCGCTATGATTCGGGAACTCTCGCGCAAAGAATACGTCGCGCGTAAACGGTTTCTCGCAATTGCGTCTACGCTCGTGTTGATGCTCACGGCGGTGATTCCGTTCTTTTTTTCGTTCTCGCTCCAACGTGCGCTCGCGAGCCCGCTCAACGAAAACGCGCAGAGTGTTTTGCAAAATTTCCGTTCGTATAAGTATTTCGTAGAATCGGATTGGCTCGCGAGCAATCTCTCACACATCTTGAGTCTGCTCGCGCTCATCGCGGGTGCCGGAGCGATTGCAGGCGAGCGTGAGGAGAAGACGCTTCCGCTGCTCTACACGTCGTCGATCTCCCTGCGCAGTATCGTCGTCGTCAAATTTTGCGTGATCGCGGCGTGGCTCTTTCTCGTGACCTTCGCAAGCCTTGGCGTGCTCGCGGTCTTCTCGGTCCTCAAAGGCCAGACGTTACCCGCACTCCCGATGCTCGTTGCTTCGGTCGTCGCCTGGACCAATGCGCTCGCGTTCCTCGGTGTCGTCTTTGCGGCGAGCGCCTTCTCGCGACGGACGGTCGTCGCGGCGGTATGCGCGCTGATCATCGGTTTCGCGATGGCGGCTGGAGTCTCGCGGCTCGGGCTCAACGGCACGGCGTTCGCGACGAACGTTTTTGCCCTCGACGGGAGCGTGCTTTGGCCGCAAGCCTGGAGCGATATCTTGCTCGCGCTCGGGATTACGGGCGCGGGGCTCTTGGCGACGTTCGTCGAGGTCGATCGGCGCCGCGCGACGTAAGCGCCGCGAACCACGATGGTAGCGCACTTCGACCTCGACGCGTTCTACGCGAGCGTCGCACAGCTCGACGATCCGACCTTGCGCGGGAAGCCGCTTGCTATCTCGGGCGATAGTCGGCGCTCCGTCGTGCTCACGGCATCGTACGAGGCGCGACCCTTCGGTGTGCGCTCGGCAATGCCGCTCTTCAAAGCGAAAGCGCTCTGTCCGCAGCTTCTCGTCTCGCCGCCGAATTTTCCGCGCTACAAAGAACTTTCGTCGCGTGTCTTCGCGATCTACGAGCGCGGTGCGCGCGCGATCGAGGCGCTCTCGCTCGATGAAGCCTACGTGGAGATCGGCACCGATGATTTCGACGAAGCCGTCGCCTACGCGCACGCCGTTCGCGCGGCGATTCGCGCGGAGATCGGATTGACGGCGAGTGCGGGTGTAGCATCGCAGAAACTCGTCGCGAAGATCGCGAGCGACGCCGCGAAGCCCGATGGCCTGCAGGCGATCGCGCCCGGTGACGAGCGCGCGTATCTCGCCCCGATGCCCGTCGGGCGATTATGGGGCATCGGTCCCAAGACCCAAGCGCGGCTCGCGCAACGCAATATCGCGACGATCGGTGAGATCGCGGAACTCTCCGATGACGTCGCTTTCGCGCTCTTCGGTCGTGGGGGAAAGGCCGTGCGCGAGATGGCGCGCGGTAACGATACACGCGTCGTCGAGTCAGGCCGCGAGACGCGTTCGGTCTCGAGCGAATCGACCTTCGAATTCGACGTCCGCGATCCGGAGTTGCTGCGCGCGAACGTACGCGACCTCAGCATGGAAGTTTCTCAACGCTTGCGTGCGCACGGCTTACGCGGTTCGACGATCGGTGTGAAGATCAAGCTCTCGAATTTTAAAATTACCGGCCGTCAGACGACCGTCGCCGTTGCGACGGACGATCCCGCGACGATCGCTTCGGCGGCGCTGCATTGTCTCGAGCGCGCGGATCTCGACGGTGCGGCGGTGCGACTGCTCGGCGTCCGCGTCGCCTCGATTACCGAAGAGCCCGTGCGACAGATATCGTTCTTCGAGGCGTGAACGCGTTCGACGGCGACGTTAGCGGCGCAACAGCCGCAGGTACGCGCGTTCGGGAAGACTCGGATCACCTTCGATGCGACGGAACGTCTCGAAGCGGATTTGCGAGACGACCGCGCGTTTGCGTTCGAGTGCCGCGCCGAGTTCGCGATAGGCCTCTTCGAGCTCGTCGCCTTCGAGATCGACGAGCGCGCGTTTGAGGTGCGCGACGCGTTCGTCGGCCTCGGCTGAGAGATCGTGGGCGACGTCGCTTTCCACCTCGCGAATCCGTCCGATGAGGATTTCCATTTCATCGACGCTCGGTAGGCCGCGTTGGGGTGGCTGCGGCGGCACGCCGTTCTTCGAGCGAGCCCCGGACGTTACTTTACCCGGGGCGTCGAACCCGGGGTAGATGCGTACGATCGAAGCGATTTTTTGCGGACCCTTGGGCGATTGCAGCCCGTGCGCGATTCCGGTTTCGACGAGCTTCGAGCGCAGCGTCGTGTCGTCGATTCGCTTCAGGAGCGAAGGATCGGCGTCGCTCGGAGGTCGTCGGTCGCCGAAAAAATCCGATGCGTCCGCTTGCGGGAGCGCGAGCGCGCGTTCGAGGAGGCGCTGTCGATCGCTTGATGCCATGGGCGGCTTTTCGTCAGACCGCATCCGGCCTCTTCGTCGGGCATGATCGGGACCTTCGATCGGCACGGGACGCCCGGAGGTGCGCTCGTCATCGCCGTTCACGGCGCCGTCGCGAACCGCAAGACATGGCTACCGCTCGTTTCGCGATTGCCCGATGGCATCGAACTGTGGTGCGCCGATTTACCCGGCCACGGCGATCGGCGCGCCGAGCCGTTCGCACTCGCGAGTGCGCTCGCCGCAATCGACGCGCTCGTTGCCGAAGCGGGCTCGCGGCACGTGATCGTCGCGGGCGACTCGCTCGGCGGTTATCTCGCTCTCGCCGTTGCCGCGCGCGGCAATTCGCGCATTGCGGGCGTCGTCGCCGGTGGCTGCTCGTGGTCGATGACGGGTTGGCGCGGGATGCTCGCACGGGCGAGCGATCTGCCGCCGCGTGCGATCGAAGCGATCGTGGGGAGTGCGCGCGTCGAAGCGTTGGCGTCGGCGTTGCTTCCACGCGTTACCGACGCGCCGACGGCGCGTGCGATCGTCGATGGCGGGTTGCGTGTGCGCGCGCGCTCGGAGAGTTTACGCGAACTCGCGGGCATCGACGTCGTCGCGCTCGCGCGCGCGATCGACACACCGATCGCGATCGTCAACGGAATCTTCGATTGGCCGACGCGCGCGCAAGAAGGCGCGATGTTGCGCGCGGCGCGCGATGCGACGCTCGTGCTCGGGCGCTCTGGTCACGGTGTCGGCTTTCTCGCTCCACAAACGTTTGCGGATGCTATCGCCGATGTCGTGGCGCGCGCTTCGCGCTAACGCATCGATCGCACGAGTGCGACGAGAGCGTCGCGATCGAAGCGACCGCCGCGACCGGTCGCGATGATCGTCACCGCATGTGGTCCGACGCGCATCGAGCCCGTCTCCATGCGCAAGCTCGTGGTGCCGTCGCATGCCATCGCTTCGAAATCGACGACGTTCCCCTTCGCGCGAATCTGATCGAGGGTTTCGTGTGGTTCGCAGCGCATGACGCGGGCCGCGAGGCCGAGGGCGAAGCGCATGCTCGCAACGTTGGTTTTGGGATCGCTCGGTAACGTCGTGCCCTGCACCTGAATCATAAAGCCAAGATGTCGACGACCCTCACCCTCGAGCGTGATGGACTGCTGGACGCCGAAATCGGTCGCGGTCGCGATACGATAGCCGCGCGGCACATCGAACGTAGCGATTTTAGCCGCCGTACGTCGCATCGCTGCGGGATCATCGTCTAACGCGATCCCTGCAGACGCTCGCGAGATCGCGTACGCGACGCCGATTCCGGCAAGAACGAGCAGCACGAAGAGCGATCCGAAGACGATCGCGAGAACTTTCATCTCGCGATTCACGAACGTAACCTCATACGTGATCGGCGCTCCACGTCGAATCGGATCGTGCGGCGAGCGTCGCCTCGCGCGTCTGCGCCCACCATGTTCTACCGAGTTGCGAGAGCGGTGCCACCATGAGAATCGCTTCCGTGCGCGGACGAACCGATCCCCGCGGAAGCGTCTCGCGTGCGAACGGCGGCGGCAACCACCCGCCAACGCGTCGTAGATCGCCCGCAGCCATGCGCAACAGCGCCGGCACGAGCGCGCGCCCTTCCTCACCGTCGAAGGCGAAATCGTCGATCACGAACATATCGCTGCGCAGGACGCGGCGACCGATCGCGTACGCGACGACGCTGCGCGCGCGACGAACGACGAGATGCACGGCTTGCGTGCCTTCGCGCGACGGCGCGTTCCAACGCGCGCGCATCCAGTTCCACACGAGCGGGGTACGGCGCAGACTCCAGGGCCGTTGCCGATCGAGCGCGTCGAAGCAACGGCGGATGCCCGACCAATCCGCATCCTCGACGGCACGGGCACCGATCGCACGACCGTCGAGCGATTCGGCGCGGACCGTCACGACGCGCGACGGCAACGCGATGAATCCAAGGCGCGCGTAGTATGCCGGATGGATATCGCTGTAGAGAAAGGCGAGATCGCGGCCCGCATCGCGTTCGGCGTCGAGGTGGGCGCCGAGAAATGCCGTCGCGTATCCCCGGCCACGTAATGCCTTCGGCGTAAAAACCGCGCCGATTCCTGTCGTGCGTAGCGACGACGATTCCCAGCGCAGCTCGCGGTCGTAATTCTTACACGACGTCACGAGCTTGCCGTTTTCGCGCAGCCCCATCGTGAACGGTCGCCGTTTTGCGTACGTCGAGGACGCGACGCTGCGGAAGTCGTCGACGTAACGATCGAACGTGCGACCGTCATTCCACATTTCGAACGAGTGCGGCAACACCTCGCGCACGTACTCGTCTTGCTCGATTCGCTCGAGGGTCACGGTCGTCTGCATGCGCGTTCCACTCAGGCTTGCTAAGACGCGCGACCGCCGTTCACCCGCACGCGCCTACACGAAGGCGACCGTATCGAAGGATCCCGCGAGGACGCCCGTGCTGTCGCGCCCGAGCCACTTCTGCAAGACCGTCGCGTAGACGGAGCGGAAATCGGTCGCGTGCCGCAGATCGCCGTGATCGAGATCGATGAGCGAGGGGTGATCGCCGTAAACCCCGCCTTTGACTTTACCGCCGACGACGAAAAGCGGCATCGCGGTTCCGTGATCGGTCCCGTTCGATGCATTTTGCGCGACGCGTCGCCCGAACTCCGAGAACGTCATCGCGAGAACGTTTTCGGCGAGACCGTGCGCCGCAAGGTCCGTGTAGAAAGCGCGTAGCCCGTTACCGAGATAGCCGAGGAGTCGATCTTGTTGCGCGCGTTGACCCGCGTGCGTATCGAACGAACCGATCGAAACGAAGATGATGCGCGTGCCGACGCGCGAGCCGACGATCTGCGCTGCCAGGCGCAACTGCTGCGAGAAAGTATCTCGTGGATACTCGGCTGCAGGCACGTAACTCGCGATCTTCGCTTTGAGCACGTCGCCCCCGTGCATGGCGTTTCGCGCGGTGCGTTCGATCATCGCGAGATACGGCGATTGCCCGGGTCGTGCGCCATCGTAGAGCACGCCTGCCGTTTGCTTCGATGCCGTATCTTTTCCGGTGTTGAGCCCGTAGTTCACCAGCGCGCCGATCGCCGGGACGTCGACGTGTTGTGAGATGAGCGCCGTCGGCACGGTATCGCCGAGTGAGACGGCGGGAAAGAGCCGCGCGCTATCGCTAGCGTCGACGGGCGTTTGCGCGACGGTGCGATCGAGATAGCGCCCGAGCCAGCCGCTCGTCGCCGGGCGATCGGGTGACGCGGTCTCCCAAATCTGCGTCGCTTCGAAATGCGAGCGATTGGGATTGGGATAGCCCACGCCTTGGACGATTGCGACGCGGCCATCTTTGTAGAGCGCATCGAGGCCGCCGAGTGCGGGATTGAGACCGATGCGGTCGTCGATTTTGAGTACCGCATTACCGGCGATGCCAATGGTCGGGCGGACGCGGTGATACGCGTCGTCCGTGTAGGGGACGACGGTGTTGAGGCCATCGTTGCCGCCGCCCATCTGGATGACGAGCAACACGTTGCCTGGATCGATCGTCGATCCGAGTGCTGGAAGCGTTTGTGCGTCGGCGGCGGTTGCGAGAAAGGACGGCATCGTTCCGCTGAGGATGGCGATGCCGAGTGATTTCGAGATGAACGCGCGACGACTAGCCATGGAAACTCCGTTAGTTCAGCTGATTGGCGGGAAGTTGGAGCACGAGCGCGAGCGCGCCGCGAATTTTTTCTTGATAGTTCTCCGGCGAGAACGGCGTCGGAATGGTCGCGTTTGTGGATTGCAGATACCCGGCGAGCGTTCTGCGGATGTCGCTCGTCGTGTCGTCTTGAACGGCGTCGCTCACGACGGTCGCGAGCACACGATCGGCATCGATGCCACCGGCGCGTTCGACGATGCGATCGGGCGTGAGCGCGGGGAACGTCCCGAGGGCGATCGTGGGGGATGTCGGCGGTGCCGTCGCGCGCGGCGGGGCCGCTTTCACGATGCGATTGATATAATTGAATCGCGCGAGCATCGTCGCCGTATTGATCCACGTCGGCCCGCCATCCCAGCCCTTGACGCTCGGCGGAGCGAGTAAATCTTGTCCCATACGTGCGAGCCATTGAGGCGTATCTTTGGGGACTTCGGCGACGTCCATGAAGCGCAACAAGCCGACGACGAATTCGACCGGACTTTTG
This sequence comes from Vulcanimicrobiota bacterium, assembly GCA_031420415.1. Taxonomy (GTDB): domain Bacteria; phylum Vulcanimicrobiota; class Vulcanimicrobiia; order Vulcanimicrobiales; family Vulcanimicrobiaceae; genus JANYGA01. The sequence goes on from JANOMT010000058.1 coordinate 38,368, forward strand.
GGAATCGCGCGATACGCGCGCGGCGAGAAGAAGACGTTGGAGCGAAAGATCGCCGCGACCGTGTGCGCGATATCGTAGCCCGAGAGTGCGTAGGTCTGCGAGAGCGCGTCGATGAGTCCGGGTTCGGGATCGGAATAGACGAAATATTCGAGGAGTTTTCGACAGATGAAGCGTTGATGGATCGGCTGTTTGACGATCGTCGCGATCACGTCTTCGCCTGTGAGATTGCCGCTCGTGCCGAGAAACGTCTTCGGGCCGTCGTCGTGCTGGTTCGGTCGATAGATGAAGTTCTGCGTAGGATCGAGCGTCCAACCCGTAAACGCGCGTGCGGCATCTTTGATATCGTCTTCGGTGTAAGTACCAAGGCCAAGCGCGAAGAGCTCCATGACCTCGCGCGCGAAATTTTCGTTCGGATGCGTTTTGTTGTTCGCGCGGTTATCGAGCCACACGAGCATCGCCGGATCTTTCGCGACCGCGAGGAGGAGCGTGCGAAAATTTCCGAGACCGAGCTCGCGAAACATATCGATCTGCGCGATCATGAGCGGCGCCGGAACCTTGCGAATACTCGTTGCGAAATGGCCGTGCCACATGAATCCGATCTTTTCGGCGAGTGGGTGTTGCGTGCGCAGCATCCGATCGAGCCACCACATCTGCGCGATCGCGGTGCGATCTTTCTTTTGATCGTAGAGCGACGCGACGTCGGGAAAGTCGGGGAAGACGAGATCGGCGCGTGCCGGGTGAAGGAGCGCGTCGACGGCGCCCATCATGCCGAACGATGCCGACGTGTCGATCTCCGTCGCCGTGCCACCGAAAGCGGCGCGGCGTAGGAGATGCGCGGCGTGTCGCTTCGTAAACGGGCCATCGTAACGAGCGAGCGCGGTCGCGAGATCGAGCGTGCCGGGCGGGCGGTAACCGACTTGCGGATCGGTCGACGTGTCGAGGTTCATTGGCAAGGTCCCCGCGGCATGCTCCATGGTTATCGTAATTCTCTAACGCATGCGAGATTGCGGAACATTATGAAGATTGGATGAGATCGTGCTTTACGTCGCTCGCTCGATCTCGGCGAGAATCTCCGGTGCCGAAACGCCGCGGGTGGGGCGACCCGATGCGCTCAGAAAGAGGCGACCCTGCGCCCGCGTCGCCGCGACGTAAAACGCACGCCGTTCTTCGGCATTATACGTCTCGCGAATCTTATTGCGGAACATGACGTACGTAAACTTCGCAGTCCGCGCGGCAGTCGCATCGCCGACGTTGTCTTTCGGCAACATCCCCCAGGCTGGGCTGAAGAGAAATGCATCGGGTACGTAATAGCGCGGCCACGCGCCCGCCCGCAGATCGACGACGAAGACGGCATCGAAGTGACGCCCTTTTGCATGCTCGACATCGATGACGGAGACGGCGTCGCGCGCGTTCGGCGCGATCTGCAAGAGATCGGCTTCCGCGTTTGCGACGCGCTCGGCGCGTTCGAGGTAATCGGCGAGCGTCGCGAGCGGGTCGCGGGCGGCGAAGGCGTCGATGTCCTCGAGTAATCGCGCGACGAGCGCGTGCTCGAAACGGCCGCGCGCCGTCGCGGTGCGCGTCGCGCCGACCGTTTCATCGAGGATGAGCCGTGCGAGATCGCCGAGAGCGTGCGTGCGCGATGCCGCAACCCAGCGCTCGCGCGCCTCGCGATAGGCGACGAGCCGCGCGCGCGTCTCATCGGGGAGATCGAGATCGACGTCGCCTCGCGTTACATTTCGCCCCAAGCGCAAATCGCGGCGCCGATCCCAGCGTCCGGCGCGCGCTTCATCGACGTCGTCACCTTCGAGTGCGAAGAGCAACGGTTGCGGTTCGGCCGCGTCGCCGCAGAGCGTTGCGATGCTCGCGTCGGCGAGGGCGAGCCAGGGAGCCTCGAGCGCGCGTAAGAGAAAGTCGTGTCGGAACGGGTCGACCACTGGCCAGAGCGCAGCGAGTGCGTCGAGCACCGCGGGATACGCGAAGAGACTCGCCGCACCGCCGATATCGACCGGAATTTCGCGCGCGAGGAGAGCGTCGATGAAGCCGTGCGCGCAGCTCAGCGTGCGCACGATGACGGCGATGCGTTCCGGGGCCGTTCCACCAGCGACGAGTCGCGCGACTTCGCTTGCGACGAACGTGGTCTCGTCGCGCTGCGAGGTCGCGCGATAAACGACGACGTCGTCGCGCGCGTCCGGCGGCGCACTCTCGCGTGCCGCCACCGCATCGCCCGCGCCGATGCGTGCTATGCGCGCGATTGCGGGCGCGAGCCGCGGTACGTCGCCGAGTGCGATCGTACGTGTCGCCGCCGCGAACGCGGCCTCGCCTCGGCCGCCCGCAGCGAAACCACGCGTGCTCTGCGCGGCGTCTCCTGCGAGCGTGACGTTCGCGAGCGTCGTGCCGTAGATCGCTTCGAGTAATCCGAGTTGCCCTGCGTTTGCGTCTTGCGCGTCGTCGACGAGTACGGCGGGCCATGCTGCACGCAGCGCCGTCGCGCGTGCGGGTTCGGCGCGCAGGAGCATCGTCGCTTCGTAGACGGCGTCGATCGCCGTGAGCGAACCGCATCCGACGATCGTTGCAACGTATTGCTCGTAGAGACGCGCGAGAATTTTACCGAGATCGATTTCGCGCTGCTGCTGGCGCGCGAGTTCCTCGGGTGTGACGCGAAGCGAATCGCGATATTTCTGCTGCGTTTCGCGCAAGAGATCGGGATGCGCGAGATTCGGCGCGTGAGCGTAAAATTTTGCCGCGCCCTGGAGACACGCCGTCCGGAATCGTTCGGGAGAAATGAGCGCCCCGCGCAGTTTGCGGATCAAGCGAAACGCGGCTGCTGAAAAACGTTCGGGGCTGCGTAATCCCGTGATCTCGGGATCGATTTCATCGGCAACGAATTCCGCCCACTCGAGCGCGAAGAGGCTCGCGCCTGCGCGTTCGAAGAGCATCGAGGCATCGGCTTCGTCGATCGCGTGCGGGTTCGGAGCACCCGGTGCGCGCGCGGCGATCACGATCTCGAGTGCGAATGCGCCGAACGGCATGCATGCGATGCGCGCATCGTTCGGATGCGCGTCGTCGGCAAAATGCTCGCGCAACGATCGCACGCCCGCATCGCTCGGAGTGAAGACGGCGACGCGCGCCGTTCCCTCGAGATCGGCTGCGAAGCGTCGTGCGCGCGCGATGAGCGCGGTGGTCTTGCCGGTTGCGGCCGGACCGACGATCGCGAGCGCGCCAGCAATAGCGTCGCCGTCGACGGCGGCGCGGAACGCATTCGAAACGGTCGTATCCATCATCGTCCGAAGCGATCTTCGCGCGGCAACGGACGCTCGCGACACGCGGTTTTATACGCGCAGTAGCTGCACGCCTCGGGATCGTCGGTTGCTGGAAAGCGCTCGATGTGGCCGTCGGCGAGGTGCGCGGCGATCTCGATCATCTTGGTACGCGCGCGTTCGAGTTCGTCGATGCCGATCGTTCCGATCGGTGCGTCACCGTAGCCGCGCGGCGTCGCGACGGGAACGACTTCGAGCTCGATCGGCCGTACGTCGCGCGCGGCATCTTTGAGCGGCACGAGCGAGAGTCGCGTGACGCGATCGCCGACGGCCGTGCGCGCCCAGTAATAGAACGGCAGTTGAAAATCGACGAAGCTCGCGACGCTTTCGCGATAGGCCTCGGCGCTTTCGGCGATCGAGCCCGTCTTATAATCGATGACGGTTACGGCACCCGTTGCGTCGTCGCGATCGAGCCGATCGATATATCCGATGAACGTATATCCCGCGAGATCGAGTTCGACGCTGGCTTCAGTACCGATAATTGCAAAGGGCGCCGTCCGCGCGCGTTCGAGCAACCACGAGAGATAGCGCCGGCCCGTGCGTTTCGCGCGACGGCGTTGCAACTCGTACTCGACGGTCGTTTCGAAACCCGAGCGAAAGCGCTCGAAGGCGGTCGCGAGATAGCTATCGATCTTAAGTCCGAGCAGTTCGGCGTCGGCGGGATCGACCCGCGGATACTCTTCGTGAAAACGTTCGAGTGCCCAGTGGAAAGCCGTGCCGTAAAAAGACGCCGACGATCCGCGATCTTCGACGGCCGCGCAAACGTAGCGGTAATACCAGCGTCGTTCGCATGCCGCAAACGTGCCGAGCGACGACGCGCTAAAATGCGCGCGTTTGCGTTTGACGGTGCGCGCATTCTCGCGTTCGTGACGCGCCAGCGGCGTCCGTGGTTCGTGCATCTCGCGCGCCGATTCGACCGCGTGCGCGGCGAGGCGATCGATCGCCGCGACGAGCTCCGTCGCATCCCAGGCGACGCCGGGAGCGGCTGCGGCATCGATCGCATTTGCCTCGGCGACGAGTACGTCGAAGGTGGCGCGTTCGTCGCCCGCGAGCGCTTCGAACCCGAAGGCGAGGCCGAGCGTCACGAGGTGCACGCTCGCCGTCGCGCCCTGGGCGCGAAAGGCGCGCGCGAGTGTGTCGAGGGCTTTGGCGAAACGCCGCGCCGCGACGGCGCTCGTGTGGCCGAGCGGTATGCGTTCCTTCTCGATCGCCTCGGCGACGGGCCGATTCTCACCCGCAGCGACAATCAGTGCGCGGGCATCGATATCGGGTACGCGCGAGAACGGCGATCCGAGCGCGCGCCGGGCATCGCGTTCGCGTCGGTCGGCCGCGTACCGCGTGAGGTCACGGACGAACGATAAAAGCGGCCGCGCGTGCGGCATATCGACGGTCTGCGCTCGCACGGCGTCTACTCCGTCGATGAAAATCTTGTCGGACATCGGATTCGGTCGCGTTTCGCGTTCGGTTTTGCGGGACCCCGCAACTCGTTTGGGAAGCCACGCGTAATGCGCAAACTCATCGTCGGCGTCACAGGCGCGAGCGGTAGCGCTTACGCGATGGCGGCGCTTCGGGCGTTACGGAACCATACCGATTGCGAGATCCATCTCGTGATGAGCGGTCAAGCGAAGCTTACGGTCGAGATCGAGACCGACTACACGTCGGCCGAACTCGAAGCGCTCGCCCACGTCGTGCATAAAGACGGCGATCTCGCGGCATCGATTTCCTCGGGCTCGTTCATCACGAGCGGAATGCTCGTGATCCCGTGCTCGATCAAGAGCGCCTCTGCGATCGCGCATTCACTCAACGGGAACTTGCTCACGCGCGCAGCCGACGTCTGCCTCAAAGAGAAACGCCCACTCGTGCTCGTCGTGCGCGAGACGCCGTTGCACCTCGGGCATCTGCGGACGCTGACGCAACTCGCCGAGATCGGAGCGACGATCTTGCCGCCGATCCCCGCGATGTACGCGAAGCCTCAGAGCGTGGAGGACATCATCAATCACACGGTCGGTAAGGCACTTGACCAGTTCAAAATCGAGAACGATCTCTTCAATCGCTGGAAGTAAGGGCAAAAGGG
>JANOMT010000059.1:0-6461 GCA_031420415.1 Vulcanimicrobiota bacterium
GAGCAAACTTGGGAAGTTCACGATGCCAAAAGAGCTCACGTTCACGCAAGAGTTGCCCAAGACGCGGAGCGGCAAGATCATGCGTCGATTGTTGCGCGATATCGCCGAAGGTCGCGAACTCGGCGATACGACGACGCTCGCCGATTCGAGCGTGGTCCTCGATCTCCAATCACGCGCCCAAGCCGCGATCGGCAAAGACGAGTAACTGCGGCTGAAATGAAGTCTAGGTGAGAATCGACCGTCCGCGTGAGTCGCTCACGCGGACCGGTCGTGCGTTTGCGCACAATTTTTAGCAACGCCAGATGACGTAATGGTCGATGACGCGGTTGGTGAGACCGACCGTTTGGCTAGGCTCCGAGCGTAGGCGAAGCCACGCGCGCGACGCACTTCGACCGGACGAAAGCGCCACACGCGCACGTGCGCCATTCGGCGACGATGGCGTAATCGCCACGCAGGCGCACGCTCGTGCCCTCGGGCCTCGACGAAACGGGCGCCCCACAAGCTAAACAGGTTACGGGTCGCATCTCGTGCGGCCGAAGCTCGAGAATGGGATGAGAAACGACGACATGATGCAGGTTCATTCAATCTGAGCTAACGGCTAAAGCGGTGCTGCAGACGCGGTGTTTTAGCTCACATCCCCTCAGAGAGCGTAAAAAAACTGCGAAGCTCCGAGAGATCATTCACGCGTTTTGCCGGCGGTAATGCTGCGAGAATCTGCGCGCCGTAGCGCATCGATCCCACGCGTCCGTCGAGGAGCACGACGAGTCCCCGATCGGATTTCGCGCGAATAAGGCGACCGAAACCTTGCTTGAGACGCACAATCGCGGAGGGGATCATATACTCATCAAAGCTCGATCGGCCCGCGGCATCGATCGCCGCGAGTCGCGCCGCTACGACGGGATCGGCAGGTGAGGGAAACGGGAGGCGATCGATGATGACGCACGAGAGCGCTTCGCCCACGACATCGATGCCTTCCCAAAACGTGCCCGTCGCGAAGAGCACGGCATTCGGTGTTTCGCGGAACCACGTTAGGAGGTGCGCGCGTGGGAGTTCACCTTGCAATTTCATCGGAAAGGCGACGCGATCGCGCAACAATGCGTGGACTTCGTTCATCCGAGCGTACGACGTAAAGAGCACGAACGCGCGTCCGCGCGTGATATCGAGGATCTCTTCGACGAGCGGCGCGATCCGACGTGCGAAGCGCGGGTCTTTGGGATTGCAATCGGGTGGCGCGACGAAGAGCCGCGCTTGCTCCCGGTAATCGAAAGGTGAGGGCGCGATGTATTCTTGCGCGTCGTCGATCCCGAGCGCGTCGCGCAAAAAGCGAAACGACGTTCCCGTCGCGATCGTCGCGCTCGTGAGCACGATGCTCTGTGCGCGTGCGAAAAGCGCGACGCGCAAGTACTCGGCGACGTCGAACGGCGCCGAATTTACTTCGTAGCGATCGCGCGCGTCGGACCGTTCGACCCACGAGATCGCTTCGGTCGGCGGGAGCGCCATGCGATCGATCGTGGCGATATGCGCCTGCACCCCGCGTAGCACGAGATCGCGCCGACGCTCCGCTTCCGCCACGTTCTCCGACGGCCGTTTGAGCGCGGCTTGCCAATTACCGAGCACCCAATTTTCGAGCTTGTAGAACGACTCTTGAACGATGGCGAGGGAATCGAAGGCACCTTCGCTCGCGGCGAGCGGATAGCGATCGCCCGGAACTTTCGCGAGCGTCTGCACGAGACCGCGCATGCCACTATCGATATCGGCATCGTAGACGGCGGGCAGTTGGTACGTGCGGTGCACGCGGCGCATCAAACGCGCGACGCTGCCACCCGAGAGCGTCGCGGTTAATGCCGCCGACGCCCATCGCTCGCACTGATGCGCTTCATCGAGGATCGCGAAATCGTACGGCGGCAAGAGCGTGCCGCCCAGCGCGAGATCCAGAAAGAAGAGCGCGTGATTGACCACGACGATATCGGCATACTTCGCAGCGTCGCGCTGTTGGAAAAAATAACAGTCCCGAAAGCGTTCGCAAAATTCGCCGACGCAGTCGTCGGCATCGGCATCGAGTGCCTCCCATTCCAAACCCGGCGGCGCGAACGCTAGCTCCGAGCGATCGCCCGTCGTCGTACGATCGGCCCAATCCCACATCGCCTCCATCGTGCCGCTCTGCGCGATGAGACGTTCGGCACGCATTTTATCGAGTTTCGCACGACAGAGATAGTGGTTGCGTCCCTTGAGCAACACCACGCGTGCACGTACGCCGAGCGCCCCGACGACGAGCGGGATATCTTTGCGCACGAGCTGTTCTTGCAACGCGATCGTCGCGGTCGAGACGATCACTTTCTTGCCGCTGCGTAACGCAGGCACGAGATACGCGAGCGATTTGCCGACACCCGTGCCCGCTTCCACGATCGTGTGCGCGCTTTCGAGAAAGCCCCGCTCGACGAGCTTGGACATCTGCACTTGGCCCGGGCGAGCTTCGAAGCCGGGCAGGGAGCGCGCGATGCTACCACCGGGCGCGAAGACGGTTTCGAGTGATTCGATCGGCGTCACGGCCGCTGCAACGTGGCTCCGTGGCGATCGTTTTCGGGCGCCAGATACTCCGCTTCGGCGATTTCGCCCGTCGCTGTATCGACGACGACGGGTTCGTGCGACTGCGCGCGCATCGCATAGAGGACGAGTCCGGCGACGAAGCCGCTCGCGAGACCGCCGAGATGGCCTGCTTTCGAGATGAACGGAATCGCCAGCGTAAGAACGAGATTGATGAGGAGTATCGGCAACGTTTGCGCGATCAGCGGCCGGCCACGTTTGCCCATCCGTAAGCCGACGCCGAGCATCGCACCGAAGAGGCCGAAGATCGCACCGCTCGCGCCGACGGTCATATCGGTCGGTGCGAAATACGTGACGGCGAGCCCCCCGCCGACGAGTGCGACTGCGTAGATCGCGAGCATGCGCCACGGACCGAGAAACGATTCGACGAACCGACCGAGTTGATAGAGCGCGAACATGTTGAGTGCGATATGTGCGAAGCCGCCATGCAAGAAGCCGCCCGTAACGATGCGCCACCATTCGCCACGTTGCGTGACTGCGAGGCCGTACAGCGCGCCGTGATCGTAGAGACTGCGAGTGTCGTTAAAGTTGATGCCCGTCGAGATTTCCCACACGTAGGCGATCACGTTAATGAGGATGAGGACGTTCGTCACCGAGAGCGCTCGCATCACGACGTACGCGGACCGTATTTGAGCGCGCTTCCCGTGTTGAAGAGCACGACGGGGCCGGCGAACGTCGCACCGCTCGCGAGCATGACACGAAGCGCCGCGAGCGCCGCGCCGCCTTCTTCACACGCATCGATGCCTTCGCGTTCGCGCATGACCTCCATATCACGCGCCATGTCGATTTCACTCACCGCGAGCGCGCGGCCGCCGGAATCGCGAATCGCTCGCAGCATCAGGCGATCGCCGATCGCTGCGGGCACGCGCAACCCCCAAGCGGCCGTCGTCGCGTCGTTCCAACGTTCGGCGTGATCGGCGCCGGAAGTAAAGGCCCGAACGATCGGAGCGCAATTCTCGGCTTGCACGCTGATCATCATCGGCCGTCGCGCGTCGATCCAACCCGCCTCTTCGAGTTCGTCGAAAGCTTTCCACATACCGACGAGCCCCGTGCCGCCGCCCGTCGGATAGACGATTGCCGCCGGCACGCCGCCGAGTTCTTCGACGATCTCGTACGCCATCGTCTTCTTCCCCTCGATGCGATACGGCTCGCGTAACGTCGCGACGTTAAACGCGCCGGTTTCCTTCGCGTACGCGGCGGCGAAGCGGCCTGCATCGTCGATGAGTCCGTCGACGAGTTCGACGCGCGCGCCATACGTGCGACACTCTTCGATAAGGATCGCGGGCGTGTCGCGCGGCAGAAAGACCGTCACGGGAACGCCCGCACGTGCGCCATACGCGGCGAGCGCGCCACCGGCATTGCCGGCGCTCGGGGCGACGAGCGCCGTCGCACCGTTGCGCACGGCGACGGTTACCGCAGCCGACATACCGCGCGATTTAAACGACGCCGTTGGATTGCGCGATTCATCCTTGACGAGAATCTCGACATCGCTATGGAGATCGTTTGCGATCCGTCGCGCAGGCACGAGCGGTGTCGCGCCTTCACCGAGCGAGACGGGCGTCTCGTCGCACGCGATCGGCAACGCTTCGTGATAGCGCCACATCGACCGCACCCGTGCGGTTAGCGCTGCGCGATCGATCGCGATCGGCGGATAACGCACGAGGAGTGGTGCGCCTTCGTGGGGACACGTCGTCGCCAACTGCGCGGCATCGAAACGATGCTCCGCATCGCGCGAGCATTCGAGGTATGTCGGCAGCACTACGCGAGCGCGCGTTCGGTCGCGGAATCGACGCGAATGATGACGGTGACCATGCGCGCGAGTTCGAGTGAGACCGCGTGTTGGCGTTCGCCCAGGCGTAACGTGATCGGCCCACCGCACGGTGCTTTCTCGAGAACCTCGACTTCGGCACCCGGTCGCATCCCGATCTCACCGAGATAGCGAAGCATCTCGGAGAGCTCTTCGGTCACGCCGTCAACGATCGCACGCGCGCCGGCATCGAGTTGCGCGAGCGGGACGCCGAGCCGAATCGGATCGCTGAGATCGGTCGGGGGAATCGGTTGACCGTGCGGACAGGTCGTCGGGTGCCCGAGGACTTCGAGCAAACGTTCTTCGACGCGCGCCGAGATCGCGTGTTCGAGACGACACGCTTCTTCATGAACCTCATCCCAAGGCATGCCGAGCACTTGCGTGAGCAGACACTCGGCGAGCCGATGACGCCGTATCACGCGTACCCCGACGCCGAGGCCCTTCTGCGTGAGCTTCGCTTCACCGCGCGCTTTATGATCGACGTAACCGTCGCCCGCGAGCTTTTTGAGCATACCCGAGACGGAAGCCGCAGCGACACCGAGTTCGTTTGCGAGTGCGGACGTGGAAACGCCCGGGCCCTCGCGTTCGAGGCGATAGATCGCTTCGAGATACTCTTCGGTCGATTCATCGAAGTGCGTGTGTCCGGCCATACGAGGTGTGACCTTCGCTAGAGCGGCTTCGTTTCCAGGCTCGGTCGGAAAAGCGTCGCGAGCGTCGCGTCGAGCTCGCGCGTCATCTCGGCTTTGCGTTCCGCCGATGCGAAGCTCGCGTCGATTCCGTTGCGGGTAAAGCGCACGAGACGATCGCGACCGCAGAGCGCTTCGACGAGCGCATATTCTGCGAGGAGCGTCGTCGAGAAAAGCTCTGGATCGTCGGCATCGATCGTACAGATGACGCCCGCACGGTCGAGTGCGTCGATCGGATGCGGCGCGCCGGCGGGCACGACGCCCGTGAGTCGGTTCGAGGTCGGGCAGCATTCGAGCGGGATCTTCCGCTCCGCCAGAAGTGCGACGACTACGGGATCTTCCGCTGCGCGGACGCCGTGGCCGATGCGTTCGGCACCGAGAACCTCGACGGCCAAGCGTACGCTCGAGGCGCCTGCGGCCTCGCCCGCGTGCGCGACGGTGCGCAGTCCGTTCGCCCGCGCGAATGCGAAGGGCTCGGCAAAGAGTTCGGGCGGATAGTTCGCCTCATCGCCGCCGAGCCCGATCCCAACGACGCCGAGTCCCGCTTCGGCGAGCTTCACGGCCGTCCGTGCGGTCGCAAACGCGCGCTCGACACCGAAGTTCCGCGTGAGATCGCAAATGAAGGCCACATCGAGCCCGTGTTCGCGCCGTGCGTCCTCGAAGACGTCGCGCATCGCCGCGACCGTCGCGACGACATCGAGTTCGGCATGGAAAAACGTCCACACCGATGGGGAGATGAAGACTTCGGCATGGCGGACGTTTTGCGCGCGTGCGGTCGCGACGTAATCGCGGGCAACGCGCGCGTAGTCGGCTGGAACGCGAAGTGTTTTGCAGACCTCGGCAAAAGTAAGCAGAAACTCTTTGAACGTTCCGAACGCGTACGTGCTTTCGAGCGGTCCGCTCGCACGCGCGCTCTCGAGGCCGTATTGGCCGGCAAGTTCACGGAACGTCCGTGCGTGCACCGTGCCTTCAAGATGGCAATGAAGCTGTACCTTAGGAAGCGCGGCGACGAAATCTGCGGTCATTGTGCATTCGACGTTCGTTCGAGCGCTCGCGATGCTTGCTCCACCCGAGGTGCGACCTCTGTCGGCAAGTTGACAGCAGGCGCTCCGACAACCTATACTTCGGCAGTGCCGCGGGGTGGAGCAGTCCGGTAGCTCGTCGGGCTCATAACCCGAAGGTCACAGGTTCAAATCCTGTCCCCGCAACCATTAAAAGCCCGTAACAACGGGCTTTTTTCTATGCCTGCTCCCCGATCTTTGCCATTCGTTTGCCCTTGCTCGGAAAAAGTGTCGTTACGAACGGGCAATCGCCGCACGATCGAGCCGCTCGGCCAGGATGTCGATCGCGGCGGCCTCGGAGCC
>JANOMT010000060.1:0-1846 GCA_031420415.1 Vulcanimicrobiota bacterium
CGCCCGGAATACGTGTACCAACTCGTCGCCCCCGAACTCGCGTCGGAGTTTCCGGCGCTGCGATCTCTAGAATCGCTGCCGAACAATTTACCGCTGCAGATGACATCGTTCGTTGGCCGCGAGCGCGAAGTTGCGGAAATCGCGGAGTTGCTCGGGACGCATCGGCTCGTGACGCTCGTTGGTTCGGGCGGGATCGGCAAGACGCGCACGTCGCTGCAGGTTGCGGCAAATCTTTTGGACGGGTCGGCCAACGGGGTCTGGTTCGTCGAACTCGCGCCGCTCGCGAGCGGCGAGTACATTCCGGCGGCTGTTGCGCAGGCGCTCGGGCTCTCGTTGCCGCCGGAGGGCGACGCAGTCGCAAATCTGGTCAAGGTGATAAAATCTAGGCAGGCGCTCTTGGTCTTCGATAACTGCGAGCACCTCATCGAGGGCGCGGCGCATTTCATCTCGGCGGTCATTCGCGGCTGTCCGAAAATTGCGGTGCTCGCATCGAGTCGCCAGGGGCTGGGCGTAGCGGGGGAGGAGGTGTACCGGCTCCCGTCGCTTCACGTCGACGATGGAACCGGGCTTGGAGTGACGAGTGCGCGCGAGGCCGCCGTCGCGCCCGCAATCGCGCTCTTCGTCGAACGCGCGATCTCCGCCGACCGCCGCTTCACATTGACTGACGAAAACGCGTTAACCGTCGTCGAGATCTGTCGTCGGCTCGACGGCATTCCGCTCGCGATCGAGCTTGCAGCCGCGCGAATCAAGATCCTGAGCCCGCGACAGCTGCACGACCGGCTCGACGAGCGCTTTCGCGTCTTGACCGGCGGGAGTCGCGATGTGCTGCCGCGCCAGCAAACGCTGCGCGCCCTCATCGACTGGAGTCACGATCTCCTCGACGATCGCGAACGGATGCTCTTTCGTCGGCTCGGCATTTTCGTAAACGGTTTCACGCTCGAAGCGGCGATGGCCGTCGGGACGAGCGACGATCTCGACGAGCTCGATCTCTTCGACGTGCTGGCGTCGCTGGTCGATAAATCGCTCGTTCTCGCGGAGCCCGCCGGCGATGCGCTGCGCTATCGGATCCTCGAATCGACACGCGCCTACGCCCGCGAAAAACTCGATGCCGCAGCCGAATCGCACGACAGCGCGCTTCGCCATCTCCGCCATCTGCACGATCGCTTCGTCGACGAACGAAAACGCTTTATGCGGACCTGTCGTGCAGAGCCTATGGATCAGCTCATTGCAATCGAACTCGAAGACCTCCGTGCTGCACTCGACTGGGGAATGGCGAATGGCGAAGCTATACTCGCAAGCGAACTTCTCGCCGCGGTGCGACGCGATTGGCTTACCGTCGCGCTTGCGGGCGAGGGGTATGAGCGCATCGGTCACGCCATCGACCTGCTGGGAGACGGTGGCACTGCGTCGTTGCGGTCGGCGCTTTTCACTTTGAAAGGTGTGTTTGCGTCAGACTTCGGACGCATTACGGAAGCCTGCGATTTCACATCGGAAGGTGTTCGGCTCGGCCGCGCCTCGGGGGATCGAACAACACGAGCATTCGCCCTGCTATTCCAATCAAATGCATTCAGTCGCGCTGGCCGTATCGATGACACTGCCGACGCCTTCGCGGAGGCGGAAGCATTGATTTCTAGCGAGGATCGCTGGCTGTCCTTGAGCGCATTGGAGAACAAAGCCACGTTGGTCGCGATGCGTGGCGACCACGAGAGCAGCGCGCGCCTAACTCAAGAACTCCGCGATAAGCATCGAGCGCTCGGGAACCGTTCAGCCGCCGTCGTCTCGGGTCTCAATCTTGCTGAGTCGGAACACGCCCTCGGCAAGACGGAGCGAGCCGTCGTCATTGCGC
>JANOMT010000061.1:0-5131 GCA_031420415.1 Vulcanimicrobiota bacterium
AAATTCGCGCTCGAAACCGAGGTTACTCAACGTTGCGTCTGCGTGGGCGGCGAGCTGGGCGGCGCGAGCGTGATCGCCTTCGAGCGCGAGCACGAGTGCCAGATGTTCCAAGACAATGGTAACGAGCCCGATGTGGATCGCATCCGACCCATGCCTGAGGAGCAACTCGCGGGCGGTCGTCCTCGCCTCGGCAAGTCGATCGAGCGCGACCAGATACCCAATGAGATTGCACGCGCCGTTTACGTACATCTGTTCAAAGCGAGTCGGCGCGCTTTTCATGTCGGCCAGCGTTTCTTGCAAAATGACGACGGCTCGCTCGGTCTTGCCGAAAGCGTGCTCAAACTCGGCGAGATTGAAACCCGAAGCGACGGCCAATGTACGGTTTCCGAGCGCTCGACACTTATCGCGGAATTCTTGAGTTAAGCGCACGGCGCTTTCGTGGTCGCCACGCATCCCGACCAAGATGGCTTTGTTCTCCAATGCGCTTAAGGACAGCCAGCGATCCTCGCTTGAAATCAATGCTTCCGCCTCCGCATCGGCGTCAGCAGCGTCATCAATGCGGCCGGTGCGACACAATACATACGATTGGTACAGCAGGGCGAACGCCAGCGTCGTGCGATCCCCGGAGGCGCGGCCGAGCCGAACACCTTCCGATGTGAATTCGCAGGATTCCGTGATGCGTCCGAAGTCTGCCGCAAACACGCCTTTCCAGGCGAAAAGCGCCGACCGCAGCGACGCTGCGGCACCGTCTCCCAGCAGGTCGATGGCGTGGCCAATGCGCTCATACCCCTCGCCCACAAGCGCGACGGTACGCCAATCGCGTCGCACCGCGGCAAGAAGTTCGCTTGCGAGTATGGCTTCGTCATTCGCCATTCCCCAGTCGAGTGCGGCACGGAGGTCTTCGAGTTCGATTGCAATGAGGCGTTCGCAAGACTCCAGACGACCGGTACGATCTGAGCGTTTGCGTTCGTCGACGAATCGATCGTGAAGATAGCGGAGATGGCGAAGCGCGCAGTCGTCAGATTCGGCCGCGGCGCCGAGTTTTTCGCGGGCGTAGGCGCGTGTCGATTCGAGCATCCGGTAGCGTAGCGCATCGCCGGCGGGTTCCGCGAGGACAAGCGATTTGTCGACCAGCGACGCCAGCACATCGAAGAGATCGAGCTCCCCGAGATCGTCACTCGTCCCGACAGCCGTCGCCGCTTCGAGCGTAAAACCGTTCACGAAAATGCCGAGTCGACGAAAGAGCATTCGCTCGCGATCGTCGAGGAGATCGTGACTCCAGTCGATGAGCGCGCGCAGCGTCTGTTGACGCGGCAGTACATCGCGACTCCCGCCCGTCAAGACGCGGAAGCGCTCATCGAGCCGGTCGTGCAGCTGTCGCGGACTCAGGATCTTGACCCGCGCGGCCGCGAGCTCGATCGCGAGCGGAATGCCATCCAGTCGACGACAGATCTCGGCAACGGTCGACGCGTTTTCGTCGGTCAGTGAAAAACTATCGTTAGTAGCGGTCGCGCGCTCGGCGAAGAGCGCGATTGCGGGCGAAATAGCGGCCTCGCGCGCACTCGTCACGACACCAACAATACCGTCATCTACGGCGAGCGACGGAAGCCGGAACGTCATCTCTCCCGCAACGCCGAGAGCCTGACGGCTCGATGCAAGGACGCTAATCTTCGGACAGCCGCGAATGACCGCTGAGATGAAACGGGCAGCGCCCTCGATGAGGTGCTCGCAGTTATCGAAGACCAAGAGCGCGTCCCACGACTTGATCATCTTGACGAGATTTGCGACTGAATCGCCCTCCGGCGGTAGCGAGAGCCCGAGTGCCTGCGCCACCGCCGCCGGAATGTACTCACCGCTCGCGAGCGGCGCGAGTTCAACGAACCAGACCCCGTTGCCCGATCCGTCCAACAGGTTCGCCGCGACCTGGAGCGACGTTCGCGTCTTCCCAATCCCGCCCGAACCCACGAGCGTCACGAGTCGATGCGCGCCCAAGAGGTCCGTAATCTTAGCAATTTCGCGCTCGCGACCGACAAACGATGTCATCTGCAGCGGTAGATTATTCGGCAACGATTCCAACGATCGCAGCGCCGGAAACTCCGATGCGAGCTCGGGTGCGACGAGCTGGTAAACATATTCGGGGCGCGAGAGATCCTTGAGCCGATGCTCCCCGAGATCGCGTAGGCTCGCCTGTTGCGGGAGCGCACCGAGGACGAGATCGTGCATCACGCCGGAGAGGAGCGTTTGCCCGCCATGGCCGATGGAGAGGAGCCGCGCAACGCGATTCACGGCTGGCCCGAAATAGTCACCACCCCGCTCGTCTGCTGCACCGGTGTGGAGTGCTGCGCGGACCCGCAGTCCGCCGACGGCGACGAAATCCTCGGCCAAGAGCGTGCGCTGGAAATCGAGTGCGGCGGCGACTGCGGCCTCGGGTCGCGAAAAAGCAACGCAGAACGCATCGCCGAGCGTCTTGAAGACGTAGCCGCCGTGAGCGGCGATGGCCGCGCGCCCGATTGCGTCGTGACGCTGCACAGCCGCCGACATTGCCTCGCGACGCGTGTCCCAACGCTCCGTGCTGCCTTCGATATCCGTGAAGAGAAACGTGACCGCTCCCGTTGGAAGCGACACGCCGTCAGGCGGAGCCGGGGCAGGGAGACCACCGCTTGCCATCCTAGCCGATTCGGCGTCGATTCCGAGCGGCCCCGGCTACGCTCGTGAGCGCCAAGGCGGTACGTGGCTCGTTACACTGCTTTCTGCTTGCGTTTTATATGTCTTCACCACTTTTTGCCAAGCGTGGCACGTCTTCTGGTTAGACCGCCGTCGTCGCTCAAGCGTCGTCCGGCGACTCTTCAAGTGCGGCGAGCGCGAGGGCAACGGCTTCCTCACGGCTCATCGCGGCACCGCGGGTCTCGAGGGCTGTGCGCTGGTCACTTGGGAGGCGTTTCTCGAGGAGGGCGTCGAGTCGCGTTCGCGTCGCTTTCTCGGTAAATTCGCGCTCGTGGCCGAGGTCGCGCAACGCGGCATCGGCGTGAGCGGCGAGCTCCGCGGCGCGAGCGTCATCGCCTTCGAGCGCGAGCACGAGCACGAGCGCCAGATGCTCCAACGCGAAGCTAATTTGCGCAATGTAAATCGCATCCGACCGGTGTCGGCGGAACAGTTCACGCGCGGTCGCCCGCGCCTCGGCAAGTCGATCGAGGGCGACCAGATACCCTATGAGATTGCACGCGCCGGTTACGTAGTGCAGTTCAAAGCGAGTCGGCGCGCTTTGAATGTCGGCCAACGTTTCTTGCAAGATGACGACGGCTCGCTCCGTCTTGCCGAGGGCGTGTTCTTCCTCGGCAAGATTAAGACCCGAGACGACGGTGGCTGAACGGTTCCCGAGCGCTCGATGCTTATCGCGGAGTTCTTGGAGCAGGCTCACGGCGCTTTCGTGGTCGCCACGCGTCCCGACCAACACGGCCTTCATATTCAATGCGATGAGGGCCAGCCAGCGATCCTCGTTTGAAATTAATGTTTCCGCCTCCGCGGCGGCGTCGGCAGCGTCATCGATGCGGCCAGCGCGACGCAATCCAGTCGATTGGATCATCAAGGCGAACGCCAGTGTTGTACGATCCCCCGAGGCGCGGCCAAGCCGAACACCTTCCGATGTGAGGACGCAGGCTTCCGTGCTGCGTCCGAAGTCGGACGCAAACCGGCCCTTAAAAGCGAAAAGCGACGACCGCAGCGACGCTGCAGCACCGGCTCGCAGCAGTTCGATCGCGTTCGCGATACGCTCGTACCCCTCGGCCGCTAGCGCGACTTTATTCCAATCCTGCTCCACGGCGACGATCATTTCGCTTGCGAGTACGGTTTCGCTATTCGCCATTCCCCAGTCCAGTGCGGCACGAACGTCTTCGAGTTCGATTGCAATGAGGCGTTCGCAAGGCTCCATGCGACCAGTCCGCCTAAAGCGTCCGCGTTCGACGACGAATCGATCCCGAAGATGGCGGAGATGGCGGAACGCACGCTCGTGCGATTCGCCCGAGGCATCGAGTTTTTCGCGTGCGTAGGCGCGTGTCGACTCGAGCATCCGATAGCGCAAGGTATCGCCGTCGGGTTCCGCGAGCACGAGCGATTTATCGACCAGCGACGCCAACACGTCGAAGAGATCGAGCTCATCAAGATCGTCGCTCGTCCCGATAGCCGTCGCCGCTTCGAGCGTAAAACCGTTCACGAAGATGCCGAGCCGACGGAAGAGCATCCGTTCGCGATCGTCGAGGAGGTCGTGACTCCAGTCGATGAGCGCGCGTAGCGTCTGTTGACGCGGCAGCACGTCGCGACTCCCGCCGGTAAGGACGCGAAAGCGCTCATCGAGTCGCTCGCGTAACTGCCGTGGGCTTAGGATTTTTACGCGCGCCGCCGCGAGTTCGATCGCGAGCGGAATACCATCGAGGCGACGACAGATCTCGACGACGGTTGACGCGTTTTCGTCGGTCAATGTGAAGTGACGGTCGGCTGCATTCGCACGCTCGACGAAGAGCGCGATTGCGGGCGAAATGGCGGCCTCGCGCGCATTCGTCACGACGCCAACAGCGCCGTCATCTACGGCAAGCGACGGAAGCCGGAACGTCATCTCTCCCGCAACGCCGAGAGCCTGGCGGCTCGACGCGATCACGCTGACCCTTGGACAGCCGCGAATGACGCCCGAGATGAAACGCGCCGAGCCCTCAACGAGGTGCTCGCAGTTATCGAAGACCAAGAGCGCCTGCCAAGATTTGATCATTTTCACAAGGTTCGCGACTAAATCGCCCTCCGGCGGCAAAGAGAGCCCGAGCGCCTGCGCTACCGCCGCCGGAATGTACTCACCGCTCGCGAGCGGCGCAAGCTCGACGAACCAGACGCCATTGCCCGACCCGTCCAAAAGATTTGCCGCAACCTGCAGCGACGTGCGCGTCTTGCCGATCCCGCCCGAACCAACGAGCGTCACGAGCCGATGCGTCCCGAGCAACTCCGTGATTTCCGCAACTTCGCGCTCGCGGCCAACGAACGATGTCATCTGCAGCGGTAAATTGTTCGGCAGCGATTCTAGAGATCGCAGCGCCGGAAACTCCGACGCGAGTTCGGGGGCGACGAGTTGGTACACGTATTCCGGGCG
>JANOMT010000062.1:0-11627 GCA_031420415.1 Vulcanimicrobiota bacterium
CACAAACGGAGAAGCGTACTGCATGGCAAAATACGAGCGACTGACACAACCGTTAGTACGAAAGAACGGCGTTCTCGAGCCCGCCACGTGGGA
Source organism: Vulcanimicrobiota bacterium (assembly GCA_031420415.1). Taxonomy (GTDB): domain Bacteria; phylum Vulcanimicrobiota; class Vulcanimicrobiia; order Vulcanimicrobiales; family Vulcanimicrobiaceae; genus JANYGA01. Next base: position 94 of record JANOMT010000062.1, read on the forward strand.
CGAGGCGCTCGACGCCGCTGCGGACGGCTTCCGCCGCACGATGGCCGACTATGGTGGTGACGCGCTCGGCATTTTCAGCTGTTCGCGGACGACGAACGAGACGAACTATCTCGCGCAGAAGCTCGCTCGAACGGTCTTTCGCACGCACAACATCGACAGCTGCAACCGAACTTGACATGCTCCCTCTGTCGTCGGTCTGGCGGCAGTCTTCGGTGCTGGTGGCGGCACGAATTCGTATCTCGAAGCGGAGCATACGGACGTCGTTCTCTTGTGGGGCTCGAACGCGCGCGAAACGCATCCGATTTTTTTCCATCACGTCCTCAAGGGCATTCATAACGGCGCGAAGCTCGTCAGCATCGATCCGCGCCGCACGGCATCGGCCCAGTGGGCTGATGAATGGCTTTCGATCAATATCGGAACCGATATCGCGCTTTCGAACGCAATCGCACGCGAGATCATTCACGCGGGCCTTGCAAACGATGGCTTCATCAAGCACGCGACGACCGGGTTCGAAGCATACCGGCAATCGGTCGAGCCGTTCACGCTCGAATACGCGGCGAACGAGTGCGGTATCCCCGCCGAACAGATCAAGACGATCGCGCACATGTACGCACGTGCCGATCGCGCGATGATCTGCTGGACGCTCGGCATCACCGAGCATCACAATGCCGTCGATAACGTCCTCTCGCTCATCAATCTCTCGCTCCTGTGCGGCCACATCGGCAAGTACGGCTCGGGCGTGAACCCACTGCGCGGCCAGAACAATGTCCAGGGCGGCGGCGACATGGGTGCGATTCCCAATCGATTCGTCGGCTTCCAAGATATTCTCGACCCGGCGATTTGCGACAAATTCTCGCGCGCTTGGGGCGTGCCGCAGAAGAACGAACTCGGCATGACGCTCACGCAGATGTTCGATGCGATGGACCGTGGCGTGATGAAGTCGATCTTCGTCATCGGTGAGAATCCGGTCCAGAGCGACGCCGATCAGAATCACACCGAGCACGCGCTGCGCGGGCTCGATCACCTCGTCGTCTTCGATATCTTCCGCACGCAGACGGCCGAACTCGCGCACGTCGTGCTTCCGGCGGCCTCGGGCTGGTGCGAATCCGACGGCACCGTGACCAATAGCGAACGTCGCGTCCAACGCGTTCGCAAAGCGCTCGAGCCCCCGGGTGAAGCGCGCGAAGAGCTTTGGGTCTTGAGCGAAATCGCCAAGCGGCTCGGCACCGATTGGGGTTACCCGAAGGCGGAAGAAATCTGGGAAGAGGTTCGTGCTCTCGGCGGCGAGATGTTCGGCGGCATGAGCTACGAGCGGCTCGAAACGATGAACGGCATTCAATGGCCGTGTCCGACCGAAGATCATCCCGGCACGATGTTCTGCCACGCGCGCCTGTGGGAATCGGGCGAAGCGCAGGGGATGAAGGCGCCGTTCCACGCCGTCAAACACGAGCTTCCGCTCGAGACGCCCGATGCAGAGTATCCGCTCACGCTCACGACGGGTCGCCGTCTTTCGGATTACAACACCGGCGTGCAAACCAGCGGTTTTGATTCGCCATTGCGACGCTCGGAATCGATCGATATGTTTCCCGCGGATGCCGCGCGCTACGGGTTCGAAGAGAACGAAGTCGTCCGCATCAGCTCGCGGCGCGGATCGATCGTCGCGCCGATCCACATCGACCCGGCGCTCAAAGCGGGCATCGTCTTCATGACGTTCCACTTTGGCGACGAATATAGCGTCAATCGACTGACGATCAATGCAACCGACGAAAAAGCCGGAACGGCCGAATTCAAGGCCTGCGCCGTCAAGCTCGAAGCCGTTGTCCCACGACACGACGCCGCGAAGAGCGCGGCGCTCGAAGTCCCCCGAGAAACCGCAGCTGTAGGCGATTAACAAATGCCCGATCTCAAGCTTCTCGGCGACGAGCCAACAATCGAAGAGCGCGAGGCGATCGATACCGCGATCGCTTCGCTCCACCAACACGGCACGACGGGTATCCACAAAAAGCGCCACCTCTTACTTCCCGCGTTACAGGCGGCGCAAGAACGCGTCGGCTGGATCAGCGAAGGCGCGTTCAATCACATCTGCAAGACGCTCGAAGTTCCGCCGGCCGACGCCTACGGAACCGCGACGTTCTATGCCTTGCTCGCCGTCGAACCGCGCGCAAAACGCGTGTTGCACGTCTGCGAAGACGTTGCGTGTATGCCGCGCGGTTCGGGTGCGCTTATAGCGGAACTCGAGCGCACGGTCGGCCCGGCAGCTCACCACGGGCCCGAAGGCTCGCACGTCGAGATCGCCGATTCGGATGCCGTTTGGCTCAAATCGCCGTGCCTCGGGCTGTGCGATCACGCGCCTGCCGCATTTTTGCAAGTTGCGGGCGAAAAGCCGATCGAGCATCTCTTCGGCGACGTCACGATGGAGACGATCCGTGCAGCGCTCGGCGGAGCGCTCGATATCGCGCGCGTCGCGCGGCCGAAGATCCCGCAAGCCGGTCAACCGCACTTGCGTCTCTTGCAACGGGTCGACGTCGTCGATCCGACGAGCCTCGATGACTACCGCGCACACGGCGGCTACGCGGCATTGCGCCGCGCGACGGAAATTGGGCCCGCAGGCGTCGTCCGCGAAGTCACGGATTCCAAGCTCATGGGCCGCGGCGGCGCAGCCTTTCCCACGGGTCGCAAATGGGAAGCTGTTGCCAAGCAAACGGTACGCCCGCATTACATTATCTGCAATGCCGACGAGTCGGAGCCGGGAACGTTTAAGGACCGTAGCATCATGGAGGGCGATCCGTTCTCCCTGGTCGAGTCGATGACGATCGCGGCATACGCGACGGGTTGCGAATTCGGGTACATCTATCTCCGCGGCGAGTACCCTCTCGCGCACGAACGGCTCACGAACGCGATGGCGAAAGCCCGGGCGCGTGGTTTGCTCGGTAACGACATTCTGGGCACCGGCTTCAATTTCGACATGGAGATCCGCAAGGGCGGCGGCGCGTACATCTGCGGCGAGGAAACCTCGATCTTTAATTCGATCGAGGGCTTCCGTGGCGAGCCGCGCAACAAGCCGCCGTTTCCGGTCGAATCGGGTGTCTTCCATCGCCCGACGCTCATCAATAACGTCGAGACGCTCGTCAACGTGCTCGCAATCGTGACCGAGGGCGGACCGGCCTTTGCAAAGACCGGCACCGAGGCATCCACGGGTCCCAAACTCTTCTGTCTCTCGGGTTGCGTCGAAAGACCCGGCGTTTACGAAGTGCCGTTCGGCGCCACCTTACGCGAGCTCATCGATCTTGCGGGCGGTGTTGCGGATGGGAAGCAGCTCGGCTCGATTCTCCTCGGAGGCGCGTCGGGGCTCTTCATCGGGCCGGAGGATCTCGACATGCCACTGACGTTCGAGGGCGTGAAAGCCTCGCACGCGACGCTCGGTTCCGGCGTGATCCTCGTGCTCGACGATAGCGTCGAGATGCTGCCGATCCTCCAGCGTATCGCGGCGTTCTTTCGCGACGAGTCGTGCGGCCAGTGCGTGCCGTGCCGCGTGGGAACCGTGCGGCAAGAAGAAGCGCTCGCGCGCATCGCCGCCGGCACACCGATCGGCGACATGAAGACGGAGATCTCGCTCCTCGACGATATTGGTTTGGTCATGAAAGATGCCTCGATCTGCGGCCTCGGCCAAACGGCGTACAGCGCGATCGAATCTGCCATCCATCGTCTGAAAGTCATCGCATGATCACGCTCTTACCGCCCAAAGCTCCGCCGCGCCAGATCGAGGTCGAGATCGACGGCGTGAAAGTCATGGCCGAAGAAGGCCAAACGATTCTCGACGTCTGCAAAGCCAATGCGAAGACGATCCCGACGCTCTGCTTTCTCGATACGCTCCATCCGGTCAATGTCTGCCGGATCTGCGTGGTGGAAGTCGTCGGTGCCCGCGTGCTCGTCCCGTCGTGCTCGCGCACGATCGAGCCCGGCATGCAGATCAAGACCGATAGCGATCGCGTCAAGCATAGTCGCAAGATGGTCTTGGAATTTCTCGATTCGTCGACCGATCTGAGCACCACGCCCAATATCCCCGAGTGGCGCGACGAGATGGGTTCGAATGTCGATCGCTACGGTCCGGCCGCGCCGCCCGCCCTTGCAGGCGCACGCGATCGCGTCCATACGGGCCACCACGACGCGCCCAATCCCGCGTATCGCGAGACGGTCGCGCAGCCCACGAAAATCGATAACAACCTCTACGTGCGCAGTTACGAGAAGTGCATTCTCTGCTATAAGTGCGTCGAAGCGTGTGGCACGGATTATCAAAACACGTTTGCAATTGCCGTTGCCGGACGCGGATTTGCAGCGCGCATCTCGACGGAATTCGCCGTTGAATTGCCCGACTCGGCGTGTGTCTATTGCGGCAATTGCATTGCGGTCTGCCCCACGGGCGCGCTCATGTTCAAGAGCGAGCACGACATGCGCGCCGCAGGCACGTGGAATGAAGAGAAGCAGAAGCAGACCGATACGATCTGTCCGTACTGCGGTGTGGGTTGCACGCTCACGTTGCACGTCCAAGACAACGAGATCGTCAAAGTCACCTCCCCCTTCGATCAGACGGTGACGCGCGGCAACCTCTGTATCAAGGGCCGCTTCGGGTGGAAATACGTCGGCAATGTCAAGGCGAATACCGACGCCCCGAGCGCATGACGACGCGCGATGCTGCGGGGCGCGAGACGCTCGATCCGCAGCATCCGCTTTTCGGTCTTGGCTACGCGCACTCAGTCGAACGGCGCACGTTTACGCGCGTCCGCGATACCGATCGGACGACTGAGGAAGCGCCCGTCGCCGAAGAAGTTCCGGTCGCGCTCGCCTATAACGGCAAGCCGCACGTCGTGATGATGTGCACTCCCGCCGATATCGAAGATTTCGCCCGAGGCTTCACTCTTACCGAAGAAATCGTCGCAAGCGCGAGCGAAATCGGCGCAATTAAAGTAGTAAAATATAGCCAGGGTATCGAGGTCGCGATCTCGATACCCGAGGCGCGCGCGGCTCGGCTCGCCGATCGTGGTCGTGCGCTCGTGGGACGCACGGGATGCGGACTCTGCGGCGTCACCACGATCGACGATGCGCTCCGCCCGGGACGACACGTCTGTGCGCAGGCTGATGCCGATCGCGAGGGTGTTCGGGATGCATCGGGCTTTGCGAAGCTTGCAGTCGATGCGCTCTTTGCAGCCGCCGATAAACTCCCGGCCTGGCAGATTTACAACGACGGCACGAATGCCGTGCACGCAGCGGCCTGGGTCGATCGCGCCGGGACGATCGTCTTCGCACGCGAGGATGTGGGGCGCCATAATGCGCTCGATAAATTGATCGGTGCGATGTCGGTTGCGAAACTCGATCCGCGTGCCGGATTCGCTCTCGTCACGAGTCGTGCGAGTTACGAACTCGTGCAAAAGTGTGCGGCCGTCGGCATCGTCGCCCTCGCCGCGATCTCGCGCCCGACGGGTCTCGCGATCCGCATGGCGGATGCGGCGGGCATCGGGCTTGCCGGTCTCGTGCGCGGCCGCAGTGCGAACCTCTACGCGCATCCCGAGCTCTTCGGCGCGTGACCACTTCATCGGTGCGTTCGAAATTCGCAAACGACATCGCGCGGATCGCCTTCCCCGACGCTCGTGCGGCGATCGTCGCGCGAACGTTTGCGCTGCAATCGGAGACGCTCTCGCTCGTCGCGGCGACGGGTCGCGTCGTCGCGCAGACGTATCGTGCGGCTGAGGATATCGTTCCCTTCGCGCGCTCTGCGATGGACGGTTATGCGCTGCGTTCGGCCGACACGTTTGGCGCATCTGCGGGCACGCCCGTAACGCTACCCGTCGTCGGGGCGAGCTATGCCGGCGACGGCCACGCGATGCTCGCAGCGGGTCATGCGTCGGTCATCACGACGGGTGCGATGCTCCCCGATGGCGCCGACGCCGTCGTCCCGTTTGAAGATATCGACCGCATCGGCGAGACGATCGTCGTACGTGCGCCACTCGTCGCACTCGATCACGTCTTCGAACCGGGCGACGATGCGAAACGCGGCGAGATCCTCGTGGCCTCGGGCAGCTTCGTTTCACCTGGTGCTGCTGCGTTACTTGCGTCCGCGGGCTTCGCCCAAATTGCGGTCACGCGCCGCCCGCGCGTTGCGATCGTGTCGACGGGTAACGAGATCGTCGCCATTGAGGCGACCCCGCACCTCGGCCAAATTCGCAATAGCAACACGACGATGCTCGCCGCTTCGCTTGCAGCCGATGGCGCGGAAGTCGTCTTCGAGGAGCACGTGCTCGACGACGCAGATGCCGTCCGAGCGACGCTCGCACGCGCGATCGCTAGCGCGGATCTCGTCATTACGACGGGTGGCGCATCGACGGGCGACCGCGATTACGTCAAGGCGACGCTCCGCGATCTCGGCGCCGAATTCGCCTTCGATTCAATAGCGATGCGCCCGTCGAAGCCGACGGCATTCGCCACGCTCGGTTCCACCGCAATCGCCGTCTTGCCAGGAAATCCGGCCGCCGCATTCGTCGCCTACGTCGCGCTCGTGCGCGGTGCGCTCCGACGCATGAGCGGCCATGATGTCGCGTATCGCCCGTACGTCGACGCGACGCTCCGTGGTTCGATTCACCGCAAAGCGAACCGTCATTTCCTGATGTTCGCATCGCTCTCGGTCGTCGGCGGACGACTCGAAGTGATTCCGTTAGAAAATCAGTGTTCGTCGCTCGTCCGTACGTCTGCGGATGCGAACGTGCTTATCGTTGTGGAACCGGGGTCGGGCACGATCGCTTCGGGCGATATCATCGCCTGCGAACTCATCGCTTCGTTGATTTAAAAAGACCTTATCGAGCGGTTTCGCGCGATTACGGCGTTTGGACCGCTTCCACATCGATCTTCACCGTGATGTCGTTGCCGACGATTGCGGACGGGAAGCCCGTTCCGAGCCCCCATTGTGTCCGATCGAAAGTCGTCGTTGCGTTGTACCCGACATGCGTTCGGCCTTTTCCATCGACGATCGACCCGACGTATTTTCCGGCGAGCGAAATGGGTTTTGTCACGCCGTGATAGGTGAGGTCGCCCGCGATCGTCATCGCTTTCGCGTCACCCGTAATCTTCGAACTCTTAAAGATCATGTCGGGATACTTCGCCGTATCGAACCAATGATCGGAACGCAAATCGTTGTCGCGATCGGCTTCCCGTGTATCGATCGTCTTGAGGTCGAAATCGGCAGCGATGCTCGTGGGGAGGCGATCGGGACCGATGCCGTCGAGCGTGATCTCCTTGATGGCGACGCTTCCGGCGACCGTCGTTAGCGTCAGATGACTCACGCTAAATGAAGCAGTCGTATGAGCGCGATCCACGACGAACCGTGATTCAGCAGACGCCGAACTAGCCGAAGAAGCGAGCATTATGAGGCCAAAAAATACGATACGATTCGTCATGTCTGCCTTATGTGCCACGGGGAAGAAAAGATTCGAGTCTCGCGACGTCTGTTCGTTTGCGCAAAGCCGTTCGGCCTTCTTTGTACCGAGGCGACGGAGTTCGCACGTGTACGTTGCGCAATCGTTCTGTGAAACGTTCCGGTGCCGCAGTATGCGATTGCGCATTGCCGATCACGAGCTTAGCCGGGGTCGCTCGGAATCGACGCCGAATCGCGAATGATGGCAAGTGTTTCCCGTGCCCCGGCTCCATGCGACGGCGTGGTGCCTCCGACGGGAACGGTCACCTTTCTCTTCACGGATATCGAAGAGAGTACCGAGCGCTGGGACGCGCATCGCGAGGCAATGTCGGCGGCGGTGCAGCGGCACGACGAAATCGGACGTGCGGCGATGGTCGCGCACGGCGGCTACGTGTTCAAAGCGCTCGGCGATGCATTTTGCGTCGCGTTTACGCGACCCGAGGCCGCCGTCGCCGCCACGCTCGACTTCCAGCGTGCGCTCGCAACCGAAGACTTTGCCGCGGTCGGCGGTTTGCACGTTCGAGCGGCCCTCCATACCGGTGCAGCGGATGAACGCGACAGCGATTATTTCGGACCAACCCTGAACCGCGTCGCGCGGCTGCTCGCGATCGGTCACGGCGGGCAGACGCTGCTCTCGGGCGTGATGCACGCGCTCGTTCTCGGCGCACTTCCCTCGCAGGTGAGTTTACGCGACCTCGGCGAGCATCGGCTCAAAGATCTCTCGCGCCCGGAAAACGTGTATCAGCTCGTCGCGCCCGGGCTCGCGTCGGAGTTTCCGGCATTGCGGTCGCTGGAATCGATGGCCAACAATCTGCCCTTGCAGATGACATCGTTCGTCGGCCGCGAGCGCGAGGTTGCGGAGATTACGGAGTTGCTCGGGACGCGTCGGCTCGTGACGCTCGTGGGTTCGGGTGGGATCGGCAAGACGCGCACATCGCTGCAGGTTGCAGCGAATCTCCTCGATGGGTCGGGCAACGGCGTTTGGTTGATCGAACTCGCACCGCTCGCGAATGGCGAGTACGTTCCCGCGGCGATTGCGCAAGCGCTTGGGCTCTCGCTGCCGCCCGAGGGCGATGCGCTCGCGCATCTCGTCACGCGGATCAAGTCGTGGCACGCGTTGCTCGTTTTCGATAACTGCGAGCATCTTATCGAAGCCTCCGCAAAGTCGATCTCGGCGCTCCTTCGGGGTTGTCCGAAGATTGCGGTGCTGGCATCGAGCCGTCAAGGCCTTGGCGTCGCGGGAGAAGCGACGTATCGCCTTCCGTCGCTCGCGTTCGGTGACGCTGTGACCGACGGTCTGAGCGCGACTGACGCCGCTGCCGCACCGGCTGTCGCGCTTTTCGTGCAGCGGGCGATTTCCGCCGACCATCACTTCACGCTGACTGATGAAAACGCGTCAACCGTTGTCGAGATCTGTCGTCGGCTCGACGGCATTCCGCTCGCGATCGAACTCGCGGCTGCGCGCGTTAAAATGCTGAGCCCGCGGCAGTTACGCGAGCGGCTCGACGAACGCTTTCGCATGCTCACCGGCGGGAGTCGCGATGTGCTGCCGCGTCAGAAGACGCTACGGGCGCTCATCGATTGGAGTTACGATCTCCTCGACGATCGCGAACGAAAGCTCTTTCGTCGGCTCGGCATTTTCGTGAATGGCTTCACGCTCGAAGCGGCGACGGCTGTCGGAACGAGCGACGATCTCGACGAGCTCGATCTCTTCGACGTGCTGGCCTCGCTTGTCGATAAATCGCTCGTCCTCGCGGAACCCGCCGGCGATGTTTTGCGCTATCGGATGCTCGAGTCGACACGGGCCTATGCCCGCGAGAAACTCGGCGCCTCGGGCGAATCGCAAGAGCGTGCTCTCCGCCATCTCCGCCATCTTCACCATCGTTTTGTCGAAGAACGAAAAGGCTTTATGCGGACCGGTCGCATGGAGCCTTGCGAACGCCTCATTGCAATCGAACTCGAAGATCTCCGTGCCGCACTCAACTGGGGAATGGCGAACGGCGAAGCCATACTTGCAAGTGAAATGATCGTTGCCGTGGGCAATGGTTGGAGAGCGGTCGCGCTTACGGGCGAGGGGTACGAGCGCATTGGACACGCCATCGAACTGCTGGGAGATGATGCGGCAGCGTCGCTGCGGTCGGCGCTCTGCACTTTGAAAGGCTTGTTAGCGTTAGACTTCGGCCGCATCACGGAATCTCGCGACCTTACATCGGAAGGGGTAAGCCTCGGCCGCGCCTCGGGGGATCGCACAACGCTGGCGTCCGCCCTGTTAAGCCAATCGTATGCTTTGCGTCGCGCCGGCCGCACTGATGACGCTGCCGACGCTGCCGCGGAGGTTGAAGCATTGATTTCAAGCGAGGATCGCTGGCTGGCCCTCACGGCATTGGAGACGAAAGCCACCTTGGTCGGGATACGCGGCGACTACGAGAGTAGTGCGCGCCTGCTCCAAGAACTCCGCGATAAACATCGAGTTCTCGGAAACCGTACGGCCGCCATCATCTTGGGTCAAAATCTCGCTGAGTGGGAACGCGCTCTCGGCAACACGGAGCGAGCCGTCGTTATTGCGCGAGAGGCTATGGCCGACATCCAAGGCGCGCCGACTCGCTTTGAATCGGTGTTCGTCGTTGGCGCGTGCAATCTCATTGGGTATCTCGTCGCGCTCGATCGACTTGCCGAGGCGAAGGCGACCGCCCACGAGCTGCTCCTCAGGCATGGGTCGGACGCGACTCACATCGGGCAAAACAGCTTCGCCTTGGAACATCTATCGCTCGTGTTCGCGCTCGAAGGCGATGATGCTCGCGCTACGCAGCTTGCCGCACACGCAGACGCAACGTTGCGCAGCCTCGGCTACGAGCGTGAATTTGCCGAGAAAGCGACGCGAACACGGCTCGACGCCCTCCTCGCCGAACGCCTCCCAAGCGACCAGCGCGAATCCCTCGCGGCCCGCGGCGCCGCAATGCGCAACGAGGAAGCCGTGGCCCTCGCGCTCGCCGCACTCGAAGAGCCGTCGGACGATGCGTAAGCGACGACGGCAGTCTTCGCAGAAGGCCTGGCTTGTTTGACAAAAAAATGGTGACGAATCCAATCGCATTTTTGTCAGTCGCAGGATCCCTGCGATCGAACGAATCGCACATCGGATACAATCGTTGGCCGAGAATCTCGACGCAAAGCGCAAAAGAATAACGGCGACATTACCGGGCGAACTCCGCGCCTGATAGTGGCGTCTCCATTATACCCGCATTATTAAAACTTTTAATCGTGAAGAAGTGCCTTCGGACGATTTCGAAAGAGTTCACTGACCCGACTAGGGGCAAAGACACGGAGCGTAAGCGTTATATCTGCCGCTGCGTCGGAAGAAGACCCGTGCCCATAGTTGCGCTCCTAACGTCGCAATAACGCACGAGCTTAGCCGGGGTCGCTCATAATCGACGCCGAATCGCTTAGGATGGCAAGCGGTCTTCCTGAGCCGGCTCCGCTCGACAGCGCGGCGCATCCGACTGGAACGGTCACCTTTCTCTTCACGGATATTGAAGGGAGCACGCAGCGCTGGGACACGCATCGCGAGGCGATGTCGGCGGCGGTGCAGTGCCACGACGCAATCGGGCGCGCGGCCATCGCTGCGCACGGCGGTTACGTCTTTAAGACGGTCGGTGACGCATTTTGCGTCGCGTTCGCCCGGAGCGACGCCGCGGTTGCCGCCGCGCTCGACTTCCAGCGTGCGCTCGCGGCCCAGGATTTCGCCGCCGTCGGTGGACTGCGCGTTCGGGCAGCACTCCACGTCGGCGCGGCGGATGAGCGGGGTGGTGACTATTTCGGGCCAGCCGTGAATCGCGTTGCGCGGCTCCTTTCCATCGGCCATGGTGGGCAAACGCTCCTTTCGGGGGTGATGCACGATCTCGTCCTCGGCACACTTCCATCGCAGGCAAGTTTACGCGATCTCGGCGAGCATCGGCTCAAGGATCTCTCGCGCCCGGAATACGTGTACCAACTCGTCGCCCCCGAACTCGCGTCGGAGTTTCCGGCGCTGCGATCTCTAGAATCGCTGCCGAACAATTTACCGCTGCAGATGACA
>JANOMT010000063.1:0-22568 GCA_031420415.1 Vulcanimicrobiota bacterium
ACAAAGAAATCATGGCCATGTTCCAAGTCAGCACCGGCGGCTGGCTCGGATCGCCAAGCGCCTCCAATTTCCCGGCAGATTACTGGCTCCAATACATCCGCGTCTACCGACCCACCGGAGCCACCTGCTCGTAACCTAAAACGACAAAATAACCACAAAGTGTCCGGCATTCATGCCGGACGCTTTTCTTTTAACGATTTTTATAAGCGGAAACGCATTTTCACGAACCGATTCGGGCGGAAAAAAACCGAACGCGAGCGATGTCCGCAAGCGCACGAACTTGCTGCACGTGCAGAGCGACGAGCGCAGTAAAATAAACCAGCATGCCGACGAGAATCGTCGCACATAAACCGCCCAGGGAATCTCTTCCGGGGATGAGCTCGATGACGCCGACCATCGCCGCGGCTGCGAGCCCGGTTTTCGCAAAACTGAGCAACGGAAGCGGTATCGGCATCACACGCCAGGCCCAGACGACGGTAACTGAAATTCCAACGATTTCGGAAATCAGCAACGACACGGCCGCCCCGATCGAAGAAAATCGGCTTATTAAGAACACGCTGAAAACAACGGTTACCGCGATCCGCATGCCGGTGATGATGGCCATCGGTCGCGTGTCCAGGGCGATCTCGAAAACTTGATCGAAATAATTCGCTCTAAACGCGGAAATGACGACGATGAGGGCAGAAATCGCGATCAAGGCATGCGCGTCGATCTGAAACTTCGATCCAAGGTAAACGTGCGCAAGCGGTCCGGCGAGCGCGATAAGGCCGGCCGCGGACCCAATCCCGACGACGAAGATCAACCGTGCGTTGTTGCGCATTTGTTCGGCCAGCTCGCTCGGTGAGCCCGAATCACGAGCTCGATAAGCTAGCGGTTGCCCCGCAAGCGTTGCGGTTCCGATTAAGAGTCCTACCGTTTGTTGCGAAAAGTCGCTGGCAGCAGCATACACGCCGAGCACCGAGCTGCCGCCGACTGCCGCGAGTAAATAGCGCTGAAACGTTATCGCGAATAGATTCAAGGATCCGGCACTCGAGGGCCACCCAAAACGAATCATGCGGAGAAAAATTTCGCGACTAAACCGGCCGCGAACGGCCGGACGCCATAACCAAAGAGCACCTAGGGACAAGCTATTTCCCATCACGAAACCACCAAGCAACGCATTTGACTTCAGACCGAGAGCAATAAACGCTAGCGAGAATCCGAGCGTACCAGTCGCGCGAGCCATCGCGAGTCCGCTCATGGTTATAAGCTTGAGGCGAGCCTGAGAAACCGTGATATTAAGCTCGAACCAACCGCTCGCTATCGCAGCCGCGGCAGTCAAGATCTCAGACGTAAGCGACAGTGTCGGCTGATAAATTCGTAGCGTCAGAAAAATAGCCGCTGCGACGACGATCGATGTTCCGGCAAACGACCACGCAATCGTGGCGGTAAAATCAGCCTCCTGCGAGGCCTCGACCGTCGCAATCATTCGCAGTGTCGCGATCCGCAACCAAGAGAAACCCGTGATACCTACGAGAAACGCCGTGCTCAGAAGCACCGCATACGTGCCGAAACTGCCCGGGTCTAAGAGACGCGTATAGAGAGCGATGCCGGCGAATCCAACCGCTGCTGGCACCATTCGTCCTAAAAAGTATATGGGCCATTGCGCGAAAACTCTCACGGGTTTAACCGACAGTTCGCGTCATGCGACAATTCTCGCTCCCACTCGTAGGCGCAGTAACTGCGGCCCTTCGCGTTAACTGAGAATGAGGGCCGCGTCGACGCGCGCCCGAGAAAAGATCGGCTCCGGGACGACATTACCGAAATGGTATCGCGATTGCATCGCGCGAACAACCAACCGAATAGGGGAGAGTCCCACGCTAATGATTCCTTATTTCTAAATCGCTTGGGGCGAACGCTTCGAGTGACGACGGCGCGAGATTCAGGCGTACCCGACGGCCGGTCGCAATTCGAGTCGGTAGCGCGACTTGCGGAACACGCCCCAACCTTTTTTCTGCTGGCTTCACCGCCTGCAAATCGAGCCTTAGGCGCACCGGGTAGAGTATTGCCGCGACAAAAAGGATCCATTCGATCGAGTTGTAGTTCCCAAAATACGTTTCGGTAAAGCTGCCCAAAATAAGATACACAACGATCATAAGCGGCCAGCCCGCGTATGCCCGATGTTCGACGAGAAGATAACTAAAGCCGCGCCAGATCGAGATAAGCAGGACGATGCCAAGAAGGCCCACCCCGACGTAGCCACCATCGAGAGAAATCTGTAAGAAACTGTTATGGGCGTGGTAAGGACTGAACCCACCCGCTTCGACGACGTAGTAGCTCAGGTAACTGTCGCCGACGGAGGATCCGAAAAAGGCATTGTAGCCATAACCCAGGATTGGCCTTGCAGCGATCGCTTGTTGGAGATAGGGCCAAAAATCCGAACGACCGGTCAGACTCGTATCGCGGCCGAGAACGCCGAAGATCGAATCCACCGTCAGTCCAAAGACGCCGTAGGCGATCAAGGCCACGAACCCGCTGATAGCGGTAACAATGCGTGCCGGTATTCCGAAACGTTTTGATTTACACGCTATTAAGGCTAGATTTGCCGCAACGACGACGACGCAGTCGCCGAGCGCAGTGGCGGACGCCGATCCGAGGAGAAGCGACGTACATCCGACGAGAACGAGCACGAGTGTCGTGAAGAGAAATTTTCGACGCGTACTGTCACTTAGGAGCGCAACGAGCGACATAATCGCCAGCGACATCGCTCGGCCGAGGTTGTTTTTATCCTGATAGATGCCAGCCCACGGCCCGCTTCCATAATTCATCCGTCCGTGCCCCGGCGCTACGAAGACGAACAAGAGGCTCAGAACCGCGATCGTTCCAAACGTGAGAGCAACGAGATGCAAAAGTTGGGAAAGCGTGAATCGCGCGACCAAGTAGGTCCCGACGACGGTCGTACCGATCAACTCGATACCATTTACGAACGTTGTTTTTGGTGAAACAGACCAAAGGAACGACGTGAGCATAAAAATCGCGAACAACCAGAGCGCTGTCGAACCCACGAGGAGCGGCTTCGTAATGCGTTTGAGGGCAAAAAGTCGTATGCCCGCCGACGCATACATGAGACTCCAAATGATTTGGGCGAGCAACGAACCAGACCCATCGCCCGATTGATACTTGTCGACAATTGGAAGCAAGATTTCAGCGAACACCGCTCCTGCGAATACGAGCCAAAACTCAAGTCGACCCGAGCCTGTGCCCTCAGAGGAATCTGCCGAGAGATTCTGAGGCGATAGCGCGTTTGATTTCGAGCCAAAGCCACTAGACATACGTAAGCGCGGTGCTCCCAATCCTACACGTAAACCGCGCCGGCCCTCTGCGGTATCGGAACTCAAAAATTATTTTCGAAAGCCATTTGGGAGCCACAACTTTCCCGCACATCGCGCGGGTGATCTGTGCGCGGCAAATGCCTTTCGCCGATGTTGGTTCCCCTAATGATTGGTTTACGAAGAGCGGAAAGGCACCGGGTCGATCGTTTCGAAAAGCCTGAAAGCATTACCGCTACCCCGTTGATCGCGCAAGGTCCCAAATGGAACCCTCGGGATCCCTCCGACGAGCTCGTCTCTTCGAACGCTGAAGTCGTCGATGGCGGAAGGTAAGGCCGCGATAAGGCCAATTACTGGGCAATCAAATTGCTCGATTAATTGAATGGTAAGATCGTCGTCATCACTCGGAGCACGGCCTAAGCGAACCGCTAGCAAGAGGCCCTCAGCATTTTCGGCCAACGCCATAGTTACAGTATCGGTAAGTAAGAGCCCGCTATCGATAATTGTAAACTCATACGCCGCGCGAAGCAAACTGAGATATTCAGTTGACGCTTCCGTGGAATGGAACTCCTTTGGAAGTTGCACCCGCACGAGAAGGTCCCGAAAATCATGCGAGGAGATGAATGCATCCTCGTTCGATGAATCGTGCGGGGTGTCGACAAGTGCCGTGCGGCGCCCCGCTTTTGCAAGCGATTTTGCCAAAAGGAACGCCGTAAGGCTCTTACCGTCGCCCTGCTTGGCCGAGGTAATAACCACGATCGCAGGCTTGCGCACTTGACGCTCGACGCGCGCCCGCAACAATTCGATTTGTCCAGCTGACGATTCGATCGAATCCGGCGGTTGAACTGATTTCTCGCGCATCATCTCCTCCCTAACGTGGCGATGACTTCTTTTCCGTAGAGGTTCTCGATCTGACTTAAGCGGCGGAGACGCGGATTAAATGAATCGGCAAGAAACGCGGCGGCAAACGCTAGCAAGAAACTAATCAGCACCGAAATGGCGATGAGCGCTTTGCGGCTCAGTCCCATTTGAACTTCTGTAGCGATAGCGCGATCCACGACGCTGACCGAACCGAGTGAAAGCGCGTCGGCGCGATTCGCTAGAGCGGTTGCTCGATGCGCCGAAATTGAAAGGTATTCGGCCTTGGCAGCACTGCGTTCGAGTTGGAGAAGGGCCAAAGGCTGCATCGCGTCGAGCCGGGCATGTTCGATTGCAATGAGATTTTCAAGAGCAGAGATTTTGGCACGATCGGCGACGATAACCGCCCCCGCTTTGCGTTCTTCGATTTGAGCCTCCGCTACCGCAGGGCTGTATGCATCCGGCGATTCCATGGCGCGCTGGGCTTCTTTTTTTGCCGCCTCATCGAGCGAGCGGGCTTTGAACTCAGCCGCAGGCAAGCCGGGAAAGGCGCTCGTGTATACAGCCCTAAACTGCGCCAGCTGCGCCGCGCTAAGCGAAGCCGCGGTCTGCAGGCTTTGATAGCGATCGTCATTCTTGAGGACGTCGCGCCGAAACAATTTCAATCGGGCTTGCGAGTCGAGAGCCACGGCCCGCAAGTGCGCTTCATCACCCTGCAAAACCGAGCTTGCCAATTGCTTTTCCGTTTCGAAAGATCCGAGCTGGAGCGGCGCCGAGTCGTTCCCTTTATCGTCGAAAGAACTCGACCCGATGTACCCCTGGGCTCGAACCTGGAAGTCGATTCTCGTTATACGCTCCCGTTGCTTTTCGAGTTCGGAGTTGAGAGCGCCGAGATCGGAATCATAACGCGAGGTCGATATTTGGCTGTAATATCGAATGAGCTCGTCTGCAATACCGTTTGCGATCAACGCAGCACGTTCCGGCTGCGAGTCCACAAACTCGATTTTCATGATGCTCGATTTATACGGTGGCGGTTTTACCGTAATTCGACGCTTCATCGCGATGAGTGGAATATCGAGTCCGAGGCGGTTTAAAACGCGGTCCAGCACGACTGTACTCGTTGCGATTGAGGGTAAATCGGGTGAAGAAAAAGTAGGATCGTCGCGCGTGTTCCCATTAACACCGAGAATGTTTACCGAAGCCATGTATTCGCGCGGGATCGAGTTGACCAAGGGTATTGCCGCCACGATCGAGCCGATTGCCACAAGGACGACGAGCAACCGATAGCGCCATATCGTCTCGTAAGCGTCGGAAAGCCAGATATTAACGCGACCAGTCGGTTCCATAAAATCCTCCAACAAAGATATCATTCAGGTCACTTTGCGGCCAAAGTGCGAATTGGACCGAGGTCACAGCCGCACCAACGATACCGCGCTGAGAATAGCTTGAAAGACCGACGTCAATATGATCTTGCGCCCTTCGGGTACGAACACGACGTCCCCGTCGTGGAGCGTCGGATTTTGCGAAACGTCGCCATGAATCAGTTTCCTAACATCATACGAGGCCCGCGTGCCATCAGAAAGGACTTGGACGTTTCCGAGATCGGCGAATTTTGTCGGACCACCGGCTTCATAAAGCGCGCTAAGCAGCGTGACATCAGTCTTCAGATTTGCCGCGCCTGGCTTCTCGACGAGCCCTGTGACGTTTACGCGCATCGCCAATGGTACGACGATCGCGTCGCCATTCTTGGCCGGCGCATTGAAATGATCGTCGGCCAGCGACACGCGTTGAACCGTCCCCCCCCGATCGAGTTCGATCCGCCAGGTGGACGCGGTTGGTAAAAATCCTCCGGCCTGCGCGATGGCGTCGGAGAGCGGTTCGTCATCGGCGAGATACGCGAGGCCAGGACGAGCGACTTGGCCGGAAACGCGAACGACATTCGGCTTGTCTGAAAGTGATATTTGATCACCAGGCTGCAAGGTCGGACCGGACAGACCGGCCGACGATAGAGCCAGTGCATCGAACGTTCCGAGAACGGCCCGGTCGCGAACCAGCCCGACGCGTCGAAGATTCAGACGAGAACGACCGAGTCCGGCAATGTCGCTCGACTGGATCGTACCGTCTTTCGACGTGGATTCGGTCGAGCGAGGCGCGAGATCCCCAAGGGCTGAAACGAGTGTTTCACCGGGCTCGTATTTTAGCGTGCCACCAGGCCCCCCCGAGACGAAAATCGCTAAGAGCTGCGACTTCAATTGTACGTTGACTGCCGGCTTTACGATATATCTGGCAAGTCGTAACTGAATGCGCTTGGCGATTCCCTTTACATCTAAGCCTGCGACGTTCACAAGCCCGGCCAGAGGAAGCGAAATACGTTCTGTCGTGTCGATTACGACCTCACCCGTAAGCTCGGGATGATCGTAAACAGTCACGAAAATTTGGTCTCCGGCATGCACCGCGGCTGATGCCGGAGCGCTGGTGAGGCCCAGTGCAACTGCGGCGAATGCGCATAGGACGGCTCGGTTCATGGACTCCCCCACACGAAACACGCTCGAGATTATTTGCGGAAGTCTTCCGCACTTCCACGATGATCGTAACGGGCAAAATACAACGCGGCAATGCCCCGAATAGGTGGGAACTTCGCCAGACCGGTACGATTAGGAGCCGACGCGCGCGATAACCAGCTCGGTCGCTTCGCGTGTGACATCGATATCGGTCCCCGTGTAGCCGGCAATGGAGAAGGCAACGTCGTCGGATCGTAACCCGTCGACGAGTTGCTCGATCTGCCCTCTGGGTAAGGGACCTGGGCCCCAATACGTGTGGCACCATGGCCGCTCGTCGTACCACAGGCGGCTCGTGTCTCCACCGAGTACCTTATCGACGTAGAGTCCATACGTAAAATATTCCGAAACGAGGCGTGCGCGGGTAAAGGATACATGCCACGCCGCCCCCGTCACGGCTTCGACGCGTGCCCGAGCCTCGAGGACGATCCGTCGATCCCAACTGATCATGTTCCCGACATATTCATCCATTGGTAACCGATCTCGCGGGACGTCCAACAGACGACAGACGTTATTATGCCACTTCACGTGTTGCATCCCCGCAACGATTCCGCGCGGTAGTCGGTACATTCGCGTCTTTCCGTTGCGGACGAAGAGCCCGACGTCGACGGGTCGCACGAAGCGAACGTCCGAGTCGACATTCACGAGTACTTCCTCAGTTGCGAAATCCGGCAAAGACATCTTGACGAGCTGCTGGACCAGCCACCCTTTCGCTGGCAGCAGGGCGGGTGTAGAAAACCACCATTTCTTAACGAACGGCAGTTTAAAATAACCCTTGGGGATGACGTCTTCGACGGCGGCGATGATCGTACGTGGGCTCGTCAGCCTTGCAAAGAGCGGTATGTCTCGTCCGTCGACGATGATGTAATGTCGAGTTCGCGGAGGCAGAAACTGGAGTACGGTTTCATTCAAGGCGCGACACATTTCGAAATCGCGAGCAAAACTCGGGGTCACGATCGCGATGCGCGGATCGCTGCGGTCGGCTAGGTCCGTCGTCATTCTTCCGCGACCTTTACGACGACCGGCATTGGTTCGAGTCGCCAGAACTTTCCCGTAACGCGGGAGGAACGGCCTACGAAAAACGCGTTGAGCGCCCGCGTGACCGGCATCTCAAAGAAACGATACACCGCTAAACTAAAAACCAGTATGCCTGCGAGCGTCATCGCAATGATGAGAACCTCGGCCACTCGTCCAACCGGATGGAGTTTGAGAACCAGCAAGCGCACCGCGGAAATGAGCGAGAAGTGCCATAAGTAGAGCGCATAAGACGCGTCACCGAGCGAAACGAGCCACGCAGGAATCCGAAGCGACCCTCGGGCCTCGGTCGCGACCGCTCCGTATAGAATCATTGCGGCCGGGACTCCAAAGCAGATGACCCGTTCCATGCTCGTCGTGAAGAGCGCGTGGCCCATGGCGTTGCTCGCGATCCACACTGCAGAGACTCCCGCCACACCGAATGCGAGCAGCGCCGACGCTGCCGGCATGTGGCCGCGAACGTATGCGACACCGACCAAAGCGCCGAAAATGAACTCCATCGGAAGCGCCGTGGAAGCGTACTCTAAATATGGGTTCGGGGATCCTTCGAATGCCAGCCAAAGGGCGAGTTGGAAGACGAACCATAACCCGAGCGCTACCACGACATGGCGGCGCTGTAGCTTGAGAATAGCCGCGAAGATGAGATAGAACGTTACCTCGAACGCGAGCGTCCACGACACGGGAAGCAATACGTGGTCGACGGGTTGCGGATAGAGAAGGAACGATGCCAAAAGATCGGTTCGTCCCACAACGTGGCCCGGCATGACGTGATCGCGTGCGAACAAAAACGCGACGAAGATCGGCAAGATCGACAACCAATACGCGGGATAGATTCGAATCGCACGGTGTAGCAGGAAGCGCCGACTCGCATTCGGCTGCGCGAACCACTCCGAGTTGGTCACGAGCATAATGAACCCACTTATCGCAAAAAAGAGATCGACACCAAAGTGGCCGACGTACCGAAAGATTGCGAGTATCGGTTGTGCGAAAACATCGACGCCATTATTGGGCAGTTGCATGTGCATCAACACCACGAATAGGGCGGCAACTGCGCGCAGCGCTTGAACGCTCTTTAGCACCGGCCGATGCACTTTTGTAGCGGGCTCAGACGCCATTGGTTGCCGCTTGCAGAGCACGCGCATCGGTCGCAGACCGAACGACCGGCAGCCTATCCGGTAACCGCTGCCATAATTCGATGTCCTCGTCGGCTTGTGCCCTAGACCGCGACCGATCCTGCGAAGCTTTGTTACGCAGCATTTTTACCAATTGCGATCCAAAATTTTCCGTCCGAACGGCCAACCATCGACCGTGGTCGGCTTTCTCCAGGGTCGCTTTCGTAGCCGGACTACCAGCGTACAGAAAATAACCGGCTTGTGGCCGATGGATACGAACGTCCTCGAGTCGCTCGAACAATTGGATGTGCACGTCTGGACGTAAGACGGTGGCGAGCATGGCGACGGCGATATCCCAACGCTCACCATCGTGGACGTAAACCACGAGCGGATCGATTGCAGTGTTGATCGCACGCGCTTCGGGACCGAGTCTGCCCATTTCTCCCGTCGCCGAGGTCTGTTGCGCCGGAACGTTTATGAAATTCGACCCAAGCCCACATCCGAGCAAAAAGATCAACACGCCCGCGCCGAACGCGCGGAGTTTGAATTTTCGAGGGTCGAGCAAAAAGCGGCCGACCATAAACGCGACGGCTAGTTCGCAGCCGAGCCATACCGCAACGAGATAACGCGGCGCCGTAGCTCGGCTGGTGTGAGCGAACATATCCGAGGCGATGAAGGCAACCGCAGGTACGAAGGTGAGCGCGAACACGAAGAGCCGGGCCTCGGGCGCGAGCTTCATCGCTGTGACGACGAACGATGCCGCCACGATGATGAGGACGAGGATTGCGATGGGGATGAGTCGTGAAAACTCGTATTCAGAATCGAAGAAAACCGCGGCCGTATTAAAGATCCACTTGAGCACGTAAACAGCCGGAGAAACTGCCACTCGTAGCGGGCCCATCCAACCGGTAATCGTTCGCGCGCCACGATACATGACCAGAAGCCACGGCCCGTAAGCTAGCAGAGCTAAGCCGGTGGCAAACGCGAACTTTTTGAGATTCGCCGACCATCGCCGTTCGCGAAGGATCACAAAGAGCGTCATCGCGACGAGATCGTACAGGACCAAGGCGTCGGTGTAGAGGGCGGCGGCAAGGGCGGCAGCGTAGGCCGACCACGCGAGAGCGCCCCGAGATCGAAGCGCGCGAAGCAACAGCGCCCCTTGCAGCGCGAGGAAAAATAACCACGCGCTGTACTCCCGGTTTTGCTGCGCGTAAATGACGTGAAAGGGCGACGTAGCGACGAGGGCGCTTGCGATCGCAGCGATTGTCAACGAGCCGAACAATTCGTATCCGAGCCAAAACACGGCCGCAACGGCTAGAGATCCAAAGAGGGCCGCAAGACTCCGCCTGGTCGCGATCGTATCTCCAAAAGCTTGGGTCCAGTATCGCGCCGCCAGATAGTAAAGCGGAGGATGCTGCGGATCTTCGGCGACTAACGATCGAATCGTATCGTTCGGGCTCGTCGATCGATCCGAAAGATACCGCGATACGTCACGAACGGTTCGAACGCGTCCGTCGAAATCACGCGAAAAATCGGCCTCGGTATGACCGGATTCTCGCAACGAACTCACGACCTCATCTCCGTAAAAAAATTTCCGATCGAGATCGCTAAATCGAAACACGATGCCAAGCGCGATCGCAAAACCAATCACCGACAGGAGGATGAGTCGCTCGACCTTCCACGACCCGTTCCGTGAATCCGACGGCATCATTGCCGGACCTCGGTCATGTGGCCACCAGCCGGCAAGTTTCGGCGCGTATCATCTCCTAAACCGTAACGCGGGGGTATCGACCGCGCAATAACCCGAAATAGGGTCTTGCGGCACATGCTTGGGACTCGCTCTCGCGACGTCCGAGGTGCGCGTGCTGCGAAGCCACCCACGCACCGTAAATCGGATTGCAACAAGGGGGGGATTCGCAAGTCGGGAACGAGTGCGAAGAGCAAGCTTCTTGTTTTATCGGTCCAGAGGTCGCCGCCAAAAAATAGCGCAGAAATTCCGGTGTGTTCATGAAGCCCGTTTCGCCCCAGTCGAAGTGTCGCTCGGAGAATGCTTTGGAAGACATCGTCAGGGTGGAAATCGGACCGCCCGATCCACCACGATTTAAAACGCGAATCCTCGGAATTTCGTCCGGGGAACCTTTCGGAAGTCGCACCTGGTCCGGCAGTTCGCTTGGAGTCTTCGGAGCTCTACGGTCCCTCGGATACGTCGACCACGCGATCGACGCCGGGGTGACCCGACGGGAAACGATCATCGCACAGGCACTCGAATTCCGGACGAATCGGGAACGATGGAGAGCGAGATTTCACAGTAGCGTTTGGCCCGTACGTTTCTCGTCGCGCAGAGCTCGCTTAGAGGTCGCGAACCTCACGGCGGACTACGACGCCGTCTTACAACTTGGCCCGTACCTCGCTCGCTCCGAAAAGCCGGTCGTGTCCTATCTCGACGACGAGATCTCTGCAGCATTGAGCCTGCGACGTGTGACCCATGCCGATACGCGCAGCCGCTTAGAATTCGAAGGCAAGATCTACAAAACGATGGATCGCATCTTTACGATGAGCGCGTGGGCTGCCGATGCAATGGCATCGTTTCACGCAATTCCACGCGAGCGCATAGAAGTCGTCGGCGCGGGCAGCAACATTAATGAGGAACTCCTTGCGGGAGAGCGCGACTATTCGAACGTTAATTTCCTTTTCGTAGGCCGTGACTTCAAGCGCAAAGGTGGGCCGGAAGTTCTCGAGGCCTTCGCACGACTGCGGCAAAGCCTTCCGGCGGCACGATTGACGATCGTCGGCTTCGGGCCCGCAGGTTTGATCGCACCCGGTGTGACGTCGACTGGACTCATTTCGCTCGCGGGCCAAGAAGGAAAGCGACGTATGGCAGACCTCTACCGGTCGGCTTCGGCGTTCGTCATGCCGTCGGTGTACGAACCATTCGGCATCGCGTTTATCGAAGCGATGGCGGCCGGACTTCCATGCATCGGAGCCGATCGTTGCGCGATGCCCGAAATCATCGGCGACGGAGGCCTGGTGGTGCCAGCTGGAGACGTTTCGGCGCTTGCTCGAGCAATGAACGAGATTTCAAGTGACCCGAGCGTCGCGGCCGATTTCGGAATGCGAGCTCGAAACGCTTACCGTGCCCGCTTTGGGTGGTCCAGAGTCGCAAAAAAAATCGCAAACGCCGTCGATGCGCTCACGATGACGAACGGTCTCGCGTCGCCGGATGAACGTCGAGACGGTGCTCGACGTATTCGCGCATGATGAGACTACAGAAAGCCGCGTTTCCGAAGATATAACGCCTCCACAGCCGTTTCGGCTCGCTGCAGAGACGAAAGAGCCATTCGAGGCCGGTGCTTCGCATCCAAACGGGAGCACGCGGCACCATTCCAGCTACAAATTCGAAACTGACACCGATACCGAGCGACACTTTGACGTCGAGCTTAGAACGATTCGCGTACATCCAGTATTCTTGTTTTGGCGCGCCCAGCCCAACGAAGAGAATATCCGCGCGCGCCTCATTGATCAAATCGATAATCTTCGCATTTTCGATTTCGTCTTTTTCAAAACCAAGGTCGGGACAATATGTCCCGCACACTTGTAGGCCGGGATTGCGCGAACGCAAATTCGCTGCCGCGTCATTCGCCGCATGATCTCGGCCTCCGAGCAGAAATACTCGTAGTCCCTGACGCGCCGCAATCGCGCATAACGCTTCGAAGAGGTCTGTTCCATTCACGCGACCTCGTAATTTCTGGCCAAGTAACTTGCCGGCCCATAATAACGGAACGCCGTCCGGAACGACGAGACACGCATCCTCGTAAATCTTACGAAAATGAGGGTCGCGCTGCAATAGCACGACGTGGTGTGCGTTTGGCGTGACCACATAGCCGTTCTCGAGCTCACCCGTCGCCCGTGCCACGATTGCCTGGACGGCCTCCCCGAAGCCGACGACGTCTATGCGAACGTTCGCGATATGGGCGGATTTCTTCGGAACCAAGAGCATCTTATCGCTCCCAGGGCCAATAGGAATAGGCAACATCTCGATCGACATGATTTTATACCCCGCACTCAATTGCGAAAGACCTAAACGCGAACATCGACACGTCCGTACGCCTCATAGACAACGCCGAAAAGACCGACGATCGACCCGATCCCATGGGCCAAATCGCACGCCGCCGTAAGCGCGCCGCCGCGCCCGCGCAGCAACGATAGCGGAATTAGTTGCGCGAAACCACGCGCAAGGCGCAACGATCCCTTCAACGCGCGCAGGGCGACGCTCCGCACTCCTGGTCGCGTTCGCACGTCACAAATCGCGAGCGTATTTCCCCGACGATAATTTAATTGAAGGATGTAACCGGCAGAGGCGCGCTTCGGAACGACGCCTTCGGTTGTCTGCGCTCGCGCGGCAAACACGAATGAAGCACCACGCTCGCGTAGTTGACGAAAAAATAAAAGATCTTCACCGCCAGAAAAGTCAAACGTTCGATCGAACTTTAAAGCGAAGCGCCGTAGCGAATCGACCCGAAGCAGACAGTTACCGCTGTAACCGGTAACCATCGGTTCCCCATCCCCTGCTTCCACGGGCAAATCGAAAAAATTTCCATTTTTTAGCCAACGCGGCGCCCCATCGGGAAACTCATATCGCACCGGACCGAATGTCGCATCGGCTCGCGTACGTGTCGCCACTTCTAGCAGTTGTGCGAGCCACTGCGGTTCGGGGTTTTCGTCGTCGTCGATCATCGCGAGGAACTCGTAGCTCCCCTCCGCAAATGCGAGGGCCGAATTCCGGACCGCCGACAATCCGCGTTCGCGCTCGTGCACGTACATGAGCTGGAGACCGAGAACCGAACGTAGGCTTTCGACGACCGGCGCAGCAGAGGCAGATGAATCGTTGTCGAATACGACGACGTCGATATCGTACGTCGAACTAATCTCTTGTCGGGAGATCCCGCGGAGAAGCAACTCGAGTTGCGCCGGCCGACGAAAGGTCGGAATTGCAACACAAACTCGAATCCGTGATGTCTTCCGACCATCAATCATAGCCCAGTGCCAAGGGCGCCCGAGCGAGGAGACGACTCCACGCGGGCTGCAAAAAAACAAGATGCATCGCCTGGATAACGAGCCGAGCGGCTTGAAGCAAGTTGATGCCACTCCGTGCGAAGATCCATGCGAGCCAGCCCTTTTTATTCGTTCGCAGGCGGCTCGCGTCGATTTCCTGTAATAGCCGACGCGCGTGGTGATTGAATCCATACATTAAGAACCGGCACGACAGCGAGCGTAGCGCGTTTTCGCGCAAGCGATCCAGCTGGTCTTCGTTCAATGCATCGTTGACGTACTCGATCGTTGCGAGTTCTGCTGCGCGAGCGCGGTCGAAGTCTTGCAGGATACTCCGACACTTGCCACTCGTAGATTGCCGGTAGACGATAAGCCGCTCTCGTGTCGGAAAGATCGGGTATTTTTTCGTAGCACGCAGGATGAACTCGTGATCTTCGTGATAATTTCGTGCGTTGAAGTGGCCGATGGCTTCAACAACGCGGCGATCGAAAAGACAGACGCTCGGCATTAAGAAGTCGTCACCATCGAGCAGAAACTCAAAGACGTCGCCGCACACGGTGCGCGCCGGAGCCGCATTGAGGAGGCGCCCGCGATCGTCGACCGCATAGTAAGAGCTGTAGGCAATGCCGATATCCGGTTCTGCATCACGGAGCACGCGCAACTCCACCTCAAGCTTCGTCGGGAACCATCGATCGTCGCAGTCCAGAAAAGCGATGTACTCGCCGCGCGCGACTTCAATAGCTGAATTGCGCGCAACTGCAGTGCCCGCGTTGTTTTGCGCGATGACGCGGAGGCGCGGGTCGACGAGCCTACGAACTTTCGCGAGTGTCGCATCGGTCGACCCATCATCGACGACGATAACTTCGAGGTTGCGGTGACTCTGCAAAAGAACGGAGCGAACCGCGCCTTCTATTAAGCGCTCACCTTGAAAAACGGGAACGATGACCGAGATAAGAGGCTCGTCGTCCTCTGTAAGCGTTGGCGGTAAAGGTTTAGCTTGCATGACCGGTTCTCGATGCACCGCAGCTCACGCCGGCACTGCGAGCGAGGCGAACCAACGTTCCACCAGATCGCACGTCTCTATAAAGTCGCCGACGATGAGATTCGAGATCTCGACGCCAGCGCGTTTGAGATCCGCGGCGCGCAAGGACCCGGAGAAAGCGATGTGATCAGTCGCCTCAAGGTACGGATGGTCGGCGAATTGGCCGTCGACCTTGAGCACGGCGCCCAACGGCGCGCTTTCGCCCCACGGCAAAGTGCCGTTCGTAAGTTGCGGATCGATCGCGTAAAACGCGATCGCCCGCGAACTCGAATACCAGGGAGAAGCTTCGATCGCTTGGCGATACCAGCGGGGAAACGAGGCGATGCATGAGGAGTTGGCGTGAAGCAATTTTTTAAAGGCCGAAACCACGAGCGTGTCGCCGGAGATTAGCGCATAGTCTCCGCCGAGAATCTTCCAACCTCGGGTATGCAGATGCGCGATCATCGTGACGCAAGACTCCCAATCGTCACCAATGAACACGAGGGCTCGATTTTCGCGTTCCACGACGGCGGCGCGCCAGACCTCGACGTTTTTCTGAAACGCCACTTCAGCTAAGATTGCAGATACGATCGCACCGGCAACCTGCGGCAGAGCACTCCGGGCTCCGAGCACCTTTCGGCTGGCCGGGGCCTCTCCGTGAATTCGCCAGATTTCGGCCGCGCAAGATACCTCGATCTTCACCGGGTCCATCGCCTTACTCCACGCGCGTTCAACATTGAGGAGCATGCGATCGACGATAGAGAGGACGCTACTCGGACCGATAAGCGCGATATCGGTGTCTGCAATGCGAAAGCGAAGCTCGGCGGATTCACCCATCACGCCCCCATATACGCTAGCGAACTACACTCGACCGCCGGTAACGATGCGAGGCCGACGCCGCGGTATGTGAGGCCGGCTGCAGAAACACGGGCCGCATCGAGTACGTTCCGGCCATCGACAACGACATGGCGCGCGAGATTACGAGCGTAGCTCGCTGGGTCTATGCGCGCGAATTCGGACCATTCCGTGAGCACGAGCAACGCGTCGGCGTGAGTTGCTTCTAATGCCGTCGCAACCATGCGACTTCCCGAAGGCAGGGGCGCCACTGCCACCGATGGGTCGTAGACGATCGTCCGAGCACCCCGAACACAAAGTTCGTCAACGATCCGCACCGCGATAGAATCTCGAATATCGTCGGTCCCGGCCTTGAAGGCCAAGCCCCAAACGCCGATCGTCGCGTCCGTAAGAGATTTCAGTTCTCGTTCGAGTGCGTCGATGATTTTTAACGGCTGAGCATCGTTAACGCGGAGCGTCGCCGAGAAAAGCTCGTGTCCGATTCCGTGCTTTTCAGCCACATGCACGATGCTCTTGACATCTTTTTCGAAACACGGACCACCGAATCCGATGCCCGGACGCAAGAATTCCGGCCCGATTCGGCGATCATACCCGATGCCACGCAAGACGTCGTCGGAAGTGCCGCCGAGCGCGTCGCACATGTTCGCAACCTCGTTGGCAAAGCTTATTTTTAGGGCTAGATAGGCGTTAGAACACCCTTTAATCAATTCGGCATTCAAGCGTGACGTAAAGACGACCGGCTTCTGCAGACGCTCGAGTAGGTTAACGTAGCGAACCGCGTCCGAAGGCTGACCGCACCCGATGATGATGCGATCGGGGGAAAGAAAATCAGGAACAGCCGAGCCTTCCCGTAAAAATTCGGGCGCGTAGATCAAATCTGCCCAATCGTCGGCTATTGCGGCGAGCGAATCGCTCGTGCCCGGCGGAACCGTCGAGCGGACGACGATCGTCGGCCAACTCGTGAACTTAACGGCCGAAAGCCGCTCGATGGCAACGAGTACAGCCGCTAAATCAGCAGATCCGTCCTCACGTGACGGCGTTCCAACGGCGATGATGATGATCTCTGCGTCGCGAGCCGCCAACTCGAGATCGGTGAAGAACTCGATGCGATGTGCGTCCATATGAACATGCAAAGCTTCGGCGATTCCCTGTTCGCGGTAGGGGGGTATGCCACGTCGTAATCTGTCGATTCGATCGGTAAGAATGTCGTAGGCATTCACGCGCCACCCAAGTTCGGCAAGCCCAATTGCGCAGGCCATTCCTACGTATCCCGTACCGATAATACAAACCGGCCGTTTCGAATAAGACAACGTACCCTCATCATGAAAAGAGCGGATGCGAGAGAAACCTGCGCCCTAGAATAATGCGCCTGCGCCGCGTGAGAAACAATGTCCCAATTAGGGGGGTTCCGCCGGCAACTTATCGTCCGAAACCACCATGCGCGATAAAACTTTTGCTCATCCCGAGATAGCGTTCGTCGTACAGGGTCGCGGCGGGAAAAAGCGTTGCGAAATCGCGACGTTTAAGAAGTTTGATCGAATCCACGACATCGCGTGCTCGCGAAAAATCCGGCTCCCGCTTCGTCCACCCAAGGTCGAAATTGTGCAAGATATGTGCCCGCGCATCGCTGGGCAGAAACTGAAAACCGGGGACGAGAAAATGTGGTTCGATTGGAAAAAAATAATTCGGCGTTTGAACGAAGTAGCGTTTGCCGACTCGCTGTATTTCCGCAGCCATGCGTGCCTGGTCGGTCGCATCACCCACATGTTCGATAACAGAATTCGAGTAAACAACATCGAAGCTGCGGTCCGAGAAAGGGAGCTTGCGCGCGTCTCCTGTTACGTAGTGCATCCGTGGTTCAGCTTGTGAAGCGAACTCAACGTTGAGTATCGTGATTTCCACGAAATCGTCGTTTAGCAGGGAGGTATCTCGCCAAAACGCCTCGGTACCACCGACATCCAGGATTCTCATGGGCCGCGGAACCATATCGATGAGGTCTCGAAACACGCCCCACCGTTTGCGACGCAACCTCGATGCGAGCGAGTTTGGATTTCGCGTGTCTGCGAGCGACAGTAAAAGGGACATCGCTTCTAACCTCTCTACAAGCGGCTCGGATGATCGGGTGCCGTCGACGCCATGTACATAAAAATCCCTAGCGCCGGGCCGTTTTGACAAGGGCAAGGGCTTCAAATCACCCTGACTTCAAATAAAGGATAGAGTGATTGCGTGCCGCCTTCAATGGACCGAATAGGGGCTTTCTTATCGACGTGGCTTCGCGGCGACGTCGCTCGTACGATCGGCACACCTCATTCTGCCCTACTCGAGGGGGTGTTGGTACGCGGTGCCGGTCGTATAACGCTACAAGAATTTCGCATATACGAGCAACGGAGCGGCTCACAAATCCCGCAGTGGATCAATGGAGTGCTCGAAGTCGAGCTGGAACCGGTCACCTCGTAGGATGTGGAGTTTTTGTGCAAACCTTCGTTCGAGGCGTGCTACGGTCAACTTCCAGAAATCCTTGAAGCGCGCGAAATGCCATTTCTTGGGGAAATACGCGACGTTCACGGAGGCCGTGGCGGCGACTCCGCGCCACCGTCGTTTCGGTTACGATCACGCGGAAGCCGCCGAGATGTATCTTCATGACTTCCGGAACATGCGCACGAGCGATTATCCGGTAATTTACTGGACGCAGAAAAATTTCTGCGCCCGCCTTCGTGCGTTCGATTGGGGTGGCAATGTCGGACATGCCTATTACGCATATCAAGACGACTTGACCGATCCACGGCAACTCATCTGGATGATCTGTAACGTGCCGCAAATGACGCGAGTTGGAGCGAGACTCGCGCTAGATTCGGATCCCACGGATCGCGACGGACACGACGTCCTTTTAATAGCCGGAACATTGCAGTTTCTAGCGCAGCCACTCACAGCGTGCTTCGGGCGGTGCCTAGAAAGCCGCGCGGATTGATCCTCAATCGCACGCCAACCCATCCATCACTCGGATATTTCACGATACAGGATATTGGACCGGCGGTCTGTCCTTATCAAATCTTTTCCGAGCCGAAGCTCGTGGAATCCCTCGCTGCGAACGTTATACGCTCGGTCGCAAAATACGTCGGCTTCTCCTTCGAATGTAAGGCCGAATTTCGATCGTACTGTACCTGCAGAAACGCCCTCTCTATGACCCGACCAGGGGTTCGCACTCACTACTTGGCGCGTTAGAATACGAGAAATTTGGACGGGACACCACGATGTCTTCGGAGGTGATTTCTCGAGCGTGCGCCTTTACCGGCGGTCCCATAATAACGAGTGCGGATGAGCCTCTTTGGGTGAATATCAATCGGCGACCATTCGCATTTCGTCACACGCTCGGCAATAATCCGCTCCTCGAGCTCCCGCGCCTCGCGGAACTTGCAGTGCGAGCCGCGCATCGTAATCAGCGGGGTCATTTTTTTAGTCGTAAAAGTTTTGGGGAGGCTCTATCGCTGGCCGATCGAATCCGACAGCTCGACGAGCGCGAGGACTGGATCAAAATTTCATACGCGAACGAATTGGATCCTGACTACGGGAAAAATCATGACGCGTTGCTAGACGAACTTGCTGCGCTTTCGCAAATTCCGATCCGAGAGTCGATGAGCTGGTCTGGGATGACGATCTTCATGAATTCGCCCAACCTCGCGGTACCGTACCATTTCGATCACGAGACGAATTTCTTGATGCAAGTCCGCGGAACCAAAACGGTCGACCTTTTCGATCAAACCGACCGGTCGGTCCTCAACGAAGCCGAAATTGAAAATTTTTATCACGGCGATGTGATGGCTGGTAGGTACCGTCCCGATTTGGAAAATCGTGCGTCCAGATTCGTGTTGAACGCCGGGGATGCCGTTCACCACCCGCCCCTCGCTCCCCACCGGATTTTCAATCACGATCGCGTCTCGATCAGCGTAAGCATATTCTTCACTCTCCCTCAAACCGATCAACGCGCACACGTCTACCAAGTGAACTCATTTATGCGCCAACTGGGGCTCAAACCGAACCCACCAGGCCGATCGATTCATTCGGACCGCTGGAAGATAGGCTTGATGAGAGCGATCTCACAACGCAATCCTCACAGCCAAAAGCAAGCGATCTTTTCCGGCGTGCAACGCGTTAGACTCCCTGCGCGGATCGTGCGAAAATTGGTAAGCACGGTCACACGAAAACCTTCGTGAGTTTCGACACCACACCGCGCGGCATCGAAAGTCGCGCACGACTGGGAGAATAAGTACGATTTCGGTAGCGACGACTCACTCGGGTTGAACCCTCGACCAACTCCTTGCAGAACATTTGCGTCTGGGGGGCGACGTCTCTACGCCGACGGCGCGTTGGAAGCGCAATGGTCGCAAGTTTTGAGATCTTGCCGATCGTACGATACGTTCGTCTTATCCTACGGTTCTGGGATACACTATTACTTTGCAAACGTTCGATCCCCCGACGTTTGGTTCATGCAGGTCGGTCGGTTTCTTCCGCAAGACGAGCAACGTGTTCTCGCTCAACTTTACAAGTCCGGCAGCGTGGTAGAAAGTCTGACGAGCGCCACCACCTCTACCGACCGCGACCCAAGCATTGCGCAATTCTTAAAAAATTTGTGTATCTCGAGTACGACGAAATATATTTTAAGATTCGGAAGCGATGCAAGCCCGTTGCAAACCTTAGTTTGCACCACGACGATAGATCGTGAGCGTCGCGGCTTCATCGAATCGAAGACCGTCATCGATCTCCGGGACTACGTGACCTCGCAGGTGACGATTAAAAAATGCGAGGATGTACTGAGAGACGATTCGCTCGCCGAGAGCTCCGTCAATCGAACCAAAACCGGTGCGCCGAAGCGATGGGAAAATGCACGCATCCGTAAAGTTATAATGGTCCGTCCCAGCCACGCTCAGCAGGTAGCCGCCGTGCCGATGCAAGTCCCGTTTGACTGAGGCGAACTGCTTACGATCGTATGCGGCTTCTTGTGGTACCTTCGAGTACGTTGTGGACGTGACGTATAGAAATGGTTTCGCGACCCCCTCTGCGGCAGACGTGCCGTACATCGAGCCATCGAGGTCGATCGCTCCAACAACGCGCGGATCGATCGCCGCGAGTTCGGCAGCCACTGCGCCACCGAACGAGAAGCCGAAGGCGCCAACGTAGTCGAGCGCGAGATGTTGTGAAAAGAATCCCGAATGGCTCGCCTCTTGGCGGTGGAGTTCATCGAGTAGACGACCGATATCGCGTGCCTGTAAGCGAATTTTACGGTCGCCATCGGCTTCGCCTTTTCGGATGCCCGAAGCGCTCGAAGTATCGAAGTCGAACGTCGGTTGCGTGTCGTCAACGGCGAAGACGACATATCCGTGGCTCGCCAAATCCTGCGCCTGCGCACTGTTGTGAAACGAGCGCCCACCCATTCCGGGAAGGTACACGATCACAGGTGCGCGCCCGCGAACGATCGGAACGTTACGAAGTGCATCGGTATGCACGAACATCCCAATCATGCGCTCTTTCAGCGTTCGCGCTGTCGATCCATACTGATAGGAGGCGTGCGCGCCGCGCGAGCCGAGCGGAGCCGGGTACCACGCGCGAGCAACGATAGGAACTTGCGTCTTATCGCTCGCTTCGAACGACACGATGGTCGTCCCGACGGGCCACGGACCAGTGGGTTTAGGGAGACGCGGGCTTACAGCAACAACGACGACCGAACACATCGCAACGACGACGAAAGCGACGACGAAGCGCGCTAACACGTGCGCTACGAGACCTTACGAGCGTCGAGCGCTTGAACGAGCGACCTGACCGTGGGATAGGCAAACAGATCGAGAAGCTCGATGTCGATCCCGAGCACGCGGACAAGCCGCTCGTGCAACGCGAGAAGGCGGAGCGAGTCGCCGCCGGCATCGAAGAAATTTGTATTGGGGTCTGCGTCGACACGGTTGCCGAGAACCTCGACCCAACAAGCAGAGATCGTGGCCTCGAGTTGGGTTTGCATTTTTCGGAATTTCGGAACGACGGGATCCTTTACGCCACTCGCGCGGCGCGTGAGCTCAGTGCGGTCAATTTTGCCACTCGAATTCTTCGGTAAAGCGTCGACGAACAGGATTCGATGCGGGACCATATGTCGGGGCAAGATCGATCCGAGATGATCGCGGACCGCGCGCACATTGAGCATACTTCCTGGTGCGGCAACGACATGTGCCGCAAGGAATTTCCGCCCAGAATCGTCAGAAACGACGCTTACTGCTCCTTCGCGAACGAGGGAGTTTGCACGTAAGGCTCGTTCGACCTCCGCAAGCTCGATACGAAAGCCATTAATCTTCACCTGATCATCGGAACGACCGAGAAACTCGATCAGATTGTCGGCGCGAAGTCGTGCTCGATCTCCGGTCCGATACATGCGAGCTCCCACTTCTGAAGAAAACGGATCGATGAGAAATCTCTCGGCGGTCAACTCCGGTAAATTCACGTACCCGCGAGCTACCCCGTCGCCCCCGACGAAGAGCTCGCCAGGAATTCCCGGCGCGACCAGAAGCAATGATTCGTCGAGGATGTATGCCGTGGCGTTCGCGATCGGTTTTCCGATCGGAACCGACTCGCCAATCGCGTCTAAGGAATCTATTCGATAGCAACAGCTAAACGTCGTATTTTCAGTCGGTCCGTATCCGTCGACTAAGCTGCAATGTGGATTTGTGCGGATGAAGGCGGCCGCGTCCTTAGCAGAGACGATGTCGCCACCAGTCAGAAGACACCGCAAACC
>JANOMT010000064.1:0-17014 GCA_031420415.1 Vulcanimicrobiota bacterium
TCCATACTACGGCTACTACGGCTTCTCACCGTTCTGGAACGCCGGGTATCAGAATCCGTTATACGAAAAGCGGCCGTAGCGCTATGCGGGGGCGTGGCGGCACGCTTGGAGCGACGATACACGTTCTGACTCCTGCGTGACGGGAGCGTCTTTTCGGTTCATTCGGAATCTTCAACGGTCGACGCGCTTCCTAAAGCGCTCGTGGCGAAACAGGCACGGTGGACGCCCTTATGATGGGTTCCGCCGTCAGCGACTTTCCGGTCGTCGAGCAACGGGTTGCCTTCTCAGTCGGCGATGTCTGCGGCAAAGGTCTCGGAGCCGCGGTGAAGATGGGACAAGCGAAACAGGCGATCAAAGTAGCGGCATCGCTCCCAAACAATGATCCCATGCCTTGGAACATCCCGACGACGTAACTGTCTTGTCGATCTCTTTTAAAGCGTCGGATCCCGCAACGGCGTATTCGGAGAGCAACATCCCTCCGTTTCACGATATGGTAAACCACGCCGGCGCGCTACGCTGGAAATCCATTTAAAAGCGCGTCTCACGGTGAGTTCGCGAAAGGATCAAACCCATGCCCGTCGAGTTCTATGCTCCGTTTGTCATCGTGGTTCTCGTATTGTTCGCTCTGAGCGCGTCGGTCAAGGTGCTCCGCGAGTACGAACGAGCCGTTCTCTTCACCCTCGGCCGATTTTCAGCCGTACGCGGACCGGGGCTCGTCCTCATCGTTCCGTGGATCCAGCAAATCGTCCGTGTCGATTTGCGAACCGTCGTCATGGAGATTCCGAGCCAAGACTTAATCTCTCGCGACAACGTCTCGGTGAAGGTCGATGCGGTGCTGTACTTTCACGTCATCGATGCAGCAAAGTCGGTTATCCAAGTCGAGCAGTTCAGCGCCGCTACGAAGATGCTCGCGCAAACGACCTTGCGCTCCGTTCTGGGACAGCACGATCTCGATGAGATGCTCACCGCGCGCGCCAAGCTCAATGTTGACATTCAAGACATCCTCGATGCGCGAACGAAAGATTGGGGTATCGAAGTGAGCGCAGTCGAAATTCGCGATCTCCAACTCACCGAAAACATGGTGAAATCGATTGCGAGGCAAGCCGAAGCCGAGCGTGACCGTCGCGCGAAGGTCATTCATGCCGAGGCCGAATTTCAAGCAGCGCAAACGCTGCTTAATGCCGCCACGATCCTCTCGACGAACCCGGCAGCGATGCAGCTACGCTACTTGCAAACGCTCACCGAAGTCGGCGGCGATCAAAACTCGACGATCATCTTCCCGATGCCACTCGACATCGTCAAACCTTTCCTCGATATCCTCGATAAAAAAGCCGAAAAGTCACTGGCACTGCCGCTCGTAACGAACGGCAGTGCGAAATAACGACGAAGTCGAACGTACCGCGAGACACCTTATCGAGCTACAGCATCAAATGCCATATAGGAGTCTGCTGACAAACTCGAAGGACCTCGATTAATGGTCTCCATCATTAGCGGGGTTTGAAGTCGAGATCCTCGGCTGGCATGAATTGGTACTTGATTCGTCGCGGCGTCGAAGAGACGATGTAAGACGTGCGCCTTTAACCGCTTTCGACGATTATCGCCGCGCCAAGACCGAGCAACGAGATCAAAGCCAAGAAGCTGAGGATGGGTGAGACGATGGTGCCGAGTGCGAGGCACGTCACGGCGAAGGCGATCTGACGCTGTACGACCCGATGATTTGACCGTCGGCCGTGGTCGCAGCACTGGGCACGGCGGCACGCACGAATCAGACGAATGTTTTATAAAAACTGCGCGACATGTCACTGCCCAACCGGCACGGAAGGCGGCGTCGGCCCGTCGCTACGGGGAGAGCGGCAGCGGAAGAATTACGACGCAACGATCGTTTGGATCAAAAATCCGCTGCCGCCGTTGCCGACGTTGTATCCGTCGATCTTGAGCGAAACCGAAGTCGACGATGTCGCAGCGCACGTTTAAAGCCTTTAAATCGAGCCGGACGTAGGGCACGGACGCGATAGCCCGTTGTTGGGTAACGCTCGGGAAAGCACACGATGTGGAGGAACGACCGGGATGCCGACGGAGAAACGACGGGTAACCGCTATAGCAAATATTACTCACGGCAATACGAAGGCGATATCGACGACGCGGCGAGAAAGTCGCACCGGCGAGCCGACGACAACGGGAACCTACACGACGGAGGAGGCGACGGCGAAGAAAACGTCCGCGAAAAAGGGAACGGTTCGAGAAACTTCCGTGCAAAAAGCGAAAGCCTAGTCTTCCGCGATCCAGGCCGCCATGAGGCGGCGTGCGATCGTGTCGAAATGCGGCATACGTGCTGTCATGTGCGCTTGCACGTCGCGCAACTCGTCGCGCGTGAACCAGCGTGCGTCCTCGAGTTCGTCGCCGACGCGGATGTCGTACGTTGTCGCGCGTGCGACATAACCGAGCATGAGCGATCGGGGAAAAGGCCACGCTTCGCTACCGGAATAGCGAATATCGTCGACGCGCACGCCGACTTCTTCGAAGACTTCGCGCGCGACCGCACTTTCGGCCGTTTCACCCGCCTCGACGAATCCCGCAAGCGTCGAGTAGAGACCCGGTGGCCACGTCGCTTGCCGCCCGAGAAGCGCTCGGTCACCATCGTGTACGAGTACGATCGTCGCAGGATCGGTGCGCGGAAAATGC
The DNA here is from genome assembly GCA_031420415.1 of Vulcanimicrobiota bacterium. Classification (GTDB taxonomy): domain Bacteria; phylum Vulcanimicrobiota; class Vulcanimicrobiia; order Vulcanimicrobiales; family Vulcanimicrobiaceae; genus JANYGA01. The sequence continues at coordinate 2,683 of JANOMT010000064.1, forward strand.
CGATGCGGTTCGGGCTCTCGCGTGCAGCGTTTTGTCCGACCTCCGATTTCCCAAACGAGATCGCGCCCGCACGCGCCGCAGTAGCGTGAGTTGCGCGACCAACGCGCGAGTGCGAGCGCGGTTACGATCGCTTCGCGCATCGCCGGTGTGTAGCGCCCGAGCTCCATCCGTAAATCACTCAAGCGCGTCGCATCATCGGGCTCACTCTCACTTGCGAGGAGATGGACGTAAAGCGGTGCGCCCGATTCATCGATGCCGAGAAACGGCATCGCGGGATCGACATCGTTCGGCGCGCACGCAACGAAGGTCGGTGCGGCGGTGTCTGCGGCCACCTGAAGACGCGCACCGCGAATGACGAGCGCTCGCCCCGCACGCGCTCGCGCGCTCGCAGCCGCATCGGCCTCGACGCGCTCGAACTGGTCGATGTGCCGCACGAGATCGGATGCGTTCATACGAGTTCGGTTCGCGCGAGCAGGGTCGCGTGCCCGCGCGCGCGACCTACCCATGCGTTGCGTACTCGTCGTTTTGCCTCATATCTCGCCGCGGCCGCTTGCGCGGATACCGGCTTCTGGATTTCGACCGTCGCGTCGGGTTGGCTCGTCCTCACGCTGACGAACTCGCCGTTTTGGCTCGGTACGATCGCGGCAAGCGGTCAGTTACCGTACCTGCTCTTTTCGTTCTATGGCGGTACGCTTGCCGATCGTTTCGATCGCCGCACGCTCGTCGCCGGCGGTAACGCGATTCTTCTCGCGCTCGCCCTCGCGCTCGCGGCACTCATCGCGACAGGGCACGTCACACTTGCGACGCTCGCGGCACTTTCATTTGCGATCGGCACGATTATCGCGCTCGAACATCCCGTCGATCGCGCGTGGCTCTACGATCTCGTGCGCGGTGAAGAACTCGGCCGTGCGATCGCGCTCTCTTCACTCGAGTGGAGCGTCGCTCGAACGCTCGGGCCCGCCTTCGGTGGGATCGCAATTGCGACGGTCGGTGTCGCGGTCGGTTTCGCCGTCTTCGCCGTCTCGCTCGTGCCAATGATCGCGCTCGCTCTCGTACTCGGCCGAAAATCGGCGCGGCGCGATGAAGAGCGCGCCGATGACGTGGCGACATTCGTCGCACCCCGCGTCTCGCGACTCGAAGCGGTTGTCGTACCATTCTCGTTACTCATCGCCGCGTTCACGATCGGAATTACGCCGTATATCACGCTGCTGCCCGACATCGCGAAGAATATCTTGCACCTCGACGTGCGCGGATACGGCATCCTCTCGGCTTGCGGCGGCGGCGGCGCGATCGTGGGCGCACTCGTGCTTGCGAAGATCGGCGAAATCGGGACGAAAGGCCGCGTCATTCCGATCGCGATGTTCGCTTCCGCCATCGCACTCATCGGCTTCACGTTCGTACGCGACGTTACGGTTGCGGGCATTATGCTCTTCGTGATCGGTGCGATCGATACGCTCATGTACGCACTCGCCAATACCTACGTGCAAGAGTGCGCGGGCGACGAGGAACGCGGGCGCGCGAACGGTCTCTTTTCGCTCGCATTCCTCGGTGGAATTCCCATCGGCAACTTCGCCATCGGGAGCTTGGCGAGTGCGATCGGTACCGAACGTGCGCTCGTTGCGGCCGCGGTCGGTGCGGCTTGCGTGTGCGTTATCTTTTGGTTCGGTGCCCCGGGCGCGCGGGAAGCCGCTTAATCGAGCGGCACGCGCTTCGCAACGACGGCGCGGAGCACGTCCCCGCCGCGTGGTGTACAGTCGAGCGTCTCGATTTCGACCCAGGCACGCGCTTCGCGCAAATAGCTTGCGACGAGTCCGGCATGTCCGTCGTCTCCGAGCGCGTGCCAAAGAGCGACGGCTTTTGTCGGGAAGCAGCGGTTGGAAAATGTGATGACCAGCGGCGCCCCCGGGCGCATAACGCGCGCGAGATCGCGCATCACCGCGATCGGTTGCGTAAGGTATTGCACCGAGACGCAGATCATCGCCGCATCGAAAATCGAATCGCCGAACGGAATGGTGGGCGACGCATTGAGGTCGTGGACGACGAAGGTTTCAAGACGCGGATTCTCGGCAAGCTCGGCTGCGTTCATCCCGAGCCCGGCGACCGCGCCATAGGCGCTTTCCGGCGGGAGATGGCTGATCCAACTGCTCATGAGATCCAAGATGATGCCGCCTGGCGGCAGGTACGCGCGGTACAGTTCGGTGACCGCCGCGATCGCCAGATCGTCGATGTGTGCGACAAAACGGGGTCGATCGTAGAAGCGGGCATCCGGGCCAGAATCTACGCGGCTGAAGGCGATATTGGGCAACATCAGTCCTTTGACGTCCGCAATCGATATCGTGACGCCCAGGTGTTCCCTGGTCGATCCCAAATTTAACGGAGATGACCAAGAAACGCGCACTTGCCGATGCCAAAGCCCTCGAAGTGAAACGAAAGGCCAAGGCCGACGAAGTCGCGATGGCTGCCGCCGTACTCGAGTCGGCGAACATCCGCGCCCGTTTCGATGAAGAACGCCAAGCTTACGCAAAACGTTACGGCGTGATTTCGATTCGCAGCTAAGCGGGTAAGACGCCGCGATGGCCGCGACGGAAATGAATTTGCCACTCGGGGACGTCGCGAAGAAAAGCGCACGATTAGCCCCGGGGGCCGCGCTCGCCGCGCTCGGCGTCGTGTTTGGTGATATTGGGACGAGCCCGCTCTACACGCTCAAGACATGTTTCACGACAGCGAACGTCGGACCGCAACTCGAAAACGTGCTCGGCATCATCTCGCTCCTTCTGTGGGCGATCGTTTTTGTCGTGTGCTTCAAGTACGTCGGGGTGCTCCTGAGGGTCGACCACGATGGCGAAGGCGGAATCCTCGCCTTGCTTGCACTTGCCGCGTTGCCGCGCGTCGGCAACGTTCCGGCGAAAGCCGGATGGCTAACCTGGGTTGTCGCCATTGGTGCGGCGATGCTCTTTGGCGACGGCATTATTACGCCCGCGATCTCCGTGATCTCGGCAGTTGAAGGCGTCGGCGTCGCGACCAAAGCGGCACAACCGTTCATCGTGCCGATTTCCGTCGGCATCCTCCTCGGGCTTTTCGCCATTCAATCGCGTGGGACCGATCGCGTCGGCCGCGTCTTTGGCCCCATCATGGTGCTGTGGTTTGCGGCAATCGCGATCGCGGGCGCGGTGGCGATCGCGGCCGCGCCACGAGTTTTGTGGGCGGTCGATCCGCGGCACGCAGTCGGCTTCGCGATCCATCATGGGATTTTCGGATTCTTCGTCTTTGGCGCAGTCGTCCTCGCCGTTACGGGCGTCGAAGCGCTCTATGCCGATCTCTCGCATTTCGGACGCAAGCCGATCGTGGCGGCGTGGTTCGCCCTCGTGCTGCCCGCCCTCGTGCTCAATTACCTCGGTCAAGGCGCGCGCGTGCTCGTCGACCCGCGAGCGTTCGATAATCCGTTTTACGCCCTCACACCCGGTTGGATGCTCTTGCCGATGGTCGTGCTCGCGACGATTGCAACCGTCATCGCTTCGCAAGCGCTGATCTCGGGCGCGTTCACGCTCACCGAGCAAGCCATCAATCTCTCCCTGTGGCCGCGACTTACCGTGCACCACACGTCGCGCCGAAACAAGGGACAGGTTTACGTTCCTGCCGTGAACGCGGCTCTTGCGATCGCGTGTGTCGCCCTCGTCCTTACGTTCCGCACCAGCGATTCGCTAGCGGCAGCCTACGGACTCGCCGTTTCGACCACGATGCTCGCGACGACGTTCGCTTTCTCGTACGTCATCCGCCGAAGACTCCACTGGAAACCGATCGTCGCTTATCCGCTCGTGGCGAGCTTCGTTGCCGTCGACGCGCTCTTCGTTACCGCGAGTCTCCCAAAATTTTTCGCAGGTGCGTGGGTCCCATTCGCGATCGGTGCGGTTTTCGTGCTTACGGCGATGACGTGGCTCGAAGGCCGGCGTTGCGTCGCCAAGGCGCTTTCCGAACTCGCGATGCCGCTCTCTCGTTACAAGCGCGAGATGCGCCCGTCAGCTGGTAATCCGTCGGGCACGTTGGTCTTTCTCACGGGAGATCCGCGCGGAATCCCGTTTATCGGGGCGACGCATCAATGGTTGCGCGCGCGCGCAAATGAAGAGCGCGTCGTGATCCTCACGCTGGATCGCATGGCGCGACCCTATGTGGCGGAATCACAACGCGTGACGATCGAGTCATACTCGACGCGTCTCGCAATCGTGCACGCGAGCTTCGGCTACATGGAGCGACCGCATATTAAGCCGATCTTACGCGCGTGTGGTCTCAGCGGTCTCAATCTCGATTCCGACGACACGTCGTTCTTTTACGCCGATCCCAAAATCGTACGCGCAAAAGAGCACGCGCTTCCGACGATCGTGCGTCGCTATTTCGAAATACTCGTGCGCAACGCACGCCCGCTTTCCGACGATCTCGGAATTCGCGCGGAGCGACGTGTAGAACTCGGCGTCGAAGTTCGCATTTAGCGCGGAGTCACGAGAACGAGCGCGCCGAGTGCGGCGATGAGGTCGTGACCGTTCGAGTGCGAAGATTCGCACGTTACGCGCGGTCGGTTGGCGCAGGTCGCATCGTGAGATGACGCGCAGCGTGAGCCACTTTCCGAGCACAGGCATCTTGGCCGCTGCCACGGACGCACGATGATCGCACCGATACTCGCGAAGACGATCGCCCGTATCAGCGCGGTCACGACACAGGACGCTCTGGCCAAGCGAAGCAACGAAATATCGTCCGAGAAGCCGGGTTGTCCCGACACCACCTCGTAACAGGGACAAAATGCTCCCGCCATTCGATCCCCTTGCGGGCAAGCCCACTCCAAAACGCCGCCGGCTCGAAGCTGCCGATGCGCGCGAAGCCATCCTTGCGGCGGCCGAAGCCCTGCTCGTCGAGAGCGGACCCGATGGCCTGCGTCTTACCGAGGTCGCGACGCGAGCGGGCGTCAGCCATCCCAATGTGCTCTACCATTTCGGTACCGTCGCCGAGCTGCAAACGCAGCTTGCGCAACGTGTAACGGTACGCTTGGCCGATCAAGTCGCCCGCGTCTACGAAACCGAAGATCCGCTCTCGCTTTCGGTCGATCGGGTCATCGAAGGCGTCTTTCGTGTTTTCGACGAGGGGGGTTACGCGCGCTTAATCGCGTGGCTCTCGCTCTCAAACAACAAACCAAGCTATGACGCGTTGGGCGAAAAGCTCGATCTTATTCGAACGGTGATCTCGGCGCATCCCTCGATGCGTGGGCCCGATTTCGAAGAACGTCGCCGGCGTATCGTGCCGGCGATCGAACTCGTGATCGTTGCCGCGATCGGTTACGGCCTCACCGGCCGCATCGTCGAAGGGTATTTTCCCGCCGATCCCGGTCGCCTCAACGTCGTGCAACTCCTCGGTCATATCTTGCGTGGCCCCGAGGGCCACGGAGTCTCTCCCGTCAAACCGAAGGCCTAACTTTTCGGAAGAACCAGCGGCTTGAAGCCTTTTGCATCGGGCTGATCGATCGGGGTCGGTTGGTCGACGGCATACGTCCCATCGTGCCGACCCGTGCAGAGCGCTGAAATGGTTTTGAGATAGCCGGTAACGGGCGACTTCGCATGCTTTGCGATGCGCTCGGCATCGGAGACGCACGCACGATATCCCGTTTCCGCGTCCGTTGCGCTTCCGGCTGCCTGTGAGGCGCGCGCACTCTCTTCCCGGGCGACGACCCCGACGTACTCGAGATAGGCGCGTTTCGATCGTGTGGGAGCCTGCGCGGCGCAGGCAGCGTACTCACCAGATTTTCGTTTCAGTAACGTCGCGAGTTCGGCGAACTTGCGATCTTTCGCCAGTTGCTTCTGATCGCTCGCGCCTGCGAGCACGGTCTGCGTGCAGAGTCCCGCCGTCGCATCGGCGAGTTCGATTTTTGCGGCGCTGCGTTCCGTCGCGACCGTCCGATCCCCGGGCTTGGCATCGTGTGCCACGACATCGATGATCTGAAGCTTTTCGCGCAGGAGCGCCGTCGCGACGGCAAACTGCTGTGCGAAGACCGCGATCTCGGCTTGCTGCGTGACGTCTTGGAACAGGGCGCCGAGCGCAATAGCGTGCAGCTGCCGATCCGGAGATTTCACGCACGAGACCGCCACGTTCTGCGCGCGAGCGCAAGCGGCGAAGGCTGCCGAGAGATTTGGCGGCGACGTGTCTTTCTTGAGAGACTTGTACGCGAAGTTACACTGCTCGGCGTAGGGAACCACATACGGCTTCCGGCATTCGTCGTCTGGAGCACCGAAGGCGCGAATCGACGTCGCGCCAATCGTGAGGAGAACGGTTGCGAGGAGGAGACGGAGGCGGATCATCGACTTTGCGTATACCCGTGGGCAGCAACCAAAGCCTCGCACGCGGCCCGAAGCCCTTGACGAGTCTGAAGCCGTCGCGATACACTTCGCAGGTTCTCGGGCGGATGGCGGAATTGGTAGACGCGCTGGATTTAGGTTCCAGTGGGGCAACCCATCAGAGTTCGAGTCTCTGCTCGCCCAAAACTCACCCGACGTTCTCTTAGAAAATATGCGGAAGTAGCTCAGTGGTAGAGCATCGCCTTGCCAAGGCGAGGGTCGCGAGTTCGAATCTCGTCTTCCGCTCCAGTTTCGGCCGGTTTCGGCCACCCGCCCCATGTCCGGGGCCCTAGCCGTGGCGCTTCGTGCCGCGGCTTTACGCTAGAAAGGCCCGCCCATCACCGTGTCGACCGCTGCTACCGTCAAGTTCCTCGATCCTACGCAAGTCGAGCTCGAGATCCCGATCTCCGAGGAAGAACTCAAGGTTGCTCGCGAGCGCGCCTTCAAGACCCTCGTTAAGAACGTGCGGATTCCGGGCTTTCGTCCCGGCAAGGCGCCGCGCAAGTTTTTCGAGGCGCAATATGGGACGCAGGCCATCGAGGAGCGCGCGATGGATGCCGTCGTGCCGACCGCGTACACGCGTGCGTTGCAAGAGAACGATCTCGATCCCGTCGATCAGCCGCAGATGGAGCTGATGCCCGAAGAAGAGGGCCAGCCATTGCGCGTCCGGGCGACCGTCTACGTACGCCCTCAGTTCGAGCTCAAAGAGTATAAGGGGATCGCCCTCGAGGGCACGTCCTCCGCGGTGAGCGACGACGAACTCGAGAGCGCAGTCGCGCATCTGCGCGTCGATCAGGGCACGCTCGTGCCAGTCGAACGTCCCGTCGCACTCGGCGACACGCCGACGATCGATTATCTTGGGAAAATCGACGGCGTCGCTTTCGACGGTGGCACGGCGGAACAGCAGCCGACGAACATAACCGAAGAGGGCTTCATTCCCGGTTTCGCGTCGGGCATCGTTGGAATGACCGCGGGTCAAACCAAGGATATCGAAGCGCATTTTCCCGAGGACTACAACGCAGCGCAACTGGCTGGCAAAACGGCCGTCTTTACGATCACCGTGCATGAAAACAAGGCGACCGAGCTGCCCGAGCTCGACGATGAGTTCGCCAAACGGTTCGGCCGCGAAGATGCGACGCTCGCGACGCTGCGCGACGAACTCCGCGTGCGGCTCGAGATGCAGAAAAAGCAAAACCAGCGTCGCGCGCTCACGAGCGTTTTGCTCGAGAAGCTCATGGCCGCGCACGATTTCGCGCTTCCGAGCGTCCTCGTCGATCGTGAAGCGGAGAATCTCGCGACCGAAGCCAGGACCTACATCGAACGCGCAGGCCTCACGTGGGAGACGTATCTCGAAAAACAGAGTAAGACGCAAGACGAATTGACGGCTGAGTATCGCGTTGAAGGCGAGAAGCGCGTCAAAGGCTCGCTGCTCGTCGAAGCCGTGGCAAAAGCCGAATCGATCACTGCGACCAACGCCGATATCGAAGCCGAGATCGCGCAGTTGAGCCGCCAGTATCAGCAGCCGCGTGAAGCGATCCTCGAGATGTTGCGCGCGAATTTCAACGCGCTCGTCGATGGTATCGTCCGCACGAAAACGGTGGAATGGCTCCTCGACCACGCGACGATCACTGAAGTCGCCGCACTTACCCAAACCGATGGGGCCGAGATCGAAGCAACGAACGCTTCACCCGCGTAGTCACATCACATGCTAGAGATACAGGCAGCGCAGCATCGCGCCGCAAGACGTCGTCAGGAGTTATCGATGGGCCATCTCGTCCCCATGGTCGTGGAGCAGAGCGCGCGCGGCGAGCGTGCGTTCGACATCTATTCGCGGCTACTCAAAGAGCGGATCATTTTTGTGGGCGGCGGCATCGACGATGGCCTCGCGAATCTCGTGATCGCACAGCTCCTCTTCCTCGAGCGTGAGGATCCCGACAAAGATATCGATATGTATATCAACAGCCCTGGTGGTAGCGTCACCGCGGGCCTCGCGATTTACGATACGATGCAACTCGTGCGGCCGAACGTCGCGACGATTTGCGCCGGTATGGCGGCGTCGATGGGGTCGATCTTGCTTACGGGCGGCGAACCGGGAAAGCGCTTCGCGTTGCCGCATGCTAAGATTCTGATCCACCAACCGTGGGTTCAGCAGATCGGCGGCCAAGCAACCGACGTCGAGATCGCCGCGCGTGATCTCATCGCCACGCGCCGGATGCTTGCGGGCATCTATGAGACCACGACGAATCATCCCATCGATCAGATCCTGCGCGATATCGACCGCGATTATTACATGACGTCGGAAGATGCGCGTGCGTACGGTTTGATCGATTCGATCTTCAGCAAAGAAATGCGCGGCGCCGCTCCGGCGCCGGTATAAGCAAAGGACACGCCCGTTGTTCCGATTCGGTGATGAAAAAGGTCAATTAAAGTGCAGCTTCTGCGGTAAATCGCAGGAGCAGGTGCGCAAATTGATCGCGGGCCCGGGCGTGTATATTTGCGACGAGTGCATCGAGCTTTGCAACGAGATTATCGAAGAAGAGCTGTACAAAAACGTCGACGAGAACGTACGGCTGCGGAATATTCCAAAGCCCAAAGAAATCAATCACATCCTCAACCAGTATGTCATCGGTCAGGAACGCGCCAAAAAAGCGCTCGCGGTCGCCGTCTACAACCACTATAAACGCGTCAACGCCGGCGTCGCATCCGACGACGTCGAACTGCAGAAGTCCAACATTCTGCTCGTGGGCCCGACGGGTTCGGGCAAAACGTATCTCGCGCAGACACTCGCGAAAATCCTCGACGTTCCGCTCGCCATGGCGGATGCCACCTCGCTCACCGAGGCGGGCTACGTCGGTGAAGACGTCGAGAATATTCTCCTCAAGCTCATCCAGGCTGCCGACTACGACGTAAAGCGTGCCGAAAAAGGCATCGTTTACATCGATGAAATCGATAAAATCGCTCGTAAGAGCGAGAATCCGTCGATCACTCGCGACGTCTCGGGCGAAGGCGTGCAGCAGGCACTCCTAAAGATTCTCGAGGGAACGACGGCGAATGTGCCGCCCCAAGGCGGACGCAAGCATCCGCACCAAGAGTTCATTCAGATCGACACGACCAACGTGCTCTTCATCTGCGGCGGCGCTTTCGACGGTCTCGAAAAGATTATTGAATCGCGGGTCGCCTCGAACTCACTCGGATTCCGTAGCGTCCCTGAATCGAAGAAGGACGTGAAGGTCGGCAAGCTTCTCCAACAGCTGATGCCAGAGGATCTGCTCAAGTTCGGGCTGATTCCCGAATTCATAGGCCGTCTGCCGATCGTCGTCACGCTCGACGCGCTCGACGAACTCGCGTTGCGTCGCATCCTCGTCGAGCCGCGTAACGCGCTCGTGCGCCAATTCCAAAAAATTCTGGGTATGGACGGCGTCGATCTCACGTTTACGAAGGAAGCGCTCGTCGCGATCGCCACGCGCGCCCAGGGTCGCAAGACCGGGGCCCGGGGCCTACGTTCGATTCTCGAAGAAGTCATGCTCGACGTCATGTACGATCTACCGTCCCTCGTCGGCGTTAAGAAGTGTGTCATCAATAAAGAAGTCATCGAAAAGAAAGAACAGCCGACGCTGATCTACGCGGATCGCCCGAAAGATCTGCCGGCGTAGGCAATGCTGAACCTGCGCTCGTTGCTGAAGGCTAGTTTTCAGAGCACCTCAGGCGTCATTGACGTACGCGCGTCTGTGATTGCTTTCCGAATGACGCTGACCCTCGCACTTCTCGTCGCTGGGACAGCGGCAGCTGGTCGATGCGCGGATCTCACGCCTTCGCCTGTGATTGCGGGAACGCCGGATGCCACGACGACGGTTTCCGGGATCGCGCTCGATGCGCCGTGGAAAGCGAAGCTCTACGCGTTTGCTCGCGCGCATTTTAAGCACCCGGCCTGGGGGTGGCAGCACTCCGAGCGTAACTATCGACTCGCGACGGGCTTTGCGAAAGCAGACGGCCTCGCGATCGATACCGACGTCGTGTTCGCCGCAGCGATGCTACACGATATGGCGGCGTTCGCGCCGTGGGATACGGACAAGAAAACAGAACACGGCGATATCGCCGCAGAATCTAGTGCCGCGGTTTTACGTGATGTCGGCTTTCCTATGGTGAAGCTTGCTCACGTACAGGCCGCCGAGCGCGGCCATATGTTTTATTCCGTTGCAACCGAGCCTGAGGCGATCGTGCTCCACGACGCCGACTCCGTCGACTTTCTCGGCTATATGGGTGCGACGCGCATGATCGCACTCACGGGTGAATCTGCAGGCGACGTCGAGGCGGCTCTGGCATCGCTACGATCTTTCGTCACGGCGATTCCGCCGAAGCTGATCACGAAGTCCGCCCAACGGTTGGGCGCGGAGCGCGCGGCGGAAACGAAGCTCTTGCTCGACCGGCTCGACGCGGAATCATACGGTGGTCTACGATAGCGGGGCGATGAAACCGTCCACGTGTCGATCGAGAGATGCAGACGCCACACTCCATTCGACGGGACGCGAAAAAAGAAAGCCTTGTGCGTAATCGCAACCGAGCGCGCGTACCACTTCGAGCTGTTCGTTCGACTCGATACCCTCTGCGATCGCTTTGATCTCGAGACCGTGCGCGAGATCGACAATCGTCGCGATGATCTTTTTGTGCTCGGTGCGCAACCCGATCTTCTCGACGAAGCTACGGTCGATTTTTAGCGCGTTGACGGGAAGATCCGCAAGGTAACTTAGCGACGAATAACCCGTTCCGAAATCGTCGATATAAAGCTCGATGCCAGTTCCACGCAAGCGAGCGAGCGTGTCGAGCGTGTTGCCGAATATTGCCATCATCGTGCCCTCGGTAATTTCGAGCTTGAGGCACGACGGGTCGAAACCGGTCTCGTGCAAGACGCTCGAAACGTACGGAACGAAGTCGACGAATTCGAATTGGCGAGACGTCATATTAACGCTCAAAAGAAACGGTGATGAGCCCCCTTCGGCGAGAAACGTACTCGCGTCGATACAGGCGCGTGAGAGCACGAAACGGTCGATCGCAATGATCGATTCAGTCTCGCGCGCGGCTTCGAGAAAATCGGCCGGGCCGAGCAGACCTCGCGTCGGATGTTGCCATCGTACGAGCGCTTCGAAACCGACGGTCTGCATGTCGGCGAGATCCACGATCGGCTGATAGACGACGCGGAATTCGTCGCGTTCGAGTCCGTGCCGTAGTTGTGTGTCGAGGCGTTGGCGCGCGACGATGGGCTCGTGCATCGCCGATTCAAAAATCGTGATCTGACCGCGCCCTTTTGCCTTCGAGGCATACATTGCGATATCGGCGTCGCGAAGCGCCTCCTCCGGCAACGAATACCGCGCCGTATCGAGCGCGACCCCAACGCTCATCGTCACGAAAAATTCGTGACGATCTACCTCGAACGGTTTCGAAAGCCCGCGTGCGATCCGTTTCACGAGCGTGTCTGCATCGGTACGCCGCTCGGTGCCACTCAAAAGGATCGCAAATTCATCGCCACCGAGCCGCGCCAGGAGGTCGCCCGATCGAAGGCAAGAGGCGAGTCGCGTTGCGAGCGCTTGCAGTAGCTTGTCGGCAATCGAATGTCCGAAGCTATCGTTGACGAGCTTAAAGTCGTCGACGTCGAGAAAAAAGACGGCGAATCCGCCCCGCTCCGCGCTCTTACCGTCGGCGATTTCCGAACGAAGCCGTTCGATGAAATGCACGCGATTGGGCAACCCCGTCAGCGAATCGTGCATTGCGAGATTGCGCGTCGCGTCCTCGGCTGCTTTGCGATCGGTAATATTGTAAGCCATCTTGACGAACCCGCGGTCGCTCCCGTCGAGATCGTTAGCGATTCGTTTGATGTGATCGCTTGCGAAGAAACGTGTTCCGTCTTTTCGCACGAGCCATCGTTCGTCGTGCGCGAATCCTTCGTGCGCCGCGCGATTGAGTTGCGTGGTCGCGTGTCCCGCGGATACGGCATCCGCCGCGTAGAGATTCTCAAGCGGGAAGCCCACGATCTCATCGGAGCGATATCCGAAGAGTGCCTCCGCTCCAGCGTTCCAGAGCGATATGTTTCCCGATGACGAAACACCGAACATCGCATATTCGCGAACTGTTTCGACGAGAAGTTGAAAACGTTGCTGACTATCTTGTAGCGCTTGTATAGCAACTTTTCGGTCCGTATCGTCGCGCACGATTTTCGTGAAACCGACACTGTTTCCATCATCGTCACGAATCGGCTGGACGATATTGGTGGCCCAGAAAAGTGACGAATCTTTGCGAACGTGCCAGCAATCGTTAGCGACGCGTCCGGCGGTGCGAGCCGTTTCGAGTTCGAGTTGCGGTGCTCCGGCAATGCGGTCTTGGGCCGTGAAGATGATGTCAAAATTACGGTCGATAACTTCCGCTTTGACGTACCCGAAGAGGTGTTCCGCACCCGAATTCCAGCTCACGATCCGACCGTCGTCCGAGGTCGCAAAGATCGCATATTCCGTCAAACTCTCGACGAGATAGCGGTAAAGTTCTTCGGTTGAAACGAGGGAACCGTCGGACGTTTCGGGCGCGTGAATCGCGATCCGGTCTTTGGCATCGCTATCCATGAGGCTGCGCCGAATCGTGGTGGTTCACAGCGGCGTCATACCCACTCATTCCGTATTCGAACGTTTATCCGGCGCGACGCCGTTGCTTTACGGGCGGCGTCGAGCCGCGAAGGAATCCCCCGAACTGTTCGCGTGCGACTTCGTAGCATTCGCACGACGCGTCTTCGAGCCCGGGGCGGTCGAGGATACGGATCTTGCCGTGCGCGTAGCTGATAAATCCCGCCTGTCGGAGCGTCGCGGAAGCGATCGTCACGCCGGATCGGCCGGTGCCGAGCATCATCGCGAGATATTCATGAGTGAGCGGAATCTCATCAAAATTGACACGATCGTGCGTCATGAGGAGCCAACGCGAACAACGCTCGTAAACGCTGTGCAAGCGATTGCAGGCCGCTAATTGTCCGAGCATGTTCACATACGCCTGTAAGTAACGATCGAGAAGTTGCCGGAAGCCTGTGTCGCTAGAGCTTAAGGTGCGAAAGATTCCGGCATCGATCTTTACCGCCCGTCCTCGGACTTGACAGTAGCAGTCGTTGGCCGAACTCGAGGCGCCCATGAGTAATGGAAATGCCGACATGCCCTCGCGTCCGATCGTACCGACCTCGATTTGGTTTCCGTCCCTCATGTGCGTCACGATCGAGAGGACGGAATCGATCGGAAAAAACACATCGCGAATCGGCTTTTCGGGCGAATAAATTTGCTCGCGTAAGGCGAGCGTCACGATCGTGCCGTTTTTCATGATCTCGGAACGAGCAGAATCGCCCAACCCGCAGAGAATCGTGTTCTCTCCCATCAATTCCGGGGTCAGTTCCACCGGCAGATTCTGCGATTTTAATTTATACAACGTCTGGCGCCTCCCAATGCTCATTACATAATACCAAGCAAGTCATTTCGTCCCTGTATGAAGTGATACAGATTCTGAGCCTCCGGGGGGACATACTTATGCCATTGGCGTGCCCATTTGCGGCACGGTCGAATCGCGCTCGTGAGGCGGAAGCATGATCGAATCGCGCACCATGGCTAGCAACACATTGTATGGAAACGATCTCTTCCCGTATCCCGCCATCGAGATTGGGTCGAGCGTCGAATCGCTTGAAGGGGTCCGTACCAGCACGCGCATCATCGCGGCCCATCGGAGCGCGCGCGGTGGCGATTGGTGCGAGATTTTTTCGCTCGAAAACGGGCTCATCGCGGTCTCGATCGGCGACGTCTGCGGTCATGGGCCGGTCGCTTTCGATCCGATGGTCGCTATCCGCGCGATGATTCGCGACGCTGCTTACGATGGGCTCGATCCAGCAGCCGTCTTGACGGCGGCAAACGAATTTATCTGCGCGCGCGAATCGGAGCTCTTCG
>JANOMT010000065.1:0-55171 GCA_031420415.1 Vulcanimicrobiota bacterium
CGGAGTACGAAACCTCAGCACAAACGCACGTGTACGGAAATATCGCGCAACGCTTTAGTCGCTATAAAAAACTGGATCGCTTCGGGCGTGCGTGTCGAAGGTCGCGGCGCCAAAGTGACGCAGTTCGTCCGAACCCCACAGGGGTGGAAGATTTCATGGGTAGCGTGGGATGACGACCCGTGATCGCGCCCCGCAACCGTGGCGCGAGATTTACTTTTCCGCAACGAGCTCCGAGATCGTGACGTTGAGTTCGTCGTTTTGTGAATCGCCGACGATGGTCTTACGTAAACGCCCGTGGCGGTCGAACACGAGTTGCGTGGGCCACGCGCTCACACCGTATGCGTTCCAGAACGTAAACGAAGTATCGATCGCGACGGGCCAGACGATGCCTTGGCTCTTGAGATTTTCGACGACGTTCGCGCGGTCTTTTTCGTATGGTGTCTCCGGGCTGTGGATACCGACGATCGCGACGTCTTTCGAACGACGCGCATTGACCGCGCGAAGATTCGGCACGACGTGACGGCAGCTGTAATAGCCGAACGTGAAGACGTCGACGACGACGACTTTGCCGACAAGTGATGCGGGGCGCGAGCGAGGGTTTGCTCTGCGCGCCGAGCGGTGTGGCCGGAAGCATCGCGACGGCGAGCGCGAGGGCGATCGAGGCGTACCTCTGCATGACTCTATCGTACCGCAGAATCGTGCCGAGCCACGTAAGAATCTTTACGCGACACGATCGCTCGGACGGCGATGAGGCCGCGCGCAGAATTGCCGACGAAGAGCGCCGCCGCATCTTCGAGATCGCGCGCGACGAGTCGCATCTCACGCGCCCGACCCGAAGCCAACAACGATGCGCGCAAGATTCCCGCAAGGGCACCCGCGGCGAGCGGCGGCGTGGCAAGCGTGCCGTCGTGCATCTCGATGAAGAGCGTCGTGCGCGATCCGTCGGCGAGATCGCCGTTTTCGTTTGCGAGCAACGCATCGAAATGCCCGTGCGCGCGCGCGAAGACGGCCGCCGAATCGTAGGCATCGCGCGCCGTCGTCTTATGCGCCAGTGTCGGGTCGCTCGAGCGTACGCGCGCGGGTGAAAGCGCGATCGTCGGATCGCGTGGGAGTTCGCCGAGATCGCGTTCGCTCGACGTCAGCGTGCCATCGTATCCGAGTTCGATGCGCACGAGTGCGGGCGCATGACGCGTCGTACGATGAAGCGCCGCGAAAAGCTCGGCGACGCGCGCGTCGTCGTGCGGGATGCCGAGTGCGAAGGCGCTTCGCGCGAGTCGTTCGCGATGCGCGTCTTCCGATGCGAGCGATCCGTCCGGCTCGATGCGAAGCGTTTCGATCAAACCGACCGCTCTCGCATCGCTTGCAAAAACTCGTCGCTTAACGAGCACTTCGGCCCATTCCGAATCGGCGTTCGAATCGGCAACGATGCCGCCGCCGATGCGCACGCCGCCACGACCCGTCCCACAATCGAGGTCGGCGGTGCGAATCGCGACGCTCCATTGCCCGCGACGCGGCCCATCGCAGTAGCCGATCGTGCCCATTGCGATCCCGCGCGGTGCACGTTCGCGTCGCGCGATCTCGTTCATGGCACTGCGTTTCGGGGCACCCGTAATACTGCCGCACGGAAAGAGTGCCGCAAAAATATCCCGTAGGCGCACGTCGTCCCGCAGGACGCCATCGAGCGTCGAAGTCATCGTCGCGAACGTCGGATAGGCCTCGACTTCGAAGAGCGGCGCGACGTCGACACGGTCGCAGATGCGATGCAGATCGTTGCGCAAGAGATCGACGATCATGACGTGTTCGGCGCGATTTTTTAATGAATCGAGCGCGCCGAGAGCATCGGGTGTCGCGGTGCCCTTCATGGGGCGGGCGCGCACGCGTGCGCCGTCGAGTTCGAAAAAGCGTTCGGGCGAGAGCGAGAGCAACGCGCGATCACCGTGGCGCACGTAGGCCGCATACGGCACGTTCGCGCGCGCGCGTAAACGCGAGAAGAGCCGCCACGGATCGCCCGCGAACTCAAACGCAAAGGGTACGGTGTAGTTCACTTGATAGACGTCGCCCGCATGGAGCGCGCGCGCGATCGCCTCGAGATCGTCATGGTAGCGTTGCGTATCGATTTGCGCCACGAGCGGACCGAGCGAATCGGCTCGCGCTTCGCAAGCGTCTTCCGCACGATCGCAATCGTCCGGCTCGCCACGGGCGTCGTCTTCGTCGGTCGTTGGCGCGTAAACGCCAAGTGCCAGGAACGGCAGTGCTCGGGTCGCCGGATCCGTCGCATCGTGGAGCGCGCGCGTCGCGCCCGGCACGAATGCTTCGCCCGCTTCGTAGGCGAGGTAGCCCGCAACGCAATAGCCTTCGACGAGGGCGGCGTCGGCGAGAAGGAGGGCGGGCCCGACCTCATCGATCGTATGCGCCTCGAAACACGCCTGCGGCTTGGTGAAACGACGTGGCGCGGGGCCGAACCAACAAACCTCCATCGCAGGTGTCTTCGTGACCGAGGGTCCGCGCGCTTGCGCGGGCAATGATCTCGGGCTCGCCCCTACCCTGCAAGGAACCCGAATGTCCTACGTCTACACGATGCAACGCGTCGGCAAAACTGTGCCGCCGAAAAAAGCTATTCTGCGTGATATCTCGCTCAGTTTTTTTCCCGGCGCGAAGATCGGCATCCTCGGCACGAACGGGTCGGGAAAATCGACGCTGTTACGGATCATGGCCGGTGTCGAGACTGAGTTCGATGGCGAGGCGAAGGCGCAGAATAATCTCAGCATCGGCTACCTCGAACAAGAACCCAAACTCGATCCCGAAAAAACGGTCCGTGAGATCGTCGAGGAGGCGCTCGGGCACGTCCTCGCCGCGCGTAAACGTCTCGGAGAAGTCTACGCCGCGTACGGCGATCCCGACGCGGATTTCGATAAGCTCGCAAAAGAACAGGAGCGACTCGAAGCCGAAATCTTTGCAGCCGATGGTGATTCGCTCGATCAGCAGCTCGAAATCGCCGCCGATGCGCTGCGTTTGCCGCCGTGGGATGCGAAGATCGGCCCGCTTTCCGGCGGCGAGAAGCGACGCGTCGCGCTCTGCCGTCTCTTGCTCTCGAAACCGGGCATGTTGCTGCTCGACGAGCCGACCAATCATCTCGATGCCGAAAGCGTCGAATGGCTCGAGAAATATTTGCAGGCGTTTTCGGGCACCGTCGTCGCCGTCACCCACGACCGTTACTTTCTCGATAATGCGGCCGAATGGATCCTCGAACTCGATCGCGGTCGCGGCATCCCGTTCAAGGGCAATTACAGCTCCTGGCTCGATCAGAAGCTACAGCGTCTGGCGCAAGAAGAAAAAGAAGAGTCCGCGCGACAGAAAGCGCTCAAAAAAGAGCTCGAGTGGGTGCGCACCAACACCAAGGGCCAGCAATCGAAGAACGCCTCGCGTATGGCGCGCTTCGAAGAACTCTCGAGCTACGAATACCAGAAAACGAACGAGACGCAAGAGATCTTCGTCCCGGTTTCCGATCGCCTCGGGTCGCAGGTCATCGAGTTCAAAAACGTCTCGAAGAGCTACGGCGATCGCCTGCTCATGGAAAACGTGAATTTCATCATTCCGGCGGGTGCGATCGTCGGCATCATCGGGCCCAACGGCGCCGGCAAATCCACGATGTTCCGCATGCTCTCCGGTGCCGAGACGCCCGATACGGGCGAGATTAAAATCGGCACGACGGTCAATATGGCCGTCGTCGACCAGTCGCGCGAATCGCTCGACGATACGAAGACGGCTTGGGAAGTCATCAGCGGCGGTCGCGATTTCATCATGGTCGGCAGATTTGAAATGCCGTCGCGCCAGTATTTGGGCCGCTTCAATTTTAAAGGTGCCGATCAGCAAAAACTCGTCGGCACGCTTTCGGGCGGCGAACGCGGCCGCTTGCACATGGCGAAGACGCTTCTGGCCGGCGCGAACGTGTTGCTTCTGGACGAACCGTCGAACGATCTCGACGTCGAGACGCTGCGCGCTCTCGAGGACGGGCTCTCGGAATTCGCGGGAACCGTTCTGGTCGTTAGCCACGATCGTTGGTTTCTCGATCGCATCGCAACGCACATCATCGCCTTCGAAGGCGACTCGAGCGTCTTCTATTTCGACGGTAATTACACGCAGTACGAAGCGAATAAACGCATGCGTCTCGGCGAAGAAGCTGCAAAACCGCATCGCATCAAGTACAAACCGCTCACGATCAAATAGCCGCGAGCGGAGCCGTCATACGCGATAGCCAATTCGTTCGCATGACGGTTTCGCGCTTCTTCACGTCCTTCGTCGCGATCGTCGCGTTCGTGTGCGGAATCGGGGGGGCCGCACGTGCGGAGGCTCCCGTCGCATACGAAGCCTTCATCAAAGGCGCGACGCCGCAACGCGGACTCTTCACGATCTGGCACAAAGACGGCAAACTCTATCTCGAGCTCGCTGCGAACCAACTCGATCGCGACTTCGTGCAGACGATCGTTCCGGCATCGGGCATCGGCGGTCAAGGCGTCGTCTACGGCAATACCGATCATCTGCCGACCGAACTCGTGCGTTTCGAACGGACGGGTAACAGCGTCGCGATCGTTTGGCCGAGTCCGTATTTCGTCGCACCCCACGATCCAGCCGCACAGCGTGCGATCGCGGGGAGTTTCGCGCGCACGACCGTCGCGCTCGCACCGCTCGCCGCCGCCGATGCGAAAACCGGTGCCGTCGTCATGGATGCCGCGCCCTATCTCGAAGATCAGCTCAATCTCAAAGCCGTCCTCAAAGCGAATATTCACGACCAGCCCAAAGCCGATGCCTACGCCCTCGATAAGGAACGCAGCTACTTCGGGGTCACGAAGGCCTTCCCGAAAAATATCGTCATCCACGCGTTGCAAACGTGGAACTCCGAAGATCAGCGCATCGCCGACGTCTTGCCCGATCCGCGTCACGTTGGTATCGACGTCGTCTACAACATCGCCGAATCTCCCGGAACCAGCGACTACAAGCCGCGCTATGCCGACGACCGCGTCGGAATCTACAACGATATCTATCTCACCTACGATAAAAACGAGGTCCTCTCACGCAAACTCCGCTACGTCGTGCGCTGGAATCTGCAACCATCGGATCCGAGCAAGCCGCTCTCGCCCGCGACGCATCCGATGGTGTTCTACATGAGCAACACCGTCCCCGAACGTTATCGCCCGGCGATTCGCGCGGGTGTTTTAAAATGGAACGCCGCGTTCGAGAAGATCGGCATCAGCGACGCGCTCCAAGTCCGCGATCAACCTGACGACCCGAACTGGGACGCCGACGACATCCGGTATAACGTACTGCGCTGGGTGACGGAGTACCGTGCGAGCTTCGGCGCGGATTCACAGACGCTCTACGATCCGCGAACGGGAGAAGAGTTTCGGACGGGTATTCTGATCTCAGCCGACGTGCCGATGGGGGCGCTGCGCGAATGGACGCACGTCATCGATCCGGTTCGCTTCGGTCGCGTCACCGACCCGATGCCGCAGCAGTTCATGGACGATACGTGGCTCTCGGTCATCATGCACGAAACGGGCCACAATCTCGGTATGCAACACAATTTCATCGGTTCGCGGGCGTATACCGCGAAACAACTTCAGGACAAAAGCTTCACGGCCAAGTTCGGCATCGCCTCGACGGTCATGGAATACGCCCCGACCAATCTCTGGCCGCGCGCGTACGCGCAAGGCGACTACGAACAGACGGCACTGGGACCCTACGACTACTACGCGATGAAATGGACCTACGGCCGCATCCCGGGCGCGAAGACGCCCGAAGACGAGATTCCAACGCTCGCGAAGTGGGCGACAGTTTGGAGCGATCCGATGTACCGGTATGCCTCCGATGAAGACGTGAGCTGGGCGAACGGCCACGCCTCCGACCCGCGCGTCGAGCAGGGGATCCTTACAAACGATCCGCTCGCATGGTGCGACGTACAGCTCAAGATGAATCGCGATCTTCTTGGAAAGCTCGGCGCGTATTTCCCGCGTCCGGGGGGCGCTTATGAAGAGACGAGCGATGCGTTCCGCGACGTGCTGGGTCGCTACCGTGGATGCGCCGAGATGCCGACCCATTATATTGGCGGGCAATACATCTCGCGCGCGCATCGAGACGATCCACACGCGGAATCGGCCGTCGTCCCGGTCCCTTTCGAGCTCCAAAAAAGCGCGTTCGCACTGCTCGATCGCTATCTCTTTGCTGCCGATGCGTTTCGGATCTCGCCCCAGTTGCGCACGTCGCTCGGCTACAGCGAGTGGGCGGGTTATGGATATGTCGCGCTCGAGGGCTACGGCAACCTACCGCAGTTCGAGTACAATCCGCCCGAACGGCACGACATCCCCGTTGCCGAAGAGATCGCAACCATGCAATCGGCGGCGATGAAACAGATGTTCTTACCGATCGTGCTCGCACGCATCGCCGACGCCTCGGCGGCGACGACATCGGGCCGTCCGATGCGTCTCGGCGATCTTTTCGACTGGATGCACGCGAGCGTTTTTACCGAACTTCGCGGATCCGCATCGCGACCCGTGAACGCGCTCCGCCGCACGTTGCAGCAGACCTATGTCGATACGCTCGTAGCGTTACTCGTCAAGCCCGACGTCCACGCACCGACCGACGCGCGCGCCTTCGCGCGCGCACAGCTCGTCGCGTTGCAAGGTGAGACGGCCCGTGCCGGACGGGCACCCGGCGTCGATCGCGAAACACGCGTTCATCTCGCCGATCTTCACGCGCGCATTCACGATGCGCTCCACACGGATCACCCCGAAAAAACGTGAGCACCGCCGAACGCACGCATCGCGGTGCTGCGTTCGGCGTCGCTTTTGCGGAACTCGCAGCCCGCATCGACGGCCGCACCGGTCCACAAGGCCGCAAACTCTGCGCGTGGTGCGAGAACGAACTCGGGGTCCGGCGACGCGTCTGGTGTCGTGATGCGTGTGCCGACGCGTATTGGGATTCCGCGACGTGGCGCGGTCTGCGATCCCAGGTTGCGCGCCGCGATCGCGGCATCTGCCGCATCTGCCGAACCGATTGTCGCAAAATCCGTCGCGAATATGCGGCGTTGCCCGCGGCGAATCGCGCGGCATCCGCACGACGCTACGAAATCCCCAAACGCCGATTGCGTAAAACGTGGTGGGACGCCGACCACATCGTGCCGATCGCCGAGGGCGGCAAAAATGAACTGAGCAATCTGCGCACACTCTGCATTCGCTGTCATAAAGCCGAGACCAAAGCACTTACGTTACGCCGCGCGTCAGCGCGTCGGGTGAGCGGTCCTGCCGATCTCCTCGCTCGAGCAAACGCCTTGCTCGACAGCGTTACGGCAAACGCCGACGGCGCAAACGAACTCGAGCCCGAGACGTATCCCTGAGCGAGATGGAATCGACGCCCGTCGCGATCTCCGAAACCGCCGCGCACGATATCGTTGCGGGCGATCCCAAATCTGCGCTCGTGATCGCACTCGGCCGCGCGTATCATCAATCGGGTGTGCCCTCGGATCAACTCGAAGAGATCATGCACGAGGCCGCGCGGGCGCTCGACCTCGAGCTGCAAGTGACGGCTCTTCCTACGAGCATCATGGCAGCGATCGGCCCGGGATACGCGCAAAAGGTCGTCTTGCTGCGACTCGAGCCCGGAAGTATCGATCTCCGCCGTCTCGCGTTGCTCAATATCGTCTACGAACGCATCCTTCACGATCCAATCGACGTGTCGTACGCCGTTCGCGAAGTCTCGCGGATCGCCGATCTGCAACCACGGGTCACGGTCCTTCCGACGGTCGCCGCGTACGGCGTGCTTTCTCTCGGGGCCGCCATCATTCTCGGTGGCGGTGCGCACGAAGATATGGCCGCAGCGCTCGTCGGTGTGGCGGCGGGATTCCTCGCTGTCTTCGGTCGCGTCGTACCGACGATCGCACGACTCTTCGAAGTACTCGCCGCGTTCGTCGCGACGGTCGTCGTCACGTTCTACGCATCCCACGTACATCCACTAGCGGTCTACGTTCCGCTCGTTGCGGGCGTGGTCCAAGTGCTCCCCGGCTTTCAACTCACCGCGGCCCTACACGAACTCGCCTTTCGAAATCTCGTCGCCGGAACCGCACGGCTTGGGAGCGTCCTCATGACCGTTCTTTCTCTCGGATGCGGGTTCGCGCTCGGAATCGCGGTCGTTGGGACGGGCGCGATGCATGCCGGTCACGTGACGGTCTTGCCAACGCCATGGTTCTTACTCGCACTCGCCGTTCTCGCCGTTGCGACGGGCATCGCGATTCTCGAGAACGCGCGCTTGCTCGACTATCCGCTCGTGCTCGGATCGTGCGTCGTTGCGGAAGTGGCGTATCGCCTTTTCGCGCTTTTGCCGGCGCACCAAGTTGCGGCGTTCGGTGGTGCGCTCGCCGTCGGTCTCGTGGCGACCATCGGCGCCAAATACGTGCGCGTCCCGCAGGCCGTCTTGCTGATTCCAGGCCTGCTCATTCTCGTTCCCGGAGCGCTGAGTTACGAAAGTATTCTCTTCATCTTGCAGAGTGACGCAGCCGACGCCGCGAGCATCGCCGTCAATTCCGTCGTCGCGGCGGTCGAGATCGTTGCCGGGTTACTCTTGGCGCAGCTGATCGTCTCGCCCATCCATCGCCATCGCGACGGCTCGCAGGGCATCTGAGTAAGGTCGCCTCGATGCGGGTAGTGGTGGTGCCATGAGCGTCGCCTTACGGCGCCTAGGACGAACCGAGCAGCACGTCTCGGCGATCGGTCTCGGCGGATTTCACATCGGTCAATCACATCTCGCCGATAGCGAGGCGATCGCACTCATCCACGGTGCGATCGACGGCGGCATCACGTTCCTGGACAACAGTTGGGATTACAACGGCGGCACGAGCGAGATGCGCATGGGCCGCGCGCTCTCGTATGCCGGCTATCGCGATCGCTCGTTTCTCATGACGAAGATCGACGGCCGCACCAAACGTGCGGCCGCGCAGCAGATCGACGAATCACTCGCGCGGCTCCTTACCGATCGCATCGATCTCTTGCAGTTTCATGAAGTCATCCGTCTCGAAGATGCCGATCGAATCTTCGCACATGACGGCGCACTCGAAGCGGTGCTCGCCGCAAAAGCTGCGGGCAAAGTTCGCTTCATCGGATTCACGGGTCACAAGAGCCCGGCGATCCATCTCCACATGCTCGAGGTCGCGCGCGCGCATGACTTCGCCTTCGATACGATTCAGATGCCGCTCAACGTGATGGACGCGCACTTTCGGAGTTTCGAGCGGCTCGTGCTCCCGGTCGCGCGAGATCTCGATCTCGGGACGCTCGCGATGAAAACGTTCGGCGACGCGCATATTTTAAAAACAGGCCTGCTCCAGCCGATCGACATGCTGCACTACGGCCTCAATCTCGGAACCAGCGTCGTTATCACCGGCATCGATTCGCGTCCGGTGCTCGAGCAAGCGTTTCGCGCCATCGAGACCTTCGTGCCGCTCGCAGCCGAAGACATCGCCGCGATGCTGGCCAAAACGGCACCTTTCGCAAACGACGGTGCGACCGAACTCTACAAAACATCCCATTTTTTCGATAGCACGGTCCAGAACCCGGAATGGCTCGGCTGAAATCGTCCTCGGGCGGGCTCATGGTGGCGGCGGTCAAAGAGTCATGCATGAGCGTTAAAGCACAGTTTCCGGCCGAGCAGTCCGCTGCAGGCGACTTTCAGCGACAGGGTGACGCTTTCGGCCAGCGCGTCTCCTCGCAGGAAGGCGCGCTCTTTCCCGTGGTCTCCAAACGCTACCATCTCTACGTTTCGCTCGCGTGTCCGTGGGCACACCGCACGATCATCGTGCGCGCGTTGCAAGGCCTCGACGATGCGATCGGCATGACGGTCGTCGACCCGATCCGCAACGACGAAGATGGTTGGACCTTTCGCGAAGGGCGCGGACATTCGATCGACCCGATCAACGGCTTCGCGTATCTTCGCGATGCGTATCTCGCGACCGATCCGTCGTATCGCGGGCGCGTGACCGTGCCCGTGCTGTGGGATACCCAGACGCATCGCATCGTCTCCAATAACGACGACGACATCATGCGTATGTTCGAAACGAATTTTGCGTCGCTCGCGAAGCATCCACGCGAATTCTATCCAGCAGAACATCGCGCGGAGATCGAGGCGCTCAACGCCACGATCTATCGCGACGTCAATAACGGCGTCTATCGCGCGGGGTTCGCATCGAACCAAGCGGCATACGAGCCGCCGGTGCGACGGCTCTTCGAACGACTCGACGAACTCGACGCGCGTCTGGCGACGCGACGGTATCTTTTCGGCGCGAGGCCGCTAGAAACGGACTGGCGCCTCTTCGTGACACTCGTCCGTTTCGATGCGGTCTACGTCGGGCATTTCAAATGCAACCTGCGGCGCATCGCCGACTATCCAAATCTCTCAGGATATTTGCGCGATCTCTATCAGATCGATGGCGTAGCCGCGACCGTCGATTTCGATCACATCAAGCGCCACTATTACGCGACGCATGATGAAATCAATCCGACGCGCATCGTTCCGCTCGGTCCGATCCTCGATCTCGACGCGCCGCATGGCCGCGATCGTCTCGGGTGATAAAGAATTCTGGCAACGTGGGAACCCTCGAGCGAACGGCCGCGTTGTCTCATTTGGAGGTTCTCTTTATGACGCAATCATTGGTCCGGCCCCGAGCGAATTCGCGCCTCACGGCGTTCGTCGCGGCTTTCACACTTTTCGCCATGCTGGTTGGCGTGGCGCCGCGCCCGGCAAAAGCCGACAGCGCATCGACGACGGCAGTCTTGCTCGGCGGCGCAGCGGCCGTCGCCGCAATTCTCATCTCGAACAACATCCGCCACAAGCAGCAGCAGGCGAATGCTCCGGTCGGCCGGACGCAAGACGGCGGCACGATTTTAGGTGATGGCCGCATCGTGTATCCGAACGGCGACGTGCTGCGCACCGGCAACAACGGCCAGGCTTGCACCTTCACTGGCTTCGGTATTCCATGCACGAATAATCCGACCGTGTATTACCCGCAAGACTACAACGGCGGGCGCCACGATAACGGACATCATTATGGCCAATACAAGCATCGTCACCACGGAAACGATGACGAGCAGGGCGATGAAGGCAAGCACGGCCACGGTCATGGCCACGACGACTAAAA
The DNA here is from genome assembly GCA_031420415.1 of Vulcanimicrobiota bacterium. Classification (GTDB taxonomy): domain Bacteria; phylum Vulcanimicrobiota; class Vulcanimicrobiia; order Vulcanimicrobiales; family Vulcanimicrobiaceae; genus JANYGA01. The sequence goes on from JANOMT010000065.1 coordinate 11,177, forward strand.
CGTAGCAAAATCCTTAGATAAAGCTCGACGGAACATTCCGTCGGGTTTTTTTTAAAATGCGACAACGGGGGAGCGACGCGGCCGCTGCGAATTTGGCCCCTATGAAGCGTTCCGCCGTCATCCTCTCCGCCGTCGCACTGCCGTTTTTGAGCACGCGCGTCTTCGCCGCAATGATGCCGCATGGCAAACGTGGGCCGAAGCTCGTAAGGCTTCCCGATGGGCTCAGCTACCAAGATCTCGTCGTCGGTCGTGGCGAGATGCCGAAGCTCGGGCAGACCGTGCGTGTTCACTACACGGGCACGCTCGTCGACGGTAAGAAGTTCGACAGCTCGCGCGATCGTGGGACGCCGTTTGAATTTCCGCTCGGGCAACATCGCGTCATTGCCGGTTGGGACGAGGGCGTCGCGACGATGCGCGTCGGCGGTCGCCGCAAGCTCATCATTCCGGCAAAACTCGGCTATGGCGATGCGGGCGCGGGTGGTGTCATTCTGCCCGGCGCGACGCTGATTTTCGATATCGAACTGCTCGGCATCGTCTAAACGATGATGCGTCGGATCGCTGCAGCGTTGCTCGGCGCGATCGCATTCGGGAACATCGGCTGCACGAAGCTCGGCTCGAGCGCGGGCAACTCGCTGCACGCATGGACGAAGCCCGATACGGTGCGCATCGGATTTTACGAAGAACCCGATACGCTTAACCCCGTGATCGGACAGATGTCGTTTTCGTCCGACGTCTTCCAACTCGTCTTCGACGGGCTCATCCGATTCGACGAACGCGGCCGCCCCGTACCCGATCTCGCGCGCGAAGTGCCATCGCTTGCAAACGGTGGGATCTCCAAAGATGGCAAGACCATCACCTATCACCTCATGCCGGGCGCAAAATGGCACGACGGCGTTCCCCTGACCTCGCACGACGTCGCCTTTACGTGGCAGCAGATCATGAATCGGAGCAACGTGACACCGACGCGCGTCGGGTACGAGCGCATACAACGGATCGATACGCCCGACGATCGTACCGTCATCGTTCGCCTAGATCGGCCGTATCCGCCCGCAATCTTTCTCTTCAAAAATCTCAATCAGGGCGCGATCGTTCCCGAACACATCCTGCGCGGGTATGCGTCGATCAATAAGGTGCCGTTCAATCGCGGACCGATCGGTTCGGGACCATATATTTTCGAATCGTGGCAGCACGGGAGCGAGATGCGCTTTCGCGCCAATCACGCCTACTTTCGCGGCGTACCGAAGATCGAACACGTGACGATCAAGTTCGTACCCGATCAAAACACGATGCTCTCCGAACTCCGGACGCACGAGGTCGATCTCTATTTCGATATTCCGCCGAACCAAGTCGAACGCGTGCGTGCGATCGACGGTCTCACCGTCGCGTCGACCTCGACCCTGCATTGGGAACATCTCAACTTCAATACCAAACGACCACCGCTCGACGATCGCAACGTGCGCCTCGCACTCTGCTACGCGATGGACGAAGCAGCGATCTACAAGAAAGTGTACTTCGGTCTCGGGCGTAACGCCCCGACGCATTTCAACCCCGATTTCGGCTGGGGCGATCCGAAGATCGCGTATTACCCGCACGATCCCACGCGCGCGGCGGCGCTTCTGGATGCGGCGGGATGGAAACTTGGCGCCGATGGAATGCGTCGACGCGCCGGCGTTCCGCTCGCATTTTCGATTTCGACGGTTGCGGGTGTGAAGCCGCGCGAGCAAATCGAGGTGCTCTTACAGAGCGATTGGCACGCGATCGGCGCGAATGTGACCGTGAAAAACGCGCCGGCCGCGACGCTCTTCGCTCCCGCTGCAGCCGGCGGCCTCATCTCCGGCGGAAAGACCGACGTGGCGCTCTTCACGTGGGTCAATAGCACGCCCGATCCCGATGACGAAACCTATATCTCGCCGCGGTCGATCCCGCCGCTCGGTCAAAACGATTCGTTCTTTTCGAGCGAAGAAATCGCGCGCGCGCAAGCCGCGGGTCTCGCGACTTACGACCTCACGCGTCGCCGCGCCGCGTATGCCAAAATCGCTCACGTCCTCATCGACAACGTCCCGGAATACGTGCTCGATTGGCTCCCTGAGACGGCCGCATATAATACCGATCTTCACGGCGTCACGCCCGTCCCGGTCGGATCGGATTTGTGGAATATCGCGACGTGGACGCTGCGCTAAGGCGTACCATCGCCATCTTCGAGATGGGCGGTATCGTTCAATCGTAAAATAAGTCGCTGGGAACCGGCGATGCGGACGGTCGAGAGCGACGTGTTGCCCGCCGGAAAGAAGAAGTCGCGTGCCGTTCCGACGAGTTCGGCGAAATAGGCGTTGATGCTCCCGGCATGGGAGACGATGGCGACGTGTGCGTCGGGATAGGCACGCACGATCTCCGCGACCGCGCTTCCGAAGCGAATGCGGACGTCGCTCGCGCGTTCGGCATCGGGCACGGCGGCCCACGACCCGTCGCGTAACGCCATCTCGGCGAGCATCGCCAGTCGCTCGCGGATCGCACTCGCACGCTCGGCGTCGCCGAGTTGGGCTGCGAACGGCTCGTTTCCGAGACCGATTTCGCGGATGCGTGCGTCGGTTGTCACGTCGAGGCCGCACGCATCGGCGACGACACGCGCGGTTTCGTAGGCGCGTCGCGTCGGGCTCGAGATGACCGCCGCCAATCTCGTCGAGCGCGCGAGTCGCGCACCGAGTGCCCGCGCTTGGCGCTGTCCGATGGTGCTGAGGCCGAGGTCGTCATAGCCCGCAGCACCCGAAAACTCCGTCGTGTGATCGGGGAGGGCGTCGCCGTGTCGGATGACGTGGATGATGGTTCGGGGGACGGCACTCATGGCGCGCCTCTTTGCGAAGCGGTCGCGCATGCCTCGCATCGCGGTGCCATGATGTTGGCACAGGAACGGGTTAGGATCGCTATATGAAACGCAATGGCCCGAGCGCAACGCTCTTCGATCCGCCGCAGCCGGCTTTCGAACTCCGCGTCCGTCGTTTCGCTCGCGAAGTCGCAAAACGACATCGCAGCGGCTCCGCCGACGTCGGCGCTCTCGTGACGGCACTCCGCGCGTACCATCGGATGTGGTCGCTCGTCGAACCCGTACCTCCGCTCGATGCGACCGCCATCGGGATCGCCGTCTCCGAATACGGCCGGATGCGACAAGCATCGCGTCGTCGCGTCGCATAATCGCGTTGGTTGGGCGACCGAAGACCGTTCTCGTCGCAGACGCCGAACGTGTGGCGAAGCAACCCGATGGTGGTTGTCGCACGTTGGTATGATGACATGATCAAACGCCAAACTCTGCTCGCCGTAGGCGCGCTACTCGCCCTGCCGTTCGCACTTGCGCCCTGGGTCGCACGCCCCGCAGCGGCCGAGCCCGCCTCAATCGTCGCTCCCGTCTTTGCGACGCACCACGCGACCGCGGTCCTCGCCGGCGGCTGCTTTTGGGGCCTCGAAGACGTCTTTGCGAAGTTGCGTGGTGTCGACGACGTCACGGTCGGTTACAGCGGCGGGACGCGCGAAACAGCCAACTACGAGACCGTGAGTTCGGGTCGGACGGGTCACGCCGAGTCGGTCCTGATCGCCTACGATCCGACGAAGATCTCCTATGCGCGACTGCTCGATGTCTTTTTCTCCGTCGCACACGATCCGACGGAGATCGACCGGCAAGGGCCCGACGACGGTCCGCAATACCGGTCGGAGATTTTCTACGCAAATGCCGCTCAAAAGCGCGACGCGCAGACGGCCATTAACGCGCTGACCGCCCAGAAGACGTTCTCTCGACCGATCGCGACGCGCATCGCACCACTCTCGGCGTTCTACGTTGCCGAGGCCTACCACCAGCACTTCGCAGAGAAAAACCCGACGTACCCCTACATCGTCGCAATCGACGCACCGAAAGTCGCCGTGCTCGAAGCGCGATTTCCCGCTCTCTTGCGCTCCGGCTCGAAGTAAGGGCTAGGTCGCACTCTCGCTGCCGGCGCCGCCGTGAAGTTGTTCGTCGATCGCCTTCGCGCACGCCGGGTGGCCGCACGCACAGGTGATATTCTGCGGATCGCGTCCGTCGGGTGAGGCGCAATATGGCGAACAGGTCGCCTCTTCGAACGTTACCTCGCAAAGGCACGCGAGATGCTCGCAGCGTTGGGTTTGCTCGTTGACCATGGCCAGCCGTTTCCCCGCCATGCTCGCGCTCAAACCGAGAAGCCACCTTGCGGTGGCGGGGGCATGCGGCCGCTCACCGAACCCGCGAGCGCATGTCCCTCGTCGAATATCCTGGATTCGCGCTTCTTTCCGATGACGTGCGCGAGTTGCTCTTACGAGCCGAAAATGGCGAGAACGATGCGCGGCCCGCACTTCTGACCAAAGTCGCCGACGTGCTCAACGTCTTTATCGGGCTCGATCTGCTCCAATATGTCTTCATGCCGACCGTCGAAGACGACGGCTCAGAGCCGATCGCGATCGACCTTATCGCCCCGAGTGATCCCGAGCCCGCAGCCATCGCGTGGTTCTCGATCGACGAAGCGGGGTACGACGAATTTCGCGATGCCGTCACGCTCTTCGGCGATATCGCCGACGTGCTCAACCCCCCGATCGTCCTAGATGTCGACGACGATGACGATTAGCGGTATACTCGGATTATATGATGTTTTGTAAGTCGGTGCGATCATAGCTCGCCGTGGTTCTTTTAGCGCAGCGCCTCGGAAAGTCTCTGCGGAGCCCTCGAAAGAGGCGCCGCTCGAGCTCTTCGGGACGATCAAGCAGGTGTTCCCGAGCACGACCTTCGCAGTCGAACTCGAAAATGGCCAGACGATTCTCGCGCACATTGCGGGCCGGTTGCGTCGCCATCGCATCAAAATTCTCCCGGGCGATCGCGTCGATCTCGAGATGTCCCCGTATGATCTCACCAAGGGGCGGATCGTTTATCGGTACCGCGCAGGCGAAGCGCGCCGCTCGTAGCGACATACGAATCTACGGACGCGACGCGACGTCGTGCATGGATGTGTTAGTAAGTACCGAATGCGCACTACTTACGTCGATCAAGCGTTTTCGCGCGGTTGCCGGGGTTTCTCGGTCGGGCGCGGCGTAATCTTCGGAATTGAGTTCCCGCATGTCGCGTGACCTACACCTCCGGACCATGTCCGTCAACCTGCCGGACGACCTCATTCACCGCGTGCGAAAACTCGGATTCGATGAAAACTTAAGTGCTTCATCGATCGTCGAGCAGGCGCTCATCGCATTTCTGGATGTTGCGTCGGAAGCCGACCTCGTGAAAGTGTTGCGAGACCGCGGGGCGACACTGCGACGCGGCTAATAGCGCCGCATCGAAGTATCGCCCCGCCGAAACGAGCTACTCGACGGCGGCGGGGTCGTTCGAGGCGTCTTCCACGGTAACGACCGCGTCCGCGCCGTGGAGGACTTCGCTGACATTCGGGCTGCCTTTCGCGATGCCGTCGCTGACGATCGCGTAGTGCGCGTGCCCATGTCCGTGGCTATCCTCGACGTGGAGCGTTCCCGCGATGACGCGGCCGTCAGCGAGCGTCGCGCGAATCGGTTTCCCGACGAAAGTTTGAAGTTCGGTATCGGTCATGACTTAAGGTCCTCCCGGATGCGTGTGCGTTAAGGCGCTTGCGTCCTTACGTTAGGATGGTTCTTCGGCCTCGTGTTGTGCGTAGGTTTTCGGATCGAAATACCACGCTGGTAACGTCGCCGGAAACGTGATGTCGCGAAAGGTGTAATCGACGATCGATCCGTCGCCTTGATAGCCGTCACCGACGACGCCGTGAATCGTTTTCACCACGGGCGTTCCCTCGAGCATTCCGAGTGTCACCGTAAACGTCACGCCGTAAACGTCGGAGGAGCCGAGCAAGAAAAGTTTATCGGTCGCCACGAGCTTGTGGAGTTCGAGCGTTTTTCGATCGACGAAGAGCTCGCGTAAACGATTGCGATCGGGATCGCGCGTCGGCAAGATCGTGAGATGGAGTTCGTTCCCTTCCGTCGCGATCGTATCCACGCGATAATCGAACTCGCCGACCACCGAAATATTACCGATCGTCGGCAACGATGATCCGACGGGTTCCGGCGTGGGGACGAACGAGACGGGTCGCGATTTACGTGGTGCGGGTTCGAAAAGATCGGCGGTCGGTGGCCCCGGATCTCGACTTTCGTTGAAGGCTGGTCGGTCGAACTTCATCTCACCGCGATTGATATCGCGATTGACGCGCCGGGTAAGTGCCGCGCGATCGGCATTGCGTGTCCAGTACTTGGTCTTGTAGCTTTCGGCGTAGTCGGGATAGCCTTGATCGGTGAGTTGTTTGCGCTCGAGGATGTAGGTGATGTAGGCCGGCGGCGGCCGATGCGAGCGAAATTTTGCCCGAATCATGCCGAGGAGACGCGACGGCGTCGGCGATTCGACCGCGCTCTGCGTCGCAGTCGCGCTCGGCGATGCGCTCGCGCGCGGTAGAGCGGTCGGTGTCGTCGCGATGGCCGCGACGAGAAGAAACGAGAACATGGTGGACGGCGTTCGGCGACGCATCGAGGCGGCCCGTTACCATTGCTCGGCAAAGCGGGTCGGCGCGAACGTTTGTTGGAAACCGCGGGCGATATGGCCGAGCTCACCGCGCTAATTTTTGACTTCGACGGAACCATTGCCGAAACCGAACGCGACGGCCATCGCGTCGCCTACAATGCCGCCTTCGAAGACGCGGGCGTTTCTTGGCGGTGGGACGTCGCGACCTACGGCGAACTTTTGGCAATCGCGGGCGGCAAAGAGCGCCTCGACGCTTTCCTAAGCCGCGAACGGCCCGACATCGCGGAACGCGAGCGGTCGTCGCTCGTCGCGCGCCTCCACGAAGCGAAACGTCATCATTTCGATCGGCTCGCGGAAACGCTCGCTTTCCGACCGGGCGTCATTCGCCTCGTCGCGCAAGCACGTGCCGCGGGCGTTCGCTGCGCGATCGCGACGACGGCGGCGCCCAGCGGCGTCGAAGCGCTTTTGAAACGCGATCCGGTCTTCGCCGCGTCGTTCGAAGTGATCGCGGCTGGTGATATGGTCGCGCATAAAAAGCCCGCACCCGACATCTTTCTCCTCGCGCTCGAGCGCTTGGGAATCGACGCGGGTCGGGCAGTTGCATTCGAAGATTCCAACGTCGGGCTCCGTGCCGCACAGGCGGCAAAGATCGCGACGATCGTCACGCCGAGTATCTACACGGAGGGTGAAGATTTTGCGATGGCGACGAGCGTCATCGAACATCTCGGCGAGCCGGGAGACGCACCTCGTGTCCTCGCCGGACCCGGCCTACCACGAGGATACGTCGACCTCACATTCGTTGCGAGCGTGTGCGCGCGCGATTAGGCGGTATGCTCGGCCCCGACGACGGTTTCGTAGAGGAACCACGTGCGACGTTCGGTTTCGTCGACGAAGTTCTCGAGCAGGCTGGTCGTTGCGATATCGTTATGTTTGGCGCAGATTTCGTGTGCGGCGCGCTGACGTGCGACGAAGTTCTTGTTGTCTTGCACGAGCTCTTTGAGCATGTCGAGCGGTGTCACGTATTCGCGATCGTCATCGGCGACGTTTTGAAGTTTCGCGACATGGCCGATCGAACGGATGGTGGTTCCGCCGACTTTACGTACTCGCTCGGCGAGAACGTCCGTCATTGCGAAAATTTGATCGGCTTGTTCGTCGAGTAAGAGGTGGTACTCGCGGTAATGGCTTCCCGACATATGCCAATGAAAATTCTTCGTCTTCAGATAGAGCGCGAATGCGTCGGCAACCAGCGGATTGATCGCATCGGCGATCGCGGCTGCGGCATCGGGTTTGAGATCGCTCGGCGTCGCGAGCTGCTCGGGAAAGCGTGTTTTCGTTTGAGTCGCCATAAATTCGTCGTTCTCCTAAAAAATGAATGTGCGAACGATACGACCGCCCGCACGATGCAGAAGTTTCTCACGTTGCGGATGTTGGTCGGGTGCCGAGCGAGCGCGGAATATTTGCAATTCGCATACATCACTTGCTATCGGAGAAGGATTGTGAATGCGCGCGATTGTTCGAACGACATATCGCGTGTCCGATCGACGCACGACGAAAATCGAGCGATAGTCAAAACTATATAAACGCGATTGCCATCATCGAACGCATCGAAACGATGACGGCGAAGCACATCGGCGCGCTCGAATCGGCGTGGGCATCGCTTCTCGGCGACTCAGACACGGGTAGACGTCCGGATCTTGGAGGCTCAACTTTCGGAGATACGGAGAAGCGAGAGGTGGAACTCGGCAAAAACGAGCCTTGAGAACGGTCGAAACGGGGTCGGTAGCGAAAGCTGAGCCAGTGGATATGGTTCGCTTTACCGGCCTCGAACGTTCGTACGGCGCGCGGCAGATCTTTCGAGGTCTCGCGGGCGCCCTTCGCGATGGTGAAAAGGTCGGGCTCGTCGGCCCAATTGGCGCTGGAAAGTCGTCCTTGGTTCGGCTCCTTGCCGGGCTCGATGAAGTTGAGGGCGGCACGATCGTGCGTGCGAAAGACGCACGGCTCGGCTATCTCTCGCAAGCCGCGAGCGCCGATGACGCCGTGACCCTTCGCGCGATCCTCGATCGCGCATTCGCCCGCATGCATGCCGAAGAAGCGCGCGTCCGGGAACTCGAAGAGGCGCTCTCGCGCGCGTCGCATGCGAACGATGATGCCCTCGTCGATAAGCTAATGCACGCCTACGGCGATGCGCGCGAAGTTTTCGATCGCCACGGTGGTGAGGGCAACGAGCGTGTCATGCGCGCGATGCTCACGGAGTTCGGCTTCGAAGAATCCGATCTCGATCGTCCGCCGAGTGCTTTCTCGGGCGGCCAACGCACGCGCGCGGCGCTGGCGCGCATGTTGCTCGAAGAGCCCGATTACCTGATCCTCGACGAGCCGACCAATCATCTCGATATCGAAACCGTGCGTTGGCTCGAAGATTTTCTCGTTGCGGATCCGCGCGCGACGCTCGTTGTCTCGCACGATCGGTATTTCCTCGACCGCGTCGCAAATCGCATTTGGGAACTCGACGGCGGCGAACTCTCCGAATACGTCGTCCCGCAGGGTCGTGCGTATGAGGCATACGTTCAAGAAAAAGCGCTCCGACTCGAACAGGCGCAGCGCGATTACGATAAGTTTAAAGACGATGAGAAGAAGCGCAAAGCCGTGATCGCGGAGCTACGGACGCACGGCTCGCACAACTATTCGCACGTGCGCAGTCGTGAGAAAGCTTTCGCTAAAGTCGAACGCGTCGAAGCGCCGAAAACCACACAGACCAAGATCTCCGTCAAACTCGAGGCCTCGCGCCGCGCGACGAACGGTTTCGCCCTCAAAGCGCGCGATTTGCGCGTCGAGTACACGAAACCACTTTTCGACGGGCTTTCATTTACGGTAGCGCGTGGCGAACGTCTCGCAGTCGTCGGGTCGAACGGCGCGGGCAAGTCGACGTTACTCGGCGTGCTCGCGGGTCGACGCAAACCCGATCGCGGGGAAGTCGAAGTCATGGCCGGCGTGAAGACCGCGTATTTTTCGCAAGACTCGACCGACGATCTCCCATCGGGCGTGAGTGCGGTCGATGCGGTGCTCGTCGGCGCTGCGGTCTTGCCGGAAGAAGCGCGATCGCTGCTCGGGCGTCTTGGGCTCACGGGCGATGCGGGCGATAAACCCGTCGATGCGTTCTCGGGCGGCGAGCGTCGACGAATCATGCTCGCGCGCTTGATGGCGCGTTCGGCCGATTTGCTTTTCTTGGACGAACCGACGAACGACCTCGACATTCCAAGCCAAGAAGCGCTCGAAGCCGTCCTAGCCGGGTATGGCGGCGCGATGATCGTCGTCTCGCACGACCGCTATTTGCTCCGTCGACTCGCAGAAAAAGTATTGTGGATCGACGACGGAACGACGGTGATGCTCGAGGGCGGGTACGAAGCCTTCGAAACGCGCGCACGGCTCGGACCCGCAGCGAAAGCGCTCGCTACGACACACGCCGAGAACCCGCAACCGAAAGTCGTCGTGAAAGCACCGCCGCCGCCTGCGCCGTCGCCCGCCATCGTCGATCGCGACGAAGCGAAACGGCGCGACAAACGCGCGCGCGAAGCAGCCAACGCCGAACGCGAAGTCGCGCGGCTCGATGAAAAACGCGCCGTGCTCGAGCGCGAATTTGCCGACCCTGCCATCTACGACGACCGCGATCGCGTCGCGACGCTCGAGGCCGAACTCGCCGCCGCGCGCGCGGCCGTCGATGCTGCATTCGCACGCTGGGAATCTCTCGCAGAAGCCGTCGTCGCGTAGGTGACGATCGGCGCGTATCGCACGGTTCGTGCGAACGGCCTCGATTTCGAAGTCCTGGAAGCGGGTGTGGGCGACCGACTCGCCTTGTTGCTACATGGCTTTCCCGAACACGCGATATCGTGGCACAATCAGATCGCACCGCTCGTCGCGCTCGGCTATCGCGTGTGGGCACCAAATCAACGCGGCTACGGTGCCACGACGCGTCCCGAGCACGTCGATGCGTATCGCATCGCGCGACTCGTCGACGACGTTGCGGCGCTTATCGATGCATCGGGTGCGCGAAACGTCGTGCTCGTCGGGCACGATTGGGGCGCAGCGGTGGCCTGGTTTTTCGCGATGCGCGCGCCGCGCCCGATCGAGCGACTCGTCATTCTCAACGTGCCGCATCCCGCCGTTTTTCTCGGCGTCGTGAGCCGTTCGTGGCGACAGATGTGCAAATCGTGGTACCTGCTTGCGTTTCAAATCCCCGGCCTCGCGGAGCGCGTCCTCGGCATGGATGAAGGTCGCGCGATGATGCGCGTTCTCGAGCAGAGCGCATGCGATCCGATGTGTTTCTCGATCGACGAGCGCGAGGCGTACGTCCGTCAAGCGCGCGATCCCGCGACGCTCGCTGCGATGCTCAATTGGTATCGTGCGGCCGCGCGCGGCGGCATGGCAGAACAGATCGCGCTGGGCTTTCCGACGATCGATCTGCCGACGCTCGTCGTGTGGGGTGAAGAAGATGTTGCCCTCGGCAAAGAGACGACGTACGGCACGGAGCGCTTCGCGAGTGACGTACGCATCGTCTACTTACCCGGCGTCTCGCATTGGGTCGCACAAGAAGCACCCGAACGCGTCAACGCACTCCTCACCTCGTTTTTAGCGTAGGGCGATGCGCTCATCCGAGCGCGAGCATCGCACGCGAAAGAATCGCGCCCGCACCGGGGAGACGCGCGAGTCGTGCGTAACGATTCACGCCCGCAGCCGTGCCGAAGGTCTCGTGCGCCCACGCTTCGAGATGTAATCGTCGCACGATCGAACCGCGCGTTTCGCGCGCGTACGCCTCCCATACACCGTCGTCACCGGCAAGTGCCAAACGGGCGAATCGCGCGGCACGCGCGCCGCTCGCAAGCGCGGTCGCGATGCCCGATCCGCTGAGCGGGCTTGCGAGCGATGCTGCATCCCCGACCAAGAGTGCGCCGGGTCGGGCGAGCGCGCACGCGCGCGGTCCGAGCGGTATCGGCCACGCGCGTGCGGTTCCGATCGTCGCGCCACGCAAATATGGCGCGGCGGTGGCATGCGGACCGATGAAGCGTTGCCAGGCTTCACGTACGTCGAAAGCGCCCTCGCTGCGAATCGCACCGAGACCGATGTTGGCAACCCCGTCGCCCATCGGGAAGATCCAGCCGTAGCCATCGGCGCGATCGTTGACGAAAAATCGCATCCGTGTATCGGTCTGCGGCATTCCGGTGGCATAGGCACGAACCGTTACGGCGACGTTCCGATCGGCCGGGGCCGCATTACCGATCGCGCGCGAGACGAGGGAGCCCCATCCATCCGCGCCGATGACGACGCGGGCCGCAATCGCTTGCGTGGTCGTCGCGACACCGGCGATCCGTCCGGTTCCATCGCGGACGATATCGCTCACGCGTTCGAAGCGCACGCGTGCCCCCGCATCGCGCGCGACGTCGAGTAAGGCACGATCGAGTGTGGCGCGTGCGAGCATGTATGCGGGTGCCGATGTCGTGTGCGCGCGCGGCGTACCGAACGAACCGTACCGGTCGCCACGCGGGCCGATGAGGATTGCCGCATCGATCGGCGAGGCCTCCGCGAGAATCCCCGCCCCGAAACCGAGCTTATGGACGAGCGCGACCGCGTCGCTTCCGAGCAAGTCGCCACAAATTTTGTCACGCGGCATCGGCGCGCGCTCGAAGACGACGACATCGACACCCGCGCGAGCGAGTGCGAGCGCGCATGCCGAGCCCGCCGGTCCGCCGCCGACGATTGCGACGTCGATGGTTGCGTTCACGCGAGGCGCGCGCGTCGCTCGATGATGCCGACGGCGATCTCATGCGGCACGGTAATTGCGAGGATGAGGGCGCCCGCGATCGCCTCGTTCTCGGCGTCGTCCATCGTCGCGAACGATGGCTTATCGCCCGCGCGTGAGAGCGCGTAGGCGAGCGCTCCGACACCGAGTGCGATCGCGACGTTGGGCAGAGACTCCCGAGCGAAGCGCTGCCATCTCACGCGCGCGTTACCACCGCGCGAATCGCGCTCGAGCAGCAGCACGGTATGGCGCACGGAGTGCCAAGCCCCGAAGTAGATCCCGAAACCCAACCGCGGGACGATCGCGAGCAACAACCCGGTCGGCAACGCGAGGTCCGCCGCATCGGCATACCGTCCCGCAAGCGCATGCCGAGCCGCGTATGCGACCGTCGCGCTTGCCGTCACGCGCGAGCGTACGTCATCCCCTGCGATGAAGAGCGGGATCGCACCGCGCACCAAAGCCTCGAAGTTCGCATCGACATGCGAACCGCAGGCGCGAGCGAAGTTGGCGTCGCCGCGGCCGAAATGAAACCAGCTCAAGACGAAAAGCGCGCGCGCTGCGAGCTTCGGCGCCCGTCGAGCCGCAAAGAACGTCACGATCGCGATCGAGCCGTAGACGAGCGAAATCGTGGCCCGCCCGCCGCGCGGCCGGAAGCCGACACGTTCGAGCGTCGCGTCGTCGGTCGCGCCATGAGCGATCCCGAGCGTGCCGATCGCGACCGCAACGATCGCACGTGCGGCGCGCGGTTTGAACCGCGCGATAAGACCCAGAATGACGACCGCGATCCACGTCGCAACGCGCGTACTACGAAGCATACGTCTTGGTTCGGAGCGCTTGGCGGCCGCTCCGTCCGGACCCGACAAGCGAACGAACGTGATCGAATGCAGAGCGTTCCGTAAATCTTAGGGAGCTTGACAGGCCGAACAAGCATCGATGATCGCATGCGGCGAACCGATAACCATCTTGCCGAATATCAGGTAAGATGCAGGGTAAAGCCCGGCATGTCGCAGCTCGCACGGTTCGAACGAGAATTTCGGTTCTGAAAAAGGAGGCGAGGCGGCCGGGTCGCAAAGCGCCTCGCACGATGAACGTCTTCCGTATTCTTAGCGCGAACGTCGCCGGAGCGCTTATCCGGGCGTCGTTCGTCGCGCTCGTAACGCTCGCGTTGCATACACCCGCGCCGGCTGCAGAGACCGTCGCGACGGTCGCCAAGCACGCACCGAAGTTTCTTCTAGAGACACCGAGCGGTGGGTCGCTGACGCTCGCAGATTTCGCAGGTAAACCGCTCGTCATCAATGCGTTCGCATCGTGGTGCCCCCCGTGTCGGCTCGAGTTACCGTTACTCGCGGCGACCGCGCGACGCGAACGCAACCGCGTGACGTTCCTCGGCGTCGACGAACAAGAAGCGAATGAGATTGCGACCACATTCGCACGATCGATGCACTTGCCGTTCGTCATTGGCCTCGATAAGGGGCAATTCGCTGCATCGTACGGCGCGACGAATCTGCCGGTTACCATTTTCGTCGACGCGCGCGGGACCGTCCGCGCGATCCAACATGGAGCGATCGACGCTCCGACGCTAGCGCGTTATCTCGCCCGCATCTCACCGACCGCACCTGGAGCCCGCACATGAATCGTCTCGCCTTTCTCGCATCGACTACCGCGGCGATCGTCGCCGCGCGCCTACCGGTTTTTGCCGCGGATATGGTCGGCCGAACGATGACGCAGGCCGCGCTTTTCAATGCGTTACCGCCCGGACGACCCGGCCAATGGACGCGCGTGATCCTCGGATCGGGAGCGGTGTATCAAAAGCAGATCGGGATCGGTCGCGAGCCCAATTCCACCGGACACGTAACGTACTTCGAAACGCAAGTCGGCATGCCGGGAGGATCGTGTAACCCCGCCTCGATGCGCAAAGCCTATCTTCGTGACGGTCGAATCGGATCGCTCTTGGACGAATACGCGCTATCGATCAATATCGGCCGCACTGAAAACATGATCTACCGTTACGGCGACTCCGCGGGCGCAAAATCGGCGGGCGACGATACGTTGCATCTCTTCGACGAACGCTATCTTTACGATCGTCGACCGATGCACGTGGTCGCCGTCACGACCGAACGTATCCACGTGGCGAGCGCCATGCACGAGACGACGCGTGTCGTCGGCGAGTACCGAACCGCGGGAAATGGCAACGATCGTTTGCAACGCGTCGAGCTCTGGCACTCGCCTGCATTTCCGTTCGGGCTCGCGAAGTATCGCGCGACGCTCCGCGGCCTCGATCCTTTTGAGATGCATGTGTATACGCACGGCGATCGGTTCGCATCGATGCTCGCGATGAAACTCGACGACGTACGCGCTGCGACCAAAGACGGCCAATACGGACAGATTCCGACGGGCGGGATCGCAAACTAGAGCGCTTAGAGCGAAGCCTGGAAGTACGTAAACCGTGCTTCCTGCGCGGTGTTGAGGGCGGCTACGCCCGCTGGGACGAGCATGGCGCCCGGGACGAGGTGTGCGCGGAGGTCCGCGTGGACCGCCTCGATCGTGCGATCGTTGAAGCCGGCCGTCGTGACCAGATACGTCGCCCAGTCGGTGAGGGCGTTATCGCAGACGAGGAAGAAGGCGCCGCGTCTTACGAGCATTGCGAATTCACTCGCGAAGGGATGTCCGTCGCTGCCTTGCACGGTGAGTACGTCGCCACGACGTTTCGAGGCTTCCGCGAGGCGATACGTCTTCCACATCGTATCGTTGAGTCCTAAAATAACGCCTCGGCCGTAGAAGACGGCTCCCACGTGCATGGCGCCCGGCCCCTCACCCATCGCGTTTTCATAAGCGTCCATCGAGTGACCCATATACCCGACGACGACACCGTCGGCGACGCGATTGACCGCCATGATCTGGCGATGTTTCGCCTGGCGACCCAGACGCGCGTCGATCGCGGGGAAATCGTAGATCGCGGACGCTGCTGCGGCAAGGGCTGTGTTTGGGGCTACGGGTAGCGCTGCAATCGCGGCGCTCGCGGCAAGAAATGTACGACGTGATGGCATGCGGCGACCGTTCACGCGCGATGAGACCCATCCTGCGCGACGATCGGTTTACGTGTAATTCACACCTACACCAAAATTCATACTTGCGTATAGTGGCGGCTTTCGTCAATCGCATCTAGTATTAGGGAGTATTTCCCTAAGTGTATTTTCTGAAGGAGAGTCCTATCGTGCAATCCGCAAAAGCGCAGTGGCACCGTCCCGCATTCGCCGTGACCGGAACCGGTTTCGAAGTCACGATGTACCTCGGAACACAGACCGAGATCCGCAAATAACGAACGAATCGTTTGCAATACCGGCGTGCCGGCTTCGAAGCGATTCGAGCCTCACGCCGGTTTTTTTTGTGTAAAAGCTCGACATCCATATCATTTAGTTGTTATAGGTACATGACTCGTACGATCGGCCGACCTCGCTCTAAGACGTGAATCTTTCGAGATACGTGTGCCGACGGGAAGCGCGGACGACGTTGCGATCCGAACCCATCTAGGAGTTTGCAGATGAAACGTCCATATCTACCGGCGATCGTGGGCCTCGCGCTCGCGCTCGCTCCGGGTCTTGTGCTCGCGAGCGCGGCAACCGCATTCGCCGAAACCGAAGCGGCACCGGTAGCCTCGGCTGCCCCATCGACCAGTCCTGCGACCGTACCATCCGCGGCGCAACCGGCGGCGGCGCCCGCATCCAAACCAGCCGAAGATTTCCTCTCGCGATTCACAGTCAATATCGCGCCCGGATTCTTCTTCGGAAGCAACGGCGATGCGGCACCCGCGCCGTTCGCCGATCGTACCGCGCATATTTTTTACGACACCCCGCGCCGGAACGCCGACATCCTCCGCTTCGATTACGGTGCCTCGTTCAAAATCGATAACAAGACGTCGCTCTCGTTCTCGCATGGAAACGTCGCCTACCAACTCGGTCGCATCCTACTCGGAACGAGCGCAGAGCTTTCGTCGGGCGAGATCGTCGACTACACCGACACTTTTTCGCTCAACCGCTCGCTCGGAAACGGGCTCGGCGTGCACGCGACGTATTTCGATCACCAGCGGAGCTCCGCGTCGCAAGGCACGAACCCCGCGCTTTGCCTCAATCAAAAGCGCTGCCAAGATCCCGTGACGGGCGCACAGTTCAATAATCCCAATTCCATCGACGAGCACGGGTACACGCTCGGTGCCGCGTACGATTTCGGACCGACGTCGAAAATCGGCAAGATCCTCACCGCCGCGATCGACGCAAAATACGTGCCGCGTCCGGGTACACCGAACAACATTCCCGCGGTCGCGGGAACGATCCCGACGGCGCTCGGCGATCTCGGCGGCTACCGTGGTAGCCAGATTCTCTTCCCGTATTCGCTGACGCTCAAAATACCGATCGCTAATTCCTCGACGTTCATTCCGTTCGTGAACTATACCAATCTGCCGGTACTCTATCGTGATTCGGCCGTTCCCGAAGCGTATCGCGGCATCGTCTTCGGCGTCGTGAAAGTCATCAATAAAAACGTGACGTTTAGCTACACCAATCTCAACCTCCAAAGCTGCCGCTGCATCACGCGCGTCCCCCCTCCCGATAACCTCAGACTCGCGTTTGGCATTCTCAAACTCGACTTCCACACACAGCTCTAATCGATCCGTAGGCCAATCGAACACTCCACGGAGTCTCGACTTCGTGGAGTGTTTTTTGTCGAACGTCACTATACGAAAGGTGTGTATTTGCGACGCGCGACAGGTATGCGTCGCCGACATTCGCGTATTATTAGAATGCATGATCCTTAAGCGCACTCGACTCTTACTTGCAACGCTCGCGACATTCGGCCTCGCGGGTTCTCTCGGCGCGGAGGCTCCCGCCGCAAGCAAGAACGCAGCCGTGTGTATCGATTCGTCGAGCCCGACGGCGACGATCGATCGCCGCGTCATTGCTGCGGTTGCGCGATCGGTTGGATCCGCGCCGCCCAGCTATGAATTCGATGGCTCGCGTGGCGTCTCCGACCGATTCTTTCGCTTTCTCATGCGCAATCAGTGTGGTTTGATCATGGGATTTCCGGTCGATTTTCGTAATGCCGATGCGCCGCGCGGATTGGCGTTGACACCCGGCTACTTCGAGACAGGTTACGTCCTCGTCGGCCTCGGTCACGCACTCACCGTTGCGGCAATTCCGCGGAACGCGTCGGTCGCCGTAGGCCTCGGAACCGTTCCGAATTTTTATCTCGTCGGTGCCTTGAGCGACGCGCCACCGCCGCTCAAAGCTGAAGGTTTTTCCACGCAAGACGAAGCTCTCGACGCACTCGTTAATCACCACGTTGCTGCGGCTATGCTATGGGAACCATCCGTTCGAAACTATCGAAGGCGTCACCATGATTCTCTCGTGATCTCGAAGCTCCCAATCGATCACGCGCGCTGGCGTCTTGCTGCGCTTTTCGATCCGCTGAAGCCACAACTTGCGAAAACGTTCGAACGTGGGCTTGCATCGCTTAAATCTTCGGGCGAACTCGCGACGATCACCAACTCTCCTGAGGGTAAATACATTCCGTGAAGCTTTCCACAATGATCCTGACAACCGCCGCCGTCGTCGTCGCCGCGAGCGCACTCGGAGCTGTCGCGTCCTCTAAGCCGGCATCGCCCGCGTACTATACGGCAGTTCAGGCGAGCTCGGGTCAGAAAGATTACAACACGAGTTGCGCGAGTTGTCACGGCGTCAATCTCGAGGGCGTAAAAGCTCCCGCACTCGCGGGCGAAGGCATGGCCGGTTCGCAGTCTGTCGCCGATATTTATGGCTTTATGGCGCAGCAGATGCCCGCAGGCGCACCAGGCAGTTTGACCGCTGCGAAATACGCTACGATCATGGCCTATATTCTTAAGAAGAACGGCCATCCCGCAGGCAAGGTGGCGTTGACGGCCGCGAGCGTGAAAAAAATTACGGCGAAGATTTAGCGCGTTTCGCGCTCCAAGTAGGCGCGGGAGACGACGACGGCCTGAAGCCGGTTTTTCACGTGCAACTTTCGTAAGATCGCCGAGATGTGCACCTTGACCGTGATCTCTTCGATACCGAGATCGCTTGCAATCTGGCGGTTGGATCGGCCCCGCGCGAGCGCCTCCAGCACGGCATACTGCCGCGGAGTAAGCGGCTCGGGATCGCCCGACATGCTGCTCGCCTCGCTCCCGCGCGGTTCGCACGGCATGTACGTTTCGCCATCGAGCACGCTACGGATCGCATGTTCCATCGTTAGGATCGATGCCGACTTGGGAATGAATGCCGCGACACCGCATGCCATCGCGCGGCGGATGGTTGGGGGATCCTCGCGCGACGAAACGATGATCGTCGGCGTGAGCGGTACGCGTTTACGTAAATTGGCAAGCTCGTTAAAATCGTCGCCGCCCGGCATCGTAAGGTCGACAAAAATTAAATCGTAACGGTCGTCGTCTCGCGTTTCAGCAAGCATCTCGCCGTGTGTTGCAACTTCCATATAAGTGGCATTTGAAACAACACGATCGTAGACATGTCGTAGCGCTTCGCGAAAGAGCGGATGATCGTCGGCGATGAGAATTTTAGTAGCGTGCAATCTGATACTTTCGTATACTTGGCGCACCATTGGTAATTTCGTTACGATACAGCTACATTCCGAAGGAACCTTCTAACAAAGGATCATGCATGTCCTCAGCCGTTATCGATCACCAGGCCCTCTTCGATATCACGAGTCTCGGTGTCGAAAATCCATTCAAGCGCCGATACGATAACTTCATCGGTGGTGCGTTCGTACCGCCGGTCAAAGGGCAGTATTTCGCGAATGTTAGCCCGGTCTTCGGTCAACCGTTCACGGAGATCGCCCGTTCGTCGGCCGAAGATATCGAACTCGCACTCGACGCCGCACACGCGGCACGCGTGGCATGGGGCAAAACCTCCGTTGCCGAGCGATCGAATATCCTCTTTAAAATTGCCGAGCGCATGGAAGCGAAGCTCGGCGTTCTCGCACTTGCCGAGACGATCGATAATGGGAAGCCGATCCGCGAGACGACGCTTGCTGACATCCCGCTCGCGATCGACCACTTCCGCTACTTCGCAGGCGTCATCCGCGCGCAAGAGGGCGGTATCTCCGAGATCGACAACGATACGGTCGCCTACCATTTCCACGAACCGCTCGGCGTCGTCGGCCAAATTATCCCGTGGAATTTCCCGATCCTCATGGCGACTTGGAAACTCGCGCCCGCTCTAGCCGCCGGCAATTGCGTCGTGATCAAGCCCGCCGAACAAACGCCCGCGTCGCTCATGGTCTGGATCGAAATGATCGCCGACTTGCTTCCGCCGGGCGTGCTCAATATCGTTCAGGGATTCGGACTCGAAGCGGGCAAGCCACTCGCATCAAATAAGCGCATCGCAAAGATTGCGTTCACCGGAGAGACGACGACCGGTCGGCTCATCATGCAGTACGCGTCCCAAAATATCATCCCGGTAACGCTCGAACTGGGCGGCAAATCGCCGAACGTTTTCTTCGCCGATGTCGCCGCGAAAGACGACGCCTTTTTCGACAAAGCCATCGAAGGCTTCGTGATGTTCGCACTCAATCAGGGCGAGATTTGCACCTGTCCCTCCCGTGCGCTCATCGAAGAGTCGATCTACGATAAGTTCATGGAACGCGCGATCAAACGTGTAGCCGCCATCGTACAAGGGAACCCGCTCGATATGGGAACGATGATTGGCGCCCAAGCCTCGAGCGAGCAGATGGAGAAGATTCTTTCCTACATCGATATCGGGAAGAAAGAGGGGGCGGAGCTCCTCATCGGCGGCGAGCGCAACATGTTGGATGGTGCTTTCAAAGACGGCTACTATGTGAAGCCGACCGTTTTCAAGGGCCACAACAAAATGCGTATTTTCCAGGAAGAGATCTTCGGGCCCGTGCTTTCCGTCACGACGTTCAAAGACGAAGCCGAAGCGCTCGAGATCGCAAACGACACGCTCTATGGCCTCGGCGCCGCGGTGTGGTCGCGTGACATGAATACATGCTACCGCATGGGACGCGGTATTCAAGCCGGTCGCGTCTGGACGAATTGTTATCACGCCTATCCCGCGCACGCGGCATTCGGTGGATACAAACAGTCGGGCATCGGTCGTGAGAACCACAAAATGATGCTCGATCATTATCAGAACACGAAGAACATGCTCGTAAGCTATAGCCCGAACGCTCTCGGTTTCTTCTAAGTCTTGGCCCTCGAGAATGGTACTGCAGCGGCTGCGCGCGTCACGGTGACGCCCGCAGCCGTTGAGTTGATCGAAAAACTTCGCGCGCAACACGGTCCGGTGATGTTCCATCAATCGGGTGGATGTTGCGATGGAAGCAGTCCGATGTGTTATCCCCTTGGCGATTTCATACTCGGTAGCTCCGACGTGAAACTCGGCGAGATCGCCGAAGCACCGTTTTACATGAGCGAATCACAATTCGCGTACTGGCAACATACGAAACTCATCATAGATGTCGTTCCGGGGCGCGGCGGGATGTTCTCGCTCGAAAATCCGGAAGGCGTGCGGTTCCTCACGCGATCGGAAATGTTCACCGACGACGAACGTGTTCGGCTCTTGCCGATCGAGCATTGCTCGTAATTTTCCCCAGATAGTCATTAAGGAGATTCATGGGTTCACCAAGCAAACCGCGTCGCCTCGCAATCGCTGCAGCGATCGTTGCGGCCGTTTCCGCTGGAGCCGTTGGCTTCCGCGCATTGCCCTCGCACGCTGCCGCCGGTTATCCGACCGTGACGGCCGACCGACTCACCAATGCCGCGTCCGACGACGGCTGGCTCATGTATCGCCGCACGTACGATTCGCAAGGATTCGCACCGTTCGAAGATATCAACAAGAGCAACGTAGCAAACCTCAAGACCGTTTTCACGTACGAGACGGGCCTCAAACAAGGTCACGAAGCGGCACCGGTCGTTAACGGCGACACGATGTTCGTCACGACACCGATGAACCATCTCATCGCCATGGACGCGACGACCGGCAAAATCAAGTGGCAATACAAAGCGAAGATCTCGCCCGTAACGCTAAAAACGGTTTGTTGCGACGTCGTCAATCGTGGCGTCGCGCTTTTCGGCGACAAAGTGTACATGGCGCTGCTCGACAACCGCGTGATGGCATTCGATGCCCAGACCGGCAAGATCGCGTGGACCAAGCAGCTCATGCCTCCTGGCGTCGGTTACGCGATGACGGGCGCACCTCTCGTCGTTGATGGCAACATCGTCACCGGCATTGCCGGTGGTGAATACGGCGCGCGCGGCTTTATCGTCGCGCTCGATGCTGAAACCGGCGATATGAAATGGAAAACTTTCACGGTCCCATCGAATTCCGAAAAGGGCGGCGATACGTGGCCCAAAGGCAATCTCTACAAAACCGGTGGCGGCGGCACGTGGCTCACGGGTAGCTACGATCCGGAAACCAAGAGCATCTTCTGGGGCGTCGGTAATCCAGGCCCGTGGCTTGCGGATCTTCGCCCGGGCAAGAATCTCTACACCGATAGCGTCGTCGCACTCGACCCTTCCGACGGCAAGATCAAATTCAGCTATCAGTTCACCCCGCACGATACGTGGGATTACGATGCGACGAACGAATCCGTTCTCGCCGACATCACGTACAAAGGCACGCCGTATAAGGCGCTCCTCCACGCGGATCGTAATGGTAATCTCTTCGCACTCGATCGAACGAATGGCAAATTCATCTACGCGAAGCCATTCGTGACGGCGACGTCGATCAATTCGTTCGCTGCCGACGGTACGCCTCAAAGCAATCCGCTCAACCGTCCGCACCTCGGTAAGTCGATCTTCACTTGCCCGAGTTTCCTCGGTGGCAAGAATTGGTGGCCGACGGCCTACGATCCGGGCACGCAGACGCTCTTCATCCCGACGAGCAAATGGTGTATGTCGATGAAGGGTACGGGTACCGACTACAAAGCGGGCCTGCCGTTCTTGGGCGAAACCTTCGAAGTGCAACCGCAACCCGGCAGCTCGGGCTACGGCGAACTCCAAGCGATCGACGCGAACACCGGTGTCAAGAAATGGGCATACGAAACGAAGCTTCCGTGGAACGGGCCCGTGCTCGCAACCAAGGGCGGCATCGTCTTCAGCGGTACGATCGATCAGCGCTTCATGGCCTTCGACTCGGCGACGGGTAAGGCTCTCTGGACGCAAAAAATGAGCTCGGGCGTGGTCGGCGTTCCGACGACATACAAAGTGAACGGCAAGCAATACGTCGCAGTCTTCGCGGGCTACGGCGGCGCGACCCCGATCTGGGCGGGCCCCGCAGCGAAGGCCACGGAAAATATTCCGCTCGGTGGCAAGCTGTACGTCTTCGCACTTCCCGACGCGAAGTAATCGTTCGTCGTAGATAAAATGGCTGGTCGCGCGAAAGCGCGGCCGGTTTTTTTTTGTTCTGACCTAAGCGAGAACGTGGCTCATCAGTGCCCGCAGTCGTTCGACGCGGACGGGTTTGTTGAGATACCAGTACCCGTGTGACGTGACGCTTTCGCGGATCTCCGGCGTCCGATCGGCAGTAAGAACGACGGCGGCAACGGCTCGATCGCAGGCATTGCGAACGCCCGCGATCGCTTCGAACCCGGTGTGGCCCGCCGCGAGATGATAGTCGGCCACGATGAAATCCGGCGGGGCTCCGAGGCGCGATGCGCCCTCGATAGCCGCACGCGGCGAATCGGCTTCGATCGTGCGACAACCCCACGCGCCCAGCACGAGTGTCATCCCTTCGAGCGCGTCGAGGTCGTCATCGACGACGAGGATCGTCTTGCCCGCAAGCGGGTTGTCGCGACGCGTTTCCACCGTTGCAAGCGCGCGTACGCGTGTGGGATTGCCGAGGGGAATATCGATGCCGAAGACCGTTCCGCGCCCCATGCGCGAGCGCACGTGGACCTTCGCATCGAGTAAGCGCGCGATGCGCTCCACGATGGCGAGGCCGAGGCCGAGGCCGAGCGCCCGGCCATCGCCGCCGCCGGGTTCGAGCTGTCGGAACTCTTCGAAAATCTCGTCGAGCCGATCGCCCGGAATGCCGATGCCCGTATCCCAGACCTCGATGCGCAAGACATCGCCGCGTTTGCGACATCCGAGCAACACGCCACCCCGCGCCGTGTAGCGCAACGCGTTGCTGATGAAGTTGCGCAAGATGCGATCGAGGAGACGGAGATCGGTTCGCACGATCGCATCGCTCGGCACGATCCGCAGGCGCAATTCGCGTTCTTCGGCGCCGAGCGCGTAATCGGAGGCGAGTCGACGTAAGAGCGGATCGATTGCGACGTCGTCGATCTCGACGGTCATGCCGCCCGCGTCGATGCGCGAGATCTCCAGGAGCGTCGTTAGGAGCGATTCCGCTCCCTCGAGCGATGCATCGACGCGACCGAGTAAGCGCAGAGATCCCGATTCACTTTCGCGGAGCTTGAGCGCATCGAGAAAGAGACGCGCGATGTTCAGCGGCTGAAGTAAATCGTGGCTCGCAGCTGCAAAAAATTTCGTCTTGCTCGCGTGCGCGCGCTCCGCCTCGCTCCTGGCGGCCTCGAGCGCACGTTCGATCTCAGCCCGCTCGGCGATTTCGCGGCGCAACTGGGCGTTGACGCGCTGGAGTTCGCCCGTACGTTGCTGGACCATCTTTTCGAGCGTGATCGCGGCTTGAAAGAGACTGAATGCGTTACCTTGCGCGTCGGTACTGCGTTCGACGCGATCCATCAAGACGCGATTGATCTTTTGTAGTTTTTCGAATTCGCGATCGAGATCGGTCACCCGGTCCGCCCGGCTGCGCCGCCGAATGCAACGCCACTGAATGTTTGATTGAGGTGCATCGCCTGATACTGTTCGCCGTACGTCGAGAAACCCACGACGTTATTATCGGCGAGTAACTTGGAAACCGTACGCTCGAGGCGGCGCTCTTGGAGTTCGAGTCGGCGGAAAATGCAATCGAACCCCAAGATCGTTTCGGGCGGCCCGATTTCGGCGACGATCTTCGCGAAGAGTCGGTCGAGATCGGCGACGATATCGGCGCCGCTCCCTGCGGCGAGAACGATGCCTTCGTCGATCGCGCAATAAAACGTCATGCTGCGATCCTCTTCGTTGACTTCGCGGATCGAACGCGTGTAATCGTCGCCGCCGACGCGCACGAGCAACGGATGCGTCGCGAGCGTCATCGGATCGAGTGGTTTGCCAGCAACGCCCATGAGCCGTGCGTATTCTTCGGAGGCGGGCTCCGCGTTGATCTCGGTCACGATGCGCTTTACCGGATCCGCTTCCGTGACGACCATCTTGCGATCCGACGCGACGATATGTTGTGTCTTAAAGACGTGGAACGGCAGCCACGTGTGCACGAGAACGATGACGGCACTACCCGCACGAAATTCGCCTTCGTTGAAGACGACCGTCTCGCGGAAACGTAAATTATCGCCGGCCGATCCGCCGACGAGGGGAATTTCACCGAGTTCGCGCGCGATCGCGCTGAGGACCGGCTCCTCGATACCCGACATGCCATCGATGAGTAAAATTGCGAACGTGTCGGCCGCCGATGCCGCTGGTGCGCGCAAATGGAGACGACGTAAGAGCGACTGCACGCCTTCGTACACGCGCACGAGTGAGGTCACACCGAGGTTGTCGATGTGTCCCGCGACCGTGATAAAATCGCCGCGCGGTAGCGAGAGACCGACGAGCGCGCCGTCGATATAGCCTTCGGCACCGATCTCCCCCGCAGTCGAACAGCCCACGAGGGTGACCCCTTCGAAACGGCGATTCATCTCGGCGCTCAGTCGTTCGAGATCGTATCGTGCCGAACAAAAGAAGACGACCGTTTCGGTCGTCGACGTGACGAGCTGTTCCGCAAGCTCGCGCGCCGCGACGATCGGATCGGGATGACGCGACGCTCCGCGAAGGATGGCAGCCATCGGAAAATTATTCCGCCTTCCCACGCGAGGTCCCGTCGCACCATGGGGCTTAACTCGGCCGGTTCGAACCTGCGGGCGTTGGCATCGGGCGGAACGGGCGGCCCGAGCCTCCGGGATGGGCGGGTCCCTTCGGTTGTGGGCGACGTGGATTTTCCGAAGCGTGCGTCGTCGCTCGTGGCGCCGAAGTGCGCTGGCGTTGCACGCCCGAGGGCATGGGTGCGGTCGTGGAGACCGCCGGGAGCTCCGGTGTCTTCGCGCGATCCAAACGCCGACCGAGGGCGCGCTCGATTTGCGAGAAGTATTTCTCTTCGTCGGCCGCCACGAAGGTAATCGCATCGCCCGTCGCTTTGGCACGTGCGGTACGGCCGACGCGGTGGATGTAATCTTCGGCGACCATCGGCACGTCGAAATTGATCACGTGGCCGAGTTCGGCGATATCGATACCACGTGCCGCGATATCGGTCGCGACGAGCACGCGATACTTTCCGCGTTTGAAATCTTCGAGCGCACGCGTCCGCTGGGCTTGCGAACGATCGCCGTGAATGCGGTCCGAGGGGACGTCGTGCTTTGCGAGCATCGCAGCGAGACGATTCGCACGCGATTTCGTCCGCGTGAAGGCGATCGCGCTGAAGATGTTATTGTCCTTGAGCAATTCCAAGAGCAGATCGGCCTTGCGCTGTTGATCGATCGTGTAGATCGTTTGCGTGATACCGACGGCAGGAGCGCCCGTCGGCGCGAGATCGACACGCACCGGATCGTGCAAGAGTTCTTTCGTTAACGTCGCGATCGCGGGCGGGATCGTCGCGGAGAAGAAGAGCGTCTGTCGTTTGGTCGGCAGGCGCTTGAGGACGCGCCGCACGTCGGGCAAAAAGCCCATATCGAGCATGCGATCCGCTTCATCGAGAACCAGGAGCGTGATATCGTCGAGGGTGGCCGTGCCTTGCGAGAGATGATCGAGCAAACGTCCGGGCGTCGCGACGATAATGTCGGTACCGCGGCGGAAGAGCCCGACTTGTGGCCCGAACCCGACGCCTCCATAGACGGCGGCGACTTTGACGCCCGTATGGCGCGCGAGCGATTGCAGATGCTCGCAGATTTGCGCCGCGAGTTCGCGCGTCGGCGCGAGGATCAAACAGCGTGTCTTCCCGCGAGGAAGTTCGGCGAGGACGTGAAGAATCGGGAGACCGAATGCCGCAGATTTCCCGCTACCGGTCGGCGCACTCGCGAGCACGTCTCGGCCGGCGAGAGCGGGTGGTATCGAGGCGACCTGAATCGGCGTGGCCTCGGTAAAGCCCATGTCCGCGATGGCACGCACTAATTGCGGTCGCAGACCGAAGGTGTCGAACGTTGAAATTTTCGTAATCTTTCTCGAGCGTGCGCAATTCGATCGTAACGGGGCTCTCGAAAGATCGCGCGTGGTTACCGCTGTTTTATCACGAATCGACCGTTCGCGTCAAAGACGTACATCGGGCGATGCGAGGCGACTAGACCCCGGCGGCTACCATCGCGCCAGCGCGTGCGACGAGGGCGGCGGTAAAAAAGCCAAAATCCTTGAAACGTTCGTCCGCCGTTTGCTCCCGCACGTAACGCGCATAAATTTGCTGCGAAATCGCGGCGTAACGGAACACGTTGAAGGCGTGATACCACGAGGCTCGCGAGCAGTCGCGCCCCGTCGCCGCAGCATAGCGAGCGATGAGTTCCTGGCGCGTCGGAAAACCCGGTGCGCCGGTCGGCATCGTGCTGTTGCCCATCGTGGGCGCTTGGCCGGGATCGGTCCAGAGCGACAGCACGTTTCCAAGATCGGCGAGGGGATCGCCGACCGTGCACATATCCCAATCGAGAATGGCGACGACGCGAGTGGGATCCGCAGCATCCACGACCGCGTTTTCGAGCTTGAAATCGTTGTGCACGAGGGCAGGCGGCCCGGACTCGGGACGCGTCGCGCGCAAGCCCGCAATCGCTGCCGTGGCGTCCGGGAACTCGGGTGTTCGCGCGGCTTCCCATCGCGCGGCCCAGCCGTCGAGTTGACGCTCGAGATAGCCGTCCGGGTGGCCGAGATCGACGATGCCTGCGCGCTCGTAGTCGACGCGGTGAAACGCCGCGAGCGTGTCGACGAAGGCTTCGCCCAAACGTCGGCACGCCGCAGGATCGGTTGCGATCGCCTGCGGTAATTCGCGCCGGATCACGATCCCATGTTTGCGTTCCATGACGACGAAATCCGCGCCGAGAACTTCGCGATCCGTGCACAGAACGAAGGCGCGCGGTGCGAGCGAGAAAGCGCGCCAAAGTCGTGAGAGCACGCGATACTCGCGTGCCATATCGTGCCCGCCTTTAGGAAGAGGCCCATGCGGAGGCCGCCGCAAGACGTACTCGGATTCGCCGAACGCGATCGAATACGTGAGATTCGCGTGGCCGTTGCCGAATTGCCGAACCGTCATCGGGCCCGTCGCTTTGGGAAGATGCGCGCGCAAGTACGGTTCGAGTTTTTCGGTCTCGAGCACTTCACCCGGGCGCATATCGATCGTATCGTCCACGTGCGCCCATTCGTGCGCGCGGTCGAGGAACTCTTTGCTCTTACCGGCCGAGCGCGCCGAAGCGCGCGGCGATTGCGAGCGTCGCACAGAGCCAACCCACCCCGAATAGCAACCCGCCCGTCACATCGGTTGCATAATGCGCGCCGAGCGCCAAGCGCGACCACGGGATGCCAGCGGCACATGTCGCGGCAAGAGACGCAGCGGCAATCGCGAGCGGTCGGGGGATCGCGGGCGAGCGCACGGCGAGAAGTGCGATTGCCGCGAAGAACACGACCGACGTCGTGGCGTGACCGCTCGGAAACGAGAGGTCTTTCTCGCGATAGAGCAGCCAGTGATCGGGTCGCATGCGATGAAAAAGCGGCTTGAGCGCAGCGACCGCGCCTTGTGAGAGGACTTGCGAGACGAGGATCGCGAGCACGGGCATGACGCTCGCGCGAAAGGCCAGTGCGACGATTGCGGCCACGGCAGAGATGATGAGGATCGGATACGTTCGTCCGAGCGCGGTGAAGAAAGCGGCGAGTGCGGTGAACGAGCCACGAAGTGCTGCGGCCGCGAGATCGATTTTCGTCGGTGGTCGCGATGAGACGAATGCGCCGAGTGCGAAGAACAGCGCGAAGCAGACGAGTGCTCCGATCCACAAGCGCGTTTCGAGCGAACTAATCGCGCGCATCGTCGAAGCTTGCCGGAACGCAAACGCGTAACGCGCGCGGCGCGACACCGAACCTCGCGGGCGTCTTGCCCAGAGTCTTGCCGTCGATGCTCACGAGTTGTTTTGGTGAGGCCTTCACAACGATTTCGCGCGACGAAAAGACAATCGCGTCGGGTAATTTTGTTTGCAGTCCCAAGGCGAAGGCAACGTACATCCGCGCGACTTCGAGATGCGATACACCCGTCGTCGTGAAAAAGGCGAGTTGCCGATCGGTGATCGTGGCATCGGGTGTCACCGGTTGATTGCCGAAATAGCGCCCGTTGGCGATGACAATCTGTTGCGTGAAAATCTGCTTTTTGCCCGTATCCCACCGGATTTTCGCGCGGAACGCCCCGTGGGTGAAGAACGAGCGCACGCCCCCGATGGCGTAGGCGAGGCGACCGATAATCGCTTTGAGTTCGTGCGATGCTTCGTCTGCGATCTCAGCCGACAGACCGATGGTCGCAAAGTTTGCGAAGTACGTGCCATTGACCGTACCGAGATCGACCTTCACGATCCGACCCGCCGCGATGACGTCCAAGGCGCCGGCAACGTCGTCCGGGATGCCGAGCGTGAGTGCGAAACTGTTGCCCGTTCCAAGAGGCACGAGCCCGAGCGCGCAGACTTCGTGTGCGAGCACGTCGCATGCCGTCGTCATCGCGCCGTCACCACCTCCGACGATCGCGAGTGTCGCGCCATCCTTGAGGACGCGTTGCAGCCGCTTTCGCAGGGCCTCCTCGTGGGGTACGACGGTGAAGGAGTCGATCTCGATCCCACGCGCGGTGAGGAGGCCGGGAAGTTCGGCCAGATGTTTGCGCGTTCGGCTCGAGCGCTCGTTGATGATAACGCTTGCTCGCATCTTCGCGAGCGGTACCCAGAGAGACAGAATGTTAAGCGAACGACGGTTCGGCATCGACGGAAATCACGGTAGAAAAAAAGCGTACGGTAGAAACCGCACGCTCCGAGTTGATGAGGATCGGTACGATCAGATGCGAGCGCCGCGTCCGGTCAGCAAATTAACGGCGACCATGATCACGGCGATAACCAAGAGTAAGTGGATCAGCCCGCCGCCGAAATGGAGCGCGAAGCCCAAGAGCCAGAGAACGAAGAGGACCGAAATGATTCCCCACAACAAACCGCCCACGAAAGACTCCGTTTCTGCGGCCGAAGCGACCGCGACTTAAGTCCGAACGTACCCAACTTCGCGTGGGCTTAATCCATTTCGAGCGGCGCGTTCGTAAGCGCGTCGATCGTCGGATAGCGCACGACGAGTGCGTGAAGCATGCGCGCCGTCGCGCCCCAAATGTGAACTCCCCCATGATCGAAGAGCCACGTCGGCACGTCGTATCGCGTACCGTCGTGGATGACGGCCTCGATACCCCGATGGAGCGCACCGATTTCGTAAATCGCGCGAAGCGGGATTTCGTGGACGCCCGCCGTCTCGTTCGGATCCACCGCGAAATCGAGCGGCGGATCGATCGTTCCGACGAACGGCGTGACCGTCACGGAGAGCGCGAGCGTCACGACGTCTTCGAGCCGAGCGAAAATTTCGACGCGTTCGCGCCGGAGACCGAGTTCTTCCTCGAATTCGCGGAGTGCCGCATCGCGTGCGCACGTGTCGGTGACATCGATGACGCCGCCGGGAAAAGCGATTTGGCCGGGATTCCGCCGCAGATGCTCGGCGCGGCGCACGAAGACGATCGCCGGGTCGTTGCCGCGAACGATCGGGATGACGACGGCGGCAAAGAGCATCGTGGCTCGTGTTCGAAGAACGACGCGTGCCTCCTCATATCCCACGTCGGTCCGCGCGTCGCAGCATTGCTGCATTCGATGCGATCGCAATATCCGTCGCCGTCGTCGTGCAGTTCGCGCAACCGCAGTCCGCATGGATCGAGGCGCACTATTCGACCGGGATTTATCCCGCGATCGATCGCACCATCCGCGCGTTTACGAGCCCGCTTCCGTTCTGCCTCGGCGATCTGCTGTTTGCGATTGCCGTCGTCTGGCTCGTGCGATTCTGGATCGTGTCGATCCGTCACGCGCCCGGCGCACGTCTCCGCGCCGCCGCGTTTGCGCTCTTGCGAACCTTCGCCGTCGCCTGCGCCATTTTCGTCTGGTTCGATCTTTCGTGGGCATACAATTATGCGCGTATCCCTCTGGCCGATAAAGTGCTGGTCCACGACGATCGGACCGACGAAGATTCTGTCGCGGCATTCGCCGATCGGGTGAGCGATCGTCTCTCGCAACTCGCCGACGCCGCGCACCGCGAACGCATCGACGGCGATAATTTTGCGGGTCGGCTGGTCCCGACGTTCGACGCGACGATCGCGCGGCTCGGTACGCGCGATATCTTCGCTCCGCCGCGCGTCAAGCCCACGCTCTTCCAACCGATGATGCAGCTCTCTGCATCGAACGGATTTACCGATCCATGGACGCACGAGATCAATCTCGACGCGACCGCGTCGCGCTACGAACGGCCCGCGATTTACGCTCACGAATGGGCGCACATCGCCGGGTTTGCCGATGAGTCCGAGGCGAATTTTATTTCGGTGATCGCGTGCACCACGTCACACGATCCGCTGCTCGCATACTCGGGATGGATCCTCGTGTGGTTCAATTTGCCGAGCGACGTACACGTCTCGCATCGCATGGGCCGCACCGCCTACGACGATATCATGGAGATCCGTGCCCAGTATCTCAAAAACGTCAACACGCAAGTCGAACACGTGCAACGCGTCGCCTACGATCGCTATCTCAAATCGAATCACGTCAAAGCCGGATACGCGAGCTATCGGCTCTTCATTCGCTGGATGACCGGTGCTGATTTCGATGCCGCCGGACTTCCAAGGGTGCGCGGATGAGGATGGTGGCCTCGAGATATGCGTTTCCTCATACCTCCGGGTTACGGATTTTGTGACGGTTCGCACAGTTGAGTCGCAGGCGCCCTTGCAGCCTAGGTCCAGCTCCGGTCCGTAACCGATAGCTCGCACATGACGCCGGAGATAAAGCGGGACTTTTCCCGAATGGTCGCCGCTCGGAAGGCGCTGGTCGATCTGCGGGGCGAGCGCATGGAGCAGTTACTCGCCGTTCGTGCGATGTTGCGTGCATTACTCGCGGATTTTTTCGAAACGCTCGATCCCATTACGAATCTTCGGCTTGCCGAGGTGACGGCCGACGGCAGTAAAACCAACGGCGATCTCTCGGTTGCTTTGAGTTTTTTCGAGGGGACCAAAATGCGGATTGCCGTTGACGTAGCAGGCCGATTTTCGCACAGCGTCTCGATTCCGAGTACCTTCGACGACGTCGAGCGCGTCGTCGCAATCCGTGTTTCCGCCGATGCAAGACGTGCCGAGGTGCTCTACGAACCGATCGGCGCGGCGGGTACGTTCCGCACGCTCGATCTCGTCGAAGTCGCCTTGAGTTTGCTCGATCACGCCGTATGCGCAGTCGAGGCCGAATTACCGGTGCAACCGGCGCGCGCCGTCGTGTCCACCATCGTTCCGCGTGTCGCCGTAACGCCTCGCGCGCCTCTTACGTCATCGCGGATCGCCGCAGCCGACGGTGCCACGAGCATCCGTACCGTTCTCGGACCTTCGACGGCGACGCCTACGGAGAGCGTGGTGAGCCCGCCGCTCCCGAGCATCACAGAGCCCGATCCGGGGCCGAAAATTCTCACGCTTCGACTGGGGTAACGAAGAAGCCAAACACGCGCGAGACGACGAACGGCGGGCGGGATGGTACGAACCTTCGTCCTTATCGCTGCCATGGGTCTCGTGCCCAAAATCGTCTTACCGACGGCGACGCCTGTGGTGCTGACCACGCGCGATGGCGTTACGATCGCGGCCGACGTCTACACCGGACCGTCGCCGATCGCGCCCGTGATCTTGCTCTTCCATCAGGCAGGATCGGGGAAGAGCGAGTACGCCTCGATCGCGCCGCGATTGGTCTTGCTCGGTTACAGCGCAATCGCTATCGACCAACGCTCGGGCGGCGCTCTCTACACGCCTGCGAACGCCACGGTCGCTCGGCTCGGTCATAGCGCGCCGTATCTCGACGTGCTCCGCGATATGGACGCCGCCTTCGCCTATGCGCGTCGCCTCTATCCAATCGCTCCCATTTATCTCTGGGGAAGCAGTTATTCGGCTTCGCTCGCTTTCGCATTTGCCGCCAAGCATCCGCGTGACGTCGGGGCCGTTCTCGCTTTCTCGCCCGGGGAATATTTCCCCAATAAACATTTGGTCCGCGATGCGGCGCGCAGCATCCGCATGCCCGTCTTTATCGATTCATCGAGCGATCCGCAGGAGGAACGTGCCGCGCGCGAGATCGGCGATGCGACGCGTTCGAAACTCAAGGTCGATTTCGTGCCCCACGCGGGCGTTCACGGCAGCTCGACGCTTCGCGATGACAAAAACGCCGCAGGATCGGCTGAGAATTGGGATGCCGTTACCGGGTTTCTCGCGCGCGTTCGCGCGTTAGGGCCGTAGCGGTCCGCAAGCCGTAAAAAAAGAAAGAGCGCGACCGTTTCCGGGCGCGTCTCTCAATAATAGCGTTATAAAATCTGCGCCGAAGCGCGGGGACCCCGAAAGTGTTACTTCTTTTTCGGTGCTGCTTTCTTCTTTGCGATTTTTTTCTTCATGGCCATGTGAACTCACCCCCGATCGTTTTGGATTTCCACTAACAAACGCTTGCGGACCGCCGAAAGTTCCGCTTCGTGCTCGGCTTTCCTCCGGCCGGCGCGGGCCAAACCTGCGGGATTTGCAAAGAAAGCCGCGCACAATGCATCGTTCTTCGTGCTGCAGAATAGCGCCCGACCAATGGCAATCATCGAGGCGACGGACCTCCGCAAAGTCTTTCGCTCGGTCGTGCGCGGGCAGGGTCTGGGCGGAGCGGTTCGTGCGCTCTTCGCGCGGGACTATGAAGAAAAGATCGCCGTCGAAGGTGTGAGCTTCGCACTCGATGCTGGCGAACTCGTCGGATATATCGGCCCGAACGGCGCGGGCAAATCCACGACCATCAAGATGCTTACGGGCATCCTCGTCCCAACGTCGGGAACGGTCCGTGTGGCGGGCATCGCGCCCTTCGACCATCGCGCCGCCAACGCACAGAACATCGGCGTCGTCTTCGGCCAACGCAGCCAGCTCTATTGGGACCTGCCACTGCGCGAATCGTTCGAACTCTTACGCGCGATCTACGATATTCCGCGCGACCGTTTCCGCCAGAATCTCGCGCACTTTTGCGAGATTCTCGACCTGGAACGATTCATGGGGACGCCCGTGCGGCAGCTCTCGCTCGGCGAACGCATGCGCGGCGATTTTGCGGGCGCGATGTTGCACGATCCCAAAATCGTCTATCTCGACGAACCCACGATCGGCCTCGACATCATCGCGAAGGAAGCGATCCGGACGTTTATCGCTGACGTCAATCGCGAACGCGGTACGACCGTGATCCTCACGACCCACGACCTCGCCGACGTCGAACGGCTCTGTCGTCGTATCGTCCTCATCGACGAAGGCCGGGTCATCTACGACGGACCGCTCGAACGCTTGCGATCGGAATACGGGACACATCGAATGCTCGTCGTCACGCTTGCCGAAGCGACCTCGGCCGAGATCGTCGTCGCCGGTGCGACCGTCGTGAGTCACGAGTCGAACGTCGTCCATTTGCGCTTCGATCGACGCACGACGTCGGCCGAAGTGCTGATCCGTCGCGTGACCGAGCGCTATACGATCAGCGATATCGCGATCGTCGAACCCGAAATCGAGTCGATCGTGCGTCGGATCTACACGGATGGCTACGCGCGGCCCGAGGCGTTGCCGTCGTGAATGCGCTCGCCCGCCCGCCGCGATTTCGTTTCGAACCGTACGTGGCGTTCGCGGCGCGCGCGATGGCGCGTGAGGCGACGTATCGTTTCGACGTCTTTACGAATATCGGCTCGATTCTCGTGCGCGTCTATCTCTTGCGGATGGTGTGGGTCGCGCTCTACGCCCACAACGCGGCGCCACGCGACCTCCCCTTGCACGCGATCATCACGTATTCGACGGTCGCGCTCCTCATGGGACTCGTCATGGATATCGATCAAACGCGCGCGCTTCACGAGCGGCTCCACGACGGCAGCATCGCGACTGATTTTCTCAAACCGATTAGCGTACCGCTTTATTATTTTGCCGACGGGACGGGTGAAGTGATCTTCCACGCGCTGCTCATCGTGCCGTCGCTCGCGCTCGCGCTCCTCGTGGTGCACGTCGACGTGCCGTCCATCGGCGCGCTCGCCGCATTCGGCCTGAGCTTTTTCATCGGCTACTTGATCGGCTTCTGCATCAATTTTCTCTTGAATTGCACGGCGTTTTGGACGCTCGAGATCTCCGCCGTGCAGATGATCGTCACGTGGCTCACGGGCCTTCTCGGTGGCGAGCTCGTCCCGCTCGTTTTTTTTCCCGAAGCCTTGCAACACGTTGTCGCGTTCCTGCCGTTTGCCTCGATGTTTTCGACGCCGCTCTTGATCTATGTCGGCGTGATCGGTCCCGAGCGCTATCTCGGAGCGATCGCCGTGCAACTCCTGTGGCTCGCGATCTTGGGTACCCTTGCGGTCGTAGTGTGGCGGGCGGGCGCGCGGCGCATCGTCGTTCAGGGCGGCTGACGTGCGTCGCATGGTCCGCGTCTACCGCGAATATTGGCGGATCAACGTTCTCACGACGCTCGAGTATCGTGAGAATTTTCTCCTGTGGCTCGCCTTCATGCTCGTGTACCACGGCTCGGCGATCGCGACGCTCTACGTCGTGCTCCATCAGTTTCCGTCGATGAACGGCTGGGATTTTCGGGCCATGGCTTTCATGTACGGATTTTGGATGCTCGCACACGCACTCCACAACACGCTCTTTTCGAACGTCTCCTCGATTCCCGAACACATTCGCGATGGCAGTTTCGATCGCACGCTCGTTCGGCCGCTCGATTCGCTTTTCGCGACGATCGCGACACCGGGCCAGATTTTTCCCGACGAGTTGATCTTGGCAGCGCTCTATTTCGGCGTCGCGACGTGGTATGCGGGCGTGCGCGTCGATCTGGCGTTTCTCGTCCTCGTGCCGCTCATCGTCGCGGGCGGTGCGCTGATCGATCTCGCGATCGATCTCGCGATCTCCACGCTCGCGTTTTGGTTCGTCCGCGTCGACGCACTCAAGTGGATCGCGCTCCAACTCGAAGAAGAGTTTACGCGCTATCCGATCGGCATCTATTCGCGCAGCGTCCGATTGGTACTCACGTTCGCCTTGCCGTTTGCGTTCATGAATTATTTCCCAGCGATGTTCTTTCTGCACAAGACCGATTCGTCGTTACCGCTCCCCGCGATTGCGGGCGTTTTGACTCCGCTCGTCGGTCTGGTTTCCGTCGCACTCGCGTATGCGTTTTGGCGTGTCGGGCTCAATCGGTACCAGGGCGTCGGGCACTAACGGCGAGATTCAAGCCGTTCGAACGTGCTTATGTCGAGGCTACCGCCGTCGTGGTTTGCGCGACCGCCGCACGCAGACGCGCGAGCTCGAGCGCGCCGAGGGCGATCGAGGCGTGCGCGATGATCTCCACGACGAGTTCGCGCTCGTCGGGGTCGAGATCGAGGCCACCGACGTTGCGACCGTACACGACGATCGCGCCGATTTCGCGCTCGATGAAGAGCGGCGCCGCGAATGCGACGCGATCGTCGCTGAGCGCTCGCCCGTTGTGAGCCGCGGTCCGTCCGTCGAGCGCGAGCGGGCTGCGCGTTTGCGCGATCGCGGCGACGAGCGGATCGCTCGCGCCGATCGTTATCGCAATGTCGTGCGGGAAGCGAATGCCGCGATCGAAAGCAAACGTGCCGTCGGCCTCGTGTCGATAAATACCGGCGAAGGTGAGTTCGAGCGCGTTTACCGTCCGCTCGAGCAACGCGTCGTCGACTTCGGCTGTGGAGCGAGCGTCGATGACGTTTCGCGCGATCGCTTCGAGCGATTTCCGTTGCGCGCGCCGATCGCGAAAGATGAAACGATCGACGAACGTCTCGATCGGCTCGCGCAAACGGGTCGTGAATGCGCCGATCGCGACGGAGAGGCCGATGAGGACGGCGTACGAGAGGTCGCTGTTGTAGAAGAAAACGAGCGTCCCGACTTCTTCGATGATCGTGATCGCTCCGATCACACCGGCCGTGAGCGCGACGTAGACGAGCGCGCGACTGACGACGAAATCGACGTTGAAGAGCCGATCGCGGACGACGCCGATCCAGACGACGACGATCGGCAAGACGGCGAGGGTGAGTAAGATGGCGTTGATTTGCGGCGTGAGATGTGCGGGATAGAATGCATCGGAGACCAGCCGTGCGACGCCCGCGAACGCGAACGACACGACGATCCAGCCGATGCGTTGTCGCGCGCGTCCACGCGAACGAGCGAGGGCGACGATGAAGACGATCGTCGTCGCAATCGTAAAGATCGTGGAGAGCGTCGCGTAGAGATCGCTTGCCGCGGCGGCCGGTTGCGCGAGATACACGAGTTTCTCGAATGCGTACGCGTGCAACGTTCCGAGCCCGAATGCGAGAGCGGCGCCGATCCACGCAAACCGAACGCGAAAGCTCGGCACGTTCCAGCCGAGCGACGCTGCGAAGACGAGCAGGGCTGGTCGCGCAGCACCCGTGAGTGTGGCCGAGATCCACTCGGGAATCTGTCGCCAGGGGTTCGGGATGACGAGATCGAGGTACGTGGTCGGAAATTCGCCACCGATGACATAGATGAAGATCGCCGCCGTCCCGAGATTGGGTTTGACGATCACGAGAATGGCGCCGAAGGCGACGACCACGAGATAGATCGCGACGCGCAGAACGACTAAGAGCCGATTGGCGAGCGACTCGTTGCGCGCGATGAGATGGAGGATGCGCTCGCGGCCAGCGCGTTCGATCGGAACGTACCGGACTTTATTATCGTAGCTGTAGCCGAGACCGACGAAGCCCGGTTTGCGATCGAACGGTTTGATCCGATCGATGCGAATGAGATCGCCGACTTCGATGCGATCGGAGCCGCGCGGCACCATCGTTGCGACCTGCGCGACGACACCTTTCGTGTCGGTCACGTACCCGAAAACGCCGAGCGGCATGAACACGCGGACGCAATCCGGCACCACACGCGCCGTTGCGAAGAGCACGAGGATGCCGACGATGACGAGCCGCACCCATTGTGCGCGCGAAAGGCGAACGCGTGGCCGTTGGGGCCCGGCGTCGCCACCGGTCACAAGGCGTCCACGAAACGTTCGATCGATGCGGCGATGACGTCGGGTCGTTCGAGCGGAGCGTAATGACCCGAGTCGCGGACGATCTCGAATACGCTTCCGGCGATCACGTCGGCGACGTTCGCTTTCGCAAACGCCGGTGTCATCGGATTATCGTGTTCGGGTGCGAGCACGAGCGTCGGCGTTTCGATCGTCGCGGCGTCATCGGCGAAGTCGAGCGTGCGCCAGGAATCGAAGCTTTCGAGTGCGACCGGCACGGGAACCGCTGCCGCCGCACGACGCATGAGCGTGATGATTTCCAGTGGCGGTTCGCGGTACGTGAGCTGCGCGAGCCAGGCGTTAGCATTTGCGGCGTTACCTGCGATACCGCGCAACATCGCGACGACCTTCGGCGAGAATTCGACTCCGCTCGCGGGCACGGGCGCGACGAGCACCAGGCCTTCGACGGCATCGGGCCGATCGATCGCAAAACGTTGCGCGACGGCGGCACCCATCGAATGCCCGATCGCAACGAGCGGATCGAGATCGAGTGCGGCAACGAGGGCGCTGAGGTCGTCGGAAAAATTCTCGACGCGATACGGCCCGGGCGCGGCGTTCGATTGGCCGAAGCCGCGCAGATCGATTGCGATCGTGCGATGGCGCGATGCGAGGCGCTCCATGACGATCGCCCAGGTGCCGCTATCGGCTTGCCAGCCGTGGAGGAAGACGAGCGGAATCGTGCCGTGCGGACCGAGATCGGTGTAGGTGAGTTCGGCGCCGTCGGCCGCGTGAAACGTAGGCATGCGCTCGGCTACGCGCGCGGGGTCGCAGGTTCCCGGCGGTCGCCTTCGTATCGCGCGATCGCGGCGAGAAAGGCGTCGCCGTAATCGGCAAGCTTTCGATCACCAACGCCCGCGATACGTCGTAATTGATCGGAATCGCGAGGCACGTCGCGCGCCATCGCGCGCAACGTCGTATCGGGGAAAATGACGTATGCCGGCACGTCGCGTTCGTCGGCGAGCGATTTTCGTAGCGTTCGCAACTCTTCGAAGAGCGCTTCGTCGCAGGCGATATCGTCGTGCACGCGCTCCGATCGCGAGGTCGCCATCGCGGGCGCCGCCGTCGTTAGGTGGACGCTCGTTCGCTCGAGCAAGGTGCGGCGACCACTCTCGGTAAGTTCGAGAACGCTACGCAAACCCGGGGTCTGCCGTAAGAGACCGAGACGCACGAGTTCGCGGCCGATCGCGAGCCACTGCGGACGAGCCGTTCCCTTGCCGATGCCGAAGGTCGAGAGCGTGTCGTGATGCCAATCGCGGACCTTTTCCGTTTCGCGACCGACGAGGACATCGACGAGATGGTTGAGTCCGACCGAAAAGCCACTCGCCTGTCGCACGCGCACCACGGTTGAGAGAAATTTTTGTGCGACGATCGTGCCGTCGAAACGCGCCCGTGGCGCGAGACAATTATCGCATCCACCGCAATCTTCCATCGCGAAGGTTTCGCCGAAGTGGCCCAGGAGCGTGACGCGCCGACACGCGTCGGTCTCCGCATAATGTTGCATCGTGCGTAGGCCCTCGAGCCCGAGCGCACGTTCGCGCGGCTCTTTCTCATCGAGGAAGCCGAGCTGCTTTGCGGCATCGGCTGCGCTGAAGAAGAGGACGCACTCGGCGGGAAGGCCGTCGCGTCCGGCGCGGCCCGTTTCTTGGTAATAACTCTCGAGATTTTTCGGAAGATCGTAGTGGACGACGTAGCGGACGTTGGATTTATTAATCCCCATTCCGAATGCGACCGTCGCGCAGATCACGCGCGCGTCGTCGCGCACGAAGCGTTCCTGATTAAAGGCGCGTTCCGCATTTTCGAGCCCGGCGTGGTACGGCAACGCGGCGATGCCGGCATCGCGCAGTTTCTCTGCGAGCGTTTCGACCTGGCGGCGACTCGAGGCGTAGACGATCCCGCTCTCTTTCTTGCGGGCCTTCACGAAGGTCGCAAGTTGGCGAAACGTATCGCCTTTGGGTGAGACGCGGTAGGTCAGATTCGGCCGATTGAAGCTCGCGACGTAACATTGCGGATCGCGCAGGCCGAGCGAGGTGACGATATCGTCGCGCACGCGATCTGTCGCCGTCGCCGTTAGCGCGAGGATCGGCACGCCCGGAAACGACTTGCGCAGTTCGGAGAGCCGGCGGTAATCCGGTCGGAAATCGTGACCCCACTCGCTGATACAGTGCGCCTCGTCGATCGCGAAGCGGACGACGTTCCAGGCGCGTAAGTCGTTCGTCACGTGGGAGAGGGCGAGCCGTTCGGGCGCGAGATACAGCAGTCGATAGGCGCCCTCGTGCAATCCCCGCAGTCGCTTGCGCGCTTCTTCGGCATCGAGCGTCGAGTTGAGGAACGTCGCCGCGACCCCGGCGGCCGTCATGCCGTCGACTTGATCTTTCATGAGAGCGATGAGCGGCGAAACGACGACGGTGAGACCTGGCGCCATCACCGCGGGAAGCTGAAAGGTCAGCGACTTGCCGCCACCCGTCGGAAGCAGGGCGAAAACGTCGCGGCCCGCGAGCACATCGGCCACGATTTCTTCTTGCAACGGCCGAAACGCATCGAAGCCGAAATGGTGCTTGAGCGCGGCGCGCGCGTCTGCATCGAAGAGCGTCGATGCGGGAGGGCCTGCGGGAGTCGGTGAGGCAGTGGACACGTCGGAAACTCGTTCGAGGCCGAACGCGCGGCTCATGCGTACGATGAGGGAAGACACGATGGCTCTTTCGCGACACGGCTCACACCCGACAAGGACGCGGTAATGTTAAGTGCGTGAGCGGCCTGCCGATAGTGCGAATATGGTCTCACCGAAACCGCGCGACGAAGATGTCGGCCGAACGATCGGCCTCGATGCGCTTCGAAACGTCCCGCTCTTCCGAGATTTCGAGCAATCCGAACTTACGGAAGTCGCGCAGCTCGTCGCAATGCGTTGTTACAGCAAACACCAAACGATTTTTCGGGAAGGTGATCCGGGCCAGACGTTTTATCTGATCCTTTCCGGTTCGGTCGCGATCGTGCGCGTCGCAGCCGACGCTCGCGAAACCATCCTGTCCATCCTCAAAGAACGTGATTTTTTCGGCGAGATGTCGATTTTCGATACCGCGGTTCGTGCCGCATCGGTCCGCACGCTCACCGACGTCGAGGTCGGTGTAATCGAACGAGATGATTTTCTCGCCCTCATCGATCGCAGCCCGCGGATCGGCCGTCTCCTCGTGATCGCGCTCTCCGAACGCCTTCGTGCGGCGAATAGGCTGATCTCCGCGACGACCTCGCAAGACATCCGCTCGCGACTCGCCTCACTCTTGCTCAATCTCATGACGAATTTCGGCGAAGCTGCGACCAACGGCACGCGCATCACACTGCGACTCACCAATCAAGAGATGGCGAATATGATCGGAACGACGCGCGAAACGGTAAATCGCACGCTCAATCGTTTTTGGGACGAGCATCTCATCGATATGCGCACGTCGCACGTCATCGTTATCGAGGCCGAGAAGCTTAAGGCGCTCGTCCCGTAGCGCGTTATAGCGATCTTGCCCTCGCCGATGATAGGGATCGGGTATCGTCCGATAGGGTCAACGAGCTATGCTTGGCAAGCGGCGGGTGAGCCAAGTGTTGCTCACGGCCCCGTAACGTTTATAGAAAACACGTGCACGACTTCAGTCAAACGGAGGTAAAACACATTTGCTTCCTGGGGAGCCAATTCAAAATAATCTCTCTGAAGAGATAAGTAATAAACAATTAGCGTCGTGTACGTACTTACTGCAAGCGTGCTTGTTCCATCGTATTTACAACTGCCGGTGCTTACGTTATTTATCGATTAGCTCGAATGTAGCCATATTTTCTCCTTCCGTTTTTGGCCAACGATCGGGCTGAATGCATTGATTCCGTAAAGACGAAACTTAAAGAGAGATAATATCAAATAATCGCGACGGTTTTCGTAAAGTACTTGCACTGTTAGGTGGGCTACACGACTCAAGGATCAACTTGATTGCGCATGATAAGCGAAGTCGCTTGGTTTAAATTTACATAGACGATTGTTCCGCTCGCCTCGACGGATTAGAAGCGTATCCCGGGCCGATCGCAGGGAGCCTACAATTTGAATGTTACTGAATTAAAGCTTTCGATTTGCAAGATCCGGTGGCAATTTCTGCGATTTCAGTGAAAGAAGCCGAAGACTCTTTGTTCGTGTCACTTGATCTTTGGTCGTCAGGATCAATAGTTATTAAGGCTAGTGGAGCGACGGTGCCTGAAAACGTAAGGCATTTAATCAGGCGAGTCTAATTTAGTGTTACACTTGGTTTTACTTATTTTCGATTAGCGACGAACAACTGTTGTTTGCGAAGATCTCGTTCGAGCGTTTCGCAAAAACGACCAGGAGAGCGGTTTTTTCCAGTGAAATGGATCGCATTCTGCCGTGGAAGGAATTGTGCGCGGTTGTCCGGCCGCA
Source organism: Vulcanimicrobiota bacterium (assembly GCA_031420415.1). Classification (GTDB taxonomy): domain Bacteria; phylum Vulcanimicrobiota; class Vulcanimicrobiia; order Vulcanimicrobiales; family Vulcanimicrobiaceae; genus JANYGA01. The sequence continues at coordinate 53,363 of JANOMT010000065.1, forward strand.
TTTCCCGACTGGTAGAAAGGTGACCTGAGGGGGTGTTTTACGCCACTGATAACTGTGAGGATGGGTTGTGTTCGTGGGCTTCGGCGAATGCCTTTGGAGTCAAATATCCGAGCGAAGAGTGAGGGCGCGTTTCGTTGTAGTCGTCTCGCCAGAGAGCCGCGAGTTGTCGAGCTGAATAGATGTTTGAAAATGAGTGGGCGCTAAGAAATTCATCGCAAATGCGCCCGTTAAGCGATTCGATCTGAGCATTCTGAGTAGGTTTGCCGGGATCGATGAAGTGCAATATTACTCCGCGATCGGCGCCCCATTGAAGCATGCGAAGACTTGTGAATTCGCTTTCGTTGTCAAATCGAATCGTCGTCGGTAAGCCTCGTTCATCAACGATATGATTTAGTTGGCGAATGACCGCTGCGCTTGCGAATGAATAGTCGATCTCGATCGCAAGGCATTCACGCGTGAAGTCATCGACAACGTTCATAGATCGAATGGATCGTCCGTTTGCCAAGCGATCGTGAACAAAAATCAATTGACCATCGTTCATTCTTCCGATTTACTGCCGCGACCACGTGTCCTCGAACATATCTTACCTTGCGTTTTTTGCGCGGTAGAACTTGGAGATTGAGCTCTCGATATATTCGACGAAATCGAAATTCGCCAATCGCAATTTCTCTTCGTAGCATGATGAGCAGTCGGCGCCACCCAAAATCGTGGGCGCTCATCGGCAAGGGTTCGTACTCGTGGTGCGATCGGATCCTCGCCGACATCACGCTTGCGATAGGATGAAGTTCGCTGCGGTTGACCGATTAGAAAGCATGCTCGGCGTTGGGATACGCCCGATTCTTGCAACGCCCTCACCGCTTCTTTGCGCTGTGAGAGCCCCAGCCGTTTTTTTCGATGAGCGTCCGTACGGCATCGATCTCGATCGTTTGGCGGGCGATGATGCGCTGCATCTGCGAGTTCTCCGCCTCGAGCTGTTTGAGCCGTGCGAGATCACTCGATTCGAGCCCGGCGTATTTGTCTTTCCACAGCCGAATCGTGTTCGGATGGATGCCATGACGACGCCCGAGTTCGGTCGCCGGCGATCCAGCCTCGAATTCTTTAAGAATCTTGACGATTTGCGCTTCGCTGAAGCGTGACGTTTTCACGGTGAGTCTCCTTGGGCGAATCGCCGGAGGTCTCATAGTTTCGATTGGGGCCATTTCACCCCCTCAGGTCAGAACTAAGGGGCGATCCGATTCAACGTGAGATATCCCCACGACCGTGCTCAATCGAACTAAAATCGAACTGGTGCCAACGAAGCTACGCCGCCCAAGCGCGAAAGAATTGCTGCACGACACTATGACCGACTAATGCGCTTGCGAGTACAGGTGGGTAGCTCGGAGTAATGTAAGTGCGATTCCGACGGAGAGATAAGAAATGACGCTGCAGATGCGCCGCCGCGGCACCTATTGGTTTTTCGCCGTGATCGGCTTGGGATTTGTCGTCCAGACGTTTTGGGTATTCGGGCTGCATCACGCGCCAATCGGCGGTGCGCTAATGATGCCGATGCTGCTGATATTTCCTTTCTTGACGTTGGCCGGCATCATGCGAGAAGAAGCCGACCTCAAAAACGGCATCGTCCGTTCGGTGGATAAGCGCAAATCGCGCGCGGCGATGATTTTGCCCGCAACCGTTCTCGTCGCGCTGCTCGTACTAGGCGTACTGATGACGCTCCGGCACCAAGCCCCCGTCTAGGCGAGCCGGCCATTCGTCGCGCGAGCGATCGCGAGCTGACGTACCTCGGGCGACGTTTTGGAATGCGCCGAGATC
>JANOMT010000066.1:0-13940 GCA_031420415.1 Vulcanimicrobiota bacterium
GCACTCGACTGGGGAACGGCGAATGGCGAAGCGATCCTCGCAAGCGAACTTCTTGCCGCGGTGCGACGCGATTGGCGTACCGTCGCGCTTGTGGGCGAGGGGTATGAGCGCATTGGCCACGCCATCGACCTGCTGGGAGACGGTGCCGCAACGTCGCTGCGGTCGGCGCTTTTCGCCTGGAAAGGCGTGTTTGCGGCAGACTTCGGACGCATCACGGAATCCTGCGAATTCACATCGGAAGGTGTTCGGCTCGGCCGCGCCTCCGGGGATCGCACGACACTTGCGTTCGCCCTGTTGAACCAATCGTACGCGTTGCGTCGCGCTGGCCGCATCGATGACGCTGCCGACGCACTTACGGAAGCGCAAGCATTAATTTCAAGCGAGGATCGCTGGCCGGCCCTCCGCGCATTGGAGAATAAAGCCACGTTGGTCGGGATACGTGGCGACCACGAAAGTAGCGTGCGCCTGTTCCAAGAACTCCGCGATAAGCATCGAGCGCTCGGGAACCGTTCGTTCGCCGCCAGCTCGGGTCTCAATGTTGCCGAGTTCGAACACGCTCTCGGCAAGACGGAGCGAGCCGTCGTCATTGCGCAAGAAACGTTAGCCGATATCAAAAGCGCGCCGACTCGCTTTGAATCTGTGTACGTAAACGCCGCGTGTAATCTCATTGGGTATTTGGTCGCGCTCGATCGACTTGCCGAGGCACGGGCCACTGCACGTGAACTGCTCCTCAGGCATGGGTCGGACGCGATCCACATCGGGCTCGTTACCTTCGCCTTGGAACATCTGGCGCTCGTGCTCGCGCTCGAAGGCGACCTAGCTCGCGCCGTCCAGCTCGCCGCCCACGCAGACGCAACGTTGAGTAACCTCGGTTTCGAGCGCGAATTTGCCGAGAAAGCGACGCGAACGCGGCTCGATATTCTCTTCGCCAAACGCCTCCCAAGCGATCAACGCACAGCCTTCGAGACCCGCGGCGCCGCAATGAGCCGTGAGGAAGCCGTTGCCGTCGCGCTCGCAGCACTCGAAGAGCCGCTGGACAGCGTGTAAGCGATCTTGGGGGTTCAACGATTGCCTCTACGAGACTACGGCGGTCTTAGTAGAAGACGTGATACGCTTGGCAAATAATGGTGAAGACATATAGCTTTTTTTAACCGATCGCGGCCAGGTACTGCGGCCGATCCTGCGGGTATCAGTTACCGACCCCGTTACGCGACGGCGCATGATACCGCGAGCATACGGGCGTCGCTATTACACCGCGGATGATCGAACGCGGTAACATTTCGGAAACACTGTTACGTGAGAGTCGCGTTTTGGAGACGCCCATGCTCCAAGACGATAGTCGTCCACTGCCGCGTCTCGACGCAGCAACATGGTCACGATGGACCTCGGCATGGAGTCTCAAGGTCTGGCCGTAACCGCTTGGATCCTATCTCATTAGGAAACGATACTCCCTATATACTCCGAACTGGAGACTGCGCGGAAGAAAGACTTCCGCAACAGACCGCAACTCATAAGCGCCCCGGTACATGCGCGTCATGCTAAGGCTCTGCTCGTTATCGCACGGCTCGATTGGCTCGCACAAAACGAGTTTGTCACATTTCGGCTTCTTGAGAGTGGCGTCGAATTTGTAGCTTGCAATAATCCGCACGCAAATTAAATGTCGATTTCAGATCCTGGCCCTTATGGCGGAGCACGAGTCGCATATGATCTCCGAACGCGTAAAGGCGACGCTCGCAGTGCGGCGCGCCCGCGACGACGTATTTCACTGCGACCGAAAACTCATGCCACGAGCCGTAACGAATTAGGCTACCGAACGCAGGATGGTGGAGAACCGGAAAAATGATATTAACCGCTCGGTAGAGGTACGTCGCTCTTTGGCTGAGGTCGAACGACGACAAAGCCGTCTTCGAAAGCCCGCAAGACACCCGTATGCAAAAGGCTCGCGATCGCCTCACGCGTCTCATCGAGATGCGCTCCCGTGACGACACCCTCACTCGCGAGCGTTTCATCGGTAAGCACGAATAGCGTATCCTCACTGAACGATGGCGTTTCCGCAATCGCGACCGTTTTCACGAGCATCACTTGCGTTTGCCACGCCGCACGTGCCAGCCGCTGCGCGATCACCGCCACGCGTTTCGGTCGCCCATGCTGCCGCTCCCAAAGTAGCGAGCGAATCGAAGCTTCCACGCGCCCGGCCTCCATTGCCGGACGCAGCTCGTCGGGACCGATCGCATGCGAAACCGCCGTCACCAAATCATCGACCGTCCAAAGCGCGACGTCGTGCATGCGTAACTCGTCATCGAGCGATGCATCGTTCCCAAACGCGGGCCCGATCAACATCGATTTCGTGGCCCCCGCAGCCGCACGAAACTTCGCCGGCTCTTCCGGCCGCGGATTTGCGACGATCCCGCCCGGGCTCGCCGTCTTGCATTCAAGGATTACGCGATACCCCGCCACACCAAGGGGTGCTGCAAGCACACCATCCGGCTGGCCCTCGCCGCCGATATGCGTTGCCACAAACCCAAGTGCCGCGAACGCATCGCAAACCGCGATCTCAAATGCCGCCGGATCGCCACCGATCGACGTCGTCTGCAATCGTTCCGTCAGCGACGCAACATCGGCATCCGAAATCCATGTCGGCACGGCCGGCAAAACAATATCGGGCCACGTATCGACGGGCCCGCTGAGCCGTAACGACGCCGTCCCCGTAACCTGCACGAACTCCGGCGACCGGCCCGCCCCGAGCGTGCGCACCACATACTCATGCAATGCCGTGTACACGTACTTGCGCGTCGTGCTGTCGGGAAGAAGCCCGCGCGCGCGTCCTTGCGCGAGAATGTCATCGGCGTCGTGCGCTTTCCCATCGGCGAGCACCGCAAGAGCCGCTGCGATAATGAAATTCCGCGGCGCTGTCTCCGTCGTTGCAACGATCGTCGGACGTACGGGAACGGCCGCGCCACGATCGCCGAAGAGCTGCTGCCCGATACGCGTGCGTTCGTGTGCGAAGACGTCTCCGAAGAGTCGCATGAACTCTGCAAACCCGCCTTCGGTCACTTCACCGTTGCGAACTTTGCCGAGATCTTTCCAAGCCACGGGCAGCGACACTTCGAGCGACGGCGTGCCGCGCAGAGCGTAGGGAAGAAGCGTTCCCATCCCCGGATGATTGGACTTCGTGCCGAGATAGATGCGATCGCCGCGTTCGGCGCGCAACGGCGCGACGGTAAATCTCTGTGGATCGCTAGCAACCGCGTCCGCCGCAAACGCATGCAGCCACGGCGCGACGCGATCGTACCCCGGCCCATCCGCAAAGGGAATCCAAAGTGTCAGCCCCCGAAAGCCATCGAGCACGACGATCGCATCGAGTCCCTGCGCCTCGAGCGTTTCGCGCAACACATGGGCGCCCGCAAAGACCGCATCTTCGGTAACCGAGCCATGTGGCGAGAGCACCAGCCGCGCGAACGCCACCCGATCCGGATCGTCGAGTGTCGGTCCCCACCCATCGAGCTCCACGGCATAATGCGCCGCGCACACCCACGTCACGGTATGCGCGTTGAGCTTCACATACGGATGCACGCCTGTCGACGTTCGCACCGCCACGGTCTCGACCGACGCCGGCAACGCGTCGAACGACTTGTGGAAGACGGGGACGCCGGCCCATCCGGTTGGAAAACTCACCGCGATGAGCGGTGTCCCGCCGAAATGCTTTTCGAGCCACGGAATCGCACGGCCGTAGTGCGCGCGGATACGCTGATGATCGGATGCGGAAAGAAGCTCGAGTTCGAAACCTTCAGACATCGTGGATGACGATTCGACGATAGAATTAGCAGAATCTCCTTGATGTCGCAAAGAAGCCGATTTCAAATACCGTTTTCAATATCTGGAGGAACGTTGACGAAAATCGAAGTGAGCGGTGATCGTTGAAAAGCGAGTTGCGCATTCCGCTCGGGCACATCGAGGGGGTCGCACGGGCCGATGAGGAGCTACGTGAGTGGAAGGGTTGGCGCGCGCCGGGAACGTCGATCCCAGGCTTTTGGGCCGGCACGTTTTACGCAAACGACGGTCGTGCATTTTGGGATGTCTCCGGCGGCGATAAAGCGATCGCGATCTATTTGCGCGGTGATACCTTCAGGAAGTTGGTGATCGACGTCGAGGACCCCGATACGGCGGTCGCATTGATCGTTCGCGCCGTCGCCACACCACGCTGAGGACGCCCACGACGACGATGACCATGAACATGGTCCAAACGACTCGTTCGTACTCGAAAGGCAAGAGTTCGATTGCGACTACGCGCCGTAGCTTGCGTTTTTAGAGCGCGAACCTTGTGAGCTTCGTAACGGTGGCACTCAAAATGGAATCATCGGTCTCGTAGAGCCGCCCGCGCGAGTCGCTCTTTGCAATCAGCGAACTCTTGCTGCCAGGGACGTATAAAAATCGTATCTGCTTGAGCGCGGAATCGATACCGATATCGAAGTAGGCAGTAATACCGTAAATGCGGTAAAGCCGCGATACGGTTATAATTCGGGAATGGCAGCAAGGGGGAAAAGGCTAGTACCGTCCGGCGCTAATCCGAAAAAAGTGTTAGTGGAGATGTCGTCCCGCGGTACGATCACGTTGCCGCCGACTTTCCGAGCGACATCGTTGTTCGAAGTTCGCGCGACTACCGATGGTACGATTACCTTAATTCCGCAGTCGACGATCGCTGCTACTCAGGCGTGGTTTTGGACCGAGCGTTGGCAGAAGATGGAGGCTGAAGCAAACGACGATATCGAAAAGGGGCGCACGAAAAGGTTCGCTTCGGGCGATGAATTTTTAGCGGAACTCGAGCGAAACTGAAATTCGAGACAACCGCATCTTTTCTATCGGACTACGCGAAGCTCTTTGATTCCGAGAATGCGAAATTTCACGAAGCCGCCGTGATGTTCAACGAAGCTCATTCGAAGCTTCTCGAGTCGGGAGGTGCGGATCGTCCGAAATGGCCTAAATCTCTTCGCATCAAAGACGTTGAGGGAGCTCCGGGTATTTGGGAGCTGACGTGGTCTTCGAGCGGCCCCGACGGGCGCGCAACGTTCGAGTATTTCGATGTGGGCCGAGAGCGAGCGATCCGATGGCGACGCATTGGCGGACACGAGATTTTCAAAACTCCTTAGGTTCGCGCCCCTTCAGTCGAAAGTCGAACGAGCGAAAACGAAAGCGCTCGGAAAGCCGCCGTCCGCCGTATTCACGCCTCCCCTTCCGGCGCATAACAGGGCGCACCTCGATACACGCACGACCCGCACCATGCGCCCACGTGCGCGTCGTCGCTTTCGAGGAGCCCGACCTCTGCGACCGCTTGCGCGATCGCATCGTACGACATCGGCTCGGCATGCTCGAACGTTGCCGCTTGCGGCGAGAGGCGAAGGATCGTCGCGTCGACATCGTCGCCGGGATAACGCAGCGTCGCGACATGGCGATAGAGGGCGAGCTGGAGCCGGTAATGTTCGCCTGCGGTGCGACCCGTCTTGTAGTCGATGACGATGATGCGCCCGCGATCGTCACGCGCGATGACGTCGATTGCGCCTTCGACGATCGTCTCGCCAAAAGCCGTCGAGAACGTCGGCTCCACGGCGAGGATGTCGTATGGTGCGAGCGCTTCGACGGCGCGTTCGGCGTTCGCCCGTGCGTCCCGCGCGGCGGTATCGCTGACGTCGGTAAACTCCGGGAGTGCCGTATCGAATGCCGTGCCGACATCGATCGGGCGCGCGTCGATCCGCGCACGGCCCCAGTGCTCGAGTGCGCGATGGGCGAGCGATCCGGCGCGTGCCGACGACGTCGCGAAGCCCTGCGTGTCGTCGAGCCCGACGAACCGTGGCGCGGCATCGCGCAAACCCGGCACGTGCAGGCGATACCGATAGCGCGCCATGCGCGGACACGTCTCGAACGCGGCGATCGCAGAAAACGAAATGCGCGGCCGATACGTCGAGGCCCGCCCGAGCGTTGGCGGAGCGTCCGATGCGACGATGCGCGCCGTTTGCATCGGTAGGGCGGCGTGGCCGTTCGTCGCGGGCGCCTCGCGCGTTTCGCGAACGAACGAGAGATCGATGCCGGGTTCGCACGATTCCGCCCAAGCGCGCAAATGCGGTAAGTACGGTGCCTCACCTTTACCCGGTGCAGCGGCTGGCGCCGTCACGTAAACGCGTTTTTGCGCGCGTGTGAGTGCCACGTAAAAAACACGCGCCTGCTCGCGCTCGGCCAGCATTTTCTGCCTCGGCTTTGCCGGGCGTTCGCCCGTTGCGGGATCGTGCTCGCATTTGGCACAGAGCCAGCGGAACGTCTCGACGCCGTCGATATCGCATTTGAGTGCGAACGTCCCTGTCCTGAGGTCGTACATCACGACGCGATCGGTCGGATCGCCGCCACCGTACTGTGCGTTCGTCGAGCACGCAACGAAAACGTACGGCCACTCGAGACCCTTGGCCTGATGAATCGTGAGGACGCGAACGCCGTCGAAATCGAGTTCGGCTTCTTGCGGGTCATCATCGTAGAGGATGCGGCGCTCGATATCATCGACGAAATCGCGGAGCCGCGCACCGGGCCGCTCGTCGACGAATTCCGATGCGAGGAGGTCGAACCCACGGAGATTGACGATGGCCTGCGCGCCGATCGTCTCCCCGAGTCGTGCGTAACTTGCGGCGATGGGAACGTAGCGTGAAAACTGCGCCATCGCGAGGTGAAGCGGGAGCGCGGCGGCGGGTAAGATCTCCGTCACCCGCGCGCGGAAAGCGGAGAGTCGCGCGCGCGTTTCGTCGTCGATATGGTCGAGCGTTTCGGCGCGCAGCACGCGCGCGAGCCAGTCGGTGTTCGCGGTGAGTGCGATCGCGGTTGCATCGGAGAGACCGCAGAGCGGGGATTGTAAGATCCGAATTGCGGCTGCGTGATTACCGAGATCGAGAACGAGTGAGAGCCAGGCGAGCGCGTCGCGAATCTCATCCGACCGAAAGAGACCGCTGCGGCGATCGAGGGCGGCCGTAACGCCGCGTTCGTTGAGTGCGCGGACGTACGCGGCCGCGTGCGTTCGCTTGCGCACGAGGATCGCGATATCATGACGTTGCGTCCCCGGCTCTGCCAGAAGAAGCACGATCTCACCCGCGATCGCGCGCGCTTCGACTTTGACGTGTTCCGCAACGCCACCATCCGGTGCGGCGAAATGCTGGAGCCGCACGCATTGCCATCCTGCCGACTTCGCTGAAGCATCGAGTCGCGGTGTCGTCGCGTCGGCCACGCCCGCAACGCGCAGAACCTCGTGCCCCGCATCGACGATCTCTTGCGGCGAGCGTCGATTCACCAGCAGCGCATGCGTCGCATCGGCCGTGGCTGCGATGCGTGCCATCACGGCTTCATCCGCGCCGTTGAACGAGTAGATCGCCTGACGCCGGTCGCCCACGGGCATCATGCCCGCCGCATCGAGGTCGCCTGGCTTCCCAAAGAGCGTCTCGATGAGCGCCAGTTGCTGTTCGCTCGTATCCTGGCTTTCGTCGAGCAAGACGTAGCGATAACGCGCGCGGATCTGCGCCATCACGTCGGGGTGTGCGCGCACGAGTCGCGTCGTCATCCCGATGAGGTCGCCGTAGGTCGCAGCATTGCGCGCGAGCAGTCGGCGGTCGAATTCGCGAAAGAGTTCGGCAACGACGGCGACGTTGCGTGCTTCGCGAGTGGCTTCGCGTTCGCGCTGCTCGTGCGTGGTCGGCTCGTCAGGCTTGAGCGCCGTTCGCTTTCCGCTCTTACCGAGCGTCCAGAGTTGACCCCACGTTTGCGTTGCGAACCGGTCGATCTCTGCGATCGCGCGCGCTTCGAAGTCATCCGGCGAGATGCCGTGTCCTTTGAGTCGCAGGGCCAGCTTGCCGAGATCGCGTTCGAGCTGATCGATCCTCATCTCGCCGATCGGGAGCGCGGTCGTATCGACGCCGAGCCGATCGTCGAGCAGCGCCGCAAACGCGTCGTGAAAGATCGCGTACGCCTCACCGTCGGTAATCGCGCGCGGTGGCGCGATGAATCCCAACGTATACGCAAACTCACGCAAGATATCGGCGGCGAGCGCATGAATGGTCGTGCAACGGACCCCACGTCCATCGCCCAAGAACGCACGGTCGAGCGTATCGCCGATGCGCGCAGCGATTTCGGCTGCGGCTTTCCTCGTGAACGTTACGACAACGATCTGATTCGCTTTGACCTGTTCGGATTCGACGAGATAGAGGGCACGTAGCGCGAGCGTCGCGGTCTTGCCCGTTCCCGCACCTGCGTCGACGCTATGTCGACCGGTCGGCGGCGCAGTGATCGCCGTGATTTGATCGTCGCTGGGATTGCGTCCAACGCCGAGTGCCGTGCGCCAAAGATTCGCGTTCATTCCTCGTCCTCGAGATATCCCGGGCAAACCGCGACGAAATCGCAAAGCTTGCACGATCGTGCGAAGCGCGTGGGTTCGAGTGCCGCGAGTGCACCCGACCGCCACGGTTCGAAAAACGTGCGTTCGAGCACGTCGTCGATCGTCGCGAGCGTCGCGATACCGGCATCGTCATCTGACCGAAAGGCGATCCGATCGACATGCGCGCGGTCTTCGTCGGGTCCCGATTTCGGATCGCGCGCCAGGTAGACGAAAGCGAGTTCGCGCGTGGCGGGTTTGGCATGCCGATACAGTGCGAGCTGCGGATTCGCACGGGGCGTGGTTTTCGTCCAAAGTGCTCCACGATCGACGAGCTCGGCGATCTTCGGAAACGCCTTTGCCATGGTATTTTCCGCCTTGAGTTTGCCCGTCTTCACATCGACGAGGACGATCGATGCATCGTCGCGTTCGTCGATCCGATCGATGCGACCCGAGAAACGCATGTCGTCGATAGGATATCGAACGGTCTCCTCGATGCCGACGACGCGAAACCCACCTCGGGGTTCGCGCGCGGAGTCTTCGAGATGGCGCGCGTATCGTCCCAACAACCGCCGTGCGCTTCGCCGTGCCGCCGCTGTTTCGAGCGTCGATTCGAAAACATCGAAGTCCGGCTCGCCAACGATCGCTTCCGCACGTTCGATCAATTCGCGTTCCCACGCAACGTGCTCCCCTTCCGCGACCGTTCGAAAATCGTTCGTGACCGTATGAAACTCCGCGATCGCGCGATGCACGAGCGTGCCGAGCTTCGCGTGGTAGCCGCGCGTCGACGATCCGATCTGCAAGAGCGCGGTATAATAAAACTGTCGTCGACACGTGAACCACGTGTCCATCGCGCTCGTTCGAATCGGGCGGATCGGGTGTGCGGCCACGAGCGGCTGCGCATCGAGAAGATCGTTCGGGCGCACGTACACGAGCGGTCCGCGAAAACTCGCGCACTCGGCTTCTTGCGTGCGTGCATCGAGCGGCACGAACCGACTCGGCCCGTGTGACGAACCGTCGAGTCCGTGTTCCGACCACGTCACCAGCAGTTCGGATTTCGCGCGCGTGACCGCAACGTACCAGAGCGACCGCTCTTCGAGATCGTGTTCGGGCGCGCGCGTCCCCAAATCCACGCCACAGTCCCGAGCGAGCGCGATGTCCTCGGTCGAAACGAGCGCATCCGAGCGCCACGCTTGCGGAAAATGCCCATCGACGGCATCGCCGATGACGACGAATGAGAATTCGAGGCCTTTCGCTGCATGGACCGTCAAGATTCGCACGCCGCCGTCGTCATCCGACGCCTCATCCGGGGCGCGCCATGCATCGCTTCCGGCGATAAATGCATCGAAAAGTGCGGCCGACGTCGTGGTACGTCCGAGCCGCGTGTGGAGATCGCGTAGGTCGGTGAGCGCGTCGAAGACGTTCGTGAGGCGACCGCTCGTCCGTCGCGCGCGATCCTCGTCGCCCGCAATCGCGAAGGCCAACAGATTCGAATCGGCGACGAACGCTTTCGCGGCCCGGGCAATGTCGTCGCCCTGCCAGAATGCTGCGGCCGCACGCAAGCCCGTCGCGAGTCGCATCGCAGCTTCGCGCGCGGGACCGCCGAATGCATCGAGGAGCGCCGTCATCGACGCAAGGTCGGTTGCGGTGGATGCACCCAGGGCGAGTCGCACGTCCAGTGGCGGCAACGCAAACGCGGGATGCGCGAGCAGGCGTTGCCATCGCGTGGCATCGTTCGGTCGCGCGAGTGCCGAGAGCGCCGCGCACGTCGCATCGACGACGAGATCGTCGATGACGTTCTTACCACCCGCACGTGAAACCGCGATGCTCCGCGCGCGCAGCGCCTCCTCGACGAGCGATGCCAACGGCTCCGCACTCCGTAGGAGTACGGCGATCTCGGTCTCGGGAATGCCACGCTCTAGCGCGCTCGCGATCGATTCCCCGATGAGCACGGCTTCGTCATGCGGCGTGGCCGCACGTCGGAAGACGATCGTCCCATGTGTCGCGACGCGAGATGTAAGCGCGACGGTCTCCGGCATCGTCGACGCCGCGAGCGCGCACATCTCGGGCGGGCATCGAAAGCTTTCATCGAGCGTCAAGCGCTGCATCTTCAAACGATCGCGCGCGTGCGTCATCGCGTCGCGCGCGGCTCCGCGAAAGCCGTAGATCGCCTGCGCCGAATCGCCGACCGCGAAGATCTCGGCATCGAAGAGCGCGAGCAACGCCAATTGCAAGGTATCCGTATCTTGAAATTCATCGACGAGCACGTGGCGATACCGCTCGCGCAACGTCCGTGCGACCTCGCTTGCAGGTTGCGAGCCGATCGCGACCGCGCGCGCGACGAGATCGTCGTAATCGGCGACCGCGAGGCGATCGCGGACGTCGCGCTGTGCGCGTGCGAGCGCGATCACATCGCGTAATCGGGGTGTCGCGCGTGCGGCGAGTGCGTCGATTGCGGCCGGCCCGGCGCGTCGAATCTCATCGACGCGCACGGACGCTTCACGCGCGAAGTCCGGCGACTTTGCGACCGCGGCGGGCAACGATACGAGCGGCGTGGTCGCAAGCACGTAATCGAAGAGCGCGCGCTCCGCGGGTTCCGTAAGGAGGCGCCGCGAGTGACCGCCCGTACCCGTCTCCGCGAGCAACCGCGCGGCAAAGCCGTGGAACGTGCGGATATCGGGAAGTGCGCCCGTTCCGAGCCGCTCACCGAGGCGCACGCGGAGTTCGCCGACCGCACGCCGTGAAAACGTGAGAAGAAGGATCTCCGATGCGCTTGCTCCCGCCGCGATGAGCGCGGCACAGCGCGCGGCGATGACGCGGGTTTTTCCAGATCCGGGCACGGCTTCGACCACGACGTTCGTGCCGCGGTGGTCGACGGCACGCGCTTGCAACGGGGTCAGTTCGAAAGCGAGCATTTCGGTTACAGTACGCCACCCGAGTGCCACACGCATGGCACACGCACCATGCATACTCGGGTGCATGACCGCATCTGCTCTCGACTTCACAACCGTCATCGCGTTCGTTCTCGGCGCGATCGTCGCGACCGTATTGCTCATGATGACCGTGCTTCGCGCGAACGCCAACGACGCGCGTGCGCTTCGGGAAACGCTCGCTGCGCGCGACGCCGATCTCGCAACCGAACGGGTCGCCACGGCGACCGTCCAGGCGACGATCGCGCAAATGAAGCTCGGTGAACGCGATGTTGAAGAACGCTTGCAGCGCGTAGCCCAAACCTATGTAACGGAGGCACGCGAGGTACTCGTCAAAACCGCAGCCGAACGGCTCGTCGCGCAGGTCACCCCGCTCAACGAACGTCTCGATCTTCTCGGCAAATCACTCGTCGATCTCGGCACCGCGCGCATCGAGGATCAAACGCGGGTCGCGACCCTACTCGAGAGTCTGAGCACGAAGATGGCCGGCATCGATGATGCGACCAGGCGCGTCGAACGCGTCCTCGGTCATTCGCAAGCACGCGGCTCGTGGGGCGAATTCGAGCTCAAACGCCTTCTCGAACTCACGGGCATGACCGAGCACGTCAGCTTCGAGACGCAGCAATCGGGTTACGGCACCGATGCAACGGGTCGGCCCGACGTCGTGCTCCACATCCCGGGTAATCTCACCGTCCCAATCGATGCGAAGGTGCCGTTCGCGCGCTATCAGGAAGCGGTCTCCGCGCAATCGGAGGCCGAGCGCGAGCCGCTGCTCGATCAAGCCGTCGCCGCAATTCGCAGTCATGTCAAAGTTCTCGGTGCGCGCCGCTATCACGATGGCCCCGCGTGCATTGGTTGGACGATCATGTTCGTTCCGATCGAAGCGATGCTCGCAACCCTCTTCGCGCGCGATCACGAGATCTTCGAAGTCGCACGCGCGGCGCGCGTCCTTATCGCGAGTCCGCTGACGCTCATGCTGTATCTCGAAGCGTTCTCGCGCGGTTGGGCCGCACAAAAACAGAGTGAAAACGCGACCGTTATTCTCGAAGAGGCGCGTCTGCTCGTCTCGCGCCTCGGCACGTTTACGGAGAAATTCGGCAGAGTCGGCGCGACGCTCAACAGCGCCGTCGAAAAATACAACGATGCCGTCGCGAGCTACGAGGGTCGCCTCGGTCCGCAAGCTCGAAAAATCGTCGCTCTACGCGGCGATACGGAGAGCGTCGTCGATCTCACCCAAGCGCCTGCGCACGCCCGTATCATCGACACATCCCGACTCCCCGCGCCGCTCGCGCTCGAGGCATAGAGCGCCGAGCCGAGGGACGTTCGCGAAAGAGCACAAACCATGAACGAAAGGGGAATGCCATGGTCGCCAAGGTGCCGGCTCCAACGACACTCGACGATGTCGAGCGCCTCTCGCTCGCAAATCCCGGTTGGCAGATCGAGCGTGAAGCCGATGGGACGATCACGATGAGTCCGACGAGTTCTGAAAGTGGACGTCGTAGCTTACGGCTCGCTCTTTTGATCGGAAATTGGAATGCGATCGATAATGCCGGCGAGGCGTTCGATTCGTCTGCCGGATTTACCATGCCGGATGGAGCGATTCTCTCCCCGGACCTGTCCTGGATCCGACGCGACCGTTGGGAACGACTCTCCGAAATCCAACGCCAACACTACGCACCAATCGTTCCTGACGTTTGCATCGAGCTCGTCTCATCGAGCGACCGCATCGATGCCACGATCGCGAAAGCACGGCGTTATCGCGGATACGGCGCATCCTACGTCGTCGTTCTCGATCCGAAAACGCACACCGTCTGGGCCGACGGCACGCCCCCCGACGCGTTTCCAAGCGATTTTTCGACCGTTATTGCGTAAAGCTCGCGCGATGCGCCCGACCTAATGCCCGAGATGCCAACCATGCGCGGCGCACGCATACGCACCCAGACCCTTACTCGTCTTGGGGATCGCGCGCTCAGCCGCTTTCTTCGTTGTGAACGCCGCTTTTGGCGCCCCGCTTTTCTTATAACACGTCCGAGCGCCGCCGCTCTTGCGCCCTTGCGTATCATCCATTTGACATGACCGAAGAAACACCCGGATCGCGCCGGAAAACGCGATTCGCAAAGCGCGTCAGCGCGTCGTTCGTCTCGGTCGCGCGTTCGTGCATCATCCAGTGTCCCGATGCGATCGTCTCGATCGTCACATCGGCGCACGCTGCCTTCATCGGTTCCATCAGCGACGACCGCTCGGTATCGCAAACGAAATCATAAAGTCCCGAAAGAAAAAGCACGGGCAGGTCGATCGTTTGCGACACCGCCTCATCCGCATAGCGAACGTTGTCGGCATCGTTCATATACAGCGAACACGCCCCGAAGAACCCCGAACGTTCGTAGGCGCGCACGTACGCAGCGAGATCGTTCTCGCTCAGGATCGTTGCATCGAGCGCCACGTCGGGTGCGGCTCGCCCACCGAACCAGCCGCCTTTTTTTCGCACGAACGCCGTCGAAAACACGTTCCCCGCATGTGAGGGATCGCTCGCGCGCAAGAGCACTTTGATCGACCGCGTGACGTCGGCTTCGAAGACGGCGCGCGCGATCTCGAAATGTTCGTGATAGAACGCA
>JANOMT010000067.1:0-10325 GCA_031420415.1 Vulcanimicrobiota bacterium
TGCTCGATGGCACGGCACCCGTTTCGTTTCTCTACACGAAGCCGACATTCGCGTTTTTCGCACCGGGCCTCGCCTGCGATAAACCGATCACGACGCCACTCGTCGTAAAAAGTAAGGTCGAGTACGATCAGGGTGCATTCCATGTCTGGCTCTATCCGGGCTCATTTCCCGCGATCGCGATCCCACCGCCGCCGACTTCCGCACCCGTGCCGAGCGCTTCGCCGCCGTCGATCTTCGCTTCGGACGCGGCGCTCGCGACCTCGATCGCGGTGACGTTGCGTTTACGCACGCCGACGGGGCAAGCGCATTACGTGCGGGTTCCGATCGTCTTTCCCTTACCGTGGGGCGGTTGGCCATCGCACGTGCAGTTCAACGTGAGCGAAGATCTCATCGATCAACTCGCGACGGAAAAAACCGAAGTCTTGCTCTGTACGAAGCTCTTCCGGACGGCCACACACTAACCATATACCATAGGGGGGTATAGTTCCCCAACCGTCGCGAACATGTTGCGCGATGGGACACACGATCGCGCAGAAAACGAAACTCTTGGCCCGCGTACGGCGCATTACGGGGCAATGTCAGGCGATCGAACGCGCGCTCGAATCGGAAGCGGGATGTTCCGATACGTTGCAGCTCATTGCGGCGGCACGCGGCGCGCTCAACGGCCTCATGGCCGAGGTCCTCGAAGAGCACGTGCACGCCCACGTTCTCGATGGCCCGTCGGCAAGCGCCCGTCGCAAGTCCGCAACGGAACTCGTCGACGTCGTGCGAGCGTACCTCAAATGATCGATCGTCGCGAAGTCGCACGCGTCGGCCTCGTTGCGATCGCCGCCGCAGCCGCATGGTTCCATTTCTGGCCGCGCTTCGTCGGCGTCGATATCATCGGCATCGCACTCGTACTGGCCGGCGGCTATCCCATCGTCCGCGAGGCAATCGCCAATATCATCGAGCGGCGCATGACGATGGAGCTCTCGATGACGATCGCGCTCGTCGCCGCACTCTCGATCGGGCAAACGTTCACCGCTCTCGTCATTACGGCGTTCGTGCTTGCGGCGGAGATTCTCGAACACGCAACCGTCTCACGCGGCCGCATCGCGATCGGCGACCTCCTCGCGTGTCTGCCGCAAACCGCGCGCGTCCGTCGCGACGGCATGATGCGCGATCTCGCCGCGAGCGATCTCGCGATCGGCGATGCCGTTCTCGTCGATCCGGGCGCGCTCGTTCCCGTCGACGGTACGGTGATCGCAGGGCACGCCTATATCGATGAAGCGCGCATCACGGGCGAAGCGATGCCGGCCGAAAAACACGTCGGCTCGGCGGTCTTTGCCGGCACCGTCAATTGCAGCGGCGCGCTCGAAATTCGTGCCGAACGCCTCGGTCGCGAGACGAGTTTCGGACGCATTATCGATGCGGTCGAATCCGCCGAGCACGCGCAAGCGCCGATCGAACGGCTCGCCGATCGGCTCGCGGGCTATCTCGTTTACGTCGCACTCGCGGCAGCCGCGCTCACGCTCGCGATCACCCACAATATCGTCGCGACGATCTCGGTCGTCATCGTTGCGGGTGCGTGCGGGATTGCCGCGGGTACGCCGCTCGCCGTCCTTGGCGCGATCGGGCGCGCGGCACGCGCGGGCGCGATCGTCAAGGGCGGCCGCTATCTCGAAGCGCTCGCCGCGACCACCGTCGTTGCCTTCGATAAAACGGGCACGATCACGTTCGGCACCCCGACGGTGCGCGAGATTCGCCCAGCAATCGGGACGACCGAATCGGATCTACTCGGCGTTGCCGCGCGTGCGGAATTACGTTCCGAGCATCCGCTCGCACGCGCGATCGTCGCACGCGCGCGTGCCGCCGATCTCACCCTCGACGAACCAAACGCCCTCGAGTTCGAAGCCGGATTCGGCGTGCGCGCGCACCTCGGCAAAGAGGTCGTCACCGTCGGGAGCGCGCGTTATCTCGAAAGCGCCGGCATCGCGATCGGTCCACCGGCGAACGGCATGCCCGAGAACCCGATGTCGACCGACGTGCACGTCGCGCGCGACAACGCGTACCTCGGTGCGTTCGCATTCGACGATACGATTCGAAGCGAAGCGCGCGCCGCAATCGGACGCTTGCGCGCGCTCGGCATTCGCACCGTGCTCCTGACGGGCGACCGACGCGGAAACGCACTCGCCGTCGGTACGGAGATCGGCGTCGACGACGTCGTGGCCGAACTCTTACCCGACGAAAAAGCCGCGTGGATCGGCGCGCTCGTTGATGCGGGGACGATCGTCACGATGGTCGGCGACGGGATCAACGATGCGCCCGCGCTCGTCCGTGCGAGCGTCGGCGTCGCGATGGGCTCGGGCACGGACGTCGCGCGTGAGAGCGCCGATGTCGTGCTCATCGGCAACGACCTCTCTCGCTTCGTCGCAACCGTCGAGATCGCGCGGCGCACGAAAGCGATCGTCATGCAGAACTTCGTCGGGACCCTCGTCGTCGATGCCGTGGGAATCGTCTTCGCGGCGATCGGCGTGCTCGGGCCGCTTCCCGCGACGTTCGTGCACGTCGCATCCGAACTCGCCTTCATCCTCAACGCAACGCGCATGCTCGTACCGCGGCACGGCGCAGCACCGAGCGCCGTCAAAGGTACCATATGAATCGCTCCACGTTCTTGCCGATCATCGCAGCGGGCTTATTCGCAGCAGCTCCCGCAACCGCATCCGCTCGCCCGCGCATCACGACGTATCGCGATACGGGCTGCGGTTGTTGCGAGAGCTGGGTCGGCCTCGCGCGGAAAGCGGGTTACGACGTGACGCTGCACGATCTCGATCGCGACGTGCGGATCAAACGCTTCGGGCTTACCGCAGCGACGGCGGGTTGCCACACGTCGCTCGTTGCGGGCTATCTCGTCGAGGGTCACGTGCCGATGAACGTCGTCGCGCGACTCGTACACGAACGGCCACGGATTCGTGGGATCGCGTTTCCCGGGATGCCGACCGGCATCGCGGGCATGCCCGGGCCGCGCGCAAATGGCAACGAGATCTACACGCTCGAAGCGCATCCACGCATCTTCGCGCGCGTCTAAGCCCGCCGCACGCGCACGAGCGCGACACCAACGGCCGCGGAGAACATCCCAACCCAACCAAGTGGCGGCAAGACTTCATGCGCGAGCAACCACGCAACGAGCGCCGACATTGGTGGGACGAGAAAGAAGAGCGAGGCGGTCGTCGACGCCTCGCCACGGCGCACCATCGCGAGTAAGAGCGTCACCGCCACGAGTGAATTGCCGAGCACGAGATACGCGAGTGCGCCCGCGAGTTTCGGCGTCCATGCGACGGTAAAACCCTCGAGAACGAATGCGAGCGGAACGACGACGGCGAGCGCGACGCTGCATTGTATGATATTCGCCGAGACCGGGTGGAGCGATTCACCGAAGCGGCGCTCGTAAAGCGTCGCCGACGTCATCGCGACGACGGCGACCGCCGCTGCCGCGAGACCGAAGAGCGGCGGCGCGGCGAATGCACTGCGCGCGAAGATAACGAGCGCGGCGCCCGCAAGACCGAGTGCGAGCCCGAGCCACACGCGCGCATCGACGCGTTCGCCCGTGAGTTTGGGCGCGAGCAGCGCGACGAAAATCGGCTGCAAGACCGACATCAAGCCCGCGGTTCCGGCAGAAACGCCATGTGTGATCGCGACGTAGATGCCGCCAAAATTAGCGACTTGGATCAAGAGTCCGACGATGGCGACATGAAGCCAGCCTGCGCGCGACGTCGGCCACGACGGGCGCACGAATGCAACGAGCGGCAGTAAGACGGCAATCACGAGAACGTAGCGCAGCGAGAGCAGCGCGAAGGGCCCCGCTTCATCGAGGCCAAGTTTTGCAAACGTAAAACCCGATGACCAGAGCACGACGAAGAGCGCGGGCGCACCGACGCTCCACAGCACCGATTTCCGTTTCACGCGAGATATCGGCGGCTGCGCGAGGCCGCTCACATGAAAATCGAAAGTGGTAGATACGCGCCGACCACCCAATGCGGCGCATCGACGATCTCGCTAATTTTGAGATCGGCTGCGACGCTGCAGAGCATGTACGCATCGGCGCGCGAAAGACCATAGGTGCGGCCGAGGTGCGCGATCATATTGCGAATCGCGTTTCGCGCCGCTTCCATGAGATCGGGACCGATTCCATCGGTTGCGTAGAATCCGGCGGTGTTGGTGCGCGCGGCGAGCGGCCCCGGCGTTTGAAATTCGGGTTCGGCGACGGGCCGATCGCGATGCACCGTCAGCCGAACGCGCGCGCGTACCGGCGTCTCGATCGCCGTGCCGCAGACTTCGCCATCGCCTTGGGCTGCGTGTCCGTCGCCAAGTGAAAAGAGCGCGCCCGGCGCTTCGATTGGGAGAAAAACGCGCGAGCCGACCGTGATGTGTCGCGTATCCATATTGCCGCCGTGACGGTATGGCGGGATCGTCGAGAGCGCGCCCGCTTTCCCGGGCGCGAGGCCGATCTCGCCGCAGAACGGTGCCAGTGGAATGCGAATCCCCGGAGCGAACGTGGCGAAGCCGCCCGCGCCGCCGTCGAGCGTCCAAATTTTAAGTGCGGGTTCGACGAACTCATCGGCGAGCAGACCGAAACCCGGAATGATCGCCGTCCAGCCCCACGTCGCGGGTTCGATTTCTAGAAATTCGATCTCGAGCGTATCGCCCGGCATCGCGCCGTCTACCGCAATCGGGCCGTTGACTTGATCTATCCGCGCGAAATCGAGCGTCCGAATCGTCTCCGCGGTACTGGTCGGATCGATTTGGCCGCAGGATGCATCGAGCAGATCGAATTCGACGCACTCCCCCGAGGCGATCGTTGCGATCGGAGCGATGCTGTTATCCCACGCGAGATGGTAGCGGTCGCGTGAGACGTGAATGGTGCGCGTCGACATACGGCGTGCGGTTGTGCGAGCAGGGCGGTGCCTCCCGCTCGCGTAGACGGGCCACATGTCTCCAACCCGCCGCCTTATAGGGCTCGTTGTTTTCGCGTGCGCGTCCCTATCGCTCGCAGGTGGACCGCTCCGCGCGGAGACGCTGCCACGGCCGCTACCCGCACTCGATTATCGCGCGTACGATGCGTGGAATGCGATAAGGACGCCGAAGCTTTCCGACGACGGCGCATCGCTCGCATACGCCCTGACCCCCCAAGACGGAGATCCGACGCTCGTCGTGCGCGCGCTCGAAGCAGGCACGGAAAAACGAGAGGTGCGCGGT
The DNA here is from genome assembly GCA_031420415.1 of Vulcanimicrobiota bacterium. GTDB lineage: Bacteria > Vulcanimicrobiota > Vulcanimicrobiia > Vulcanimicrobiales > Vulcanimicrobiaceae > JANYGA01. The sequence goes on from JANOMT010000067.1 coordinate 5,236, forward strand.
ACGAATCCGCTCTTTGCCGCCAGCGGACGGTACGTCGTCTTTACGCACGTCGCATCGAAGAAAGAGATCGACGCGGCAAAGAAAGCCAAAAAGACCGAAGCCCAGCAACCAAAAGCGGGCGTCGGGATACTCGATCTGCAGAACGGCGCGCGCGCGGAGATCGTCGATTCGATCAAAACGATCGCCGTCGCACGCGATGAAGGTCCGACGATTGCGTATCTCGCGGAGCCATCGCCATCGCCATCGCCATCGCCATCGCCCGCGCCATCGCCCGCGCCATCGCCCGCGCCATCGCCCGCACCGTCCGCGAGCGCATCGGGGTCGCCCGCACCCAAAGCCGATAAGACGAAAGCGAGTGGAGCGCCGCTGACGATTCGCAATCTCGTTACCGGCACGAATACGATCGTCGCGAATGCAACCGACGTCGTCATTTCGCAAGACGATCGGTTTATCGCCTACACGACGCAAAATACAACCGGGACCGCCGATGGCGTCCACGTCTTCGACGTTGTCGGCGCAAAGACGCTCGATATCGCGACCGGCGTAGGCCGCTATCGCAACCTGACGATCGCGCGCGATGGAACGGCAATCGCATACCTCAGCGACGTAAAGACCTACGCTAACGACGTGCCGATCGAGAGTGCGTATGTGGTGGATCTCCGCGACGCATCGCCGACGCCGACTCTCGCCGTCGATGCGCGTATGGCTGCGATGCCGGGCGGTTTTACGCCGAATACAAACGGCGCACTGGCGTTTTCACGCGACGGTAAACGTCTCTTTCTCGGCACGGCGCCCGAACCGACCCCAATGCCGTCCGGCACGCCCGAACCGACGAAGGTCGATCTCTGGTCCTATCGCGACGACATCTTACAGTCGCAACAAAAACATGACGCCGATACCGAACGCAAACGAACCTATCTCGGCGTCTACGATCTCGCGAACGCGAAGTACGTGCAACTCGGTACACCGGACGTGCGGGATATCGATCGCAACGAGAATGCGAACGTGGCGCTCGGAAGCGACGATCGTGCGGGGCGCCGCGCGCAATCGTGGCTCGGTCAACGCTACGCCGACCTCTATGCGATCGGCCTCGGCGATGGCAAACGCCGTCTCATCGCGCGCCAAACCAGCGAGGCCGCGCTCTCACCGGGAGGCCGCTACGCGATCGCGTGGGACGAACGTGCGCGCCTTTGGTATGCAGTGCGCACGAGCGACGGCACGCGTGTAACGCTCGGTGCGCGTGCGGGCGTGCGTTTCGATCTCGAAGACGACGATCATCCGCAGGTGCCGCAGCCCTACGGCACGGGCGGTTGGCTCGCAGACGACCGCGCCGTGATGCTGTACGATCGTTACGACGTTTGGCTTGCGGACCCACAGACGGGTGCGGTCGTCGCGCTGACGCGCGGCCTCGGTCGCCGCACGCGCGTCATCTATTCCCCCATCCAAAGCGATCCCGACGCGCTCGCCTTCGCGCCTGAAACTCCGATCGTCCTCTCGCTCTTGGACGAGCGCACGTTTGCGAGCGGGTTTGCGCGCGTTGCCGCAACGGGCGGCGTGCCGCAGACCTTGCTGCATCTCGACGAGGCCGTCAACGCCATCCCGCGACCCGTATTTAACGGCAGCTTGCACGACCTTGGCCGACCGCCGCTCGTCGCGCGACATGCCGACCGAGCGATCATCTCGCGCGAAACCTTCCGCATGGACCGCGACCTGTGGTCGACGACCGCTGCGTTCACGAATCTCGCGAAGGTGACGACGGCAAATCCCGAACGCGAGCATTTTCGCTGGGGAAACGAGCAACTCGTCGATTATCACGCGACCGATGGAACACCGCTACGCGCCGTCATGCTCGTCCCCGACGATGCGAAACGCAATCGCAAAGCGCCGTTACTGGTCTATTTTTACGAACGCTTCAGCGATCTCTACCACACGTTCTATCAACCGGCTCCGGGCACGAGCCCCAACTTCATGCGCTACGTTTCCAACGGCTACGTCGTGATGCTCGTCGACGTGAAATATCGCATCGGGCATCCCGGTGCGAGCGCGGTAAATTGCATCTTGCCTGCCGTCGATGTTGCGGTTGCAAGCGGCTACGTCGATCCCACGCGCGTCGGCATCGCGGGCCACTCGTGGGCCGCATATCAGATCAATTATCTCATCACGAAATCCAAACGCTTCCGTGCGGTCGAAGCGGGAGCCGCCGTCGATGATATGTTCAGCGCCTATAGCGGCATTCGCCTCGAGAGCGGGATCGTCCGCGAATCACAATACGAGCATACGCAATCGCGCATCGGTGCGACGCCATGGGATCGTCCCGATCTCTATCTCGAAAATTCCGGACTCTTCGGAATCAAAAACGTCACGACGCCATATCTCACGATTCACAACGATCAAGACGGCGCGGTGCCGCAATTTCAAGGTATCGAATACCTCACCGCGATGCGGCGCTTAGGCAAAGAAGCGTACCTCTTCTCCTTCGATGGCGAAGAACATAATCTCAAAGGCCGCGAGCAGCAAAAGTACTGGACGGTGCATCTCGATGAGTGGTTCGATTACTGGCTCAAAGACGCGCCGCGACCCAGCTGGATGAACGGCGTCGATTATCTCCATCGCGGCGAACGCGACATCCGTCCGCTTTTCGGGGAGAGCGACGAACGCACTCCGAAGTAATTCGCATGCAGACTCGACCACGTATTTTTTCGATCGTTTCCGTTTCGACGATCGCGCTCTTGGCCTCGCTCGTTTCGACGGGCGTTCCGAGCATCGCCGCGCCGCTCGCCGCTTCGAATGATGCGACGTACGGCGCGATCCAAACGCTCGCGCGCGAGATCACCTTTACGTGGGCGAAGATGCATCCGCTCGATGCGACGTCGCTCGGTCTCTCGGACGAAGATGGCAAACTCGAGACGCCTTCGCTCGCTGCAAACGCGCGCGATCTTGCCGCGATCGAAGGCTGGAAGCGCGCGCTCACGGCGATTCCGCTCGCGAACGCAACGCTCGTCGATCGCGACGACGCGCGCTTATTGCATGCCGAACTCGTGCAGTACGAACGCGATCTGACGCAAACAAAACGGTTTGAGAAAGACCCCGCGGCACCCGGTCGCGATGTGACCGACGCGATCTTCGTGCAATTCCAACAGTTGCCGATCGTCGGCCGCGACAGCGCAACGGCCGCCGATGCGACGCTCGCCTGGAGCAAGATCGTCTCTCGCCTCGTTGCAGCGCCCGCATACATCATCGCCGCAGAAGCGCTCGTGACGCATCCCGGTCATCTGTACGGCGTGGTCGGCTCGGAGTCACTTGCCGGCGTGCCCGATTTTCTCGGCGGCGCACTGACCGCTGCCGCAAAGACGCAAGTCTCGCCCGAAATGTTCGCGGCGTTCGTCGCCGGTCGCGATGCGACGGTAGCGGCGATCGCACACGAAAAGCGCGAGATCGACGCGCACGTCGCGTCGTGGCCGGAAAACTACGTTATGGGACGCGGCGCGTACGATGCGATGCTCCGCGACGAGCAACTCTTGCCGTTCACGAGCGTCGATGTGGAGCGCATGGCGCACGACGAACTCGCGCACGGTTGGGCCGTTCAAACGTGGGTTGAGGATCGCGCGCTTGCCGCGAAGACGCCGATCGGCCCGCTTTCCGGCGGTGGCCTCGCACCGGGTGGTCCCGCGCTCATCGGTTACTATCGCGACCGGATCGCGCAGCTCACATCGTTCGTTGCGACGCAGAAGGTCGTAGACGTACCCGCGTGGCTCGGGAGTGTCGATGTCGTCGAGACGCCGAAATTCCAGCAGCCGACCTCTCCCGGCGCATCGATGCGGTCGCCGTTGCTTTTCAGCAAAAATTCGACCGGCTATTACTTCATCACGCCGCCCGCATCGCTCGAAGATGCCGCAAAACGTCTCGACGCAAATGAAGATTTCGATCGCGATCGCATCTTGTCGACGGGCGCGCACGAAGCGATGCCCGGCCATTTCATGCAGGGCTCGATCGCACGACGTCATCCTGATTTCGTACGCAAAACGCAGGAGAGCGGTGTCTTCGCCGAGGGCTGGGCGTTCTACGGCGAAGAGCTTTTCGTACAACTCGGACTGTACGGCGACAATCTCGACGCACGCTATTATACCGCACAATGGGAGCGCGTCCGCGGCGCTCGGGCAATCGTCGATCCCGAACTCGCGAGCGGCGCGATGAGCTACGAAACGGCCGTCGATTTTTTCGAAAAGCAGACGGGTTTCACGCACGCCGCTTCCAAAGCAGCCGTCGCGGGAATCGCCCTCTATCCGGGATACGTCATCTCGTACACCGTCGGTCGCTACCAGTTGGAGGCGCTGCTCGCCGAATATCGCGAGCGGATGGGTGCCACGGGTACGCTGCATGATTTCCACACGCGCCTGCTCTCGTACGGCACGACGCCCTTCGCGATCGTCGCGCCGGAGTTGCTCGCCGATCTCGGACGCCCGCTCGCCGAGGTGCGCGCGAGCGCGAATTATTAGGGGTCTTCCAACGGCGCTATCGGTAGAACGACACGTTGTAGCGCCGGCCGATTTGCGGGGTGTTGCGATTGACGAGATCAGCGACGGTTACGGGGGCTTGCACGATCTTCCAGCCGACCTCCGAAAACGTCTCGGCGTTGAAAATATGTTCGGCCAAGAGTGGGTTCGTAAAGGCCTGCGAAAAAGCGTCGATGCCGACGAGTCGGCCGATGAGCGGCGCGAGCGCGGCCCCGTCCGCAACGTCTTCGGCGTAGAGGCCGACGTAAAATTCGATGTTATCGACGTGCCCGTAGAGGCGTTCTAATTCGCGCTGAGCGTCGACGTCCGCTGTGATCTGATCGAACGCCGTCGCCCGCGGAAAGCCCGCCATCTCGCGGTAGTCGTTATAGCTTGCGAGTTGCGCCATCCGGCCGAGGCCGATGCTCGGCAGTTCGGCCGCGTCCACCAAAAAATCGGCGGTATTGAAGAGACCGATGCGCGTCGCGGGCTGCGCGCACGTCTCTTCGAAAAGCGCGCCGAGGCCGCGATCGATCAACATCGCGTTGTTCCAGAGCGAATCGACCATCGGCATCGTCCGATCCGCATACGTGAGCG
>JANOMT010000068.1:0-43550 GCA_031420415.1 Vulcanimicrobiota bacterium
TTACGCCGAACGGGAGCTCTCGGCGTCGCCGGAGCCGCGTCTCTCGGTTTCATACTTCCCGAAACACGCGTCGCGGGCGCGGCTCCGCTCGCTCCTGCGCGCGACGTTATCGCCGCAGGCGGCGGCGCGACGATCAAGCTCGGCCACATCGATGGATTTTCCGGCGTCTACGCGGCCGCATCGGAATCGCAGCAGACCGGCATTCAGCTCGCCGTCGATGAAGCGAATAAGAAAAATTCGCGCGTCAAATTCGAGATCGTCCGCGGCGACGATACGAATCAACCCGCGGTCGGATCGACCGAAGCCAAACGCCTCATCTCGCAAGATAAGGTCGACGCGCTCCTCGGCTGCCTCTCATCGGGTGTCGGCCTCGCCGTTTCCGCGATCGCCCAAGACGCGGGCGTCTTCTTTCTCGCCGTCGGCACGCACGATACGAATATCACCGGTCCCAAGGCGCATAAGGTGACGTTCCGCACGACGTGTAGCAACGCGATGCTCGCGAGTGCGCTCGGACCGGCCTTGCTCAAAAAGGGCAAGAAGTGGTACTTCATCACGGCAGATTACGCGTTCGGAAACGACGCGCACGAACGGCTCTCGAAGATTTTGCTCGCCGCAGGCGGCCAAGAGGTGGGCAACGACCGCCACCCGCTCGGTCAGACCGACTACTCGTCGTACATGACCAAGGCGCGCAACACTGAAGCAGACGTCCTCGTGTTCTGTAATTACGGTCCCGACTGTCAGAACGCTACGAAAGCCGCGGTTGGGTTAGGGCTTAATAAAAAAATGACGTTCGGCGGCATCCTGTGCGGGAACGAAGTCGCGATCGGCATGCCGGTCGAAGACCTAGTCGGCTCGCTTTGGGGCTACGTCTGGGGGCCGGAAGCCGGCGGCGCGCATACCGAAGAGATCTACAGAAAACTCAAGCCGCTCGCCAAAGGCTTCCCACCGAATTGGCGCCAGTATCTCGGCTACATCTCCGGCCAACAGATGATCGATCGCATGCTGGCCGCAGGCACCACCGACGCGGAAAAACTCGTCACGGCATTCGAAGATCATCACTTCGATGCGGGCAAGAAGGCGATGTCGTACTGGCGCAAGTGCGACCACCAGAACGTGCAACAATCCTACGCGGGCGAGATCGTCGCAAAGAGCAAGCGCCGCAGCGAAACCGAGTTCTTCCGTATCGCCTCGGCCGTCGGCGGAGAATTCGCAGCCGGACCGTGTTCCGCGCCCGACGCGGAGAAAGCGGCGGCGATATTTGCTTCGGAGAAAATCGGCCCACGCGCTGACTACACGCCCGTCAAAACGAGGTAGCGACACACGTTCGAGGTTTACGCGGTGACGACCGCGGCGGCCGAACTCAAGCCGAGTTCGGCCGTCGAGGTCTCGCGCATCTTAAACTTCTGAACTTTTCCCGTGACCGTCATGGGAAACGCCTCGACGAAACGGATGTAGCGCGGGATCTTGTAGTGCGCGATCTTCCCGCGACAGAACGCGCGCACGTCTTCGTCGCTCGCGATCGCATCGTCGCGTAAGACGATCCACGCGCAGAGTTCTTCCCCGTACTTCGCATCGGGGACACCGATGACGGAGACGTCTTTAATCGCGGGATGCGAATAGAGATATTCTTCGATCTCACGCGGATAGACGTTCTCGCCGCCGCGGATCACCAAATCTTTGATCCGGCCCGCGATATTGAGATAGCCGTCGTCGTCCATCGTCGCGATATCGCCCGTATGCATGTAGCGCGCCGCATCGATCGCAAGTGCGGTGTTCTCGGGATCACCCCAATAGCCGAGCATCACGCTATACCCGCGCGTGCAGAGTTCGCCCGGCACGTTGCGCCGCACGATGCGGCCCTCGTCGTCGACGATCTTCACTTCGAGATGCGGATGGACGCGACCGACGGTTCCCGTGCGCTTATCGAGGGGATCGTCGACGCCGGTCTGCGTCGAGACGGGCGACGTTTCCGTCATGCCGTAGCAGATCGTCACCTCTGGCATATGCATCTCGCTCTGCACGCGTTTCATGATCTCGACGGGGCACGGCGAACCCGCCATGATCCCCGTGCGCAGCGTCGTGCAATCGTAGCTCGCAAAATTCGGCAATTCGAGTTCCGCGATAAACATCGTCGGCACGCCATAGAGCGACGTACAGCGCTCGGCGACGACGGCATCCATCGTGAGCTTCGCATCGAAGGCATAATTGGGAATGACGAGCGTCGCGCCATGCGTGACGATCGCGAGATTGCCGAGCACCATCCCGAAGCAGTGGTAGAACGGCACGGGAACGCAGACTCGGTCGCCCGGTGTGTAGTTGCACCCCTCGCCGATGAAAAAGCCGTTGTTGAGGATATTATGATGCGTGAGCGTCGCGCCTTTGGGATAACCCGTCGTACCTGACGTATACTGGATATTGATCGCGTCGTCGAACTGCGTTCGTGCGAGGCGTCGAGCGAGTGCTTCGAGTGAGATATTCGTTGCCGCATCGTAGACGTCGTCGAAACGCATCGCGCCTTCGGATGTCGTTTCGATCGCGTCGTCACCGATAAAGACGACCACGCGCAGATCGGGAAGTTGCGCCCGGATCTCGGCGACGATCGCGACATAATCACTCGTCTTGTGGCGCATCTGCACGAGCAGAATGGAGACACCGCTCTGCCGCAGGGCATAGGCTGCTTCGGAGCTACGGTACGCGGGATTGATATTGACGAGGATCGCCCCGATCTTCGGCGTCGCGAATTGCGCGATGACCCACTCGATCGTATTGGTCGACCAGATGCCGACGCGATCGCCGTGCGAGACACCGAGCGCCATGAGTCCGCGCGCGAACGTATCGGTCCGCTCGCGTAGTTGCGCGTAGGTGTAGCGCTCGTTTTGGTGCACGGAGACGACGGCTTCACGCGAAGCATATTCGGTCGCGATGCGATCGAACGCGGCGCCCAGCGTCTCGCCCAGAAGTGGAATCGTGCTCGGTCCCGACGCGTAACTCTCTCCCATGCCCGTTACACTTCGAATGCGTGTCCGTGCTCCCTAGAGGCGATCTCCATCCGGATAGAACTGCGTGCCCCCCGCTCGGCAAACCGACCACCGAAACAAACGGTCTTCGCGTGCGCTAGATCGATTCGACGAGCGCATGGAGGCTCGCAAATATGGTTTACCCACGAACGATTACCAAAATGCCCGACGCGACTCGACCCACGCTCCCGCAACCGAAATTCGATCGCACGTTTGCTGGATGGGGACCGCGCCTACGTTTCTAACGTAGACGTAGCCCGTTAATCCGGGTCGGCGAAGAGCGTCTCGAGATCTTCTCGCGTGAGTGCTTTTGCGAGCGCACCATCCGCTTTGATGATGTTACGAGAAAGGCTCGATTTGCGTTCTGCGAGCGCGCGAATCTTCTCTTCGACGGTCCCCGTCGTAACGAGACGATACGCGGTAACGGCTCGCATCTGTCCGATGCGATGGGTTCGATCGATGGCTTGCCGTTCGACCGCGGGATTCCACCACGGATCGTAGAGGATCACGTAATCGGCTGCCGTGAGCGTGAGACCGACGCCGCCTGCTTTTAGCGAGCATAGGAAGAGCGGCGGACCATCGGGCTTCATGAAGTTTGCAACTTCATCCTGACGATCTTTATCTTTCGTCGAGCCGTCGAGATAGCCGTACGTGATGCCACGCTTGTCGAGTGCGGCGCGCATGATCTTGAGCATCGATGCAAACGCGCTGAAGACGAGCAGACGATGGCCGCCGGAGAGAATCTCATCGACGGTTTCGAGGAACGCTTCGAATTTCGCGCTGGCATCGGGCGCGTCACGATACTCCTCGAAGAGGAGCCCTGGGTGCGCGCAAATTTGGCGTAGGCGCGTGAGCGCGGCGAGCACGTGCACGGTCGCACTTTCGATGCCTTGCTCTTCGACGACGGCGAAGACATCGCGTCGTGCGGCTTCCGCTACGCCGCGATAGAGGCGACGTTGCAACGGCGAGAGATCGCACGCAAGCGAGACTTCCGTACGATCGGGAAGTTCGGGCGCCACATCTTCTTTCGTGCGGCGCAACAAGAACGGCTCGAGCCGCGACCGAAGGATGTTGGTCGCCTTCTCGTCGTTGTCGGCGATCGGGATCTCGAAACGGCGCCGAAACGAGGTCTCGCTTCCAAGCAGACCGGGTTCGACGAACGCGAAGATCGCCCACAAATCACGCAACGAGTTCTCGACGGGCGTGCCGGTGAGCGCGAGCCGATGATCCGCGTGCAGCCCGCGCACGACGCGTGCGATTTGTGATGACGGATTCTTCGCGTTTTGCGCTTCATCGAGGATGAGCGTGCGGAAATGATAGTTCGAGAGTTGCTGCGCATCGAGACGCGCGAGCGCATACGACGTGATCACCACATCGGCGTTTGGAATATCCTCGTACCGCGCGGCTCGTTCGCTCCCCGAACTCAAGCGCAACGTGCGTAACTCCGGCGCGAACCGCGCGATCTCGTTCTCCCACGTATGCGTCACCGACGTCGGCGCGATCACGAGCGACGGTACGCGCCCCTCGCTGAGCTTGCGGCGCAACAGGTAACTGACGACTTGAATCGTGTTGTGCGTGACGACAAAATTATCGATAACGTAGAGATGATCGGGCGAATCGACGGAGATACATTGAGCGGGCTCGACACCCAAACGCACCACATCCACGATCGCTCGCGTCGGTCGATACTTCGCGCGCTCCTCGTACGTGTTCGCCTTGCACGAAAGTCGGAACGGAGCGATGCCGGGCGGAAGAGCGATCGAAACGCGATACGCCGGTTGGCTCGTTTCCAATTCGCGGACGCTCGCGGTTCCGCCGAGCGATTGCACGAGGAAGACGACATCGGATGCGAGCTGCGAAGAGAACGTCGCGTACTCGAGGCGATTGTCGAGCGAACTCATCGAGCCGTCCGTGTCCATCAGACCCTGCAACAAGGCCGTGCGCGTCGAGACACTCGCGAATTTGTACGTCTCCGGGACGAAATTAGTCGACGGACCTCGATTGCCGCGAAGGTCGTAAGCGTGTCCCGATTTCGGTCCGTTTACGGCAACCATTTCGATTCCGGCAGGGACGAGGGACGCGTGACCGATGGACATCCCGAACACGTATGGGTCGCCCGGCAAGGCTTTCGGCTCGACGAATTCGACCGGCTCGACGATCGGAATGAAGTGACGTGCATTTCCCGCCGCGTCGTGCAGACGCGCGCGGATTTCGCGAAGTTCGAGCACGCGCGGCACCATGCCGCGACTTTCGCGCGACGGCGAATTCACCGCCCACAAATGTTCGTCGCAACACTTCGCCGTGGTTCCGTCACTGAACGTGACGCAGAACATCTCTTTGGGCCCCTGCGGATACACGCCCGTCACGCGGGACGTCTTTCCCTGAGCATTGACGATCGCATCGCCGACGGCGATGTCGCGCATGAGTTTCCAGCCGAACGGCGTCATGATGCGCGTGTCGAGTGAGTGCGCTTTCCCGAGCCCCATTTCGTCGGCCAAGATGCCGCCGAAACCGAATTCACTTAAGTACGTGAGGAAATCGAGGCCGAGTTTTTGGTAGCCGCGGAGCGACCCATTAACGAGATCGGGCGCATCGACCGATGGGATACCCTGGAAATTGCGCAGTTTCTCGCGCATCTTCTCCACGTCGGGCGGGAGCGACACGTTGCCGAAATTATCGTGGAGTTCGTCGCGGATTGCCAAAAGCGCGGCAAGGCCGCTGCGGCGACGTTCGGCGATATCGGTAAGCAGGGCGTTGCGCTCGCGAAGTTTTTCGACGTCGACGAGCTTGCCACGAACTTCGGCAAAGCGACCGCTCGAAGAGAGGAGCGCCGAGAGTTCTTTCTGCGTGAGCGCTTCGCCCGAACCGCCGACGAAGACGTCGACTTTTAACTCGAACCAATTCGAGTCTTCACCCGATCGTTCGGCGCTGACATTGATATCGAGATCGGTCTTGCCGCGGACGAGATCGGTAAGGCCAGGATCGAGACGACGTTCGAGATCGTCCCACGTCGGGAGCACCTCACGCACGAAATTCGCCGCGCGATCCGTGCCATGCAGGGCGAACCCGTCCGATGACCGCGGCACGAAGCCGGCGTCGATCATGCGCGCGCGCAAACCCGCCGCAAACTCCGCGGTGAAGCGCACGAACTTCTCGCCATGCGGCGCGATCGCTCCGAGTGCGGCGTACGGGGAGCGCGATTCGGACGCGCGATCGATAAACGTTATCGTCGCAACGAGCGCGCCGCTCGTCCATCCGAGCGCGATCTCGGCGCCGGGGCTTATGGCATCGGCGATGCCGAGCGCGCCGCGATCCTCCGTTGTGAGAAACGGCGCGACGCGCGCGATGGTACGCGGCGTGAGCGGAGCGTCGGGGACGGAGCCGTTCATCGCTCGCGCGGCTTCGATCGCGCGCTTCGCATCAAAGGTGCCATCGATGAGATAGGCCGCTCGCGGGGTTGCGACCCACGTCGGCGGACCGTCGAGTAAGAAGACGTCTTTCGGCGAAACGCGCGCGCCGTCGACGGTCTCGAACGAGGGTAAGAACGACGTCCCGCGCCGCACCGCGCGCAACGTTAGGCCCCGCAGATCGATACGGAAATCGGGTAATTCGGAGGGATGGCGCGAAAGACTCGGCTCGTCGTCGAAACGCAGACGCGGATGTCGCGAGAGCCGAAAGAGCGCGCGTGCGAGGGCACGTTGAACATTGCGGCCCGCGAAGGCTTCGAGCACGGCTTCGTCGCGCATGAGTTCGCGATCGAGTTCGTCCCAATCGTCGAGCGGCGTCGCGTCCATCATCGCGAGGATCGATGCGGCATCGCGGTTCGCCCCGCGCAAACGCGGCGAATCGAGCACGAGTATCGCCGAGAGCGTCACGCTATCGGGCGATGAAAAAACAGGCCAGACCGAACGCGCGCGAATCGCTTTCGATTCGATCCGCATGGTCGGCAACCAACTCAAATCGAGTTCCGGCGTGGCGGGAGCGGCCTCTTCGAGTTCGGTTTGCGAGCGCACGGTCTCGAGCGTCGCGACGACGTGTTCGCATATGCCGCTCCCACCACACGAACACACGGCGCGCAGAGCGAGTGGCCCCGTGCCAGTACCCCACTCGATCGCGACGTCGCGCGCGCCGCGCTGATCTTTCACGCTCGATTCGATCTTGAGATCCTCAACGGCGCGAAGCGTCACACGCTTTGCTTCGACGAGCGATGAGGCGATTTGAACGAGATCGCGGGCAAACCACGAGCCAATGGTCGCGGGTAGGCGCGAACGCCACGTAGCGAACGGTGTCAGTTGGGGCATCTCCCGGCCCGCGCGCGGACCGAACGGCGCGATGCCCACATCGCCAAGCGGTGCGGGCATCGAGTGAAGCAGCGAGTAGGTTTAGCCGACGGAGATTTCCGGCGGCGGCGCCACGGGCGGCTCGACGTTAGGGATCTTCGAGAAGCGCAGTTTCTCCGGGTTGTCCGGCGAGACTTCTGCGAGGATGCGATCGCCCGAGGTGAAGTTGCCCTTGAGCATCTCCTCGGCGAGTTCGTCCTCGACCTCGCGTTGGATCGCACGACGCAACGGACGTGCGCCAAATTGCGGATCCCAGCCCTTGCGAGCCAGAAGCGCCTTCGCTTCCTCAACGACCTCGAGGTACATCTCTTGTGCCTTGACTTCGCGCACGACTTTTTCGAGTTCGAGCGAGACGATCTGCTCGATCTGCTCGCGATTGAGCTGGTGGAACACGACGATCTCGTCGACACGATTGATGAACTCGGGCCGGAACGTGTGCTTGACCTCGTCGAGCACCTTCGTTTTCATCTTTTCGTATGCGGCCTGATCTTGTTCTCCCGACGACTTCTGCGGCCGGAAGCCGATATCGGTCGTCGTCTGCATGCCCGAGGCTCCGACGTTAGACGTCATGATGATGACCGAGTTTTTAAAATCGACGACCCGGCCTTGACTATCGGTAAGCCGGCCGTCTTCGAGCACTTGCAAGAGCAAGTTGAAGACGTCGGGGTGCGCTTTCTCGATTTCATCGAGCAAGACGACGCAATACGGACGGCGACGGACGGCTTCGGTGAGTTGCCCGCCCTCTTCGTAACCGACGTATCCCGGAGGTGCGCCAACGAGCCGCGAGACCGCGTATTTTTCCATGTACTCCGACATGTCGATGCGAATCATGGATTCGCTATCGTCGAAGAGATACTCGGCGAGCGACCGCGCAACTTCGGTCTTCCCGACGCCGGTAGGCCCGAGGAAGATGAACGAGCCGATCGGACGTTTTGGATTCTTGAGGCCGGCGCGCGAGCGACGGATCGCACGTGTCACGACCTCGACGGATTCGTCTTGACCGATGACTCGTTTGTGAAGTTGCTCTTTCATCGTGAGCAACTTTGCCGTCTCGGCCTGGGCGAGTTTCTGAACGGGAATACGCGTCCACGAAGAGACGATATGCGCGATGTCGTCCTCGGTGACCTTAATCGTTTTGTTGCTCAGCGCTTTCTTCTCGATCCATTCGGCTTCGAGGCGCTGTTTTTCGAGACGGAGCTTTTCTTCACGATCGCGGATCGACGCTGCTTTTTCGAACTCTTGCGATTTGACGACGGCTTCTTTTTCAATTTTTACGCGACGGATTTCTTCGTCGATCGCACGGACTTCCGGCGGCGGGAGCGTCGCCTGGAGACGTACGCGCGACGATGCTTCGTCGATGAGGTCGACGGCTTTGTCGGGTAAGAATCGGTCGGAGATATAACGGTCGGAAAGCTTCGCCGCGGCGACGAGCGCTTCGTCCGTGATCGTGACCTTATGGTGCGCTTCGTACCGGTCGCGCAAGCCCTTGAGGATCTCGACGGTTTCGTCGATCGAAGGCTCGCCGACCATCACCGGCTGGAAACGGCGTTCGAGCGCGCTATCTTTCTCGATGTGCTTGCGGTACTCGTTGAGCGTCGTCGCGCCAATGCACTGAAGTTCGCCACGCGCGAGTGCGGGTTTGATAATATTCGAAGCGTCGATGGCGCCTTCGGCGGCACCGGCACCGACGAGCGTGTGGAGCTCGTCGATGAAGAGAATGATTTCGCCGGACGCCGCGCGGATTTCGTCCATCACGCGCTTCATACGCTCTTCGAATTCGCCGCGATATTTCGTGCCGGCGACGAGCCCTGCGAGATCGAGCGTAATCACGCGACGATCGCGCAGCGGTTCGGGAACTTCGCCCTTGATGACGCGCTGCGCGAGACCTTCGGCGATCGCCGTTTTACCGACGCCGGGTTCTCCGATGAGCGCCGGATTGTTCTTCGTGCGGCGCGCCAAAATCTGGATGACACGTTCGATTTCGTTTGCACGACCGATAACCGGGTCGAGCTTATTGTCGCGCGCCAGCGTCGTGAGATCGCGGCCGTAAGCGTCGAGCGTCGGCGTCTTCGATTTGCCTTTCGGCGCGACGGGCTGACCTTCTGCACCGAGTAAAGACGTCGTTTGTACGCGGACTTTCGCCGGGTCGACGCCGAGGTTCGTGAGTACGCGCGCCGCGACACCCTCGCCCTCGCGAATCAGGCCGAGTAAGAGATGTTCGGTTCCGATGTAATTGTGATTGAGTTGTCTCGCCTCTTCAAATGCAAGCTCGATCACGCGCTTTGCGCGGGGCGTGAAAACCATCTCCTGCTGGACGGTCTGACCGCCGCGGCCCACGATCGCTTCGACTTCCTGGCGGACTTTCGCCAGGTTGACGCCGAGCGTCTCCAAGACTTTCGCGGCGAGACTTTCACCTTCGGAAATGATGCCGAGCAAGATGTGCTCGGTACCAATATAGTTGTTTCCAAGGCGTTGCGCTTCTTCTTGAGCGAGGACGATGCTCCGTCTCGCGCGCTCGGTAAACGGTTCCCACATTGACATACGACGTTTAGACTCCCTGACCGCCAGCATCGGTTCTACTGGCGCACCTGCGTGCGACCGACTTGCCGGGCTCGTCGGCTATCCCCTTTGTCCATCTCGGGGGGCTTCGTCGACGAGCGCCGTGTGGTACGAGAACACGTCTAAGGCCATACTTAGTTTCCACAGGAGCTCAGAGGGCGCGAATCTCGTGCAGCGGTATTGCTGGTGACGTTCTGGCGTATAGAGAAGTCTTACTAAGTGGATGATGTGGTCGGACGCCAGGCCACGGAAATATGGGATGATCGTCGAGTGAATTCACGCAAGAGGCCTACAGAGGTGCCGAACCCCGAAGGCCCGACGGTTACGGGCATCGTTTCGGCCGAGCCCCGCCAGAGTAGCGTCGCGAAAGTGTCGCATACCCTCAGCGTAGCGCTCGCCGAACGGCTCGAAGAGTTCGCATTTTTCCAGCGTATCAGCGAGAGCGCGGTCATCGAACAGTCGTTATTCAATTTTTTCGCACAGAGCGACGACGACGCGGCCCTTGGCGATCTCCTCCGCCAAAATGGAGCCCGTCGACGGCGAAAAGTCTAGCTTTCTTCGCGATTACTCGCGAGCAGGCCGTCGCAACGAGGCGCCTTGACTACGTAAAAATTCCCCGAGCTGCGCATCGCTCATCTCCGTAAAGAGGCCGTTGAGTGCGATCTCGACGATTGAGCTCTCGGAAACGCGTTCGTCGAATGCGATCCGTCGGAGACGGATGCCGACGTCACGCGTGACGTTGACGGAAAGCTTCACGGCTCCAGTCGACCCTGCCGCTCCCGCAGGGGCGATCGGAGCGGCAGTTCCGTTCGTTCCCGGAGCGTGCAGTTCTGGAAACTTTCCGTTGGTTTTCATTAATGAAGGTGTTCCGTGCCATTTCGGGGCGGCCTCTATTCATACTCAACTCTTGCGGCGAAGCGCAGCTCCCGAAGTACGGAGCATCGTGCCCAGTTCGGGATCGTCGCCGGATTCGAAGAAAACCCGCAACGCAAATTCGATAACCGCGCTCTCGCTGATGCGCTCGCGGAAGGCAAAATATCGCAATTTCTCGGCGACTTGCGAATCGAGCGTGTGCGAGACGGTCGATATTCTTAACGTCCGTTTCGGCGGCTCGGGAACCTGGGGTGTCGAGGTCTCTTGATTGCCATTTCGAGCGATTTTCGGGGCGGCGCTGAGCTTCCCGTTCGTTTTTGATGACGCCACTTCTGTCGCTTGCTATGCACGACCAAGCACTCCTGCGTACCAAGTACAAACTACGCACCACAAGATACAAATGTAGGACTACCCATTGCGGCACGTTCGGTCTTTCCAAAAAGACGAAACTGACGTGCGGGGGTTCGTGAGCCGCCCTCGCAGAATCGGCTCGGCGTGCTTCACCAAATTAGCGATCAACTCGTAAATGGGATCACGCTCGGCATGCTGTATATTTTGGTCGCTCTCGGCCTCAATATTATCCTCGGCCTGATGGGCGTCATTAATTTCTCTCACGGAGCATTTTTTATGCTCGGCGCGTACGTGGCGTACACGTTGGCCCCGCACGTAGGGTTTTTCCCGAGCCTCCTTTTATCGGCCGTTATCATCGGTCTCTTCGGAATGCTCTTCGAAGTCGTCCTCGTGCGCCCGCTCTACAATCGATTACCCGAGTACACGTTGTTGCTGACGTATGGGACGGCACTCGTTTTCGAGCAAGTCGTCCGCAAAATTTGGGGTGACGATGCGGTGCGATATCCGGGGCTCCCGGGCTGGCTCAGCGGTTCGGTCAATATCGGCGCGTTCTCATTTCCCGTGTACAAAGACGTCTTTCTCGTCGTGATGACCGGGCTGATTCTTACCGCGGTTTGGCTGCTCATCAACAAAACCAATATTGGCGTGATTATTCGCGCCGGCACGCGCGATGCCGAGATGGTGAAGATCCTCGGTATCAACATGCCGTTCATGTTCACACTCGTCTTCGGGCTGGGATCGTTCATGGCGGGTCTCGCAGGCGCGCTTGCCGCTCCCGTCTATGCGATCATTCCCAATCTCGCATCGCAATGGATCGTGCTCACGTTCGTCATCGTGATCGTCGGCGGCATCGGTTCGTTCTGGGGCGCGATCGTCGGCGGGCTCATCATCGGCATCCTCTCGAGCCTGATGGAGCTCGTTTATCCTCCCGCAGTCGAGCTTACCGGTTTTATTATTATGGGCGTCATCTTACTCGTTCGTCCGCGCGGGATCTTCGGCGTCGAAGGACTCTTCGAGTGATCCGTCCCGTCGCACCAAAACCGTGGGTGACGTTGCTCGCGGTCGCCGTCGCATTCGCGATCTTGCCGCTCTTGATGCCCGGCGGAACGCTCGATCTCTACCCATTCGCAGGAGCACGATTCCCCGTGCACGCGGGCTTCATCGATCTCGCCACGACCGTGCTCGTCTTCGCTCTCTTCGCGCTCGGCTTCAACCTCTTATTCGGCCATACGGGCGAACTCTCGTTCGGCCATGCGATGTTCTTCGCACTCGGTGCGTACGGCACGGCGCTCGCCACGAAGGGCTTCGACGTCACGCTCTTCGGCGCGCATCTCGTCTTTGCGGGGTCGCACGACGGCATCTTCGCGCTCGTCGTTTCGCTGTCGATCGTCTTGCTCTGGGCGTGGGCGCTCGGACGCATCATCGTCCCGCGCTCGAGCGGAATTTATTATTCGATGATCACGCTAGCCTTCGCGCAAGTCATCTTCTTTATCGCGTTCCGTTGGAGCGAACTCACCGGAGGCGAAGATGGTTTGCAGGGCATCTCACGGCCGCACATCATCGGGCTCCCCGACACTTGGCTCAACGATGCCACGCACACGTACATCTTCACGGCGATCGTCGCATTTCTCGCAGTCGCCGGCAATTATTGGATCGTCCACTCGAAATTCGGTTCGGTCTTGCATGCGATTCGCGAGAACAAGCAGCGTGCGCGTTTTCTCGGTTACGACGTCAACAAATATCGCGTGAATGCGTTCGTGCTCTCCGCGATCTTCCCAGGCGTCGCGGGTTGGCTTTGGACGTATTTCCAGCAATCGATCAATCCCGACGCGGGTTCGATCGATTACAGCGGCCGCGTCGTCATGATGTCGTTGCTCGGCGGAATCAATACGTTCGTCGGTCCGATGATCGGCGCGTTCATCTATTGGGATCTTCAGAACCGCGTGTCGGGTCTTACGAAATTTTGGCCTGCCACGATCGGTATCGTCTTCGCGTTTTTCGTCATCTTCGCACCGCGCGGAATCGGCGGCGGATTCGAAGATCTGCGGCGCTATGGCGTTCAAGCCGTCTTCCGTCGCATCTTCTCGAAGCAGGCGCGCATCGAAGCCGACGCTGCCGAAGAAATCCCCACGCATGGAGCCGCCCAATGAGCGTCGATTACGCATTTAAAACCGAACATCTCACGCGCTCGTTTTCGGGATTTAAAGCCGTGAGCGACGTATCGATCGAAATTCCGGCAGGCGGCGTGCGCACGATCATCGGTCCCAACGGCGCGGGCAAGACGACGTTCTTCAATTTGCTCTCCGGTTTATTGCCGCCGTCGTCGGGCAAGATATTTTTCGACGGCAAAGATATCACGGCACTCGAGCCCTACAAGCGCGCGCGCATGGGCCTCGCACGCTCGTTCCAGATTACGAATATCTTTGCAAAACTTACGGTCTACGAGAACGTGCGCCTCGCGGTGCAAGCCGTGTACGACGGCACCGCCAGCTTCTTCTTTCCTTCGCGCGCGAAGATGGGCGATCTCGCGGGAAAGACGGAGGCGATCCTCGATGACATCGGCTTGCTTTCGGTCGCGAACGGCTTGGCAGAAAACCTCTCGCATGGCGACCAACGGCGTCTCGAAATCGGGCTCGTCCTGGCGCGCGATCCGAAGGTGTTGCTCCTAGACGAACCCCTCGCCGGGATGTCGCCGACCGAAACGCATGCGACGGTCGATCTCATCGTTCGCATCGCGCCCGGCCGCACGATTTTGCTCGTCGAGCACGACATCGACGTCATCATGGCGATCTCGACGACGATCACCGTCTTGCAAACGGGTCAAATCCTTGCCGTTGGCACGCCGCAGGAAATTCGCTCCAACGAAGCAGTGCAGCGCGCGTATCTCGGAGGTCACGCTTGAGCACCCCGTTGCTCGAACTCGAGCTCGTCAACGCGTATTACGACAAGAGCCACATCTTACAAGATGTCTCGCTCGCGGTCGACGCGGGCGAAGTCGTCGCACTTCTGGGGCGCAACGGTAGCGGTCGCTCGACGACGCTCAAAGCGATCATGGGCCTCGTCAGCGTGAAGATGGGCACGATTCGCTTCAACGGTAAAACGATCACGAGTAAGGCTCCCTTCGATCTCGCGAAACTCGGGATCGCTTTCGTACCCGAAGATCGCCGCATCTTCCCGAATCTCACGGTCGGTGAGAACCTGCGACTCGCGGCGCTCGCGGGTAAGAAAGGTCCGTGGACGGAGAAACGGATCTACGAATATTTTGCGGTCTTGGGCGAACGGAAAGATAAACCAGCGAAGCTTTCCGGTGGCGAGCAACAGATGCTCGCCATCGCGCGCGCGCTCATCGCGAATCCCTCGATCATCTTGCTCGACGAGCCGATGGAAGGCCTCGCGCCGCTCATCGCGCGCAACGTGGAAGACGTCGTGCGCCGCATCCGCTCCGAAGGCAACACGATTCTCCTCGTGGAGCAAAACGCGCAGGTCGCGATGGGCCTTTCCGATCGCGGCTACATCCTCTCCAACGGCCGCGTGATGGCCTCGGGCCCGATCGCGCAACTCCAAGCCGACGCGGAGTCGATGCAGCGCTACTTGGCGGTCTAGCCGGTCGTGCGACGCCTCCGTCCCCGTTCCACGGTGGAACCTTCGCCCGCGCCGCCGAATCGTACCGATTATGCCGACACAAGAAGAAGTTCGCGAAGCGCTGCGCACCGTGGAGGATCCCGAGCTCCACATCGGGATCATCGACCTCGGGCTGATCTACGGGGTCGAAGTGGCGGGGGAGCATAGCGAGGACGTCAACGTCTCGATGACGCTCACGTCGCCGATGTGCCCCGTCGGCCCGATGTTCAAGGCCGCCGTCGAATCGAAAGTGATGTCACTCGAGGGCGTCAAGACGGCGAAGGTCGAGATCACGTTTACACCGCCGTGGGACCCGCGCACGATGGCTTCCGATGACGCAAAGGTCCAACTCGGCATCTGGTAATCGCCGCGCGTGTGAACGGACGACGAACGCGCGTGCGCGAAAGTCTCGGAGTATGACCCCGCCCGATTCGATGCATCACGCCAAAATCTCCGACCTCGAAGCGAAACGCGCGCAGGCGCTCGCGCCGGCGGGCGAGGCCGCAAACGATCGACAGCGCGCGCGTGGAAAACGTACGGCTCGCGAGCGCGTCGACGCGCTCGTCGATCCCGATTCGTTCGTGGAACTCGGCATGTTTGCCGTCCATCGCAGCACCGCATTCGGACTCGACGAACGCGAGTTTCTCGGCGACGGCGTGATCACGGGTCGCGCCACGATCCGCGGCCGTCAGGTCTTCCTCTTCAGCCAAGATTTCACGGTGCTCGGTGGCTCGCTCGGCGAAGTCTTTGCCGAGAAAATTTGTAAGGTCATGGATCTTGCGATGCGCACGGGATCGCCGATGATCGGGATCAACGATTCGGGCGGCGCGCGCATTCAAGAAGGCGTCGTGAGCCTCGGCGGCTACGCGGAAATCTTCTGGCGCAACGTGCAGGCGAGCGGCGTCATCCCGCAGATCTCGCTTATCGCGGGGCCGTGCGCGGGCGGCGCGGTCTATTCGCCCGCCATCACCGACTTCACGATCATGGTCGAAAAGATCTCGCAGATGTTTATCACGGGACCCGAGATCATCAAGACGGTGACGGGCGAAGACGTCACCTTCGAAGAGCTCGGCGGCGCGTTCACGCATGCGACCAAGAGTGGCGTCACCGATCTCATCGCCTCGGGCGAAGACGAGATGGTCGAGCAGACGCGAGCGCTGCTCTCGTTCTTACCGCAAAATAATCTCGAAGACGCGCCGCGCTTCACGTCCGGCGACGATCCCGAGCGACTCTGTCCCGAACTCGACGATCTCATTCCCGACTCGCCGAACAAACCGTACGATATCGTCGACGCGATCGAAGCCGTCGTCGACGATGGCGATTTTTTCGAGATCGGTGAGTTACACGCACCGAACATCGTTATCGGATTTGCCCGGATCGACGGCGCTTCGGTCGGCATCGTCGCGAATCAACCGAAGGTCCTCGCGGGCGTTCTCGATATCGCATCATCGGTGAAAGCTGCGCGCTTCGTGCGTTTTTGCGATGCGTTCAATATTCCGCTCGTGACGTTCGTCGACGTGCCCGGCTTCTTGCCCGGGCTCGCGCAAGAATACGGTGGCATCATCAAGCACGGCGCGAAGTTACTCTACGCGTACGCGGAAGCGACGGTCCCGAAAATCACGATCATCACGCGCAAGGCCTACGGTGGCGCGTACGATGTTATGGCATCGAAGCATATTCGCGCCGATTATAATATCGCGTGGCCCACGGCCGAGATCGCGGTCATGGGTGCGGCGGGCGCGGTCAAAACGATCTTCCGGCGCGATATCGCCGAAGCCGCAGACGGGGCCGCGCGTGAGGCGGAACTCATCGCCGATTACGAGCGGCGATTCGCCAATCCGTATATCGCAGCGAGTCGCGGTTACGTGGATGACGTCATCGAGGCGAGTAAGACGCGACGCGCCGTCTCACGCGCGCTTTCGATGCTCGCCAACAAACGCGTCGAGCGTCCAAAGCGCAAACACGGAAATATCCCGCTCTAACCTCCTCGATATCGACAGTCTCCGAACCGTTCGCGCGCTCCGGGTCGAGTCATCGCGATGCCGAACACGTGTGAACGTGCGGGGACTCGCACTCGAGATTGGAGTGACTATGGAAGCACGGATCAAAACTCTCGGCATCGATGCGATCTACTTTCCCGTCAAAGACGTGCAACGTTCGATCGCCTTTTACCGCGACACGGTCGGCGTCGAACCATCGGGCGTTTCAGAGGAATGGGGCGCCGAGTACGACTTGCCACAAGGCGCGGGATGGGGCTTCGGCCCCGCCCATCGTTTCGGCGGAAATACCAGCCCGGCGACCGTCTTTTTCGCGATACCAGACGTACGCGCCGCCGCCGATCGTCTGCGCGAAAAAGGCGGTTACACCGTCGGCGAAATCATGGACACGGCCGTATGCATCATGGCCTTCGTCAACGACGCTGAGGGCAATATTCTTTGCCTTCATCAACGCAAGACGGGTGAATCGACGCCTTGAACGATGAGTCTGAAGAATAGCACGCCTGCGGCTTACTCGCGCGTCGCGCGACAGACGAACGCGCGTAGGGCGCCGTCGAGCGGCGTACCGAGGGAGGCGATCAGAGCCCGTTCGAGCTCCGCAACGATCGTCGTCAACGCCGAGGGATCGCGAGCGACGATTTCGGCGCGCAAGGGCGAACCTTCGATGAAACCGCGCGCGACGCCGCTCGCGTCGACCGCATAGCTGCGTTCCGCGACATCGTCGCAGGCGACGTGGATGAAGCCCGCCGCACGAAGATCGCGTTCGATCGCGACTGGATCGCCATGGCCGTGGGGCGTGCGTTGCAAGAACGTCGGGGGATCGATGGGGAACGCGCGTGCGACGACGGCCGCGACGATGCGGCTGGCATCGTTGTCCTCGATCCCAGCCCAGACGCTCGCGATAAATGTCCCGCCCGGTCGTAGCACCCGTCTCGCTTCCGCGAACGCAGCGCCGCGATCGGAAAAGAACATGATACCGAATTGGCAAACGACCACGTCGAAATGCGCGTTCTCGAAAGGCAACGCCATCGCGTCGGCTTGCGCGAACGTAACGTTCGGGCCGGCGCCGACCGATCGCGCGCGATCGATCATCGCGGCGTTGAAATCGGTTGAGACGATCGTCGCGTCGGGGAGCGCGCGCGACAGATCGCGCGTGACGACACCGGTTCCGGCCGCGATCTCGAGCACCGACGACGGCCCGAGACGTACGACACGAGCGGTGAGTTCGCGTGCGTAGGGCGCGAATAAAAACGGAACGAGATACGTGTCATACGATTCCGGGATCGATCCCGTAAAGGCGGTGTCGGCTTCGAGCATCGGTCTCCTTCGCGCGCCCCAAACGCGCTCTGCGGTATCGATGCTTAACGACTCGACCGTTTCCTTCATTGCCCGAGATCCGGCCTCACGGAACGACACCCCAGACGCATCGCTCGTAGCGAAGAGTCACGCACGGTGCGGCGGCCGCGATGCGCCGCCTATGCGTGAACGGCGAGTTGCAACACGTCGGCCGTCTGATCGCGAACCTGCTTGCAGAGCGCCGCGTCGTCGGCGATCGAGCGTCCGTACGATGGGATCATCTCGGTGAGCTTCGGCGTCCACGCCGGGAGCCGATCTTTCATGGCCTTTGCGATGACGCCAAGCATGATACTCACCGAGGTCGATGCCCCCGGCGACGCGCCGAGGACCGCCGCGAGCGATCCGTCGGCCGAGGTCACGACCTCGGTGCCGAATTGCAACTTGCCCTCGGGCATGATCACTTGCACGCGCTGGCCCGCCGTTTCCAAGTGCCAATCTTCGCGCTTGGCGTTTGGAAAGAACTCTTGGAGAGACGCGAAGCGGCCTTCGGGCGATTCCAACACTTGGCTCACGAGGTATTTCGTGAGCTCGAAATTATCGCGACCGACGGCGAGCAATGGCCCGAGATTGTCCGGGCGAATCGAGGTGAAGAGATCGGTCAAAGAGCCGTTCTTGAGGAACTTCGTCGAGAAGCCCGCATACGGCCCGAAGAGCAGCGAACGTTTTCCATCGACCACGCGCGCATCGAGATGCGGGACCGACATCGGCGGCGCGCCAACCGACGCTTTCCCGTAGACCTTTGCCGTATGACGTTCGGCAAGTTCGGGATCGTCGCAGCGGAGCCAAAGCCCACTGACCGGGAACCCTGCGAAGCCCTTACCCTCGGCAATTCCCGACTTCTGCAGGAGAGGAAGCGCGCCGCCGCCTGCGCCGAGAAAGACGAAGCCCGCGGAGATCGCCGAGACAACCCCCGTCTTGCCGTCAGCCGTGCTAACGTCCCACCGGCCGTCGGGCGTTTTGTATAAGCCGGTGACGCGATGCTGATACGCGACGCGGAAGTTGCCTTTGCGCTCGAGATTGGCGATAAGGCCCCGCGTGAGGGCCCCGAAATCAACATCCGTACCGCTCATATCGCGCGTCGCCGCGACTTTTTCGTTCGGATCGCGACCTTCCATGACGAGCGGGAGCCACGAACCGATCGTCGCCGGATCGTCGGAATATTCCATCTCGGCGAAGCAATGGTGCTTGCTCATCGCATCGAAACGGCGCCGCAGGTACGCGACGTTTGCCTCGCCGCGGACGAAGCTGACATGGGCGATCGGATGGATGAACTCGTCGGCCGGCGGAAGTGCGCCCGTTCGTACGAGATACGACCACAGCTGGCGCGAAAGATCGAACTCGGTGTTCACTTTGAGCGCGCGCGAGATGTCGACCGTGCCGTCGCTCTTCTCGGAGGTATAGTTCAATTCACAGAGCGCCGCATGGCCCGTACCGGCATTATTAAACGGCTGCGAGCTCTCTTCGGCCGCGGCGTCGAGCGACTCGTACATTACGATCGAGGCGTCGGGCTGCAGTTCGCGCATTATCGTCGCAAACGTCGCGCTCATGATGCCGGCACCGACGAGGACGATGTCGGGCGAGGCGGAGGCGTTCATCGTTGGTTTCGTCACGCGGTCCATTATACGGAAATCGCTCCACTTCTCTAGTGAAAATATCGTTCGGGCACGTTCGCGTCGCGACTCGGGCTCGGCCTTTAGACCGCTCGTCGAGCATAAACGTGCGCGTGGTTCGGGCCGTTCGAAAGGGCATCCCCAGGCCCGAGTCGTTTTTATACGGCGTGGGACTATTAGACGGCAAGGTCGCCCTCATCACGGGCGTCGCAAATCGGTGGAGCATCGCTACGGGCATCGCTCGTGAGATGCACGGTCATGGGGCGACGATCGTTCTGACGTACCAAGGCGCTCGAGTCCAGGGCGAAGTCGAAAAGCTGGCAGCCGAGCTTGGCGGCGTGGCCTTTCCATGTGACGTTGCGAACGATGCGTCGCTCGTAACACTCGCCGAGAGCGTCCGCGAGAAATACGGAAAACTCGATACGCTCGTTCACTCCATCGCCTTCGTGAACAAAGAGGATCTGCAAGGCAAAGTCTATACGACGTCGCGCGCGGGCTTCGCGCTCGCGGCCGATATTTCGGCCTTCTCGCTCATCGCACTGACGAACGCCGTCGCCGATCTCCTCAGCGATGGCGCGAGCATTATGGCGATCACCTATTTCGGCTCGACGACGATCGTCCCAAATTACAACGTGGCGGGTATCGTCAAAGCCGCGCTTGAGTCGATCGTACGGTATCTCGCGTACGACTTAGGCGATCGAGGTATCCGCGTCAACGCGATCTCCGCCGGACCGATCAGCACGGCAAGTTCGCGACAGGTACGCGATTTCAAAAAAATGCTCGACAAAGTTTCCGCCGCCGCTCCGCTACGGCGCAACGTCACGCCTGAAGACGTCGGCAAGACGGCCGTCTATCTCGCGTCCGATCTTTCGTCGACGATCACCGCCGACGTGCACTTCGTCGACGCGGGCTATCATGCGATGGGCATGTACCCGGAGGTCGTTCCGGCGGGATGAGGCTCGAGATGCGCTCCCCACGCGGAGACGTCACGACGTCGCCCGCAATCGTTGCTGCCATAACCGTCGCGCTCTGCACACTCGACACCGATGCCGATGCCGAACCCGCAGACGCGCCGCAAATAATCTCGAGCTGGCGTGCGGCCGGGCGCATCTACGACACATACGATTCCCGCAATTCTCCCGAAAGACGTCCGTGAGAAAACTCCTAGTCGCCAATCGCGGCGAGATCGCGCTGCGTATCATGCGGACCGCGCGCGAGCGCGGGCTCGCGACGGTCGCGGTATATTCCGAACCCGACCGCGGCGCGCTCCACGTCGCGTATGCCGACGAAGCGTTCTTGCTCGGCCCGGCCTCGCCGTCGCTCAGTTACCTCAACATCGAAAAACTGATCGACATCGCCGCGCGTTCCGGCGCCGACGCGGTGCACCCCGGTTACGGATTCCTCGCCGAAAACGCCGGATTCGCGCGCGCCGTTATCGCGGCGAAACTGACGTGGGTCGGGCCGCATCCCGACGCGATCGACGCGATGGGCGACAAGATCCGTGCGCGGCAGGCGATGATCGCCGCGGGCGTGCCGGTCGTGCCCGGCGCGACGACGTCGCTCGAATCGGTCGACGACGCGCTCGCGGCGGCGGAGGCGTACGGCTTACCGCTCGCGATCAAAGCCTCGGGCGGCGGCGGTGGCAAAGGACTTAAAGTTGCGCACACGCGCGACGAGATCGCAGGCGCGTTCACGACCGCGCGCCGCGAAGCCGAGGCGTATTTCAAGAATCCGATCGTGTATGCGGAACGCTACCTCGATAATCCCAAGCACGTCGAACTTCAGATCCTCGCCGACAAATTCGGCAATGTCGTGCATATCGGCGAACGCGATTGTTCGTTGCAACGCCGGCATCAGAAACTCTACGAGGAGACGCCCGCGCTCGTGAGCGACCGCGTACGCGAAGGGTTGCGCGATGCGGGTTTGCGCGCTGCGCGCGCGATCGGCTACGACAGCGTCGGCACGATCGAAACGCTCGTCGCGGGCGACGAGTTCTTCTTCCTCGAGATGAACACGCGCATTCAGGTCGAGCACACGATCAGCGAGATGATCAGCGGCATCGATCTCATCGCCGAGCAACTCCGCGTTGCAGCAGGCGAACCGCTCGGCTACACGCAGAACGACGTTCGTTTTCGAGGCCACGCGATCGAGGTGCGCGTAAACGCCGAAGATCCCGCGCGAGCGTTTCGCCCGGCGCCCGGCACGATTACGACGTACCGCGAACCTGCGGGCCTCGGCATTCGCGTCGATGCGGCCTTGACCGCAGGCGGCACGATTTCACCCGATTACGATTCGATGGTCGCAAAACTCATCGTCTGGGCACCGACGCGCGATGGAGCCCGCGCGCGCATGCGTCGCGCGATCGACGATTATACGATCGTCGGCGTGCCGACGACCTTGCCGTTTTTGCGCGCGCTCAACGATAGCGCGAACGTCGTCGACGGCACGTACGGTACGGCATCGCTCGAAACGTTCGCGGCGACGTGGATTCCACGTACGACCGACGCCATTTCCTCGGCACACCTCGATTCGAGCGATGTCGCCCGGGCGACCGTCGATGAACCCGAAGTCGTGCGTGTGGAAGTCAACGACCAACTCTTCGTCGTGCGCGTGTTGGACCGGCCGCGCGTGAGCGGTGGTGTCCGCGCGATTCCGAATGGCATCGCACGCAGTCTCGCGCCGAAACCTTCGACGCGTGCGAAAGGCTCGCGCGTCGCCGACGGCAACGCGATTGCCTCACCGATGCACGGGGTCGTGGTCGATCTCTCCGTCACGGCGGGCGATGAGGTCAGCGAGGGTCAGGTCGTCGCGGTGATCGAGGCGATGAAGATGATGAACGAGATCCGCGCGCACCGCGCCGGCATCGTTGCAAATGTTGGCGCGGTCAAGGGCGCGACGGTTGAAGCGAATACAGCTCTGGTAACGCTCGTCGCAACGTAAGGCGAGCGTTCCAGCGTGCGTCGGCGCGCGCGTCACGCATCCGTATCGTCGCGCGTATCGTAGACGCACTTCTTCCCGTTGGTCTATCGCTCGCCGCCGCTCGATCGCTCTGCGCATCAGTCATCGCTTGAGGTTACATGCCGCACAACGAGCTCCGGACGCCAAGTCGTCACCTTCGCCAAGAAAGCCGTTCGCTTATCGCAAGCGCGACCGGCGTCAGCACGCTCAATTGCAGCAGCGGAAAGAGTCCGAGCCCGAAAACTGTCGGCATACTCGGGTCGTATTCCCAGAACCCGACGTGCAAAGCTACGAATTCGACGAGCGCCGCAACCGGGAGCCCGATGATCGCCGTCGTCGCGTAAAGTTTTAACTCATGAGGCGCGCTTCCCACGCGTCGCAACACGACGGCGGCGATTATGACGATGCCGTAGGTCATCGCCGCATCGCCGACCGACGCGAGGGCGCACCACGCGATGTGTACGAGTGCGGAAAAACCGGACAACCGATAGGCGGGCATTTGCGCCAACTCCCAAACGAAGTTGATCGACACTGCGACAGGTGCCAGCAATCGTAATGTCCGTGAGTTAAGCGCGGGTCGTCTCCGCCCCGAGTTCTCGCGCAAGTTCGAGCGCTTTCTCGCGCACGAGATCTCGGATCTCGCGAACGCGTTCGGTGGGCTGACCTTTCGGATCGGGAAGCCCCCAGTCGGCATCGATGCGCGGCACGCCCGCAACATCGCACCCCATCGTGATGATGCGCGTCGCACGTGCCGCAACCTCCGGATCGAGCAGCTTCGGCCGGGCAGATGAAATATCGATTCCGTCCTCCGTCATGATGTTCACGACACCGGGATCCGGAACGTTGGCTGCGACCGTGCCCGCCGATGCGACCTCGACGGCGTCCCCGACGAACGTACGAAGATACGCTTCCGCCATTTGGCTGCGGCCCGTGTTGTGTTTGCAGACGAAAAGCACGAATGGCTTCAACGGTTTCCTCACGCCACGCGAGCGGCAAATCCCGGCTTCAGGCGGCGCGCGATGTTAACGAGAACGAGGAGCACGGGGACTTCGACGAGCGGCCCGATCACCGATGCGAACGCTTCGCCGGAATCGATGCCGAACACCGCGACACAGACGGCAATCGCAAGTTCGAAATTGTTGCTCGCTGCCGTCAACGCAAGCGACGTCGTTTTGCCGTAGTTCGCGCCGGCGCGCTTACCCATGAGAAACGAGACGGAGAACATGATCCCGAAGTAGAGCGCGAGCGGTATGGCGACCGCGAGAACGTCGAGCGGATGCGCGATGATGCGCGCGCCCTGGAGTGCGAACATGGCGACGATCGTTACGAGCAGCGCGACGAGCGTGAGTGGTGTGATGGCCGGGACAAATTTTTCATCGTATGCCGCGATACCCATGCGCGGTCTAAGAAGTGCACGCGTAAGGGCGCCTGCGACGGCGGGGATGCCGAGGTACACCACAACGGTCGTCGCAACGGATGCGATCGAGAGGTGAACGGTGAGACTCGGAAGCCCGACCAGCGGCGGCAGCACCGTGACGAAGAGATACGCATACGCCGCATAGCCGACAACCTGAAAGATCGAATTGATCGCGACGAGCGCCGCCGTGTACTCTCGATCGGCGCTCGCCAGTTCGCTCCACACCACGACCATCGCGATGCAGCGAGCGAGACCCACCATGACGAGGCCGGCGAAGAGATCGGGCCGCCCATGCAAGAAGGCCGCAGCCAACCCGAACATAAGGATCGGCGCGATCACCCAATTTTGCACGAGCGAGAGCGCGAGTATTCGCTTATCCCGGAGCGCCGCCGGCATCGCTTCGTACCGCACGCGTGCGAAAGGCGGATACATCATGACGATCAATCCGATCGGCACGAAAATCGCCGGCAGATGGAGGCCGATGGCTCCCAGGCCGACGCCGAGCAGCATCGCGAGCACGATCCACAGCGTGAGGAAACGATCGAGAAACGAGAGCGCGGCGAATGCGGAGTTCCGCGGCGCACGTGTCGTCGCCGTCATGCCGGAACGCCTTCCGGGAAAGCGATCGAGAGCGCTGCGGCGAGGCGTCCACCCGCATCCGAGGCGAGTGCGTAATAGACCCACGTGCCGCGTCGTTCCGACGTGACGAGCCCGGCGTCTTTGAGCAACTTGAGGTGATGGGAGACTGTCGATTGATTGAGCCCGAGACCGCACGTGAAATCGCAGACGCACACATCGTGTTCGTTCCGCGCGAGCGTCGCGA
Organism: Vulcanimicrobiota bacterium; assembly: GCA_031420415.1. Classification (GTDB taxonomy): domain Bacteria; phylum Vulcanimicrobiota; class Vulcanimicrobiia; order Vulcanimicrobiales; family Vulcanimicrobiaceae; genus JANYGA01. The sequence goes on from JANOMT010000068.1 coordinate 24,923, forward strand.
GGATCGTCATTCGAGCCGGGTCGCCGAGCGCTTTGAAGAGCGCGGCCTCCGCATTCACATCACGAGCGAATATCCTCGCCTCGCGCCGGCAGTCTTGCATCGACATCCGTCGATACTATAAGCTGTATCGATGATTGTCAATATAACGGAGTGCCGATCCCGCTCCCGCTGCGAGACGCGCCGTCGCACGGGGATGCGAGCCTCGCAGCGGGCCGTACTCGGGTTGTTAGAAGCGGCGCGCGAGCGAGAACGTGATCGCACGACCCTGTAACGCGTACGCGTCGGTTGCGACGGGACCGGCCGCGCCGCCGTATGCGATGCCGGCTCCGGCCTGCGTGAAGCGTGACGCGTACGTATTCGTGAGGTTCGTTCCGGCAACGTTGAACTCGAGTCCCGCAAGCTTGTAACCAAGGCTCGCGCGTAACGTCGCGAATTGCGGGCGATTGAGTTCGTTGTAGCGGCCCTCGTATAAAACGGCCGCATCGTAGGCAAGCCCGGCGTCCGGCCGATGCTCGACTTCGAACGTTAATTTGTGCAATGGAACGCCTGGAAACTGCTCGTGCGCAACGATGGTACCGTTCTGAACTTCCGGCGGCGCGTTCACCGCATAGGTACTATTGAGGCCGTATCCGAGTTTGAGCGAGAGCCCTGCGATGCGCGTCTCGACGCGCATTTCGGCACCGGTATACACGGCGTTGCCGATATTGATCGGATAACTCGCGCACGCGAGACTCGGCGCTCCCGCATCGCAGGTCGACGCGGCAAGCAATCTCTGCGCGGGCGTTCGTAGATTCGTCCGGTACAAATCGGCACCCAAGCGGACCGTGTGTTTGGTCGGCCCGACGATCTTCTCGAAACCGAGATCGTATTCGGTCGCGTGATCTTCGCGCAAGTGAGCGTTGCCGATCGAGATGTGACCGTTCGCGTTTGGTTGCGGAAGATTCGCCGGAACGTACAGCTCCGTTAGCTGGGGGGCTTGGAACGTCGTGCCGGCCGACGCGCGGAGTGCCGTCCGGGAATCGGGTGTGTAGACGACACCGACGCGCGGATCGAAGCTGTGGCCGAACGTTGAAAAATGACTATCGTAGGCCGCGACCGTGTAATGAAAGCGTTCGGAGGGATCGTATTGGAGTCGAAGCGCGAGCGAACGCTGCGTTTGCGCGAGGCCACTCACCGTCGTCGAGACGGGCGCATCGGTGGGCCCGGCAGCGTCGAAGGTGCGGTCAGCGGCGAGCGGACGAAAACGATGCGTTTGTTCCGTGATGCTGTTCGAGCGGGTCGGATCGAACGTATCGAGTGCCTCAGATCGCAGACGATATTTGAGCGCGATGCTGCCGCGATCGAAGCTGTGATCGATTTCGAGGGTATCGTCGGCAAGGCGGTCGCGATCGTCGAAATACGATGTGCTCATCCCGCTCGCCGGACCTTGGACCGATTGCGCCGCATAGGCCGTGAGGTGGCGAAAGAGTGCCGTCGTGCGCGCGATCCCGTCGCTCCCGTGCGAGCCGAGCGGAACCTGCAGATCGAGTCCGTAGCCCGCGTTGTGGCCCAGGAGCCGCGAACCGATTGAGGTCGCGTAGGTGCCGTCGGGCGCGATCGACGTGAGCGCCGCGGAGAGATCGCGGACGACGCTTTGATCCCGAAACGTCACTTCGGCGTAACTCGCGAGCGCGCGTCCGAACGAATACCGCACCTTCGCAAGTGACGTCTGCCCGTCGACGTCGCTCCCGACATGCTCGGTTTCGCCCGCCGCACCGGTGACGGCCATGCGCGTCACTTGATTCGCTGCGTTCGCCTGGTGTAGCGAGAATGCGTAGCCGAGCCGCTCCGCGCGCCCCGTCGCCTGGATCGTCTCGCCGAACGATTCGTACGTGCCGAACGACGTTCGAACCAAGCCGTGTGGTTTCGCCGTCGGCTCGAGCGTTCGCACGTTGATCGCGCCACCGATCGTACTCGGTCCGAGCAGTGCCGCGGGCGAGATGCCATACACCAATTGAACGTTGGCGAAATCGGCCGGATCGAGCAACGAGAGATCGAAGTCGCCGGAGATTCCGCTATTGAGTTCGTGGCCGTCGATATCGACGAGCGTTTCTGTTGGATCGGGACCACGTAGCGCAACACTCTGCGGCGCCGCAGGGCTACCACTTCCCTGACGGATCACCGTCGCTGAGAGGGCGTCGGCGACGACGTCGCTCACGCGCGTGAATCCGCGCTCGGCGTAGGCTTGCGTTTGCAGCGTTTGAATCGGCGCGTTGGAAATCGAGACATTCGACGATCCTGTGGCCGTCACGCTGCCGATCGTCGTCAGTGACGTCGCCGAGCGCGCGAGGACGAGGACAACGTCGGTATGCGCGGCCGAGCTGATTTCGATCGGGTTACCCGTCAGCGGAGCGTACTGTGGCGACGAAGCGGAAACGAGATAGGTGCCGGTGGGGAGGTTGGCGAGCGTCGCCGTTCCGTCGGCACCGGTCTCGATCGTGCGGCGATCGCCGTTCCGTACGATGACGACTTTCGCACGCGCGATCGGGACGCCGTCTGCGGTTGCGACGCGCACGAAGACGCTTCCAATCCCTTCGGCAGCGCTTGCGATCGAGGACCAGGTCGTAAGGATGCTGACGAAAGTAATGGCCGCAACGATACGGCGCACGAATGATGACACGAATTTTCTCCGTTCGATCGGCGCGTCGTTTACGACGACGCGCGTTTGCGTTCGACGCCTCAGGTGCGAGGCGAGGTCGGATGCAAAAACGGAGGTGGGCCGCGCTTCGCAGCGCTGCGGACGATATTTCGTAAAGTCATAAATGAAAGCCGATGGCGCTCGCGCACGTCGAGCGTTCGCAGAGCGCCGCGTACGCAACGCATCGCGAGGAGAACATCGCGCGCTGCGGCTACGAGGCGGCCGTAGGTTCGCGCGAAGCCCCGCAGGCCGAAGGCGACGAGCGCGGAGGTGAGCGCGGCAACGATCGCCGTCACGCCGATACCGAGCCACAGCGATCCGCCGAGCGCGGCCTGCAAACTCAGATCCGAGCCCCCGACGCCCAGCTCGTCGAAATCTTCCATGAGGATGACGGCAACGAGAGCGAGCGCGATGGTGGCGACGATTGCGAGCGGATGCGCGCTCAGACGCGCGGCCCGCGCGATCGTCTCGCGCATGGCCATCGACGTCTTGCGGGCATCGGCGAAAATCGCGCTCCACAAACGCGAGAGCAAGAAAACGACGATACTCGCGCCTCCGGCAAAGACGACGAAGCGCGATCCGTGCGCGAGGTGATCGTACGTATCGGTCGCTAGGAGCGTGTCGCCGAGTCGGTCCACGAGGACGTGCGAGATCAGCGCCGTTGCGGAAGCAACGACGAAGATCACGATTCCCGTGAGACCGATAGCAGCATGGCGGCGCACGATGAAGCCGCCTTCTCGTCCTCGTCGTCGGTCCCTCGGACCTTACGCTCGATTTAAGGTTTGCGTGCGACGGACGTTAAGGTACGTCTCGCGCGAAGCCAATCGTACCACTCCTCGAGATTCTAGCCGCTGCTGGCCGAGAGAACGATCTCGCGCAAGCCCACCTTGACCGAGCACGCCTGCGCGATAAAGAGATCGGCCGCCGCGAACAGGTAAAAAATCTTCTTTAAAAAGCACATTTTCGAGGGTCGTTCTTTCTAGCGCTTTGCGACGTCGCATGCGTCCTTTACGCGAACGCATGCGTGCCTGTGGGCGGGGGCCGTCTCGGCCACGCCAAACCTGACCAGAATATGACGTTTCCAGCACGCCTACTCCGCATCGCACTCGTTCTCGGCGCCATCGTCGATGCGACCGTCGCGATTCTCGCAATCTTCTTCCAGCCGCTGCTCGGGCCGCTGTTCGACGTGCCGACGAAGGACCCGGCGCTCACGACGATCGCCGGCGGCGAGTACGTCGTCGTGACGCTGATTTACGTCATGCTGTTGCGCGATACGAAGCGATACGCACCGTTGCTGTGGCTCGTCGCGCTCGATCAACTCTTCGCCGCGCTCATTCCCGCATGGGAGATCTCGCGTGGCCACGTCGTCGCAACGTGGAAGACGATCGGGCCGATACCAATCAACCTTGTCCTTGCCGCAACGTACGCACTCGCCGCACGATCGCACGCCACCACCACGAAGCCGCGCGTCATTTAGAGGTACGCGCCGCCAGAAACTTCGATGCGTTGACCCGTGATCCAGCCGCCATCGGAGAGGAGCGCCGCGACGGCGGAACCGACGTCATCGGGTAATCCCGCGCGGCCCTGCGCGGTCATCGATGCGACCGTCTTGTTGATGTCGGCGTTGTCGCGCACACGTCCGCCACCGAAATCAGTTTCGATCGCACCCGGAGCGATCGTGTTCGCAGCGATATGGCGCGGCCCGAGTTCCCGCGCGAGATAACGCGTGAAAACTTCGATGCCGCCCTTCATCATCGCATACGCCGACGACCCCGGTAGCGAGTACCGTGCGAGTCCCGAGGAAATGTTGATGATGCGACCGCCGTCGACGATCGTCGACAGGAGCTTCTGCGTGAGAAAGTACGGTGCCTTAAGATGCACGGCGAAGAGTGCGTCGAATGCGGCCTCCGTCGTGTCGGCGATCGGCGTATAGTCGCCGTGCCCGGCGTTGTTGATAAGATAATCGAACGTGGACCGGCCGAACGTCGCCTGCAACGTGGCGGGTACGCTCGCGGCGAAAGCCTCGATATTGGCGACGGTCGCGAGATCGAGCCGCACCATCGTCGCGCGACCGCCGAGCGCGACGATCTCCGCAACGACGCTTTCGGCTTCGGCGCTCGCCTCGCGATACGTCCCCAAAATATCGATGTTATGTTCCGCAAGATGGAGCGCCATGTTTTTCCCGAGACCACGGCTGGCACCGGTGATGATCGCGATCTTCCGCGCCGTGACGGTACTCTTGCTTGAATCAGGTGCTTGCATGAGCGTCGATCTTTCTTACGATGACGAGGCGGCAACGGCCGGGCGTCGTGGCTGACGACTTGGGTCGATATCGCGGGCGGTTACGCGATGCCGCATGCGAACCTTCGCGCTGCTGGAAGTTGCGCGAATACGTGCGCGATCTGCTCGTCGCCCGAATCCCATACGTCGACGCACGAGGGGTCGACGAGGAGGCGACCGGAAACTAGAACGCGATGGCCAAGAGTGTACGACGCGGAGCACGCACGCAAAACGGCAGTGGGATCCCGCTGCAACCCTCCTACGACGAAACCGACGCGCGCCACGCGCATGCGACGCTCGGTGAAGAAACGCCGGGGGCATTTCCGTATTTGCGCGGCATCCGCGACGACGGTTATCGCGGGCGCCTGTGGACGATGCGCCAATATGCGGGTTTCGCGACTGCCGCTGAATCGAACGCCCGCTATCGCTACCTTCTCGAGCGCGGGACCACGGGGCTCTCGGTCGCCTTCGACCTTCCGACCCAACTCGGCTACGATTCCGATACCGCAATCGCTCGCGGCGAAGTCGGGCGGGTCGGCGTCGCGATCGATCACGTCCGCGATATCGAGACGCTTTTCGACGGCATCCCTCTCGATAGCGTCACGGTCTCGATGACGATCAACGCACCCGCATCGATCCTGCTCGCGATGGTGCTCGCGGTCGCCCGACGGCGCGGAATTCCGTTCGAGAAGCTCGGCGGCACGATTCAGAACGACGTGCTCAAAGAGTACGTCGCTCGCGGCACGTACATCTTTCCGCCAAAACCCTCGATGCGGCTCGTCACCGACGTAATGGCCTATTGCGCGACCGACGTTCCGAATTGGAATACCATCTCGATCTCGGGCTATCACATTCGCGAGGCCGGATCGACTGCGGTCGAGGAAATCGCGTTCACGCTTTCAAACGCGAAAGCGTATTTACAATCGGCGAAAGAAGCCGGGCTCGACGTCGACGTCATCGCACCGCGTATCTCGTTTTTCTGGAACGCGCACAACGATTTTTTCGAAGAGATCGCGAAATTTCGCGCCGCGCGTTTGCTGTGGGCGAAGATCGTGCGCGACGAGTTCGGCTCGAAAGATCCGCGCTCGCAGATGTTGCGCTTCCACACACAGACCGGCGGATCGACGCTCACCGCACAAGAGCCCGATAACAACGTCGTTCGCGTGACGCTGCAGGCGCTCGCAGCCGTGCTCGGTGGAACGCAATCGCTCCACACGAACGGCAAAGATGAGGCGCTTGCCTTACCGAGTGCCGAATCCGCGCGACTGGCGCTTCGAACGCAACAGATCATCGCTTTTGAGAGCGGTGCGGCCGACGTCGTGGATCCGCTGGCGGGTTCGTATTACGTCGAATCGCTTACCGCGCAGATGGTCGAACGCGCGGCCGCGCTCATCGCCGAAGTCGACGAGCTCGGGGGGAGCGTCGAGGCGATCAATATGGGGTGGATGCAATCGCGCGTCTCCGAATCGTCCTATCGCGCGCAGCAAGAGATCGAACGCGGCGATGCGATCGTCGTCGGCGTCAACGCATTCGCCGAGACGAACGCCGGACCGCAGATGGCGTTACAAAAAATCGACGCTTCGATCGAGCGCGACCAAATCGCGCGTGTCGCTGAGTATCGGGCAGAACGCGATGCCGCGGTCGTTGCTTCGCGTTTGGAAGACGTGCGCTCCGCCGCCATTGGAACGGCGAACCTCATGCCGCGTTTCCTCGAAGCCGTCGACGCGGGCGCGACGCTCGGCGAGATCTGCGATGTCTTACGCGGCGTCTTCGGTAAGCACGTCGCCGAGGCGATCGCATGAGCGAGGCCGAGGCCGATATCGAGACCAACGGCTGGACGATCGACCACGTCGCTCTCGTCGTCGCCGATCTCGATGCGACCGTTGCGATGTATACGCAGACCCTCGGCTTCGCGCAACTCTATCGCGAGATTATCGCCGATCAAGGCATCGAAGCCGTCGGCATCGCCGCCGGCGATTCCGTGATCGAACTCTTGCGGCCGCTCGAAGAGAGCTCCGCGATCGCACGCTTTCGTGGCGACGCGGCCACGAAGATGCATCACATCGCCTATCAGGTGACCGACATCGAAGTCGAGATGCGCCGCTTGCGTGCGGCGGGCGTGCGCCTCATCGACGAATCGCCACGCAAAGGCGCGCACGGCAACACGATCGCGTTCTTGCATCCCAAAAGCACGGGCGGCGTGCTCACAGAGCTCTGCCAGCCTCCGGCGACGCGTCCGCGGCGCTAGCGCACGATAACCGGCGACAACCGTACGTCGATCTGCGTCTCGAAGGTGCGGTCCCACGGCAACGTAATCGTGAGTCCCGCATCGCGATATTGGGGATAGATCTTCGCCAGGAGGTCGAGTGCGTAAGGCCAGAGTTGGGCGCGATTACGCGAAGCCGCTTCCCGCGCGACGTCGGGTAAGAGCAGCGTCGTATCGATCTCACGCGCGCGTAACACCTCGTTCATCGAGGGCCGTACGAACTGATGGAACGCGTAATCGTCGATGTAGCGGTCGAGCATGAATTGCGCGTGCGCGCGAGCGTCGTAACGATTGGCGCGACGCCCGGCGCCAACGGCGATCGCTTCGGGAAGTGCCGTCCCGATCGTATTGGCGTCGGTATTCCACGACGCGAACGCATCGATCTTCCCGGCGATGCCGCGATCGATCAAGGCCTGCGTGAGCGCGCGTTGCTCGTCGCCGGGCTTACCCGATAGGAACGTAAGGTCGGCCACCGCGACACTCCGACCTCGCGCGACGTCGGCCGCGATGCGATCTTCGAAGGCGCGCTCGTCACTCGCACTCGTTCCGGCGACGCGCACGTAGAGCGCGATATCGGCATCGTTCGCAACGCGAATGGCGCCGCACGCCCGGACGATCTGTGAGATCGTCGTCTCGATCGGTACGTATTCGAGTTCATCGTTGACGGCGCCGCCATCGGGTCGAGAGTAGGAGAGTACGACCGTCGGCGTCCACGCGACGTTCCGCGCAAGCGCACGAGCGAGCATCACCATCCCAAGTTCGTCGGCACCCGGTTCGATCGACGCGCGATCGCCGAGACCGTAGCGTCGCGCGTCTCGTTTGAGCGCGGCCACATCCTTGAGATGCAATCCCGTCGGTCCGGCGTCGTCTTGACCGATCACGATTCGATCGAAACCGCCTTCCGCCGCGAGTTGCAAGGCCCACGCATCGACGTCACGATTGCGCGCGCGCGTCGCAAGATATGCATCGAGCGTCGTCGCGCCGATCCGCTCGCGAAGGCGCATCGCTTTCCCCTGCTGCTCGGGCGTTTGCGGCGGATCGGGAAGGCTCGCGTACGCCTGGATATCGTCGACGGTCGTACCCGCAGCATAGTAGTTCGTCGCGCCACCCAAACGAGGGACGCCCGTCGGTGCGAGGCGCATGATCGTCCCAAAGACGCCCACGTAACGGATCGACCGTTCGGCTTTGAGGCGCGCGAGATCGCGCAGGCGCACGTAGGCCTCACCCGTGCCGATACCGGGAATACGCGAGGCCACGAGCCCGCCGTACGCGATCATATCGGTCGATGCGACGAGTGCCGCGATACCTTGCGTTTGCGGCCCGCGTAGCCAACGCGCGATCGCGTCGGGGTCGCCCGAACGCAAGTAGTTGCCGATCGTAGCACGCGGCGGCGTGACGATCGGTTGGCCGGCGATCGTCCCGAGCTGCACGGGTAATTGGTACGTGACCGGACGATCGTCGAGCGGAACGAAGGCGATCGCGGGTTGCGCCGATTCGGCCGCGCGCACGTCGCGCGCCCCGAACGCGACGATCGTCGACGACAGCGCGAGCGCGATCGCAACGCTCGATATGGCCGATGCGACGCGTTTGCCGACGGACGAACGCGACACGCGCTACGAAAACTCGACGAGCAGATCGCCCGCCGAAATGCGCGCACCGACCGGCGTGAGAACGGCGGAAACGATACCGTCTGCCGGAGCGTGCACGACCGTCTGCATTTTCATGGCCTCGATCGTGATCAGCGCCTCGCCCTTGCGAATCGCGCGCCCCTCGACGGCTGCGACCTTTACGATTTGACCCGGCATTGGCGACCCGAGATGGTGCGGGTTTCCCGGCTCTGCTTTGCGCGGGAGCGCCTTGAGGCCCGTGAGTCGGCCATCGAGCACCGTGACGTTACGCGGTTGGCCGTTGAGTTCGAAATAGACGGTGCGGATACCCGATTCATCGGGTTCGCCGAGCGCGGCATATCGCACGAAGAGCGTTTTGCCGCGGTCGATATCGATTGCGATCTCTTGGCCGACTTGCATGCCGTAGAAAAACACCGGCGTTTCGAGATTATCGACGTTGCCGTAGGTCGCCTGATGCTTCGCGAACTCGACGTAGACCGCCGGATACATCAGATATGAAGCGAAATCACGGTCGGTGATCTGGCGCCCGACCAGTGCTTCGGCTTCCGCGCGCGCGCCCACGAGATCGAGTGCCGGTAACGACGCACCCGGACGCGTCGTGAGCGGCGTCTTGCCGGCGAGCACTTTGGCTTGCAAGGCTTTGGGAAAGCCCCCCGGCGGCTGACCCAAATCGCCACGGAAAAACTCGACGACCGATTGCGGAAACGCCACCACGTAATCGGGATCTTCGACTTGCGCTTCGGTCAGATTGCTCGAGACCATGAAGAGCGCCATATCGCCGACGACTTTCGAACTCGGCGTGACCTTGACGATGTCGCCGAACATGCGATTGACGGCGGCATACGTCGTCGTAATCGTGGGCCAGCGTTCGCCGATTCCCATCGTGTTTGCTTGCTCGCGAAGATTCGTATATTGTCCGCCCGGCATCTCGTGTTCGTACACGTCGGACGACCCCGCGCGCATCTCGCTTTCGAACGGGCGATAGAACCGACGCACGCTCTCCCAATAGGTCGAAATCTCTTTGATCGCGCCCGCCTCGATACCCGGATCGCGCGGCCCGTTACGCAGGCCCGCGACGATCGAGCCGAGGTTGGGTTGCGACGTGAGGCCGCTCATCGAATCGATCGCGCCATCGACGGCGTCGACGCCCGCTTCGATTGCGGCGAGCACGCTCGCGCCGCTGTTACCGCTCGTATCGTGCGTGTGAAAGTGAATCGGGAGCGAGATCTCTTGCCGCAGCGCGTTAACGAGAACCCGCGCGGCCCTGGGCTTGAGCAAACCCGCCATATCCTTGATACCGAGCACGTGCGCGCCCGTCGCCTCGATCTCTTTGGCGAGGCCGACGTAGTACGCGAGATCGTATTTCGGACGCGCGGGATCGAGGATATCGCCCGTGTAGCACATTGCGACTTCGCAGAGTTTGCCGCTTTCGAGCACCGCATCGATCGAGACGCGCATGTTTTCGACCCAGTTCAACGAGTCGAAAATACGAAAGACGTCGATCCCGGACTCGGCCGCCTGCTCGATGTAGTACCGAACGACGTTGTCGGGATAACTCGTGTAGCCGACGGCATTCGCGCCGCGCACGAGCATCTGCAAGAGAATGTTCGGCACGGCGCTCCGGATCGCGCGCAAACGCCACCACGGATCTTCCTTGAGAAAACGCATCGCCACATCGAAGGTCGCACCACCCCAACATTCGAGCGAGAAGAGTCCCGACATCCGATGTGCGTAGGTCGGCGCGATGCGGATGATGTCGCGCGTGCGCATTCGCGTCGCGAGTAACGATTGATGCGCGTCGCGCATCGTCGTATCGGTCACGAGCACGCGCTCCTGGTCGCGCATCCACGTGGCGAACGCTTTCGGCCCGAGCTCGGCGAGGACGTCGCGCGTTCCGGGCGGCGGTGCGTCGATTTTCATCGGCGCGACTTTGGGCTCGACACGCGCTTCGGCTGCGACCCGACCGCGGACTTCGGGATTTCCGTTGACGATCGTCTCGGCGATGAACGCGAGCGCGCGCGTCGCGCGATCGCGATAGCGCCGCATATCGATGAGGCCGACGTTCTCGTCGAGAAAGCGCGTGGTCACGGTACCGTCGACGAACTCGCGATGCTCGAGTAACGCATCGAGGAACGGCACGTTCGTCGTGACGCCGCGAATGCGGAACTCGCGCAACGCGCGGAGCATGCGCGCGCGCGTCTCCGCGAACTCCGGTGCCCACACGGTCACTTTTTCGAGCAACGAATCATAAAATGGCGTGACGACGGCGCCCGCGTAGGCCGTGCCGCCATCGAGGCGGACGCCGAAACCCGTCGCGGGACGATACGCGACGATCTGGCCGTACGTCGGCGCAAAGTTGTGTTGTGCGTCTTCGGTCGTAATCCGGCACTGCATCGCATAGCCGCGAACGACGATACCGTCTTGCCTGGGAACGCCGCTATCCTGCGACCCGATCGCCGCGCCGGCCGCAATGCGGATCTGCGCTTTCACGAGATCGATGCCCGTCACCATCTCGGTCACGGTGTGCTCCACTTGGATGCGCGGATTGACTTCGATGAAGAAAAACGAGTCGCTATCGAGATCCACGAGAAACTCGACCGTCCCCGCGTTATCGTAATTGATCGCGAGCGCGAGCTCGAGCGCGGCCGCGATCATCCCATCGCGTAAATGCGGTGCGAGATTGCGCGCCGGCGCTTCTTCCACCACTTTTTGATGACGCCGTTGCACCGTGCAATCGCGCTCGCCCAAATGTACGACGGTACCGTGCGAATCGCCGAGGATCTGCACCTCGATATGCTTCGCCCGACCGACGTACCGCTCGACGTAGATTTCATCGTTGCCGAACGCAGCCGCCGCTTCTTGGCGCGCGAGCGAGATTTGTTCGCCGAGCGTGGCGGGATCGGTGACGATCCGCATTCCGCGGCCCCCGCCGCCCCAACTCGCCTTAATCATCACGGGCAAACCGATAGCGCGAGCCGCCTCCGCAGCGACGTCGGGTTCGTGCGAGAGTGCGGCGCTTGCGGGAATGACGGGCACGCCCGATTCGAGCGCGAGCGTTCGCGCCGATACTTTGTTACCGAAGCGTCGCATCGTTTCGGATTTGGGGCCGACGAAGATGATGCCGGCGGCACGAACCGCATCGGCAAAATCGGGATTCTCGGAGAGAAAACCGTAACCCGGATGGATCGCATCGACGTTCGCCTCGATGGCGATTCGCACGATATCGTCGATATCGAGATACGCCTGCACCGGCGATTTGTCCGCACCCACGAGGTAGGTTTCGTCGGCTTTGAAACGGTGGAGCGCGAAGCGGTCTTCGCGTGAATAGATGGCGACGGTCTCGATGCCGAGTTCGGTCGCCGCGCGCAAGACGCGAATCGCAATCTCACCGCGGTTGGCCACAAGGAGGCGGCGGATCACGCGCTGGTCGCTCATCATCGTCGTAAACCTTCAGAGCAACGCGCGCAAGAACCCGCCGGAGGCTGCCAGGAGCGTGCGCGCCGTCGCGGCGTCGACCGCGCGCACCGCCATCACGACGGCGGTCTTTACGCTTCCATCGGCCTCGACCAACAGATCCGTCGCGCGGTCGTCGTCGACATTCGCGAGCGCGACGACGAGGCGCCGCGCCCGCACCGCGAGCTTTGCATTTGTCGCGGCGACGTCGATCATCACATTATCGTACGCGTGGCCCAAGCGAACCATCGAAGCGGTCGAGAGCGCGTTGAGGACGAGTTTCTGCGCCGTTCCCGCTTTGAGGCGCGTGGAACCCGCGATCGGTTCGGCACCCGTCGCGATGACGATCGGGAGATCGCATTCTTGCGCGAGCGCGGAGTGCGCGACGCTCGTAACGCCGATCGTAAAAGCACCGATCTCACGCGCCTTGGCGAGCGCCCCAAGAACATACCGCGCGCCGCCACTCGCCGAAATCCCGACGGCAACGTCGCCCGCATGCAAGTGCGCGCGTACTTGGGCCGCGCCCGCACGCGCGTTGTCTTCCGCGCCTTCGATCGCTCGGACGAGCGCGACTTCGCCACCCGCGACGTGCGCGACGACGAGCGAAGCCCGCGTTCCGAACGTCGGCGGGCATTCGACCGCATCGAGCATCGCCAGACGGCCCGATGTTCCAGCACCAAAGTAATGGAGCGAGCCGCCCGTGCGCAAGCGCTCGACGATCGCATCGACCGCGCGCGCGATCGCGGGAGAGGCTTCGGCGACCGCATCGGCGGCGAGGCGCTGTTCGCGCGCGAGGAGCGTGACGAGATCGCTTGCCTCCATCGTATCGAGTCCGCGCGTTCGCTCGTTGCGCGCCTCCGTCGCGGGAACGACCGGATCGTTCATGCGAGCGATGCTTCCGCCATGCGCAAGGCCACGCGCTCGGGTTCGTCGCGCATGCGAAGGACCGCGCAGCCCGGCGTCTCGCCCGTGATCCGCGTTTCGAGCAGAAACGTCAGAAGCGAATTTTCGCGCAACAGCCCACCCGCGAATGCAACGCTCGGCGATGCTTCGACGAGACCCGCTTCTACGATCGCAGCGCGCGCGAGATCGGAGAGTTCTTGCGCGGCCGTCTGCACGATCTTCGTGCTCGTGCGATTGCCTTTGCCCGCGAATGCGACGATTGCGGGGGCGAGCGAGGCGATCCGTGCGACGTCGAGCGGCCCGCCATAGATCGCATCGAGCAACGTGGCGCGGTCGGTCGCACCGATCGTCCGCGCGGCGAGTGCGAGCGTTTCGTCCTCGCGCCCGCGGCCGTCGTAGGCGCGCGCGAGTTGGCGCAGCGCAGCCATCCCAATCGCGAAGGCCGAACCTTCATCGCCCAAGAGATACCCCGCGCCACCGACGCGGATCTTGCGATCGTCGATCTCCGCGTATGCGACGCTTCCGGTTCCCGCGACGAGGACGACGCCCGGTCCTACGGGGATCGCCGCCCGAAGCGCAACACGCGTATCGTCGTCGACCGTCACGCGCGTCGCCGCGCCGAACGCCGCGTGCAACGCATCGCGCAACGATTCGCGAACGCTCTCGCGCCCCGCCCCCGCCGCCGCAACGAAGAGCGCGTCCGGCGTGCGACCGTCGGTTAACTCCCGTACCGTTGCGACGATCGTCGCACTCACCGCTGCGATGCCGAGTGAAGACGCATTTGCGGGGCCACCGCGGAGGCTCGCGCCATACGTGCCCGCGAGAGAGCGTGCGGCAACGGTCGAGGTTCCACCGGCATCGACGCCGACGGCAAGCAGTTCGGTCATCTAGCGTTCGTTCGCCACAACCTCTGCCGCTATCTGCGCGAGTAGCCCCGCGAGGCCATGTGGAACGATCGCACCGAGCACGGTCGGACGTGCGGCTCCCGTCGCTCGCGGCACGTTTGCCGGCCGCTCCCGCAAGCTCTCGTAGCCGAGTACGATGAAGGCGAGAGCTTCCTTCGCATCGGCATCGATCCCGCGTACGTCGGAAACGACGACATCGAATTGCGGCAAGCGTGCAGCAAGCCATGCGACGAGCGTATGATTGCGCGCGCCACCGCCGCTGACGACGAGCGATCCGCGCGCCGGTCCGTACCGGTCGAGATCGGCTGCGATCGTTTCGACGGTAAACGCGGCGAGCGTCGCGCAGGCATCATCGAGCGGAAGGTCGGCGAAGAGTGCCGCGTGCGTGTCGAGGAGTTGCGCGCCGAAGCGCTCGCGCCCCGTCGATTTCGGCGGCGGCTGCACGAAGTAGAACGCATCGCGCGCGACGAGTTCTTGCACGATACCTTCATCGATCGTCCCGCGTGCCGCGCGCGCACCATCGCAGTCGAAGCGTTCGCGGTCGTTCGTGCGCCGCGCGACGATCGTGTCGATGAGCATGTTGCCCGGACCCGTGTCCCATGCGAGGGCGTCGGCGACCCGCCCGCCGCGCGCGAGCACGGTAACGTTCGCAATTCCACCAATGTTGAGGGCGACGACATCGTAATCGACGCGCGCGAGGAGCATCGCATCGACATGGGGGACGAGTGGGGCGCCCTGTCCGCCGACCGCGCAATCCGCTCGGCGAAAATCGAAGACGACCGACGCGCCGACCGCATCGCGAATCCGATACGGATCGCCGATCTGCATCGTCTGCGATGCCTCACCGCAATGATAAAGCGTGAGCCCGTGGCTCGCGACGAAATCGACGCGTTCGCCCCCTGCGATTGTGACTGCGGCCGCCGCGAATGCATCGCCGAGCTCGCGATCGAGCGCGGCAATTTGTGCTGCGGTCGCGATCTTGGGCGGCAGCGCTGCGCGGAGTCGGTCGCGTAGGCCGACGTCGAAGGGCACCGTGACGAAACGCTCGATCGTCCATGCATAGGATTCCCCCTGCGGGTGCAAATCGACGAGCGCCGCGTCGATACCATCGAGCGACGTACCCGACATCAATCCGATCGCGCGCATCAGCCGAACGCCGTAAAGGCCGCATCGCAAACGGCGGCGCGGAGATCGCGCAGATCGCGACGACCGTAATAGACGGCGTTCGTCAAAAGCACGACGCTCGTATCGCGCGCGGGATCGGCCCACACGCACGTCCCCGTAAAACCCGTATGGCCGAACGTGCGGGGAGAAGCGATCGCCCCGCACGAGTTCTCGTCACTCGTCTTGAGCGCCCAGCCGAGTCCGCGTCGCAAGATCGGATCGGCTCCGTGCTCTTCGATCGCTTCGGCACGGATGGTCGAGGCCGCACGTCCGGTCGCAACGGCCAGATACGCATCGGTGAGCCGCGCGATATCGTGCGCCGTTCCGAAGAGCCCCGCGTGGCCTGCGACGCCTCCCATGAGATAGGCCTTTTCGTCGTGCACGGCCCCGCGCACGCGTCCGCGCCACACGTCGAGTTCGGTTGCGGGGATCGCGTGCGGGTCGTCGTTGCGCGGGCGAAAATCACTCTGCATCGCTCCGACCTCGCGTAGCGCGCGCATCACGAATGGCCGCAGCGCGATCGTCGATAACCGCCCGAGGAGCGCACCGAGCGTGATGAAACCGAGATCGCTGTAGACGACGCGTTCACCCGGCTGCGCGACGAGCGCTCGCGCGAGCGCGAACGACTCCACGTTCTCGCAGAAGAGCGTCCGATAATCGGCACCCGATTGCATTCCCGCAGTGTGCGCGAGGAGCATCCGGAGCGTGATCGATGCGTGCGCGGTTTCACGCCACGTTGGAAACCAGCGAACGAGCGGTGCGTCGAATTCCAGGAGACCCGCTACGACCGCATCGAGTGCCGCATGGGCGACCGCAATTTTCGTCAGCGACGCGAGATCGAAGCGCGTCGTCACGGTCGTCGATCGCGCACGCGGGCCGTTCTCGAGCGTCCCATAGGCGCGTTCGAAGACCGCTTCGCCGCGGTGTTCGATGCGCAACACCGCCGCCGTAAATCGCGTACCGACGGCATCGCATAAGATCGCGTCATCGAACTTTCGCGCACGCATCGTGTTCATGATGCCGCGAGCATCACGGGCATGCGACCCGTCGCGATCGCACGCGACGTGAGGACGTCGGCGAGCGCTTCCATCGCAGCTTCGCCGTCGTCGAAGCTGCACGCAACCGCGCAGACATTACCGAAGCTCGGCACGTCGAAAGGCTCGAGTGCGCTGATCACGATCGCATGTGGGGCGGCGGCGAGCAATTCTGCAATCGTGTCGCGTTGCGCCGCAAAGAGATGTGCTCGCCGCGCGACGATGACGAACGCACGCGAACTTTGGCCCGCGAGAACGTCGAGAAGCATCGCGCGCATCGCGGGGTCGGGGTCGCACGGAACGCGTAAGAGTTCGCTACGGACGCGCCGATGACGCAGTGCCAAACTCAGCGACGGTCGTGCGCCGCTATTCGCCGCAACGCCGTCACCCGCAGCATCCTCGAATGAAACGACCGTCACCGGTCGGGCAAGATCGAGTCGCACGTCGCCGCGCACGATATGGATCGCGCGTGCGGCGACGAGCGTGGGAACGTCGTCGAGATCGCCGCGTTCGAGCGACGGCGAATTCGATGCGAGCGCACACGATTCACGTAACGCGCGTACGCGCGACGCCGCTTCGCGTAAACGATCGAGCGCGAGCGTGCCGTCACCCACGGCCGCGACGATGGCATCGCGTGCGTTACGCGCGAGTGCGAGATCGTGGCTGATGATGCACGAATCCGCACCCGCTGTAATCGCGAGTACCGCGCCGCGCGCCGTGCCAACGGTCCTCGCGATCGCTTCCATCTGCAGACAATCGGTAAAACACACGCCATCGAATCCGAGTTCGTCGCGCAACAGCCCGGTGATGATGCGTGGCGAGAGCGTCGCTGGCAAATCCGGATCGAGCTCTACGACGATCGCGTGTGCCGTCATCACCGCGCGTGCTCCCGCCGCAAACGCCGTAACGAACGGCGCGCAATCGCGCGAGACGACGAGCGGGGCCGGCGTCTCGATCGTCGGCATCGCGACGTGCGAATCGATCGCCGTCGCGCCGTGCCCCGGAAAATGCTTCGGCACCGCAACGACGCCGACGGCCGCCATCCCGCGCACGATCGCGGCTCCTAGCGCAGCAACGCGTGCGGGATCGTCGCCAAGCGATCGCGTGCCGATGACCGTACTCGCCGCAACGAGTGCAAGATCGAGCACGGGCGCAAAATCGACGCTCCCGCCGATCGCCGCGACGTCGCGGCCGAGCCGCGCACCGACGCGTTCGGCAAGGGCTTCATCATCGGTTGCCCCGAGCGCGAGCATTGCGGGAACGCCACGCTCGGTGAAGCGCAACCGCGCCACACGACCGCCTTCCTGATCGACGCAAACGAGTGGTCGCAGCGCATCGCCCGTTGCGGCGCACGCGGCATCGACGAATGCCCGCGTGGCTTCGAGCGTCGTTACGTTACGTGCGAAGAGCACGATCGAGCCTGGCCGCAGTTCGCGTAACGATTCGGCGGTTGCGAAATCGAGTTCGTCGCCCGGTAGGCCGACGCAGAGCACGTCGCCCGCCAGACGCTCGATCTCCGACACGCGCGTTACTGGAGCAGGTGAACGATTTGCGCGGTCAACGTCTTTTCGCGCTGGCTGAGCATGACGTTGACGTGTGCGCCACGACGTAGATCTGTAATGCCGTGGAAGCCGTTGGAACGACCGCGAAAATCGGTACTTGGAAGAACGAGCACGTCATACGTCGACGACCCCGATTTCACAACGATGTGATTGGTCCGATAATCGACCGCGACGATCTCACCATCGATCGAACCCGCATCCTTCGCGCGGACGTGGGGCTTATTGTCCTCCTCATCATCACCTTCGCCGTCGCCGAGAGCGGCTATGAAGGACGGAGCGACAACCGAGACGCTCTGGGCGGCGGCCGGGTGCGGAGCCGCGAGCGCGGCGATGCTCGCAAGAGCAAAAAGACCGACGAAAAACCGTGTCATGACGCCGCTCTAACGTAACGCATCGTCCCCGGCGTTCCTTTCGACTGAGGGAACGCTCTCGAGCGCCACGGCGTACGCTTTCGCGGCCGCCTGACCGGCAGCAGCGCGATCGGCAGGCGAGGCGACCGGCGCTTCCGCGAGCGAGCCCAGATGAACGCGTTCGCGTTTGAAGACGGCCTCGAAGGCCGTGACGTCGCCAGAACTCGAGGCGCGCGCCACCGCCGCGAGAGCACGCAACCGACGTACGGCATCGTCGTCGGGGGGACGGCCTGCAAGGATCAAGCGCAACGCAAGAAAGGCTTCGTCGGCCGCACGCGCGCCGACCGCTTCGAGTGCGCGGTAAAACGGCGCCGCGGCCGCCGAATCGACGCGATCGGCGAGCACG
>JANOMT010000069.1:0-20539 GCA_031420415.1 Vulcanimicrobiota bacterium
GAAAAGTAAATCTCGCGCCACGGTTGCGGGACGCGATCACGGCTCGTCATCCCACGCTACCGATGAAATCTTCCACCCCTGTGGGGTTCGGACGAACTGCGTCACTTTGGCGCCGCGACCTTCGACACGCACGCCCGAAGCGATCCAGTTTTTTATAGCGACTAAAGCGTTGCGCGATATTTCCGTACACGTGCGTTTGTGCGGAGGTTTCGTACTCTGAGAATTCGCGTACCGTACCGTCGGTGAGGATCGTTTTCCGCGGCTCGAGAAAGCTTGCGACGTCGTATACGACCGGCGTGCCACCGACATTCTTGATGAGCGTCGCTTCGGGGATAAACCGTTCGTCGAACCGATCGAAGTCCGGGATCACGCCGTTACGATTTGTAAACGTAGTGAAAAACCGCGCCGTAAGTTCGTCAATGGCCAATTCGTCGGCACCACACGCGATGCGCGGCGCGGTGCCCGCGTCGTGAAAGCGTTCCACGTATGGCGCGGGATCGACAAAAGAGATCGAGACGAACGCGGCTTCGCCGCGATCGCGAGATCGACGAGTTCCGGACGGAGATCGAGCGCCCAGCGCACGAGGCTGATGCCGAATCGCACGGGCGCGTTACCCGCGCGCAACATGGCGAGTTGTCCGGCGAGGCTCTCCGCCGTCTCGCCTTCGTCGAATCCGAGCATGCCGAAGGCGCCTGCGTCGCTGACCGTCCGCGCGAGCGCGCCACCGAGCATCCGCGTTAGCTCGGTTCGCATCGCCGCTACACCGCGCCGCGCTCGGCGCGCAACCGCGCTTCTTCTCGCGCAAACGCCGCGAGTGCCGCCGAATCCGCCCACGCACGATGATCGCCCGCCGCATATGCGATCGCATTGCGATAATACATCCACGCGTTGAGGCGATTGGCGATGAAGTTATCGCGCGTTTTGATGACTTTGCCCGGCACGCCCGCGACGATCGAATGCGGTGGGACGACCACGCCTTCGCCGACGATCGTGTGCCCCGCGACGATCGAATTCTCGCCGATCACGCAGCCATCCATCAGCGTCGCACCGATTCCGATCAAACAATTATCTCCGACGGTACAGCCGTGAAGTGTAACGCGGTGCGTGATCGAACAGTGCGCGCCGACGATCGTCGGCATCGTGTACCCCACGTGCAGCATCACGAAATCTTGGAGGTTCGTATACGCGCCGACGACGATCTCTTGCGTCTCGGCGCGAGCGACGACGTTCGGCCAAATCGAAACGCCTTCGGCGACGCGCATCTTGCCGTACAGTTGGACGCTTTCGTGCACGAAAGCCGCATGCGAAACGTCGACATCGGGTCCGAAGCGCGCGTTCACCCGCGACGGCGCGCTCGAACGGCTTCGGCGAGTGCGTCGAGCACGCCGATCGAATCGGGCCAGCCGATACACGCGTCGGTAATGCTCTGGCCGTAGGTAAGCGGGTCGCCGGGGACGAGATTCTGTCGGCCTTCGACGAGATGCGACTCGATCATCACGCCACAGATCGCGCGATTGCCGCCCGCGATTTGTGCCGCGATGTCGTGCGCGACCGGAATTTGATTGGCGTATAACTTGCTCGAATTTCCGTGGCTCGCATCGATCATGAGACCCGTCGGCACTTCGGCATCGCGCAATGCCGTCGTCACGCGTGCGACCGAGGCCGCGTCGTAGTTCGGCGTCACACCCCCGCGCAAGATGAGGTGTGCGTCGTCGTTCCCCGTCGTCGAGACGATCGCGGAGTGACCGTCTTTTGTGACCGAGAGAAAGTGGTGCGCGTGATTCGCGGCCGCGATCGCGTCGAGGGCAATCTTGATGTTGCCATCGGTGCCGTTTTTAAAGCCGACCGGGCACGAGAGCCCCGAGGCGAGTTCGCGGTGTATTTGGCTCTCGGTCGTCCGCGCACCGATCGCACCCCACGCGACGAGATCCGCGAGATATTGCGGCGTGATCGTATCGAGAAACTCGCACCCCGCCGGCAATCCGAGTTGGTTGATTTCGAGCAGCAGACCGCGCGCCACACGCAAGCCATCGTTTATTGCGAAGCTGCCGTCGAGGTGCGGATCGTTGATGAGACCCTTCCACCCAACGGTCGTGCGTGGCTTTTCGAAATAGACGCGCATGACGATCTCGAGCGCATCGCTCAACCGCTCGCGTTGCGCGAGGAGGCCATGCGCGTAGGCGAGCGCGGCTGCCGTATCGTGGATCGAACAGGGCCCGATGACGACGACGAGCCGATCGTCCGAGCCGTGTAGAATGTCGTGCGTGGCGTGCCGAGCACCCGCGACGACCGCTGCGGCGCGCTCGGAGCACGGTAATGCGTCCAGGAGTTGGCGGGGCGGGGCGAGTTCTTTAATCTCCGCGATGCGCAGGTCGTCGGTTCGGGTGAAGGTCACAGTCGCGGCAAAGTTCCGGGCCCGTGCGAACAAACCCCGTCGTGCAAGGTCGCGGGCGCGTCGACCGAAACCTCGCACGATGTTGGATTCGTCGCGTGCCCTTATTACGTGGGATTGCCCGCCCCAATTGCTCGAGCCGCTCGAAGCGCTCGGCGTGACCGTCGAGCGCGCGCCACGCCAAGATCTCGAAGCCGAGATGCTTCACGCGATCGCCGATAAAGTGGCGCTCCTGTGCCATCCCTTCGCGCCCGTGACGCAGGCCGTCATCGATGCTGCACCATTGTTGCGCGTCGTTTCAACGGTGGCCGTCGGATACGACAATATCGATCTCGCGGCACTTCGCCAACGCGGTATCCCACTCGGCCACACGCCAGGGGTCGTCGTCGAGGCCACGGCCGACGTCACGTTCGGTCTCATTCTCGGTGTCATGCGGCGCATGTTTTCGGGCGATCGTTTCGTTCGAGCCGGAAAGTGGACCGGTGGCATGGACGTCCTCGGCACCGATCTCGCAGGCAAGACGCTCGGCATTTTGGGAATGGGCGCGATCGGAATGTCGGTCGCGCGGCGCGCGCGTGCGAGCAACATGAAGATTGCGTATTCCAATCGCAATCGCCGCGACGACGCACCCGACGCGACGTTCTGCACGCTCGATGAATTACTCGCGTCGGCCGACTGTCTCTGCATTCTCGCACCGCTCTCGCCGCAGACCCATCGAATCATCGACGCGACCGCGATCGCGAAAATGAAGCGGGGCGCCTATCTCGTCAACGCGGCGCGCGGCGGTCTCGTCGATACGCAAGCCCTGTACGATGCGCTCGAGAGTGGCCGACTTGCCGGTGCCGCCGTCGACGTGCTCGATCCCGAACCGATCGATGCGGACCATCCGCTTCTCACGCTACCGACTTTTTCGATCACGCCGCACATCGGCACGGGTTCGATCGAAACGCGGATGGCAATGGCCCGCATGTGCGTCGCGAACGCCGTCGCAGGATTACGCGGCGAGCCGCTTCTTGCGGCGGTCGTGCTCTAGAACGATCCTCATCGTTCGAGCGTCGCGCGTAAAAAGCGATCCGTCGTTTGCGTCGCGAGCGTTCCACCGAGACCCCCGGGAAGCGTATCGAAAGCATGATTACTCCAGGGGAGTTCGATCGCGGCGACCGCGTCACCACGTGCGCGAAGCGCGTCGCGTAATTCGCGTTGTTGCTCGGGACGCACGAGCGCATCGCGCAAGCCGATGATGAGATACGTCGGTGGCAATTTCGCGCGAACGTGCGTTACGGGCGATGCGGCGCGATAGGCCGCCATCCGACCCTCGGGCGGCGTACCCAAATACGCGAGTAAGATGCGCCGCACGTCGGCGGGATCGGGATTCGGCGTGATGCGATACCCATCGACGAGATCGGTCGGCGCGTAATACGCGACGACCGAGCGCACGTGCACGGGTTCGGGCGCGTATGCGGCGAGCAACGCGAGTTCGGCACCCGCACTGCGGCCGAAGAGTGCGACACGATCGGGATCGACGCCCCAGGCCTTCGCATGGTGTGCGATCGTTGCGATCGCATCTTCGACATCGTTCGGTTCGGTCGGAAAGCGATATTTCGGCGCGTGTCGATAATCGACGGAGATCGCGGTGTAGCCACGCGCAGCGAGCGCACGATCGATGCTCGCGTTATCGGCGCGTTTGCCGAAGAGCCACGCACCGCCGTAGATCGTGATGACCGTCGGTCGTGGCCCGGCGATCTTCGACCGATAGAGATCGAGAGCGAGCTTTGCGCCGTCGCGCGTGCGAACGGGAAGATCGTGTTCGACGCGGATGTCGGCGTCGCGCGTCGCGGGCGTATGAGGGGCGCCGTGGCCGACTTCGAACGGTGCCACCTCGGCTTGTGCCTTGGCGCTAGCCTGCGGATATTGCACCAGTGGGACCAGCGCGAGGACACACGCAATCGCCGCACACGTCGTGCCGACGAGACGCATGCGACCACGCAAGGTCATCGCGACGATGACGATCGATACGATGGTGATCACGAGTGCGCGGCCCGCAACTTCGGGAACGGCGACGGCGAAAGCAAGCATCGGTAGCGTCGGCGCGGGCAGTGTCCCGAGCACTTCGATGACAAAAACGAGGACCACCGCGGTGAGGACGATCCACCGGCCGATCGCGCGGATAACACTCATTTAAACGCGGCTCGAGCAGCAGCGGCGACGCGGCGGCATCGCCAAGAATCTCCGATAGGGCACGGGCCGTATGCTTCGACGCTCACGCCTTCGGGCATTTTCGGCGCATGTGCGAGACGAGTATCGTCGGCGTGAAACATAACGGTGGAAGACGACGATGCTAACCCGAAACGGAAGCATCATCGACGTTATCCCAACGAAAATCTTTGCGATATCGCTTCGAGACGTGCCCATCGTCCGACATCGCGAAGAGATGAAGCCACCGGTTGTCGACGAGTTCGCGCACGCCGGCGTTTTTGGCGATGACGGCGTTGAGCGCATCGAGCGGGGCCTCGATGAACACGTTCAAACGAAGCGGTTCGTGAACGAAACGCGTGCCGTCGTGGACGGACTGCCACGGTAGCCCGACCTTCAGATCACCGGCATTTCCCTCGAGAACGCCGAGCACACCCGCGACGTTGTGCAAGACTTTGTTTCCACTTCCAAAGACGCGGTTATTCACCGTCGAACCGTAGTACTGAAGGTTGATCCAGCTTGCGACCACCATCGGCGCCGTCATGATTAAGTTGAGCACCGTAAAATCGGTGTCGGAGCGCCAATCGTAGTCGTGAAGAAACGCGCGGCCGCCGAAGTCGATGCCACGCGTGCGTATCCGGGGCGCCGCGATGAACGCTGCGTTCCCCGCTAGGCCCCATTCTGGACGCACTTGAGCCCAATCGCGACTGCGCGATACCACGCGTCGCTGTGTATCTGCGTCGTTGGGGATGCCGAGCAACGTCGCGCGCTCCAGCCGTGTAAGCGAGGTCGCTCGCGCGAGAGTCTCGCGTATTTCGGCAATGAGCGTACGGTGCGATGCGGGCGCGTTCTGCGCGTCGAAAATTCTGATGTCGTCCGTCGTCGTATCGTGCAGGCAACCCAGAAACCACGTATCGTCGGGAACGTCGATACCACGCTCGCGAAGTCCGACGCGCACGCCCGAATCATTGAGGATGGCGGCGGCGACGCGGGCGTTCGCCTCACCCGTATGACCGCCGCACGCGCCGCAATCTAATCCGGATGCATGCGGGTTATTCACGGTCGTACTTCCGTGCCCGGTCATGAGTACGAGCCGGCCGAAATCCGATGTCATCGACATCGCACGCAGCACGGCTTCGGCCATAGCCACTCGCTCCCGTGCGTCGAAGCCCGTACGGCGACCACCAACCATGTGCGATTCGATGCTGGGTCGCAGACGCCCGATCACGTCGGGATCGAGGCCGTCCGTATCGGGATCGTGCACGGGCCGCGTAACCGCTAGGCTGTCGCTAACGATCTTCCCGGCGAATAAGAGCCCGGCCGTTTCGACGAAGATGAACGATGAGACGGCTGAGGTTTTAAACGACTTCCACGCCTTTGCGGCCCGCCGCCGCAAGAGTCGCAAGCCGAGGATCGCTTTGTCTTCATCTCGTGACGCGTCGCCGACCGCTTCGCACACCGTGAATGCGGGTGTGAGCAGCACGGGACATTGCGCGCCACCCGTTCGATAACCGATGGGGACATACTCGATCGGGAAACCGAAAAAGCCGGCAAATCCGACGGTTTCCACGCTTGGGTCGACGCTTTCGAGCGCCCGTCGATAGATTTCGGATCGCACGTCGATACAAAATGCCGCCTGTACGGTCTTGGGACCGCATCGTGTCTCGGATTCTGCGGGTTTCGCGAGCAGTGCGAGAAAGCGCCGCTGGTAGGCGGCTTCGTACGCCTCGTGCGCGATCAAGTCGAGGCAGAGTTCGGGGTCGTCGCCGAGCCGCTCGTCTAGGGGCGGCAATGCGGCGATCTCCATCGCTCGCCGCCAAGCCCCCGCAAACGCGATATCCGTGCGCTGAGCGAAGAGCGTGTAACCCCACACGACGCGAATCGTCAATAGCTGAACGAGTGTGTCGTTTTCGCGTCCGTATAACTCGTCGTTCCAAACGAGATAGCGCGCGTACGCCGCCCATCCACCGATGTCCAGGAGCGCCTGATGCAAATAATCGGCAATGGCTCGTTTTGGGACGCCGAGCCGACGAATAACCTCGGTGATTGCATCGACGGGATCGCCCGAGAGGCTGGCGACGAGGGTACGAAAACCGACAACGCCCATGACCTCGGGATTGCGATCGTAGCGCATCGCGGTGCGCCAAGCAGCATACGGCCGCAGGCCGCGGCCCGGAAGGCGCCAGATGGACTGCCCCTCATCGAAATACGCGGCGCAAAATTTCGAGATCTCGTCGGTCATGAAGGCCGTACCGGAGGCAATCCGATCACCTGCGGCGAGTGAATCGAGCACTTCGGCGACGGTCGCGACGATGGCTGCGTGTTCGGCCTTGTCCGTGACGTCGAGCGCAAGCGCCGCTTTGAGATCGCGTAGCGTTGCGGGCGCTTGCCAGTCGCCCGGTGCGGCCTTTCGAGCGGCTTCGAGGTCGCGGTCCTCGATGTTGCCGGCCGCAAGTTCGCCTCGATAGAATGCGCGCGGCATCAGCATGTCGACGCGCGCGACGCGATGCATCGTCGCACAGGTCGCGTGAAACGTCTGCTCGGTGAAGCCGAGGAACGGGTTCACCGCGACAAAATGTTTGAGCGGCCACAGCGGTGCGATCCGTCTGCAGGCACCCGCAATCGCTGCTTCGACGACACCACGCTCGTAAGGCGCGGCTCCATTTGGCTGGTCGCTCGAGCTTTCGCGAACGAGGTCGGGACGGGAACTCATCTGTTCCCCACGTTCGGAGGCGCCGTTGCGGGGGACGCCGTAACGTGCGGCGGCCAAAGCCGAAGGACCAACCGGTTCGCAAATGTGTTGACGTAGAAACCATTGGACACGAGTGCGTAGAGCGTTTGCCAGCGAGGCGTTCCGCCGTCACCGGGGACGAGACCCTGCAGAAACGTCACCACGGCAAACGACACGACGACGATCGAGACGATCGTAACGGCGAACGGTCCATGGAGCATCTGCGTTGCCGGCAAAGACCCGGCGAAGACCCGCTCCATCATCAGTTGTAAGCCGAAGTAGGCGATGCCGACGGTGCCTGCGCTAAGAAGCGTTCGGCCGACGACATAGACGTTCGGTCGTTCGTCGATCCCGCTCGAGACCAGGTGGATCAAGCCGAGTAAGAGGACGGCTCCGAGTGCAAAAACGCCGGGCTGCTCCGTCGGCGACGCACCGAAGAGGCGGCCGAGCACGAGCGCGACGATGAGAATGCCGGTGACGGCAAAGAGCTGGCGCGCGGGGTGCGGCTTACCGCCGGGACTCGGCGTCCACGATGCACGCGCGATATCGATCACGCTTCCAGACGAAAGGAAAGCGTGCGCCTTGTAGAGCGAGTGCGCGATGATGTGCAGCAGAGCGGCGGGAAATGCAGCGAGGCCGCATTCGAGCATCATAAAGCCCATCTGCGCGATCGTGGAATAAGCGAGCGTCACTTTGATCGACGTTTGCGTCAGCATAACGACCGAACCGAACAGGGCCGTGAAGCCGCCGACGATCGCGAGCGTTTCGAGCGAGGGTAACGACAGCGAGACGACGCTCGAAAAGCGCAGGATTAGAAAGCCACCGGCGTTGATGATGCCGGCGTGCAGCAGAGCGGAAACCGGTGTCGGCGTCTCCATCACCTCACTCAACCAGCCATGCGTTGGAAACTGCGCCGACTTCAGCAGCGCGGCGAAAACGAGCAAGATGGCAACGACGTGAATGGTCTCGGGAACGAAATCACCGGCCGCACGAATCGTTCCGGCTCCCGAGAATACGACCGAATAGTCCAAGCTACCGAAAGTTTTGTAGAGGAAAATCATCGCGCCGGTGAGGCAGAGATCGCCGAGTCGGCTCGCAATGAATTTTTTGCGCGCGGCTATCGCCGCAGCGGGGCGATCGGCATAAAACAGCAACAGTTTATGCAAGCCGAGGCTCGTCGCAATCCAGGCTAGCGTCAGTTGCAAGAGATTTCCCGATACGATGAAGAGCAGCACGGCCGCGAGCGTCAGGGACAGATACTGTGTAAAACGATCTTGACGTGGGTCGCCGTCCATGTAGTTGCGACTGTATGCCAAGACGATCAATCCGATGAAGGACACGAGGCAAAACATCGCACTGCTGAGACTATCGAGGTACAGTCCTAAACCGATTCCCTCAATTCCGAACGTTCCGGTACGCAACGAACCGAACACCACCACACACACCGCCGTGGCAAGTGCGACCGCCAGACTGAAGAAGCCGGCGCTCATGGCGCGCCGGTTGACGCGGGCTGCGGAGCTGCGGGACCTCGGTGTCGGTATGTAGGCGACTGCCACGAGCGCGAGCGGCCCGAGTGCGATCAGCCAAACCAGGGGCGAGAACATCGTTTACCTCCTGTCGTACAAACGCAAGCGCGCTCGGGTCTCATTTCGAGTGCAGCGCTCGCCGATCTCGGCTTCGGCTTTTTGCGACGAGGAAGCCTCCGCGACGTAAGACGCGGCCCCGGAAATAGTCGAGATTTCCTACCGGGTTTCAGTTTTCGGTTTGACCGGGAATTTTCTCGGTTTCCGAACGGGCGCGTTCGAGGACGAAGGCCCAACTGCCGTCGTCGGTCCGGTTGCCCGAGGTGACGCGCCAGCCGTCGCGACCGCGTGCGGTCAACTCAGCACTCATCTCCGGACGCGTCCGATTGGAACCGTAAAGCACGACCTCGTACTCATACGTCATCGCCGATAGGCGCTACGCGCGTATTGTTCGACTGACCGCTGCGTGTTGAAGTACGACGCGTTGAACGCGATCGCACCACGCCTCACGCGCGTATAGCCATCGGGATCGTGGTAAAAGAGCGGTAGGATCGTACGCTCGAGTTTTTCGTACAAACTTGCGGCGTCGTTCGCATTTGCTTCATCACCAAAAAGATGGGGATCGCTCACGATCTCCCATCCGGTCTGCCCTTCGATGCAGCCTTCGACCCACCACCCATCGAGTGTCGAGAGACTCGGCACGCCATTGAGTGCGGCCTTCATACCGCTCGTGCCCGATGCTTCGAGCGGCGGACGCGGCGTGTTGAGCCAGAGATCGACGCCCGCGATCAACCGCTGCGCGAGCGCGATCTCGTAATTCTCGAGATAGACCACGCGCAGATCGTCGCCGAGGGCGATGGCGGCTTCGTAGATGCGGCGGATAACGGCTTTCCCTTCATGATCCTGCGGATGCGCTTTCCCCGCGAAAACGAATTGCAACGGGCCCACGTTCGCCGCGAGATCGCGCAAACGATCGAGATCGGTGAAAGCGAGATAACCGCGTTTGTATTCCGCGGCCCGACGCGCGAAGCCAATCGTAAAAAACGAGCGATCGAGAACGATTCCCGTGCGGCGTTTGATCTCGACGAAGAGATCGTCTTTGGCCGCACGATGGGCGGCGGCGACCTCTTCGAGCGGAATGCCGACCGCGTGCCGGAGATAACCGTTATCGGATCGCCATTGCGAAATGTGTCGGTCGAAGAGCGTCGCGAAAGCGGGTGACGTCCAGCGACCGGCATGGACGCCATTGGTGATCGCATACACCGTATCGTCCGGGAACATTTCTCGCGAGACTTCGCCGTGGCGCATCGCGACGCCATTAACGTAATGCGAGCCGCGCAGCGCGAGCTGCGTCATATTGACGTTTCCGTCGTGTACGCCGCCGAGCCGTTCGATGAGACGCGTACGATCTTCGCCGAGCAGCGAAGCCGTGAGGCCGCGATCGAATCGATCGTGCCCCGCGGGCACCGGCGTGTGCGTCGTAAAAACGAAGCGTTTGCGAATCTGAGCGACGTCGTCGGCACTGACGACATCACGACCGCTCGCCTGGAGGCGCGCTTCCATCGCCGCCGGCACCAAGAACGCGGCGTGCCCTTCATTCATGTGCAGGGTCGCAAGACCATCGATGAGCCCGAGCGCTTCGAGCATCGCGTAGCCTCCGTAGCCGAGCACGATCTCTTGCGCGATGCGATAGCGATGATCGCCGCCATAGAGCGAGGCGGTGAGCGCGCGATCTTGCGGCTCGTTTTCTTCGAGATCGGTATCGAGCAGATAGACGGGCACGACGTGTCCGGACGCGCTCGTAAGATCGAAGCGCCATGCGGCGACGCGAACGGCGCGGCCCTCGATGCGAACCTCGACCGTGCGCTCGCAGAGGTGCGTGCGCGCGCGCGGATCCCACGCATCGATCGCTTCGCGTTGCTCGCCATTGGGACCGAGCGATTGCGTGAAATAACCGTGTTTGTACACGAGCGAAACACCGACGATCGGCACGGCGAGATCGGCTGCCGAACGTAACATGTCGCCCGCAAGAATTCCGAGGCCACCGCTATACGTCGGCAAACCCGCTTCGAGGGCGATCTCCATCGAAAAGTACGCGATGCGCGGAAGCGCGCCCGGCGCGTGGTCGATGGCATGAAGACGGCTATCGCTCGAACGATCGAACGCCGCCTGGCGGGAAGCAACGGTCATAGGTCTTCTTCTCGAATGCGTGTTTTAGGCTCTTTAGACGCCGCCTAGTCGCTCCTCTGCTAAGCGAGCAAAGTTTGGCGCCGTACTTCGCGTTAAGCGTTGATTGCGCCCTACTCCGTCACAACTTCCGCTTCGAAGCCCCGCTCCGCGATGGCCGCCATGATCGTCGGGAGATCGTCCGGTCGTTCGACTTCGACGGTCACGTCGAGCTCGGCGTGCTTGGCCGAGAGGCTCCCGAAGACGCGGTGATGCGCGACGTCGAGCACGTTCGCTCCCGCGGCGCTGATCGCAATTGCGACGCTCGCGAGTTCGCCCGGTCGATCGACCATGTGCACGCGAATACGGACCACGCGACCCGAGCGCATGCGATGGCGCACGATAACCGATGCGAGCATGCCGAGGTCGATGTTCCCACCGCACACGATCGTGCCGACGCACTTGCCGGCGAAGCGCTCGGCGTGCGCGAAGAGCGCGGCGATCCCGATGGCGCCCGCGCCTTCGCTCACGAGCTTTTCATCTTCGAGCAATCGCGCGATCGCGGTTTCGATTGCAGCTTCTTCGACGAGGATCACCTCGCTCACGCGATCGGCAATCATGCGCGTTGGTAAAGCACCGATGCATTTTACCGCAATGCCCTCGGCGATCGTCGGTCCGCCGCGCACCGGAACGCCGGTCCGCGCGGCGGCGATGCCCGCATACGACGCCGATTGCACGCCGACGATCTCGGTTTTCGCGCCGAGCGCGGCGACTGCGAGCGTGGCGCCCGAAATGAGGCCACCACCGCCGACGGGTACGAGCATCACGTCGAGTTCGCGGCCCGCATCTTCGATGAGCTCGAGCGTCGCGGTCGCTTGACCCGCGATGACGTGTTCGTCGTCGTAGGGATGCACGATCGTCGCACCCGTGCGGGCGGCGAGGTCGCGTGCGTGTGCGGCTGCGTCGTCGAAGGTCTCACCGAAAAGGACGACGTCGGCGCCGAAATCGCGCGTACGGCGTACTTTGAGAAACGGTGTCGTTTCCGGCATCACGACGGTCGTCGCGATGCCGAGCCGCGTCCCGTGATACGCCACGGCTTGGCCGTGATTTCCCGCGGACATCGTCATCACGCCAGACGCGCGTTGCTCGACTGTCAGTAAGAGCATCGCGTTGAGCGCGCCACGTTCTTTATAGGATCCCGTCGTTTGGCGATTCTCGGTTTTGAAATAGACGTCGACACCCGTCGCATTGGAAAATGCACGCGAGCGCACGGTCGGGGTGCGCACGATACCCGAGGCGATGCGATCCGCGGCCGCGCGAACCGTCGCTGCGGTATCGATCAGCGACCGATCCAGCGATAGCGGCTCGGTTCGATGCGCCGGGTTCGTCTGCGAAAATCGAACGTAAAGCCGGGCCACAGCGACGTGTTGCGACCGTTTTTATCGAGATACCAACTGCGACAGCCTGACATCCAAACCGTCTTCTTCGTCTTGGCGCGAATCTCGTCGTTGAAGGACCGTTGGACCTGGGGCAACACGTCGAGGGCGCGCGCGCCCCGCTTGCGCAATTGCCGCAACGCGTCGAGAACGTATGCGACCTGCGACTCGATCATGAAGACCATCGAGTTGTGGCCAAGGCCGACGTTCGGGCCCACGAGCGTGAAGAGATTGGGGAACCCCGCGACGCTCGTCCCGAGATATGCTTCCATGCCATCCGACCACGCCTCATCGAGCGTACGCCCGCCTTCGCCAACGATCCGCACCGGCGCGAGCCCGTCTTGCGCGCGAAAGCCCGTACCGTAGATGATGACGTCGACGACGTGTCGCGAGCCGTCGCTCGTGACGACGGCATCGTCTTCGACGCGTGCGATATCGCTCGTGATGACCGCGACGTTCGCTCGCGTGAGCGCGGGGAAGTAGTCGTTCGAGATTAGGATCCGCTTGCAGCCCAAACGATAATTCGGCGTGACCGTCGCGCGCAGTGCGGGATCGGCGATCTGGCGCCTGATATGGCTTTTTGCGATCTTCTCGACCGTGCGCAGGAGCTTCGGATCGACCGTAAATCCGAGCGCACGCGCTTCGTGTGTGAGATAGATCGACGTACGATGCAACCACGCATATCCCGGAAGATAGTTAAGGAGCAGACTTTTCCGCGGATCGACGGGACCGTCGATTTTTGGCACGATCCACGGCGGCGTGCGTTGGAAGAGTGAGAGGTGCCCGACGCTCGGTGCGATTTCCGGCACGAATTGGATGGCGCTCGCGCCCGTGCCGATGACGGCGACGCGTTTGCCT
This sequence comes from Vulcanimicrobiota bacterium, assembly GCA_031420415.1. Taxonomy (GTDB): domain Bacteria; phylum Vulcanimicrobiota; class Vulcanimicrobiia; order Vulcanimicrobiales; family Vulcanimicrobiaceae; genus JANYGA01. Next base: position 13,300 of record JANOMT010000069.1, read on the forward strand.
GCGAGATCGACGTCGTGATCCCACCGCGCGGAGTGGAATTGCGGTCCCGCAAATTCCGCGAGGCCCGAGATCTGCGGCATCGCGGGGTTGCTCAATCCACCCATGCCCGAGATGAGGACGGATGCTTCGAAACGCGTTCCGCCGCGCGTTTCGACCTGCCAGAGCACGCGTTCGGCATCGTAGCGCGCTTCGATCACATCGCTATCGTAGCGAATGTGGCGTTCGAGATCGTACTTGTCGACGCAAGCGCGCAAGTACTCGTGGATTTCCGGTTGCGTCGGGAAGACGCGCGACCATTTCGGATTGCGTGCGAACGAAAACGAATAGAGTTCTGAGGGAATATCGCACGCGCAGCCGGGATAGCGATTATCGCGCCACGTGCCCCCGATATCGTGTGCGCGTTCGAGGATCACGAAATCGCGAATGCCCGCCGCGCGCAGCTTGATCGCCATGCCGAGGCCGGCGAACCCGGAGCCGATGATAACGATTCCGGTCGACGTCGTGGCGCGTACGGGGGGGCGTTCGAGAAGCATCGCGCGTCCTTCGAACCAGCGCGGTCCGTTGCCTCGGTTCTGGCCGGCGGAGACTTCGTACACCCAGCGGCCCCCCGCCGTTACGGACCGATCACCACACGCACGAAACTCTTGGGGCGAATCGTTTTTGCAAATGCATCGCGTACCGCCGTCGCACTGGTCGCGAGAATCGCTGCCGCTTCCGTGCGGTCGCGTCCGTATGACTCGTCCGCGAGTGTTTCGCTGAGTAAGCGCTGACCGATCGACGCAATCGAAGCTCCGGCAATCGCCGTCCGCCGAACGATCGCCGCCTTCGCAAGCGAGAGTTCGAAATCGCCGACGAGTTCGGTTTGCATTTTCACGATCTCGCCGTCGATGAGCGATTCGATGCGCGCACGATCGCTCGGTGACGATGCGAAATCGATCGAGAAGCTCGCACGCGTTTTCGACGGCGCGTATTGCGAGGAGATCGTGTAGACGAGCCCCGCATTTTGACGGATATCGCGAAAAAGTCGGCTTTGCTCCGCACCGAGCGCACCGCCGCCGAAGACGGCGTTCCCGAGCACGAGCGCGGCATAGTTGGGCGACGAACGATCGGCATCGACGAGTTCTTGCAGGGTGACGTCGTCTTGTGCGAGCGATGGTATCGTGAGCCGAACGTCGCCTGCCGAATTGAGCGGAATCCGCGGAAAATCGAGATTCGGAAGATCGCCCGTGCCGCCACGCCACGCGCCGAACGCGCGCTCGACGGAAGCCTTCGTGGCATCGACCGTCGCGTTCCCGACGACGACGAGCGTCGTGAGGTCGGGGCGGAACGTTTTCGCATAATACGCGCGCACGTCGTCGAGGTCGAGCTTCTGAACGGATTCGAGCGACGGCTCGCGTAGCGCCGGATCGCCCACGGGATAGAGTTGCGCTGCGGTTCGTTTTGCCGCAACCGAGCCCGTCCCGGAGAGTTGCGTTTGGAGCGCTTCGAGCGCGCGGCGGCGTGCCAGCTCGAAGGTCGCTCGATCGAGTCGTGGGTGGAGGACGTTTTCGGCGAGGAGGTCGAGCGCACGATCGAACGACTTGGATGTCGTCTGCAATCCGAAGCTCGAACCCGCTCCGATCGACGCATCGATATCGTCTTGCGCGCGTGCGAAGGTCGCGCGATCGCGCGTCGAGGTCCCGAGCGAGAAGATCGCATCGAGGACGGCCGCCACGCCTTCTTTGCCGATGGGTTCTTGCAATGCAGGCGACGTCCGCACCGCCCCGTAGGCGACGACGCTATCGGAGATCGTCGCCGGTCGGATGACGAGGGTCATCCCGTTGCGCAACTTGCTGCGATCGGGTGCCGCATCTGCCGGTGGAACGGCGGGATGGTCGACGAGATCGCTCGCCCATGCGGGGAGATGGGTCACCGGTGCTTGCGCTCCGAGCGGTTTTTCGGGGCCGGTGGCGGGTGGCGCAGCCGGCGCGTTCTGCGTTGCATTGGCGGACGGCGTCAGTTCGCCGAGAATCGCGTGCGCGGGGTCGAGATATTTTTTCGCAACGCGATCGACATCGGCGAGCTTCACGCCCGCGAGCAGTTCTTGTTCGCGTGCGATCGAGGGTTCGTTATCGAGTGCGATCGTCGTCGCCCAATCCGAGGCGAGCGAGGAGATGGAATTGCGACTGAGTTCTTGGCCTGCGATCGCCTGCCGTTTCGTCGTCTCGAAAAGTTCGCGCGGGACTCCCTTCTCGGCATACCCGCGTAGGATTTTCTCGAGTCGCGCGCTGCCGGCGACGGGGTCGGCCCCAGGCCCGAGCGCGGCTGTCGCCATGCCGAGCTGTCCTTCGGCGACGTAGGGCATCGAAACCCAATTCGCATCGAGGGCATCACCGGAATCGACGAGACCGCGAAGCGCGCCGCGATCGGCACCGAGCACCTGTTGTAAGAGAAACGATGCGAGAAAATCCGGGCTCGCGACGCCCGGCATCCGTAGGGCGACGACCGCGAGCGGATACGTGAGCGTGGTCGGGCGGCGGATCACTTTGCGCGCGAGCGGCTCGACGCCCGCGATCGCGTGCACGACGGTAGGGCGGCGCGGAATCGATTCGAAACGCGCTTTAATCTGTGCGAGTGTTTTTGCGAGATCGAAGTTTCCCGCGAGCACGAGCACCGCATTGCTCGGTCCGTAATATTTTTGATAAAACGCTTTGAGCCGCGTTCCGGTGAGGCGTTCGAAGGCCGCATGCGTGCCGACGCCTGGATGCGCGTACGGCGTACCCGCGAAAGCGTAGGCTTGCGCGTCGCGAAAAAAATCCGCTCCGGGCGACGTGTCGTCGCGCGCGATCTCTTGGGCGATCGCGCCGCGTTCGGTCTCCCATTGTTTTTGCTCGTCGAGAATATCGCGCATGCGATCCGACTCGATGCGCAAAACCGCATCGAGATCGGCTGCGGGAATCGTAAACTCGTATTGCGTCAGCGTTTCCGATGTTTCGGCATTGAACGATCCGCCGAGCGCGGTTGCGATCGTGCCGAGTTCGCTCGTCGAAAGATTCTTCGTGCCGCGGAACATCATATGTTCTTGCGCGTGCGCCATACCCGGGACATCCGACGGATCGTCGCGCGAACCCACGAGATACGTGAGATCGCTTGCGATCACGGGTGCGAGTGTGTTCCGCACGAGCACCACGCGCAACCCGTTTTCAAGCGTCGCTTTGAGCACGTCGCTCGGCGGCGGCGCCGCAGCGGTCTGCGCGCGCGTGGCGGCGAGTGCGAGCGCGCACGTCGCGGCGATGACGAAGCGGCGGAAGCTGGGGAATTTCACAAACGAAAAACGAAGCACCGCACCCTATCGGTCGCGAAGATGGAAATGCCCTATCGCGACGGGGCACCGCCCGCGACTTCCGAAGGAGAACGCGATGAGCATCTTACGCGATGGAACGCACTACCGCGCCTGTAATCTCTGCGAGGCAATCTGTGGCCTCGCGATTACCGTCGAGGGCGGTCGCGTGACCGATCTCCGCGGCGATGCCGCCGATCCGCTCTCCCACGGGCACATCTGCCCAAAGGGCAACGCGCTCATCGATCTCCACGCCGACCCCGACCGCTTGCGCGTTCCGATGCGGCGCGACGGTACGACGTGGACGGCGATGGCGTGGGAAGACGCCCTCGATTTGGTCGCCAAGGGACTCGCCGACGTCGTCGGCGCGCACGGCGACGATGCCGTCGCAATCTATAATGGAAATCCGACCGTCCACAATAGCGGTACCCTTCTCGGTTCGGGCGGGTTTTTGCGCGCCTTCAAAACGAAAAATCGCTTCAGCGCGACGAGTATCGATCAACTCCCACACCATCGTGCGGCGCTCGAAATGTTCGGCCATCCGCTGCTGTTGCCGATTCCTGATATCGATCGTACCGAGTACTTTCTCGTCATGGGTGCGAACCCGCTCGCCTCCAACGGTAGCATCATGACCGCACCTGGCATGCGCGATCGGATCGCCGCACTTCGCGCGCGCGGCGGACGCGTCGTAACGATCGATCCGCGACGCACGGAGACCGCGCATGCGGCGAGCGAACACCATTTCATCCGGCCCGGGACCGACGCACTTTTGCTGCTCGCGTTGATCCACGAAATCTTTGCGACCGGTCGCGCCGACCTCGCGCGCCTCGCACGGTTCACCGACGGCCTCGACGATCTGCGGAGCGCGAGCGCGCCCTACACGCCCGAACGCGTCGCCGCACAAACCGGTATCGATGCCGCAACGATTCGCACGATCGCAATCGACTTCGCGCGTGCGTCTCGCGCGGTCGCATACGGTCGCATCGGTCTCTCGACGCAACCCTTCGGTGGCCTCTGCCAATGGCTCGTCAACGCACTCAACGCAATCACCGGCAACCTCGACGAACCCGGCGGCGCGATGTGGCCTACACCCGCTTTCGATATGCTCGCGACGGCGAAAGCCGGCCAAACGCACGCGGGTCGCTACACCTCGCGCGTCCGTGGATTACCGGAATTCCAAGCCGAGTTTCCCGTCGCGACGATGGTCGATGAGATGACGACGCCGGGACCAGGTCAGGTTCGCGCGCTCGTGACGGTCGCGGGAAATCCCGTGCTCTCGACCCCAAATGGCGTCGCTCTCGACGCCGCAATCGATGGCCTCGACTTCTACGTCGCGATCGATCCTTACGTGAACGAATCGACGCGCCACGCCGACGTCATCTTGCCGCCCGCGACCGGGTTCGAAGTCGATCACTACGACGCGATCTTTCATCACTTCGCCGTACGTAACACCGCGCGGTACAACGACGCGATCGCGACACTCGACGACGATCAGCGCTACGACTGGCAAATCTTCGATGGACTGCGCCACAGGCTCACCGGCACCGCGGGCGCATCGCCGCACGATCGCATCGATGCGGGGTTGCGCGCGGGCGCGTATGCGACGAGCGTCGAGGCGCTTCGCGCACATCCGCACGGTATCGATTACGGTCCGCTCGAATCGCAACTCCCGAAGCGCCTGCTCACCGCAAACGGGCGTCTCGCGCTCGCGCCCCCCGCAATGATCGCAGATCTCGCACGCCTGGCCGCAACCGCGCAAGACGTCGTCCCCGCGCTCGTCCTCATCGGACGACGCGACGTGCGCAGCAACAATTCGTGGATGCATAACGCGCCGCGTCTCATGCGCGGCGAGAATCGTTGTACGTTGCTCATGCACCCGAGCGATACGGCCGCGCGCGATCTGCACGACGGCGATCTCGTGCGCGTCACGTCGCGCGTCGGTAGCATCATCGTTCCCGTCACGACGACGGAAGATGTCATGCCCGGGGTCGCGAGCTTACCACACGGCTACGGGCACGCGCGCGACGGCGTGCGCGCGACGGTCGCGACGGCATCGCCCGGTGCGAGCCTCAACGATCTCACCGACGGCGAACGACTCGACGATCTCACCGGTAATGCCGCCGTCTCCGGCATCGCGATCGAGGTCGAACGCGCGAGACCGCTCGAGATGCCGATACCCGCTCTCGCGTAGCGTCAGATCGGCACGAACGCTTCGATGCGTACCGCTGCGGGACGCGACTGCGCGCGAGAAAGTCGTCGAGCGCATACCTCGACCCAACGGCGAAGAACACGCCGTTACCGAGTCATCGGGCCAACGCACCACGAAGGGGCGATATGGGTCCGGCAAGACCGCGCCGCGATCATCCGCGCCGCAGTACATTCGCGCGCGAGGGCATGTCGCTCTACGGTCGCCTCCTCGACGTCGATGATACGCAGCTGCATTTTAAAGACGATCTCAAAATCAATCTCGATACGGCCGACGACGACCATCGCTACGTATTTTGCGAAGACCGGTATCGATGCACCGCGCGAGTCGCGCTATGTGGCCGTCTGGGAACCTGCGACGCACCGGCCGTCGCTCGACATTACCGCGCCGACTACGCGTGGATCGACGTTCCCATCTTCGATGGCCGCGGCTACCCAAGCCACGAGCGTGGCGTCACGACCGAACCCCGCCTCTTCTTCCTCGGATTACCGTGGCGATATACCGGGGGATCGGTGCGCTTTAGCGGCGTTACCCGCGATGCCGAGTATCTTGCCGAAGCGATCGATGCGCGTCACGCGACGACGCATCATTCCAAAGGAACCATCCTTAACGAACTCGCGCTCGGCTCGTAGCGTATGGAATCCACGCGGTGAGGATCGCCGCGTCGTCATGATTGGAATCTTCGAGACCCATGTGTTCGGCGATAGCGGTCGCTGTCGGCAGGGAACCGTCGCGTTCGATTTCGATCGCCGCCGCGAAAAGTTGTGCTTCACCACGTAAGACATCGCGTTCGTGTTCGGTCACGCCATCGGTGTAGAGGACCAGGAGCGTTTCCATCGGCACGCTCGTAACCACGGTGCGCGGCAGAAAGATCGGCGCGAGGCCGAGCGGATAGTCGGGATGCTGCGATGAGAGGAACTTCGCTCCGCCGGCTCCCGCGAGCAACGGCGGCGGATGGCCGGCGCTCACGAAAGTGAACGTCCCGAGTTGGGCATTCAGGACGCCGAAGATCGCCGTCGCGAAGAGTTCCGATTCGCGCGCGCAGATAAATTCGTTTGCCGCCGTCAAGACGGCTGCTGGATCGAGCCCATCGTATGCAGCGTCGCGAATCATCGAACGGATAGCGACCATCGGATCGAAAGCGACCGGCCCATGACCGCAGACGTCGCCGATCGAGACCGCGATGAGCCCGTTTTCGAGCGCAAAAATCTCGCACCAATCACCACCGCGCGCGCTCCGATGGGCCGCGATGATGCGCGTACTGGTACGGACCCCTTCGAACGATTCGACGCTCGACCCAATCTCGATGGCGGGATACCGGAAGAGATCGTTTCCGTACGATGTGTTACTAGCCATGGTGCGCGATTCGATCATGCTTCCGCCTCGCGAGCGCGATTCGACCACACCGCAAAGGGCACGCCGATGGCATAAGTATGTCCCCCCGAAGGATCGGAATCTGTATCACTTCATACAGGGACGAAATGAATTGCTTGGTATTATGTAATGAGCATTGGGAGGCGCCAAACGGTGTATAAATTAAAATCGCAGAATCCGCCTTTGGATCTGACCCCGGAATTGATGGGAGAGAACACGATTCTCAGCGGGTTGGGCGATTCTGCTCGTTCCGAGATCATGAAAAACGGCACGATCGTGACGCTCGCCTTACGCGAGCAAATTTATTCGCCCGAAAAGCCGATTCGCGATGTGTTTTTTCC
>JANOMT010000070.1:0-59165 GCA_031420415.1 Vulcanimicrobiota bacterium
ATGCTGTCGTCCGCTGCGCGCTCGTCGACATGCACGAACGCTCGCTCGACGATTTCTGGGCGGTACGCGTCGAGAACGCGGCATTCGCACGCGTCGAGCACCTTGATGGTCGGCTCGTCGTCATCGAAGATTGCGACAATACGCACCTGGGTTCGCTGCGCGCCGACCTAACGACGCAGGCGTTGTAGGTAAGCACCGCAGGCTTCTACGGAATTTAATCGTTACAGAAATTGCATAGCATCTTTTTTTGGAAACCGAAGAAGATCTTGTACGCATCGAATCCGAGTTTCGGGAGATCCGCTATCTCCATATGTTTTAAAAAGACGCAAGAGCGAAAGGCAGATTCGAAAATATTGTCATGGCCTAAACACTGAATTGGCATGCCAATCGAGAGCTTCGGAATCAGGTCGATGTTCCGGTCGCGCCGGGATAGCGATTTTCTTGCCGTCAAGGACGTAATACATTTTCCCGTTTGAATAATCGCGTTCGATCGATGTACTTACGCGGAACGTAAGATCGGACTCGACGGTAACGAGCCCGAGATCGTAAAGGCGATGGACATCGCTACGCATGAGAATGCCGTTACGTATATCGTGTGTCGCGTGCTCCGCAAACGGCTTGATGTGCGCCGCTTCGAGCACGGGCAGCGTGCGCTCTCCGGTGATCGCGCATCGTCGTTCGTATGCATCCGTAACCATGAGCCGGAATGCCCCTTGCCCGCGCCGTGCTGCTACAAGTTTTGGCGTAGCGTAGCCGCCCGGTGTAATGAGCAGCGAGCTATGTTCCGGCTGAGCAGCACGGATGTCCAGTGCGCGAAGTTGGTTCCAAACGCGCGCACCCTCCCCCGTCAGCATATCGTAACCAGCGATTCGAACGATGTTTGGCTTCCAATCCTTCGGTGCTTCGACGTGCTCCGTCTGCGCGAGCACGACGACATCCGATAAAACGACGCAACCGATTACGTCGTTGTCTTCTGCGTTTCTACGTAGCGCGTTGACCCGCTGGCTGAGCCAAACGTTTCCCAAGCAACAGAGAGCGGCATCTTCGTCCAATATGAGAAGAACCCAAAGCCACCGATGCGATTCGAGCCGCGCACTTTGAAGATATACGGTGTACCCGGTAACTGCGCGGCACGTGTTGGCCGTGGCTGCCAAAAATTGACTTCGGAGGCGCCAGTTTCCGCAAGTGTCTTGAGCCAATCGGGATCGGTTACCGCAAAGATCGCATTCATCGTGGACCTTTCAATCTGGCGGTTCCCACCCGCTCGGCCATTCCACGGATAATGCCGCGTCGTAGTACCGGTCAACCTCGTCTTTTTGTAAAAACGCCGAGCCCGCGATCGACGCAAGAGAGAGCTTTGCCCTATCAACGTGCAACGCCGAGAGCTTGTCGATAAAGATGCGTGCGGGTAAGATATCCGATTTCTCGAGATTGCATGGGACGCAGGCTAGGACCAGATCCCAAGCCGGATCGGATAATAAGAAACTCCAGGGGATCACATGATCGACATGCACCGCTCGCACCGCACCGAGGTCACGCTCGCAATAGAAACATCGATTTCCATCTGAATCGGCCAGAATTCGCAAATAGCGTGCGAGCGATCCGCGTTTCGCTCCATCTCGTTCGACCTTGTCGATGATCAGCGGCGCCAACACGTTGACACGCTCGAGATAGCGTGCCCACCAATAATTCGCAATCGATTCGACAGCAATCGATTGATCGCGCAAGAAACGATGCGACTCTTCGGAAAGGGCGATCGCTGCGTGACCGGATTGCCACGAATAGAGATCGTCCATTGACTCTGGCTTCCCAACGTGGAATGCATTCAGAACGTTGATCGTAAGGATCTTGGCGATCCGCAGGTCGAGGCGATTTCGTGCATTCTGCGACAGATCGGCGAGATGTCGCACGCGATTCGCATCCGCTGTTGCGCGGATGCGTCGAACGGCTTCCGGCTCTTTCGCAAGTGACGCCGCCTGCCTCAAGCGAAAGACGATACTCTGCATCCAATACAATGCGACGAATTCATGCCCGATCGCCGTTAACGGAATTTCGAACCCCGCTCCACGTCGCACGAGACGCACGAGTGCTTTGAGCAACGCCGGTTTGTATGACGACGACATCGCCGATCGCTTCGACAGCGAAACGAGTGCGTTTAATGAGTGGATGGTGCTCTTCGATCAATCATTGCGTCGGCCTTACTTTAAAAAATATGAGCCACGCATGCGCGACGCTATTTCGGCGCGACCGGGCCGGGAGCCGAAATGGGCTGCGACGGATCGACCGTTACGGGCTTCGTAATAGGTGCGCCCGCATCTCCCGGCACCGCCAACGCACCCGGTACGAGCGTTGCCGATACTTGCGGTCGCGGGACGCGGAACGTATCACGCGGTAGCGCGGCGGGGAATCGATACCGCGACCACGTGATGCGTTCTCTCGCGGGTTTGCCGTTTGGGAGCGTAGCGGAAATTACGGCTTCGCGCACGACCCAATAGCCGGCGACGCCACTATACCGGAGCATGCCCGTGCCACGCGCGCCATTTGCCGAGGTCGTAAATTTGACGAGCGACGGGAGAAACGTGCGACCGTCGAGTTCGATCGCCGTGACGGCGAACGCGCGAGGCGCACGTGTCGCTAATTTAAAAACGTACGTATATTGGCCGTTCGGCGCTTTGGGTGCGGCGACCGGGATGAAACGATAGGTTTCCGGCCGCGGTGCCACGACCGCGATGTCGTAATGCGGATTACGGCCCGTGATGATGCGGACTGCGGGTGATTTAAGCCTCACCCCGTCGATGACGAGCGTCTCATCGCGTTCGTTGCTGCCGCTGCGGTACACGCGGTGCGTCTGCTCCATGGTGTGCAAGCCCAGTTGCGCGAGCGCGTATTCGAACGAGACGGTTTTGGCGCGTTTGAGTTTCGCGATCGCTGCAAGATAGCGGGCCGTAACGTACGCGGCATTGGGCGCCGCCTCAACGGCTGCAGCCTTGGATCCGCTCGAGGCCGCAAATGACGGTGCGGCGAGCCCTAAGGCGCTCATCGCAACGCACGCGAGCCCCGCGCGGATATTCATTCGTTTAGCGCTTGACGGATTGCATCGAGCGCCGCCGTCGCACCCGCGGGATTCTTGCCGCCGCCCTGCGCGTGCGCGGCCTGACCACCGCCACGTCCGCCGACGAAACTCGCCGCCGCCTTGAGCAGATTACCCGCATGAATGCCGGCTTTGACCGCATCGTCACTTGCCGATACCAGCAGCGAGACATTGTCGCCATCGACGCCTGCGAGCGCCACGACACCCGAGCCAAGTTTCTGGCGAATCGCAGCTGCGAGCACTTTGAGTACATCGGGGCCGGCCTCGGGCACGATCGTCGCGACGAGTCGCGTCGTACCGTGCGTCTCCGCCGCCTCAACATACGTGGACGCATCGGCCGATGCGAGCCGTGCCTTCAGCGTCTCCATCGCCTTCTGCATGTCGCGAATGTCGCTCTGTAATCGCTCGACACGTTCGCCCAGTTCCGCCGGTTTTGCCGAGAGCGAATCTGCGAGCGACCCGACGAGATCTTGCTGCTCGAGAGCGTACCGCTCCGCTGCTTTCGAGACGACGGCTTCGATGCGCCGGATACCGCTCCCGATCGACGACTCGGAAACGATGAGGAACATGCCGAGTTCGCCCGTCGTGTGCGCGTGCGTTCCGCCGCAGTATTCGACCGACGGTCCGAACGCGATCACGCGCACGCGATCGCCGTATTTCTCGCCTGCCATCGAGATCGCACCGGATTTGGAGGCATCCTCCGCGCTCATGACCTGCAACACCGCGTGATGGTCGTCGCGGATGAGCTCATTGACGCGCGCGACGACCGCGCGTTTCTGTTCGTTCGAGAGCGAGCCGCCCGCGAAGCGGAAATCGAATCGCATCCGATCGATACCGACCCACGAGCCCGCCTGCACGACGTCGTCACCGAGAATATCTTTAAGCGCGCGTTGCAAGAGATGCGCGCTCGTGTGATGGCGCCGAATCTCTTCACGCCACCCGGTATCGACCACCGTTGTGACGGTATCGCCGACGCGTACTTCGCCCGAACGCAAGGTGCCGCGATGCGCGATCGCTCCGCCCGCATATTGCGTATCGACGACGTCGAAGACAACACTCCCATCGCGATCGAGTACGATCGTGCCACGGTCGCCGATCTGGCCGCCTTTCTCCGCATAGAACGACGAGCGGTCGAGCACGATCTGCGCTTGCGCACCGGCAGCGAGCACGTCGACAGCCATACCCTCGAGCAGAATCGTGCGCACGATCGCAGAACCCGTAAGCCCTTCGTACCCCGTGAACTCCGAGACGATCGCGGGCATGTCCGCAACGCTGACGACCGCGCGTTTGCTCTTCGCATCGGCACGCGCGCGTTCGCGTTGCTCGCGCATCGCGGTGTGATAGCCCGCGAGATCGACCTCGACGCCCGCTTCACCCGCGATCTCCCGCGTGAGTTCCGACGGAAAGCCGAACGTATCGTGGAGCGTGAAGACGTCGGCTCCCGCCAGAATCGCGCCCCCCGCTCGAGCGACATCGAGTTTTGCAGCGAGCAATTCGCTGCCGCGTTCGAGCGTACGATCGAAAGCGAGTTCTTCGGTTCCGAGGGCCTGCTCGATGCGAGCGATCGATGCGCGGAGTTCCGGATAACCGGATTCCAGCGACGTCACGACCGCGGGCACGAGCTTCGTGAAGAAGCCTGCGGGATAGCCCAAGAGTCGTCCGTTTCGAATCGCCCGGCGAATCAAAAAGCGCAGAACGTAGCCGCGGTCGGTGTTGGAGGGATAGACGCCGTCCGCGATGAGGAACGTTGCGGCGCGCGCGTGATCTGCGATGATACGGCGCCGTACCAATTGCTCGGTTTCGACGAGCGTCGTCGCGCCGACGGATGGTTGGGCCGCGATGATGTCCGTGAAGAGATCGGTTTCGTACATCGACGCGTAGCCGTTGGCGACCGCGAGCATGCGTTCGAAACCCGCACCCGTATCGATATTCTTGTGTGCGAGTTCGGTCAACTTGCCGTCGACACCGCGATTGTATTGTTGGAAGACGAGATTCCAGATCTCGACGTACCGATTGCCCAGATTGGGCCCCGTGTCGCCGGCATCCGATGCATACGCGGCGCCGGTATCGTAGAAAATCTCGCTACACGGGCCGCACGGCCCCGTCGCGCCCATCGTCCAAAAGTTATCTTCATCGAATCGCGTGATGCGTTCCGGTGCGAGTCCGATCTCCGTCTCCCACAACCGTTGCGCTTCGTCGTCGGCGACGTGGCAGGTAACGTAGAGTCGCGCGGGATCGAGATCGAGCGTCTGCGTGAGATACTCCCAAGCCCACACGATCGCTTCACGCTTGTAGTAATCGCCGAAACTAAAGTTACCAAGCATCTCGAGATAGGTGCCGTGCCGACCCGTTCGACCGACGTTCTCGATATCGGATTTCGCGCCCGCGACGCGCAGGCACCGCTGCACGCTCACCGCGCGTGGCGCGGGAGCGGGTACGTCGCCCAAGAACGCCGGGACGAACGGCTCCATTCCCGCGATCGTGAAGAGCGTGGTCGACATCTCATCGGGAACGAGCGACGACGGCGCCACGTGCGCGTGACCCTTGGAAATAAAAAAATCGACGAATGAGCGTCGCAATTCCTGGCTTGAGAAACTCATGACGTTGCCGGATTTCCATCTAGGCTCGCCACAAGCCTCGCCCACCACAGATGCGCGTGGCGCAGCCTCAAACCCCAATGGGCTGCGGAGGATTTAACGCGTCCGAGCGTCGCGATCGGCGTTGGCACGCGCTTGTTCCGCGTAGGCACCCCAGATGATCCCAGCCGAGGCCAAGAGCGCGAGGATGTTAAGAATGATTCCGGCGGTTACTGCAGACACGCTCCTTAGTATACGGTCTCCAGAAGCCCCGTCAAGGGCCAATCTAGCAGGAGGAGCGGAACTCACGGTCGCCCGCTCGGGTCTGCGGCAGCGTATGAATCCACTCGACCTTTCGATCGCCCCGCCCCGCTCGGCGAAAAGCACCACCGCCGGTATCGTCTTCCTCCCGCGCACGATCGACAAGCTCCGCGCGATGCTGCCCGGCGGCACCATCGGGGAGTACCGCATGGAGGGCTTCTCCAACATGATGTTCGAGCGGTTCGGCATCACGACGGAAGCGCTCGTGGCGGCCGTCGCAAAGGCTGCGACCGATGACGAGATCGGAGCGATCGTGCACCGCGACGCGACGCCCGGCAGCATCGATGTGTGGAACGAGTTCGCGACGAATCGCAAGCTCTACAACGGCGACCGCGCCGAGGCCGTCGCGGATCATCCGTGGCTCGCCGCGCACCCCGAGATCCTCCTGACGCTCGACTTCGTCGACGCCGACGACCGCCGCGGATTCCCGACCGCTTAGCACTGGCCGAGTCAGCGCAGATCCCTCACTTCTCGCGCAGAACCTCACGGAGCTTTTCGAGCGCTTTCTGTTGCAGTCGCGAAACGTGCATCTGCGAGACGTTGAGTCGCTTCGCAATCTCGGTCTGCGAGATCGATTCGTAGAACCGTAGGAAAAGAATGATCCGTTCGCGGCGCGAGAGCACCTCGAAGGCACGCTCGAGATTCGCGCGATCTTCCAGGTTCGCAAGCGATGGATCGATCTTGCCGATGTAGTCCGAGAGCGTTTGCGCGTTCTTGTCGCCATCGCCCGTCACTTCGGTATCGAGCGAGAGTAAGTTATACGCCTGGCCGAGTTCTTGCGCTTCGAGAATCTCTTCTTCCGATGCGTGCAAGTGATCGGCGAGTTCGCGCACGGTCGGTGAATGACCGAGATTGACCGTCAGCTTTTCGATCGCGCGATTTACCGCGAGATTGAGTTCTTGCAGGCGGCGCGGCACCTTGACCGCCCAGCCCTTATCGCGAAAATAGCGCTTGATCTCACCAACGATCGTCGGTGTTGCGTACGTGGTGAATTCGACGCCGCGTTCGAGATCGAACCGGTCGATTGCCTTGATGAGGCCGACGGTTCCCACCTGAATGAGATCGTCGAGCGCTTCGCCACGATTGGCAAATTTGACCGCGAGATAGCGGACCAGATTGAGATGGGCGACCACGAGATCGTCGCGGTGGCGCTCGCTTTCGGCGCTGCCTGAAACGCGAGCTTTCGCAAGGTCCGCAAATGCGGTGCGCGTTCGCGCCCGATCCCAACGTTCGTCGTCGGCGCGTGGCGAGGATTCCACGTTGCTTACGCGCCGACGCGCTTGGTCATTACGAGTTCGGTGCCGAGCTGCGGATCGAGACTATAGGTCAGATCGTCCATCAGCGCCTGAATCAGAAAGATCCCGAGGCCTTCGCCTTCGACCGCAACGATGGCCGGGCGTTTCGCGCTCGCATCGTCGAGCATCCGATAGCGCCCATCGCGCACCTCGACGCGCAATTGCGCGGTCGTGGCTTCGCACGTGATATCGATCGTCTGGCTGCCGGGGCCGTGTTGGATGCACATGGTACACGCCTCGGCGATTGCGAGCTTGAGATCTTCGATCTCTTCCACCGAGAACGGTAGCCGATTCGCGATCGCCGCGACCGCGAGACGCGCCACAGCAACCCATTCAGGCTTGCTCGGAATGCGCAGCTCGACGGTGCCGAGATGATCGGAGCTCGGCTCGGCTGCGTTCACGCCAGGGCCTTTTTCGCGCCCGCTTCATCATCGAATATCCCGAAGATCTTCACGAGACCCGTGATGTCGAAAATCTTTTTAATCTGCGGATTGGTGCAAACGAGGTTGACGCTACCGCCATGTTCGCGAACACGCTTGAGGCCGCCAATGAGAACGCCGAGCCCGGTCGAGTCGATATAGCGAACTTTCTCGAGATTAATCACGAGATTGTAGTGGCCCTGATCGATGAGATCGGTGATCGCGTCTTTGACTTTGGGCGACGTATACACGTCGATCTCGCCACCGAGTTCGACGACGTACGCGTCGTCGTCGGATTCGCGGACATGCACTTTGATATCCAAATGATCTCCTAGTTTACTTCACGTGAGGTCCGAAGCATTATTGCGGCGAGGCGAGTGCCGCGGCGCGATCGCCCGCCTCGAGGGCTTTCGCACGTAAGAGATCGCGCATGTCCTCGCCGCTGGCAGGCGCGAGCACCATCGCAATCGATGCCCCGACGAGCGCGCCCGTGAAGAGTCCTGCGACGAAGGTTCCCGAAGGTCGTCCCATCGTCCGTTACGGCATCTCGGTTGCGGGCGCGTCGCCCTTGGGTTTGCGAAATCCCGACGCTGCGGTCGCGACGAGCGAACCGAGCGTGGATGCCGTACGCGATGCGCCGGCCGCAACCCCTTCGAGCTGGCCGACGGCCACGCCGAGACGCGCCAGCGTCGAATCCGCGGTATCGGCGATACCGCCGACGTGCGTGAGCGTCGTTGCGATCGGAGCGGAGAGAACGGGGATCTGACGATCCACTTCATCGAGTGTCCGCCCGATGCGCGTGAGCAATGCGCCTGCGCGAATGCACAAAATCAAAACGCCGAGGCCGATGAGAATCGACATAACGCCAACTCCAACCGACCACGAGATCGACCACCATTCGGTCGAAGGGCTCATGAGTAAACCTCCGTAGGGCTCTGTAGCGAGCCGCGCATAGCCGTACCCAAAATCCCGGAACCGACACGTCCGACCGCCACAGCCGCTGGTAGCATCCGCGTAAGGCGTACGACGTCCTGCTCGCTCGTCTGCCTTCCCAAAGAGAAGCGGACCGTTCCACGCCTGATCCACGCCTGCGCCCCAAGCGCCGCCAGGACGTGGCTACGTTCTGCCGCGCCTGCCGCACACGCGCTTCCGGTCGAAACAGAGATGCCGGCGAGATCGAGCGCCACGAGCAGCTCCATCGCATCGATCTCCTCAAAGGCGACGCTCGCGATCGTACCGAGCCGTGGCGCGGCGGCCGCGTTGACGACCGAGCCGGGAATCGACGCAAGGATCTCGCGCTCGAGCCGATCGCGGAGAGCTTCGAGCCGAGGCAGCTCCCGCGTACGCTCGGCCTCGGTTGCCGAAAACGCCGCCGCGAAACCCGCGATGCCGGCCACGTTCTCGGTCCCCGCGCGGAGCCCGGCCTCCTGCGGGCCGCCAAAGACCACGGCTCCGAGCGGCGTCCCGGTACGAACGTAGAGCGCGCCGACCCCTTTGGGGCCGTAGCATTTGTGCGCGGAGAGGGAGAGCAGATCGACGCCGAGCGTGCCGACGTCGAGCGGAAGGCGCCCCGCCGCCTGCACCGCGTCACAGTGGAAGAGGACGCAGCGCGCATGTGCGACGCGTGCGAGCTCCGCGATCGGCGCGATCGTCCCGATCTCGTTATTCGCAAGCATAATCGTGGCGAGAACCGTCTCCGGCTCGAGAGCCGCGGCGAATGCGCCAGGATCGATCCGGCCATCGGCATCGACATCTAGGATCGTGACGCGCGCGCCCTCGTCTCGCATGGCATCTACGGCGTGCAGAACGGCGTGATGCTCGGTCGAGGCGGTAACGATGTGCGCCCCCGCAACGCCGCCGCTGCGCGCGCGCAGCGTGCCCGCAATCGCGAGTGTGTTCGCTTCGGACCCGCCGCTCGTGAAAACGATCTCCCGTGGTTTCGCACCGACGAGTTTCGCAACCGCTATGCGCGCACGATCGAGTGCGGCGCGCGCCGCGCGGCCCTCGGCGTAGAGCGCGCTTGCGTTGTAACCGCCCGCTTCGAGGAGGGGCAGCATCGCGTCGATCGCCTCACGACGCATCGGCGTCGTGGCGGCATGATCGAAATAGCTACGGCCCGTATTCATCTTTGAATTCTACCATGCGACCACAGCTTGGGGCGGCCATTGCATTTTCGATACGTCGTCACCGCTCTCGCCCTGCTCACCGCCATCGTCGCCACGCCTCCCGCGATCGCCCAGGCCGCGGGCTTCGACGTCTCGGTCGTGAGCCCGACGTTATCGGGGTTCTTCGGTCGCAGCGTCGCGATGCGCGCAGAGATCCTGACGCCGGACGATTACGATACGCATCCCGAGCGGCGATACCCCACACTCTACGTCGTGCACGCCTTCGGACCAGCATTTCGGCCACTCCTCGAGCATTACAATCAGTGGCGCGCTGCGATCGGATCGACGCCGACGCCGTTCGTCGTCGTCTTTTTAGATGCGACCTCTCCATCGGGACATAATGAGTTCGCCGATTCTGCGCAAGATGGGCCGTGGGGCCAGGCGCTCACCCATGATTTTATCCCCGCCCTCGAAGCGCACAACCACCTCATTACGCGTCCGGACGCGCGTTTCGTCGCGGGGCACTCATCGGGCGGCTGGTCCGCGCTCTGGTTACAAATCACCTATCCAAATATGTTCGGTGGAGCATGGGCGATCGCGCCCGATCCCCTAGATTTTCACGACTTCACCGGCGTCGATCTCGTCGCGACACCACCGGTAAATTTCTTTCGCGACGAACGCGGCGCCGACCGTGCATTTTTCCGCGTCAACGGTCGCGATACGTCGACGCTCGAGCGCTTCGTCGACGCTGACGGCCGGCATACCGGCGGCCAATTCGATTCGTTCGATGCCGTCTTCAGCCCGCGCGGTGCGGATGGGAAACCGCAGCCGCTATTCGATCGCAAAACGGGGATCATCGACCCCGCGGTTGCGGCCTATTGGGAAGATCATTACGATATTACGGAGTTGCTGAAACGGTCGTGGCCGACGCTCGGTCCGCAACTCGTTGGAAAGATCAACATCTTCGTCGGATCGCAAGATACGTTCCATCTCGAGTCGTCCGTCGCTCGGTTCGCCGACGCCGTGCGCGCCCTCGGAAGCGATGCCCGTATCAGCATTATCCGCGGTGCCGACCACTGGTCGATCTTCCATGTCCAAGGCAGCCTCATCACGCGCATCGTGCTCGAGGCGAGCGACGCTTACGAACGCTCGCGCGCAGTCGTCCGGCGCGCTTCGATCCACGCGCGCAATTTCGCCTCTGCGCCCTGATCGCTCGGCTCGAAATACGCGCGCTCGCGCAGATTCTCGGGAAGATACGCCTCGAGCCGTTCGCTCGGCGGCAGATCGCCGCGCGCGCCCGCATCCGCGTACGCGTCGTGCGCGTAGCGGTACCCGCTACCGTACCCGAGTTCGCGCATCAGGCCTGTCGGAGCGTTACGCAGATTGAGCGGCACGGGATCGTTGCGCGTCTCTTGCACGTCGGCGAGTGCGGCTTTGTACGTGCGACCGACGGTGTTGGATTTGGGCGCCGTCGCGAGAAAGAGCGTCGCGTGTGCCAGCGGATAGAAGCCCTCGGGAAAGCCGATGAAATGCACGGCTTGCTGCGCCGCCATCGCGACCTGTAATCCACGCGAATCCGCGAGCCCGATATCTTCCGATGCGAGTATCACGATGCGTCGCGCGATGAACATCGGATCCTCGCCCGCATCGATCATCCGCGCGAGCCAGTAGATCGCGGCATCGGGATCGCTCCCGCGCACCGATTTGATGAAGGCGCTGATGACGTCGTAATGATTGTCGCCCTTTTTGTCGTACGCGACGATGCGGCGTTGCATCGCATCCGCGACGAGATCGCGTTCGATCGTGCGCGCACCGTCGTCACCTGCGGGCGCAGCGCTCGCTGCAAACTCGAGCGTGCCCAGTGCCACGCGCGCATCGCCGTTGGCGAGACGTACGAGCGCATCGAACGCCTCGGGTGCGATGACGATATTCTCGCGACCGAGGCCACGATCGCGATCGGCGAGCGCGCGCGTGACGATCGTGCCGATCTCGTCGTCCGTGAGCGCATGCAGCACGAAAACGCGCGATCGGGAGAGCAGAGCTGAGTTCACTTCGAACGACGGATTCTCCGTCGTTGCGCCGATGAGCACGATCGTTCCGTCTTCGACGTGCGGTAAGACCGCATCTTGCTGGCCTTTATTAAAGCGATGAATCTCGTCGATGAAGAGTACCGTGCGTTTCCCAAACGAGCGCGATCGTTTCGCCGTCGCGACGACCTCGCGCAGATCCGCCACGCCCGCACTCGTTGCCGAAAGTCCGACGAATTCCGCACCCGTCGCGCTCGCGATCACTTCCGCGAGCGTCGTCTTCCCCGTACCGGGTGGTCCCCACAGAATCATCGACGGCACGTTGTCGTTTTCGATCGCACCACGCAAGATATGACCGGGTCCGATGATGTGTGTTTGTCCCACGTACTCCGCGAGCGTGCGCGGACGCATGCGTGCGGCGAGCGGTGCGGGTGCATCGCGTTCGAAGAGGCCGGGGCCCGCCCCGTCGGGACGCTTGGGCATCGCTAGTCTCGCATCCGATCGTTCAGAGCTTGATCTTTTTCTTCTTCGGGCCGGCGATGCGATCGTTCGGGCCCGGCGATGCGACGGGCGAGGTGATCGTCACGTTTCCGTTGCCATCGAGTTGGCCCGATAGCGTGTCGTAATCGAGACTATCCGATTCGATCGTCTGCTCGCCGTTCTTGACGCGCACGTTCCCCTCCATGTGCAGTTTGTGCGTCGTGTCGTCGAGCACCGCGCTATCGCTCGTCGCGTCGCGGCCGCCCTCTTGCGTGAAGTGCATGTGGCCAGTCGCCGTGTAGCGCTTCGTCTCACCGTCGACGTCGAGTTGATCGGCCGTGAGTGTCGAGGGCCGTTGCGTGAGGTCGGTCGCGCTCCCGCGATTGGCGAGTGGTTGCGACTGATGGACGACCACGTGCCCCCGCGCGTGTAAGACTTTGGTTTTCGAATTGCCCTGCGCGCTATCGGCCGTGATATCGGTGCCCGCGCGCGTCGCCGAAAAGGGGCCCGGTATCGTGAAGTCGCCGGAATTGAGATTGAAGTTGATCTTGGAGGTCCGGATCCGATCGAAGCCCGCGATATTGCTTCCGCCTGCGCCCGGGGAAGCCGCGTTCGATGCGACCGCGAGCGAGCCGGCAAACGCGAGCCCCGCGGTACTCGCGAAGAAAGCCCGGGCGAGGTTCATGACGATGGTTCTCCTGGGATCGGTAATGAAGGCGCGCGGTCGATGCGGCCGAGGACGGATTCGAGCCGCTCGAGCGCGATCGCGCCCGCGCGGACGAGCCGCGGCTTCGCTCCAGAAACGTCGACGATCGTCGATTCGGTTCGCAGCGGTGTCGGTCCGTCGTCGACCCGGATGTCGGCGGCAGGCAAGCCTCGTGCGAACCCCTCGCCCGTGTAGGCAGCCTCGCCCGAGAGATTCGCGCTCGTTCCCGCGAGCGGCCCGCAGCGCTCGAGGATGATGCGACAGAGTTCGTGTTTGGGCACGCGGAGACCGAGCGTCGGAAGACCGGCCGTCACACGCGCATCGACGAAGGCGGGACGTGCGACGACGAGCGTTAGGGGGCCCGGCAAAAACGCTTCGGCTGCGATCTTCGCGAGCGTGTTGCCGGCGGCGTATTCCAGCAGTTCGACGACCGAGGCGAGGTGCAACGAGAGCGGCTTCGTGCGCGGGCGCCCTTTGAGTGCGAAGATCGCATCGATCGCCGCCGCACGCATGGGATCGCATCCGATCCCGTAGACGGTGTCAGTCGGAAAGATCGCCGTGCCGCCACGTTGGATGACGCCCGCGACGGCGTCGGCGATCGCGCTCGGGCGCGTGTGTTGCGAGTCGATCACGTACACGTGCGGTATCGCCTCCGATGCGCTAGAGCCGAACGCGCAGGCCCGTTCCGATCGCGACACACGAGAGCGGGTCGTCTGCGATGATCACGGGGATACCCGTGACTTCGCCGAGCAACGTATCGAGCCCGCGTAAGAGCGCGCCGCCACCGGTGAGAATGATGCCACGATCGATGATGTCGGCAGCGAGTTCAGGCGGTGTTTTCTCCAACACTGATTTGACCGCTTCGACGATCGACTGTAAGGGTTCGGAGAGTGATTCGCGCACTTCTTCACTCGTGATTTTCACGGTTTTCGGCAAACCGTTGATGAGATCGCGGCCGCGAATCTCCATCACGATCTCTTGATCGAGACGATACGCGGAGCCGATACGGATCTTAATCTCTTCTGCGGTGCGTTCGCCGATCATGAGATTGTAGACGCGGCGGATGTGCCGGATGAGCGATTCGTCGAGCTTGTTCCCCGCGACGCGCAGCGACTGCGAGACGACGATACCACCGAGTGAGATCACCGCAACGTCGGTCGTGCCGCCGCCGATATCGACGACCATGTTGCCCGTGGGTCCGTCGATCGGAAGACCCGCGCCGATCGCCGCAGCCATCGGCTCTTCGATGATCTCGACACTACGCGCGCCCGCAAGCTTCGCGGCATCGCGCACGGCGCGTTCTTCGACGCTCGTGATTTCGGCGGGCACACAAATAACGACCGACGGTTTGGGATGGAGGAGGCTATCCCAGAACGAGCGACTTTTGGTGACCTTTTTGATGAAGTAGTTGAGCATGATCTCGGTGACTTCGAAATCGGCGATCACACCATCGCGTAGCGGCCGGATCGCTTGGATGTTGCTCGGCGTACGGCCCAACATCTGGCGCGCCTCTTCACCGACCGCGAGCGTCTTATTCGTGCGAATATCCTTCGCAACGACCGACGGCTCGCGTAGGACGATGCCACGACCCCTGACGTATACGAGCACGTTTGCCGTGCCGAGATCGATCCCGATATCCACGAATACTCCAGGCTACGCCGTAAAGCGAGCCGGCCCGGCTCTGCGGCAAAGTGACGAAAAGGCGGCACGTTCGCCGCGCCTCCCATGTATCGAGGGATTGCGTGCGGGACCCAGACGACCTGCGCCCCCGTTCGCCACGTGACCGAGGTTGGGGAGCGCGTATCGTCCGAATCGCGCACGATCTTGCGAACCTCGGAGCGGCGATCGTGATGCTACGCGTTGATTTTCGGGTACTCCGTCGTCTCCGCCGTCCCGAGAGGCTCCATAATCGGGGCGATGCCGCTCGCGCGTTGCACGTAGCCGCCGAGTGCGGAAAGCATCTCTTCGAGGCGCTCGTACCCGCGGTCGATATACTCGAGCCCGATGATATCGGTCTCGCCTTGCGCCGCGAGACCCGCTACCACGAGCGCCGCGCCCGCGCGAATGTCCGGCGCTTCGACGGGGGCGCCGGAGAGCTCGCCCCCACCCTTGACGAGGGCGGTGTTGCCCGTGATCCCGACGCGAACGTCGGCGCCCATGCGTACGAGTTCGTCCGTATACTGCAGGCGCGCGTTAAAGATCATCTCCTCGACGACGCTCGTGCCCGGAGCCGTGCATAAGAAGCTCAGCATCGGCGGCTGCAAGTCGGTCGGAAAGCCCGGATGCGGCGCCGTGAGGATCTCCGTGCCGCCCGTGATCCGATCGGCTTGGACGCGAATCCAATCGTCGCCGGTCGTGACCTTGCCACCGCACTCCGAAATTTTGAGCATCACCGCTTCGAGATCGCTCGGCACGCAACGCTGTACGGTGACGTCGCCGCGGGTCGCGCAACCCGAGAGTAAGAGCGTCCCCGTGACGATGCGATCGGCGACGATCTCATATTCCACGCCGTGTAATTCGCGCACGCCCTCGATCACGATCGTGTCGCTGCCGTGGCCCATGATCTTCGCCCCCATCTTGATGAGGAAGTTCGCGAGATCGACGACTTCTGGTTCCATCGCCACGTTGCGTAAGGTCGTAACGCCCGTCGCGAGCACGGCGGCGAGCAACGCATTTTTCGTCGCACCGACGCTCGGTTGACGGAACGCCATATCGCCGCCGACGAGCGTCGCCGCTTTCGTTTCAGCGATTAAGTATCCATGGGCGTTGGAAACGTCGGCACCGAGAGCGCGAAAGGCTTGCTCGTGCATATCGGTCGCGCGCGTGCCGAGCACGCACCCGCCGGGTAGCGGAACTTCAGCGCGGCCGAATCGACCGAGCAACGGCCCCACGAGATCGAATGACGCCGCGAGTTTGCGCACGAGCGTGTACGGCGCGCGATAGCGCTCGATGCTCGACGCATCGATCGTGATCGAGCCGTTACCCTCGGAACGCAGACGTGCGCCGAGCGCCTCGAGCAACTGCCACATTACCGATACGTCGGTAATCCGCGGAACGCGATGGAGCGTGACCGGTGTTTTCGCCAGGAGCGAGGCCGCCATGATCGGCAGGGCGGCATTCTTCGCCCCGTGCGTTTCGACGGATCCGGATAAGACGTGGCCGCCGCGCACGCGCAGCGTCGTTTCGAGTCGATCCAACACGTTCACTTCCGGCAATTTCGCGCGTGCGGTCGCGGCCTCCCTCGCCGAACTCGTGCCGTGAAGCGGTTAGGAGGAGGACCCCGATAAGAGCAGTCGGGCGTTGGCGAAATCGATCGCCGATTGTTCGCGCGCGTAATCCGCCGTCTGCGCGGTCATCGTCTTTTGGCGCTCGGTCGCCGCCTCGAGATCGGCACGTGCTGCCGCGACGTCGATCTTCTCGCGCGTTACCGCCGCATCGACGAGCACGACGATGCGGTCGGGAAGCGCCTGCATGAAGCCGTCGCTCGTCGCGAATTCGAGCCGCTTGGTCTCGCCGTTTTCGTGCACGATGGCACGCAACACCCCCGGCCGCAGCGCCGTGAGAAACGGCGCGTGCGACGGCAGAATGCCTTCTTCGCCCTCGGTTCCGACACCGATCACGAGTTCGGCGTCGCCTTCGAAAGCGACGGCGATCGGGGTGATCAGCCGGAACGGAATGGTTTTATCCGCCACTAGGCCGTCGCCGCGAGTTTTTCGGCGTTGGCCTTCACTTCGTCGATGCCGCCCGCCATGTAGAACGCCTGCTCGGGGAGATCGTCGAGCTTGCCCTCGAGGACTTCCTTGAACGATTGGATCGTGTCTTCGAGCTTGACGTACTTGCCGCTACGGCCCGTGAACTGTTCGGCCACGAAGAACGGCTGCGAGAAGAGACGCTGCATGCGGCGCGCGCGACCGACGATGACTTTGTCGTCTTCGGAAAGCTCTTCGACGCCGAGAATCGCGATGATGTCCTGGAGATCTTTGTAGCGCTGCAGCGTCTCTTGCACGCCGCGCGCGACGCGGTAGTGTTCCTCGCCGATGATCTGCGGATCGAGGATGCGCGACGACGACGCGAGCGGGTCGACGGCGGGGTAGATGCCGAGTTCGGAGATCTGACGCGAAAGCGCGGTCGTCGCGTCGAGGTGGCCGAACGTCGTCGCGACGGCGGGGTCGGTGTAGTCATCTGCAGGCACGTACACGGCCTGCACCGAGGTGATCGAGCCCTTTTGGGTCGAGGTGATGCGCTCTTCGAGGAGGCCCATTTCAGTGAAGAGCGTCGGCTGATAGCCGACGGCCGAAGGCATGCGGCCCATCAGCGCGGAGACTTCCGAACCCGCCTGCATGTATCGGAAAATGTTGTCGATGAAGAGCAGCACGTCTGCGCCCTTCTCGTCGCGGAAGTACTCCGCCATCGTGACGCCCGTCTGCGCGATGCGGAAACGCACGCCCGGCGGTTCGTCCATCTGACCGAAGACGAGCGCGGTCTGCGCGAGCACGCCCGACTCTTTCATTTCGAGCCAGAGATCGTTGCCTTCGCGCGTGCGCTCGCCGACGCCGGTGAAGACCGAGAAGCCCTTGTGGACCTGCGCGATGTTGCGGATGAGCTCTTGGATGAGGACCGTCTTGCCGACGCCCGCACCTCCGAAAAGACCGACCTTGCCGCCGCGCGTGTAGGGCGCCATGAGATCGATGACCTTGATGCCCGTTTCGAAGATCTTCGGCGTGGGATCTTGTGCCGCGAAATTCGGAGCGTCGCGGTGGATCGGCCACATCGCCGCCGCGACGACGGGCTCGTCGGAATCGATCGCTTTGCCGAGGACGTTGAAGATGCGTCCGAGCGTGCCTTCACCGACGGGAACCGTGATCGGGGCGCCCGTCGAGGCGACAGGTTGGCCGCGTACGAGACCGTCGGTCGAGCCCATCGCGAGACAGCGCACGACGTTGTTGCCGAGTTCGTCCTGCACTTCGAGAACGAGTTCGCGCTTCATCATCGCCGTGCCGCCGAGTTCCACGGCGCCAGCGGTCGCCGCGCCGTTCGTCGCATTCGAGGCGCCGCCGCCGACTTGCACGGTGAGCGCCGTGTTGATGTTCGGCAGCGTCTCGGACGTGAATTCCACGTCGACGACGTTGCCGAGAACTTGGACGATTTTGCCGGTTGCGGTCGGTGCGGCGATTGACATGCGGTGTTCCTTTGCGTCTTCGTTTGGAAATATACGACGGGGGTCGGTCGTGCGTGTTGGCGCTAGCCGCTCTGGGCTTCGGCGCCGCCGACGATTTCGAGCATCTCTTTGGTAATCGAGGCTTGGCGTGCTTTGTTCATGGCGAGCGTAAGCTCGTCGAGAAGTTTGCCCGCGTTATCCGTGGCGTTCGACATCGCGATAAGCTGGGCTGCGTAGAACGCGGCGTCGGTTTCGAGCATCGCGGAGAAGATCGTGAATTCGAGATACTTCGGCAGCAAGCGCGTGAGCACGGCTTCCGGCGACGGTGCGAATTCGACGGCCGTGCGCGGACCCGCGGCGACATCGGTTTTCTCCGGCGTGATCGGTACGAGCGTGCGCGTCTCGGGACGCTGCACCATCACGCTGATCATCTTTGATGAGACGAGCACGATCTCGGAGATCGCACCGCTCGTGAAATCATCCGTGACTTTGGCTGCGATTTCGCGCGCGATCGCGAGCTTCTCGCCCGCCGAGAGCGATGCCGAATACTTCGTCTCCACCGCCATGCGCTTCGTCGCGTTGCGCGCCTTGTTGCCGACGGCGTAAAACGCGACGTTCGTATTCGTGCGGGCGAATTGTTCCGCTTGACGGATCACGTTGGAATTAAACGCGCCCGCAAGACCCTTATCCGCGGTCATGAGGATGACGCCCTTGGGCGCGCCCTCGGTGCCGGGCTTCATAAACGGATGGTCGACCGTGCCGACCGCCGCCATGAGATCGCGCAACATCGCGCCGACGGCTTCCGCGTACGGGCGAGCCTGTTTTTGCACGATCTCCGCGCGACGAATTTTTGCCGCGGCGACTTGTTTCATCGCCTTCGTGATCTGCTGCGTGTTCTTGAGCGACTTGATCCGGTCGCGAAGATCGCGAACGCTAGGCATCGCGGCCTCCGCGTTCGCGACTGCGTACGAGCGTCATCAGAAACTCGTGTTGTAGGCTTCGATGCCGGTAACGAGCAGCTTCGTCGTGTCATCGGAGAGAGCACTCGTGTCCTGGATCGATTTGAGGATCTCGGGATGCTTCTCGGCAAGGAAGCCGAGGAAGCCATGCGACCATTCCTGGATGCGTGCGGTCTCGATTTTCGTGAGATAGCCCTTGGTCGCAGCATAGATCAAAATGACTTGCTCGGCGACGTCTTGCGGCTGATACTGCGGTTGCTTCAGCACTTCAGTAATCTTCTCGCCGCGCGTGAGCGTCGCTTGCGTGTTCTTGTCCAGGTCGCTCGAGAGCTTCGCGAACGCCGCGAGTTCGCGGTACTGCGCGAGGTCGAGTTTGAGCTGACCCGCGACCGATTTCATCGCCTTGGTTTGCGCCGACGACCCGACGCGCGAGACCGAGATGCCGACGTCGACGGCGGGACGCACGCCTTGGAAGAAGAGCGTCGTCGTCAGGTAGATCTGACCGTCCGTGATCGAGATGAGATTGGTCGGGATGTACGCCGAAACGTCGCCCGCCTGCGTCTCGATGACGGGAAGTGCCGTTAGCGACCCGCCGCCCTTTTCGTCGGAAAGTTTTGCGGCACGCTCCAAGAGACGTGAGTGCAAGAAGAAGATGTCGCCCGGATATGCTTCGCGGCCCGGCGGACGGCGCAGCAAGAGCGAGACTTCGCGATATGCGATCGCGTGCTTCGTGAGATCGTCGTAGACGATGAGAACGTCTTTGCCCTCGTACATGAGTTCTTCGCCCATCGCACAGCCCGCGTAGGGCGCGATGTACTTCAGTGCCGGAGAATCGGCGGGCGACGTGGTGACGACCGTCGTGTACTCCATCGCGCCTTCGGCTTCGAGGCGTGAGACGAGTGCGGAGATCGTCGAATTCTTCTGCCCGATCGCAACGTAGATGCAGAAAACGTTGCGGCCTTTTTGATTGATGATCGCATCGATCGCAATCGCGGTCTTGCCGACCTGACGGTCGCCGATGATGAGTTCGCGCTGGCCCTTACCGATCGGAATCAGCGCATCGATCGCGCGGATACCCGTTTGCAGCGGCTGTTTGACCGGCTGACGCTCGACGACGCCCGGCGCCGTGTTCTCGATCGTGCGGAACTTCGTGTTGGGTATCGCGCCTTTGCCGTCGACGGCGTTGCCGAGCGGATCGACGACGCGTCCCAAGAGAGCCGGGCCGACGGGGACCGACGCGATGCGGCCCGTGCGCCGGACCTGCATGCCCTCTTTGATCTCGGTGTCGGGCCCGAGGATGATGACGCCGACGCTATCCTCTTCGAGATTGAGCGCGATGCCCTGGAGGCCGTTGGGGAACTCGACGAGCTCCGATTGCTGCACGGCCTCGAGCCCGTAGATGCGGGCGATACTCGACCCGACCTCGATAACGGTGCCGACCTGATCTTCGTGAACGTCGCTCTTGAAGTTCGCGATCTGGCCTTGCAAGATTCCGGCGATTTCGTCTGCGTTGATCATTTCGTACTTTCGTAAACAGGCAGTGGACTTGGGCGCACTAATTGCGCGCGAAAAGTTCGCGTGAGAGTTCGTCGAGCCGACCGGCCAGCGAGCCGTCGATGCGTCGATCCCCCATCGTGATGCGCACGCCGCCGAGCAGGCTCGGATCGGTGCGCTGCGTGACCTCGAAGCTCTTGCCGTACGAGGCTGCGAGTCGAGCGACGATGTCGTTGAGTTCGCTCGCGCCGAGCGCGCGCGCGCTGACGATTTCGAGTGGCTCTTTGCCCGCCGCATTGCGGGCGAGTTTCGCATACTCGACGACGATCGGTTGGAGCAAGGATTCGCGACGCTTGCGTACGAGCAGCAGAAGCGTGTGCAGCGCGGTGACGTCGACCTTCGAGGCGAAGACGTTCTCGAGGATCGCGGCTTTCTTCTTACGTTCGATAACGGGTGAGAGATAGAACCGCCGGACGTCGTCCGTCGCGTACATGGCATCCGCAATCGCGCCGAGGTCGCGACCGACGACTTCGATCGTGCTCGCGCCCTTGGCGATCGTGAAGATCGCCGTCGCGTAGCGGCGCGCGAGGGTCTCGTTCTGCATCAGGCGTTGCCTCGTTCTGCGGTATCGACCGCTTCACCGACGAGGCGACGGTTCGTCGCTTCATCGAGATGCGCCGATGCTTCGCGCGCGATCTGCATGGCTTTTTCGAGCAGGTCCGTACGCAGGCGGTCGCGAGCCGCCGAACGGCCACGTTCGAGTTCGCCGTCGGCGTTGCGCGCGAGCCGCTCGGCCTCCGATGTCGCCTCTGCCAGAATCTTCTCGCGCGTGCGTGTCGCATCGGTTTGTGCGCGCGCACGAATGACGCGTGCGTCGTCGTCGGCTTTGAGCACTTCCGCCTGCGCGACCGTCGTTTCGGCACGTGCGGCATCGCGGCGCGCTTCGGCGTCTGCGAGTTCGGCATTTTTACGCGCCTGCGATGCGAGCACGGCAGGCGTCAGATACTTCCGCCAAAGGATCACGAGCGCGATAATAAAGAGAGCCGACGCGACGACCTGACTGCCCGTCGCGAGCGCTTCATACGATGAATCGGTCATCGTTCGCTTCCGATCGCTCTTTCGAGCAACGTCCGCGCGAGCGCTTGCGAGAGTTCGTCTTCACGACCGCGTGCGACGGTCATTTCACGCGCGACCGTACTCCGTGCGGAATCGACGACGACTTGCGCTTTTTCCGCGGCGACGGCCGTATGCGCTGCTCCCTCGGTTTCCGCAACAGCCTTCGCTTTCGAGACGACGTCTTCGCCATCGCGTCGAGCGGCCGCGCGTTTCGCGTCGGCTTCCGAACGAAACGATACGACCTGCCCCGCAAAGCGCTCGTAGTCGCTCTGCACGCCGTCGATGTGCTCGCGGCGCCTTTTAATCGCATCGCCGACGGGGCGTAAAAAAACCACGTTCAAAATCGCGAAGAAGATCGCGAAATTAATGAGTTGGACCCAAAACGTCCCGTCGGGTAAGAGAAACATCGGTCGCTTCTCGCCTATTTAGACATGTGCGTGAGAAGCACCGGAACGTTCGCGACCACGAGCAACAGGTAGAACGCGAGACCGAGCGCGATGATCGGGAACGCTTCGAGGACGCCGACGCCGAGGAAGAGGAACGTGAAGATGTTGGGACGCGCTTCGGGCTGACGGGCGATCGCCTCGACGGCTTTCGAAGCGACGATGCCGTCGCCGACGGCCGAGCCGAATGCGACGCCGAGGACGATCAATCCGAATGCGAGGATCGTTGCGGCTGCAACTAAGCTCTCTGAAGTCACGGTAGGAACCTTTCGCGGATGAGTGAGACGACGTTACTAGGAGTGCGAGGGCGCGAGCGCCGGGGTACATTTCTTTGGGGTAGTGTCGTTCGAGACTAGTGTTCTTCGCCGATCGCTAAGGACAGATACACGATGCCCAAGAGCGTGAAGACGAACGCCTGCACGGTGCCGACGAAGAAATTAAAGAACTGGATAAAAAACGGAAGCACGCTGACGACGATCGAGAGATTGACGGGCCCGACGGTGACTTTCGCGTTCACGATCGAGGCGATGATGATGAAGAGCAACTCGCCGACAAAAATATTAAAGAAAAGACGCGCCGCGAGCGTGACCGGGCGAACGACTTCTTCGAGAATATTGATCGGTGCCAAGAAGATCGGTTTAAAGAGGTGGGCGTACCCGCCGAGGCCTTTGAGCTTGATCGTCATGAACTGAATGAGAAAGAACACGATGAGTGCGAGCGGGATCGTCGTGTTGATATCGCCCGTTGGCGAGCCGCCGAACGGCAACCCGAGCGCCTTGAACGGGAACACACCGAATTGGTTCATCAGGAAAATAAAGATGAACATCGCGATAAAGAACGGCACGAAGGGTTCGCCACGTTTGCCGAGCGAGCCGTACACCATGTCCGAAATGTAATCGACCACGCCTTCGAGGACGGTCTGCGTCTTGCCGGCGACGGGCGTTTTATAGCTGCGGCCGACGATCGCGAGAAGAATCAGCGCCACCGCCATGGCAAGCCACGTGGTGAGAATGGTATCGCTGTGAACGTTGCCGACCAGCGGCAGCGACCACAGGCTGTGAGTGCCGATTCCCTCTTTCAACGTTATCCTGTCCGAACGGCGCGCGCGACGAGTACGGTGTAGAGCGCGAGTGGCGTGAAAAACCCGATAAAGTACGCGATCATGGTCCACCACGGACCGTGCAGTGCAAACTCAACCGGAATAATACCGAAGACGCCGATCCGTAAGATGCTGCTAAAAACGAACGTCGCGACGCTTTTATGGTCGACGAGTCGTTCGTTTCCACGCATTGTAAGCAATGCGTTCGCGATGCCGCAGCCGGTCCCAAAGACCAGCGCGATTCCCGCGATCGGGGCTTTCGTCGAAACGACGAGTCCCGCAAGGACGGCAAAGACGATCGACCATACCACCATAGGCCGTTTGCGGTCGAAATAAGCACGCAAAAGGTCCTCTGGCACGGCGCCTTCCCTGTTGGGGAACCGAAACTGCGAAACCTGCCACGATCGTGTCGCCAGATGGTGGAGGGCGTTTCCCACCTATTTACGATGGTGCGGTGGCCGTCGGTCGTTTCGTTGCCGAAGAAACGATAGAACCCGCGGTCCCGTGACCGAGTTCGACGGGTCGCGCTTGGAAGGACCGGACGGATGTTCGCTCATGGAACCCGCACCCTGGCCGTCGCCGCACTCGCGGGCATCGTCGGCTGCTCCGGGGGCGGCTCCTCACCCGGCGCCGGACCGCCCGCCGCCCCGACCGTAACTCCGCTCGCGGCCGCCCCGACCCCACCAACAGCGGCGACCACGGCAACGCCGACGACCACACCGGCCCCCGCCGGACCCGCGACCCCGACCCCGACACCTGCCCCGCAAGGGCTATCGGCAACGACCGCCTCGCTCTCGTTCACGAGCTCCGTGGCGCAGACGTTCCAGGCGACTGAGGCAGGCTATGCGGGTGCTCTGAGCGTGACGAGCGCGGCGCCCACCAGTTGCACCGGCATCGCAACGTACTCTCCGGCGACGGCGAACGGCCCGACAACCTCAATCGCGGTAACGCCAATCGCCGCGGGCGTCTGCACGATCGTCGTGACCGACACGAGTGGTCAGCGAGTGAGCGTCTCGATCATGGTCACGACGACGACGGGTACGATCAGCAGCGTCGGACGCTCAATCTAACGCCGGCCGCTCCCTAAAGAGCGCGCGCCGGCGAATGGTTCCGGTAGCGTCCCCTCACGTAATCGCGCGAGTATCCACGCGACGATGCGCGCTGCGGCGTGGCCGTCGCCGTAGGGATTATTCGCCCGCGCCATGCGCGCGTATGCGGCGTCGTCTTCGAGCAAACGGCGGGTCGCGCCGACGATCGCGCCGCGATGCGGTCCTACGAGCTCGAGCGTCCCCGCCTCGATACCCTCAGGCCGTTCCGTTTCGTCGCGCATGACGAGCACCGGCTTGCCGAGACACGGTGCTTCTTCTTGAAGGCCGCCGCTATCGGTGAGCACGAGTTTCGAGCGCTTGATACTGTGGACCGTCACGTCGTACGGTAAGGATTCGACGAGCTTGATGCCCGCGATGCCGTCGAGGCGCGCGTGTGCGATCGGTGCGACGTGCGGCGACGGATGCACGGGCCACAAAATCTGCGGCCGCTCCGGCAGCGCCGCAATTTCAGCGAGCGCGTCGCAGATCTCCGCCATCTTGTCGTGATTCTCGCGGCGATGCGCGGTGACGAAAATCCACGGCTTCGTCGGATCGAGCCCCGCCCACGCGGGCTCTTCGAACGCGACATCTTTTTCCGCGACCGCCAGGAACGCGTCGATGACGGTATTGCCCGTCACGATGATATCGGCAGGCGCCACGTTCTCACGCTCGAGATTCGCACGCGCGCGCGACGTCGGCGCGAAATGATACGACGCGAGGCGGCCGGTGAGGCGACGGTTCATCTCTTCGGGAAACGGTTCGAAGGCCGTGGTCGTCCGCAAGCCCGCTTCCACGTGACCGACCGGAATTTTTGCGTAGAATGCAGCAAGCGCAGCCGCAGTCGACGTCGACGTGTCACCATGTACGAGCACGACGTCGGGCTTCGCATCGCGCAAAACCGGCTCCATGCCCTCGAGGACGCGCGTCGTGATCTGCGTGATCGTTTGATCGTGTCGCATGATGTCGAGATCGTAATCCGGCACGATCCCAAAGAGGGCGACCAGATCGTCGAGCATCTGCCGATGTTGCGCCGTGACGCAGACGATCGGCTCGATTGCAGGCCCCGCGGCGGCAAGCGCACGCACGACGGGCGCCATTTTGATGGTATCGGGACGCGTGCCGAAAACAGTCATCACGCGAAGCGGTCGAGTCACGAAAAGCCTACAGAATTCCGGCGAGATGTTGGTGCGCGGTGTCGGCGCGCGAGAGCCAATATGCAGCCGCACCGAGCACGAAACAGACTCCCCAAATCAGGAGTACCGCCTGCTTCACGTTGAGCCCGAAGCGAAAGACGAGAATGTGATGGAAGTGCCCGCGATCCGCTTCCGTGATCGCTTTGCCCGCGCGGAAACGCCGGAAGATCGCGACCGCGGTATCGACGACGGGAAGCGCGAGCGCGAGGAGCGGCACGAGCAAACTCACCGTCACCGCGATCTTCGCCGTGATGAGCAGCGACACGGTCGCAAAGACGTAGCCGATAAAAAGCGAGCCCGTATCGCCGAGAAAGATTTTCGCGGGATTGAAATTATACGGCAGAAAGCCGAGCGCGCCACCGATGAGTCCACAGAGCACGAGCGCCGCACCCGCTTGGCCGTGACCCGATGCGA
Organism: Vulcanimicrobiota bacterium; assembly: GCA_031420415.1. GTDB lineage: Bacteria > Vulcanimicrobiota > Vulcanimicrobiia > Vulcanimicrobiales > Vulcanimicrobiaceae > JANYGA01. The sequence goes on from JANOMT010000070.1 coordinate 25,985, forward strand.
TCGCGAAGAGAAAGATACCCGAGATCGCGGTCACACCGGAAAGCAATCCGTCGAGGCCGTCGAGAAAATTGATCGCATTCATCATGCCTAAGTACCACACGAGCGTGATCGGATAATCGATCCAAAATGGTACGTTGACGTAGTGATCGGTGCCGGGAATTTCGAAGCCCGGGATGTGGAAGCCGTAGATCATCGAGACGACCGCGACCACGATCTGCGCGATAAATTTATTGCGCGGACGCATTCCCATGATGTCGTCCCAAACGCCGACGAGCATGATCAACGTCGAGCCGAAGAGGAGGCCGAAGAAATCTTGCGTCTCGTTGGCTTTATGAAAGAGCGTCGTGTGAAGCGCGAAGCCGATCGTAATGAAGAGCGAGAATGCGAGCCCGAGATAGACCGCGATGCCGCCGATGCGCGGCTTGGGTTCGGTATGCATCCGACGCTCGCCGATCGCATCGAGCACGCCGACTTTGAGCGCGAGCTTACGGATTTGCGGCGTCGCGAGGAACGCCGTGACGAACGACGTGACGGTCGCGAGCGCGTAGAGATACGGCAGCGCGACCTTCACGGACGAGCCTCCGTCGTCACGCGCTCGAGCGACCCAAAATGCGCGAGCGCGACGCCCGCTTCGGCAAGCAGCGACTGCGCGAACGTATCGGTGTACGCCGACGCGTAGACGATCCGCACGATCCCCGCGCTGATGAGTAGTTTCGCGCAGCTCACACATGGTTGGTGCGTGCAATATGCGGTCGCACTATCGAGGCCGACGCCGTAAAGCGCGCCCTGCACGACGGCGTTGGCTTCGGCGTGCGTCGAGCGCACGCAATGCCCGCCGATCATCTCGCAGCCGATCTCCGAGCAGTGCGCGACGCCACGCGGCGCGCCGTTGTATCCCGTGGTCAGGATGCGGTGTTCGCGCACGAGCACCGCTCCGACGCTCGCGCGCGGACACGTGGCCCGCGTCGCGACGGTTCGTGCGACTTCCATGAAATATTCGTCCCAGCCGGGTCGCGATGCAGACATCTCAACGAGGGTACTACGCCGTGCTCCCGGCCGCGTCCGGTTCGGAACCACCCGGCGTGCGACGATATCCCATCGGAACCGACGTCGCACTGCCGAACATGCGATCGCCCGCATCGCCGAGTCCGGGAACGATATAGCCGTGTTCGTTCAACCCGGCGTCGATCGCACACGTAACGATGCGGGCGCCGGGATGGCGTTCGCGCAGGTGTGCGATTCCCTCGGGTGCGGCGAGCAGACAAAGCAAGGTGAGCTCGCGAGCACCGCGTTCGGCGAGAATATCGAGCGCGGCCGCCGCCGAGTGACCCGTTGCCAGCATCGGATCGAGTGCGAAGACGGCCGTCCCTTGGAGATCGACGGGAAGATTCGCATAGTACGGTACGGCTTCGAGGGTCCCGGGGTCGCGAAAGAATCCGAGATGCGCGACGATCGCAGCGTCGATGACGGAGAGAAATCCCGGTAAGAGCCCGAGGCCGGCGCGCAGGATCGGCGCGACGACGGGCGGCTTGGCGAGACGCTTCACGTCCGCTGGGCCGACGGGTGTCTGCGCTCGATCGGGAAGCGTAGCGAGGTCGCGAGTCGCCTCGTAGGCGAGATAAATACCGAGCTCTTCGACGAGCCGACGAAAGACCGGCATCGGGGTTGCGACGTCGCGGATCCGTGCGAGTCGATCCGCGACAGCCGGGTGCGAGACGACGACGGGTTCGCGCATGCCGCGCCGTTCACGGGGTCGCGCGGAGCGACCTTGGGACGGGGGGCGACCCCGCAAACGCGAAACTTAGGCTATTCGACCGTCGGGAGGACACATGATCGACAAACTCACTTCGCTCCATAGGCTTCGGAACGCGGCAGCGCTCGTACTCGCACTCGGAACGGCGCTCGCGGCGCCGACGCTTGCCGCGCAACAGCACGCGTCGCCGTTCACCGGAACCTACGTCGCCACGCACGTCACGGGGGCGAGCGTGGTGCGTCTGGAGTTATCGCTCCGCGCCGACGGACGTGCGCAGTTACGGTCGGGGTCGTCGCGCTACACGCAACGCCCCGAGGCCGAACGCGGTGGGACGACCGTTCAAACCGGGACGTGGCGCGAACAAAACGGACGCGTCTTGCTCCATATCGAGCACAGCTCGAGCGATACCGATGCCAAGAGCGATGCGGTCTTTGAGGATCGAACGTTCGTTCTCGCCGGCTGCGAACTACGATTGCTGGGCGCTCGAGCCGGATTTACGTTCGACAAGCAACACTGCAATCGGGCGATGTGACCGAGCGACGGTCGTCTACGGCACGCCGTATTGCGACGTAAGTTCGTTGACGCGGCCCCGTAGTTCGTCCATCTTCGCGCGTGCACCGACATCGTCGAGCGCCGCGCCGATGATCTTGCCGATCTCGCGCGCTTCGGTTTCGCCCATGCCGCGTGTGGTAATTGCGGGCGAGCCGATGCGAATGCCGCTCGTCACCGCAGGTTTTTGGGGGTCGTACGGAATGCCATTTTTGTTGACGGTGATCTGAATTTCATCGAGATACCCTTCAACGGCTTTACCAGTTAAGTTCTTTGGCCCGAGATCGACGAGGATGAGGTGCGTATCCGTACCTCCCGCAACGAGGCGCGCACCCGCGCGTTGCAATTCTTCCCCGATCGCCTTTGCGTTGACGAGCACGCGCCGCTGATACGCGACGAAATCCGGCTGCAGCGCCTCGCGGAACGCAACCGCTTTTCCCGCAATCGTTTGCATCATCGGACCGCCCTGAATACCCGGAAAGACCGCTTTATCGATCGCGGCTGCGTGCGCGGCCGTCGTGAGGATCAGGCCACCGCGCGGACCGCGCAGCGTCTTGTGCGTCGTGGTCGTCACGAAATCGGCGAGCGGCACGGGCGAGGGATGCAAGTCGACCGCGACGAGTCCCGCGATATGCGCCATATCGACGAGAAAGAGCGCGCCAATTTCTTTCGCGATCTCGGCGAAGGGTGCGTAATCCATCGTCCGCGGATACGCGCTCGCGCCCGCGATGATGAGTTTAGGCTTGTGCTCGCGTGCGAGCGCTCGCATCTGATCGTAATCGATGAGCTCGGTATCACGTTTCACGCCGTAGGCGACGGCGTTGTAATACTTGCCGCTCAAACTCACCTTGGTGCCGTGCGTGAGATGGCCGCCATGATCGATCGCCAACCCCATGATCGTATCACCGGGCCGCAGCACCGCGAGGAACACCGCGGTGTTCGCTTGCGCTCCCGCATGCGGCTGGACGTTGGCATGCTCGGCTTTAAAAAGTGCCTTCGCACGATCGATCGCGAGTTGCTCTGCGACGTCGACATGTTCGCAGCCGCCGTAGTAACGTTTGCCCGGATACCCTTCGGCGTATTTGTTTGTGAGCACCGACGCCGAGGTCTCGCGCACGGCGGCGCTCGTATAATTTTCCGATGCGATGAGCTCGAGGTTCACGCGTTGGCGCTTTTCCTCGGCCGCAATCGCGGTGTAGAGCTCCGGGTCTTGAGCGGCGAGGAGCGATTGTTCGAGCAGCTGCATGGAGGGATGTTCGACGTTTGCGCCCTCGAGCCCGTCACGACCCGAGGCTGGGAACGGCAAGGCCGATCATCGCATCGCGCGTCACGAGAGCCGCGCATGCGGCTTCGTCGAGGTGCTCGGAATCCGGCGGTCGTGCGGGAAGGACGATATAGCGCATGTCAGCCGTGCTGTCGTGAACGCGAACCGCGACGCCCGGCGGAAGCGCGACTCCGAATTCTTTGAGGACACCGCGCGGATCGCGTACGACGCGCGCACGATAGGTCACGCTTTTGTACCAATCCGGCGGGACGCCGAGGAGCATGCGCGGATAGCACGAGCACAGCGTGCAGACGATGACGTTATGCACGCCCGGAACGTTCTCGACGACGACGAGCTTGAGCGTGCCGATATCGATCTCGAGTAACTCTCGGACCGCGGCGCTGCCGTCGGCGAGGAGCCGGGCTTTGTACGCGGGATCGAACCACGCGCGGGCGACGACGCGCGCGCCGAGTTCCGGCGTCCGACCGTAGAGCACCTCGACACGTTCGGCGATCTCGGCATCCGTCACGATCCCACGCGCGACGAGCACTTCACGAAACGCCGCCTCGAGCGCCTCGAACTCGCGGTCGCTCACGTCTCACTCTCCGGCACGAGCCACGGTTCGTAAAGCTCGACATCGATCGTATCGGGCTCGGCATCGTCGGTCGGGAACACGTCGGCGAGCCGGAACCGTACGCGATACAGCGGAACGGGGGCGCCATCCCAGCGGCCGTACGCGAGCTCTTCGGGATTTCCGAACGCACCGCAGAATCGCTCGACGACACCGCATTTCCCACGCGCGTAATGCGGCGTACGGACGTGACCTGGGCGCGCGAGCTCGAGGACGCGCACGCGATCGCCCGCGGCGAAACGTGGAGCGTTCAACGCGTCTCCTCGTGATCGTGGTCGCGCAGTTCGCGCGCGATCTCCGTCGCGCGGCACCGCACGCTCGCAGCATCGACCGTCCCGCGTTCGCTCAAAATCGCGAGCATCGAGAGGAGCCACTTTTCGTAGTATCCGAGGCGGGCGTATTCTTCGGGTCCCAACGACTCGATACCGCGGCGCAACTCATCGACGAGCATGACGGGCCCACCGATTCGAGTCGGATCCGTCAGCGCACGCATCAGCGCGTCGACGCGGACTTCCCACGGCGCGAACGCGTGTTGGTCGCGCGCGACCGGATCGTCGATCGCCGAGCCGCCTACGTCGTGTGTCACTCCCGTTTCGTTCGCCCATACCAGCGCGGGTGCCCACCTCGACTCACGGCTTGGCGGGAGCACGGCCGCATCGCCCGAACGCAAAATGAAATATGAAGATCGCCTCCTCGAGCGCCGCCTTCGCACGCGCATTCGTTGCCCGTGAGATCACGCAACTCGAGTGGCTCGATATCGCCGCAAACGAACTCGAAGTCGACGCCGTGGTTTTTGCAGGCGAGCACTTCGCGCGGACAGATAGCGAACATTGCGCACAGCTCAAGAAAGTCGCGACCGACCTCGGACTCAGCGTCGCCGCGCTCGACGCAAGCGGGCTCCTCGACGACGGCGGCGAGACGTGGCTCGACGTCGCGACGATGCTCGGCGCGCCGATCGCGATCGTGCGCGCGCCAGTAGCAAACGACGACCCGACCGCATGGAGCACGTTCGTCGATCGACTCAAGGCACGCGCAAAAGAGGCGAAGCGAGCGAACGTCACGCTTGCACTGCGGAACGTACCGAGCACGATCATCGCGAGCATCGATGATGCCAAACGGGCCGCAAAAGACGTCGATAGCGCGTGGTTGCGCTTCGAGATCGATATTTCTGGCGCTGGTACGCACGGCAACGTAGCGTCGGCCTTGGATGAAGCGGTCATCGCAGCGTACGGTATCGCTACGATCGCGCGCTTCGCAACCGACGCCGATGCAGACGCGCCCGCGCTGATCCGCGAACTCAAACGCTTTCGTGGTTGCGTGGTTTTGGAAGTGGGCGATGTTCGCGAGCGAAGTGCGTACCACGATGCCCTCGCTCGCTTCGCCGTTCTCCGCGCGAGCGCGCTCGCCGTTACCGTCTAATCCAAAGAAAAAGCACTCGGTGACAAGTGCTTTGCGAGAGAGTGACAACAACCACACTGCCGTCTGCATGCCCGGGTAAAGACCTGCTTTAGCAGGTGGGTGCGGCCTGGGCGCCACGTGGTTTCAACGATAGTCGAAACGGTGTCGTATCCAGAGCTGATGCTCCCTGGGGTAGTACATTGGTCCCACACCAAAGCAAGTACGCGAACGAGCGCAGTTATCGTCCTTGTAAGTATCCCACGTCGGTCAAGTCTTGACACGCGCCGCTTTGCCCATGACGGGTGCATAGAGCGCGAGCGCGCGTTCGCGTGCCATCGCGTGATCGACCATCGGCTCGGGATAATCGCGGCCGATGCGAAATCCGATTGCCTCGGCTTGCAACGGTGCGAGCGTCCAGGGTGCGTGCAGGGCATCGCCCTCGAGTCGCGCGAGCGCCGGCAACATGCTTTTGATGAAGCGCCCATCGGGATCGAACTTCTTGCTCTGCAAGAGCGGATTGAAAACACGGAAATACGGCGCCGCGTCGGTACCCGTCGACGCCGACCATTGCCAGCCGCCATTATTGGCCGCAAGCTCGCCATCGATGAGCATACGATTGAAGTAGCCCTCGCCCAAACGATAATCCAGGAGAAGGTCCTTCGTGAAAAACGAAGCGACGATCATCCGTAATCGATTGTGCATCCAGCCTCTCGTGTTGAGCTGCATCATCGCTGCGTCAATGATCGGATATCCCGTGCGTCCCTGCGCCCAGGCATCGAACTCGTTCGGCGCGTTGCGGAATTCGAGTCGCTTCGCATCGGCGAGGAATGGCTCCGTTGCAACGTGTGGGAAATTCGCGAGAATTTGCTGGTAAAAATCGCGCCAGATGAGTTCGCTGAGCCACGTGTCGTAACCGATCGCGCGGCCACCGCGTACGTCCGCGCGCGCCTGCAACGCACGAAAAACGCACGTTCGGATACCGATCGTCCCGGCGCGCAGATGCGGCGAGAGATATGACGTCCCGGGTATGGCGGGGAAGTTGCGGTCGTCGGCATAGGCGCCCGCACGCGTCGCTAAAAAATCGCCGAGCTCTCGATGCGCGAGCGCCGCGCCACCGCGTGCGTAGAGCGACGACCGCGCGTGACCGTACACTTCGGGTTCGGGCACGTCGCGTGACGCGCCGATCGCTGCCGCCGTCGCAAGTTTTTTCGAACTCGCCTCGCGCGACGCGACCGGCGGACGCGGATCTTCGTCGTGGCGAGCGAGCCAACGCCGTTTGTACGGCGTGAAAACCGTGTACGGTTTGTCGTCGGCTTTGAGCGTTTCATCGGCACCGTAATACACGTGATCGAGGGACGCTTCGACCGCGCATCCGCTCGCTCGGAGCGCTGCTTCGACGCGTTCGTCGCGCGCTCGAGCGCTCGGAACGTAATCTCGATTGTAAAAAACCGCCGTCGCATCGACGCGCTTGGCGAGCGTGCGAAGTTCGTTCGCGCATTCGCCTTCGAGCAACGCGAGATCGCTGCCGAGCGCGCGCAACTCCGCGCGTAGCTCCGCAAGCGCATCGAAGAAAAACGCGACGATCGGCGCGCCGAGCTCGCCGCCGCGGAGCAACGCGGGATCGAGCACGAACGCACAAACGACGCGCTCGCTCTCCGCTGCCGCGCGGGCGAGTGCGACGTTATCGTCGAGACGGAGATCGCGACGCAGCCACACGATCGAGGTTCGGTACTTCACGGCCATATCAGACGGCGGATGTCGTCCGTGCGTGCGACGTCCCTGCGCGGGGAGCAACCGCGCTTGCGCGAAAGCGTGCGATCGTGCGTCTCACCCTCACCGAACTCGCGTTACCACTCGTCCACGCCTTTACGATCTCGCGCGGTACGGCAACGGCGGCGCACACGCTCCTCGCACGACTCGCGTGGGACGGGCGCGAGGGCCTTGGCGAGAGTGCGCCCTCGGCGCGCTACGGCGACGCGATCGCCGACGTCGTGCAGGAGCTCGGGCGCCATCCGCTCGGCGACGACCCCTTCGCACTCGAAACCGAACTCGCAACACTCGCGCCCGCCGCACGCTGCGCGCTCGACATCGCGATGCACGATCTCATCGGTCAAGAAGCGGGACGACCGCTGTGGCAAATCTTCGGTTGCGATCCGGCGCGCACGCCCGTCACGTCGTTCACCATCGGGATCGATTCGCCCGAAAAGATGCTGGCGAAGCTCGATGCGATCCTCACGCATCCGATCGTCAAAATCAAACTCGGGTTTCCGGGCGATCTCGAAGTGCTCGAAGCGATGCGCGCGCGATATACCGGCACGATTCGCGTCGATGCGAACGAAGGCTGGACGCCCGAGAGCGCGGTCGCGAACCTCGAAATCCTCGCCAAACTCGACGTCGAATTTTGCGAACAACCGATTCCCGCCGGCACACCCGAGCGCTTGCGCTGGATCCGCGAACGCTCGCGCGTCGCGATCGTCACCGACGAAGATTCCAAAGATGCAAGCGATCTGCTCGCACTCGCGGGCTGCGTCGACGGAATCAACGTTAAACTCGTGAAGTGCGGCGGCATCCGCGGTGCACTCGCCATGATCCATACCGCGCGGGCGCTCGGCCTCAAGATCATGCTCGGTTGCATGGTCGAGAGCGCGATCCTCACCACGGCGGCAGCGCATCTCTCACCCCTCGTCGATTGGGCCGATCTCGATGGTCCTTTTCTCACCTCGGACGATCCCTTCGTCGGCGTAACCTACGCGCACGGAAAACTCATGTTGCCGACGACGCCCGGCCTCGGCGTCGTCGAGCGCAAACCGATTGCGAGCTTCGTCGCCACGCGCGTAGGAGCGAATGTCCCGTGAGCGCTGAATCGACAAACGATCGTACGAACCGCACGCGCATGCGAACGCCGCAACGCTACGCGATTCTCGCACCCGGGCTCTTCGCGACGCGTTCGGCGAAAACGGCACACGGCGTGATCGCGTACGGTCGAGACGAAGTGGTCTGCGTCATCGATCCCGAGCACGCAGGCAAACGCGTCCACGAGATCGTGTCCTATTTGCAAAGTGACGTACCGATCGTCGCATCGCTCGAGGACGCACGCGCATTCGCACCCACCGCGCTGCTCGTCGGCGTCGCGCCAGCAGGCGGCGCACTGCCGAGCGCGTGGCGCGCGACGATCGTCGCCGCACTCAAATCGGGCATCGCCGTCGTGAGCGGCCTGCATCAGATCTTTGCCGACGATCCCGAGTTCGTAGCCGCCGCGCGACACGGTGCGACATGGATTTGGGACGTGCGCACGCCACCCACGCCGCGCTTATTTTCCGGCAGCGGATACGACGTCGTGCCACGCGTGGTGCTCACCGTCGGCAGCGACTGCGCCGTCGGTAAGATGACGGCGTCGCTCGAACTCACTCGCGCCGCAAACGCTGCGGGCGTGTGCGCGCGTTTCGTCGCGACGGGTCAGACCGGTATCATGATCGCGGGCAGCGGAACCGCGATCGATCGCGTGATCGCTGATTTCGCGAGCGGCGCGGCAGAAGCTTTAGTCCTCGATAATCTCGATGCCGAGGCCGACCGCGAAGCTCCCGACCTGCTTTTCGTCGAGGGACAAGGCGGGATAAACCATCCTGCATTCGCTCCCGTGACGCTCGCGCTCTTATATGGGGCGTGCCCCGATGCGCTCGTGCTCGTACACCTCGCGACGCGCACGCACGTCGACGACTATGGAACGCCGTTGCTCGCGTTACGCGATCTCGTGCGCACCTACGAAGCGCTCTGTGCGACGGTCAAACCCGCACGTGTCATCGGCATCGCCCTCAACACGCTCGGCCTCGACGATGCTGCGGCTCGTACGGCGATCGAGCGTGCGACCGCGGAAACGGGCTTGCCGTGCGATGATCTCGTGCGTTACGGCTCCGCGCGATTCTTTACCGCGATACAACCGGCGCTGGCGCAGAAGACGATGGCGCGACGCTAGCGGATGCATTACATCTCGCCAGCAGCGTCTGGGCGGCGCCGAGCGCGCTCGCCGCGAGCACGGGAAATGATTCGAGTGCGCCCGCGCGATCCATCATGAACCGCGCGACTCGGTCGCCATCGGTCGTCGCAAAGAGCTTCGCGAACGCGCCGGGTAGGAGCGACGGCGCATGGCGGGCAGCCGCGATCAACCAGGCGTCGCACGCCGGCGGTGCGAGGGCATAGGATATTTCCGTCAGCGGGGAATCGTGCGGCGCGAATGCCTGCACGAGCGCTGCGGTCTGCATCGCGACGCGATGAAATGTGTAGCCGCTTCCCGGGCGCGCGCATCCTCCGCGCAGTCCGATCGGCACCACGCGCCGCGTCCGCGCATGTGGTATCCGGGCCGTACTCATCGGGATCGCGCCGATTTCGCGATAGTCTGTCTCTGCAATCGTGCGTCCGTATCGGCGCATAACGTATGCGTCGAGTTCCGCCTCGAGCCGAGCCGTAGCGATGGGCGCACGTGCAAAATACGTATTCTCGACCAACGCTTCGCGTGTCGTGAACGGCAAGACGTAATAAAAATGAAACCCGTCCCCCGTGTCGTCTTGAACGTCCATCAACGTCGCGACACCGGGTTCGAAAACGTCGCGTTTGCTCGTAATCCGTCGCCCGACGAAGCGCTGTATGACGGGCGATGCGCCCACCATTGCGGCGCTCAGCCCACGCGCGTCGAAAACGATGTCGGCAGAAATACGTCGGCGCCCGGTCGTTACGACGCATCCGATTTCCGATTCGGTTACGTCCGCGACCCGCTCCCCAAGCGAGATTTCGTATCCTGCGTCCTCGATCTCCGAGCGGGCACTCGCGTAGAAGTCTGCGCTGCGCAGCGCAACATAGGGCGCCTTATCGCTGCGTTGGACGTACGCCCCTCGAGCGTCGATGAATTGCCAGGCGTGCCAACGACCCGCAGCGAGTTCGGCGTCGCCGTTTGCATCGATGTCCCAAAACGACCACGTTCGATCGTCACGGAAGGCAGGCTTCGCATCGACGATCGCGATGCGGTCGCGGACACCAGCTCGCGCGAATGCTCGCGCGAGACTGAGGCCCGAGAGCCCCGCACCGAGGATGACGAAGCGATACGACGACCGGTCGCGGACGTGCATCGCTTCGCCGCCGCCTAAACTGCGCCGACCGCAGAAGAGGGAATGAACTCCGTGCTCGGCTCGTTTTCCGATTTGCGGACCGCGATGTTATAGATGTAGATACCGAACGCCGATTTCGCTACGATATCGGCGATCGTGTAGCCGACTTGGACGAGCGTCACCGCTGCACCGCCCGAAAAGCCGATCATCGGGAAGATGAAGACCACCGGGTAGAAGCACCAGGAGAGAACGGTAATCCAACGTGCGATACTCACCATGCCGCGCACATTTTCCGGTTGCGATGCGATCGAGGCTTTGAGGCCGACGAAGAGTTCGATAACGATCCACGTGAACGGGATCATCGCGAGTGCCCAAAAGATCCAACGGGTCGTGTTATCGGTCGCGACTTCGCCTGGATATCCGAATGCAACCATCACGGCCGCGAGGATGCCGAGTCGAAGCGACTTGGAGACCGATTCTTTCGGCGGCAGCTTCATGACGAGGATCAATTCGAGAAGCAGAAGCGGCACGGTTAAGAGCCAATCGACGTAACGGTACGCGTCGTTGAACGCGACTCCCGTCGGCTTGATCACTCCGCCGACGACCGTGAAGGCGCTAACCCAGCTGTCGAAAATCCGGAAGTAGTGGTAGAAAGCAACAAGCGTGACGAGTGCGGTCACGGTCACTGCGGTGCGGTAGGGTTTTGCGACTTGCGACCGTCCGAAGAAAAAGAAGATCGTCGATGCGCCCATCACGGCGATCGTTAGAGAAAATGCATTGTAGATGAGGGTATATTCGCCAAGCGAAATGTCCGTCACGAGAAAAGCCTTTCAGCGGAATGAACGACACGGCGAAGCCTGGGGCTCGCGCGTATCAGCATGTGATCCAAGTCTTTGTGATCCACCACCCGAGTATCTGCGCGTACGATTTGGATCCTGCGCGATCTCTGCTAGTGTGGTCGGCACGTAACTGGACCCTCGTGCGTTCGTTAGACGCCACCAACGCTAGAAAGCGCGGCGCGCTTGCGAGGAAGGCTAGGCCGGTCGCGGAAGCGTTTCTCCGTGCGCAACTCCGTGTCGGCGATCTCGCGTTCGGTTCCCATGACGTCGCACGAACGATCGCGAGAGCGGCTCGGTAGCGCGATCATCGCGTGTTTGATGACCCTGACGGTCATCGGGTGCGCTCGGCCGGCAAATGTCGCAATGAACGGTCGTCATCCGTGGACGCATCCCGGTCACCTCGTCGTCGGAAGCAGTGACGAACCCGATAATCTCAATCCGATGTACGCGCATACCGATGCCACCGATGCGATCGATGCGCTCGTCTTCGCACCCGTCTTCCGCTACGACCAACGCGGTGAATTCGTACCGGAACTCGCGACGGTCGTGCCCACCTATGGCAACGGCGGCATCGCGCACGACGGCAAGACGATCACCTTGCATTGGCGTCCGAACGTCACGTGGTCCGATGGCGAACCGCTCACACCGCGCGACCTTCGTTTCACCTGGCGCGCCGTTGAAAACAAGCGCAACAATACGAAACTCTCGGCAGGCTGGGACGACATTTCCGCAATCGACGTCCCAGACGATCGGACCGCGATCGTCCATCTCAAGCGTCCCAACGCCGGCATCCTCGGTATTTTCGGCGGCGGCGGAGGTGCCGCATATCCGCCGCTACCCGAACATCTTCTCGGCAAGCTTGCCGACCTCAATACCGCGGCGTTCAACGCGAATCCAATTTCGAGCGGACCGTGGCTCCTCAAAGCGTGGAATCACGCCTCGTCGCTCGAATTCATGCCGAACGATCGCTACTGGCGCGGTCGACCAAAACTCGATGCGATCTCGTGGCACATCGTCCCCAATCCCGATGTCCTGATCGGACAGCTACGAACGCACGAAGTGGATCTGGACCAGAGCGTCGGCGACGGGAAAGTTCGGGACCTCACAAATGTCCCGAGCCTCACGCTCGCGCGGCATCGAAGCGCGAACTGGCGTCGCCTCGCGATCAACTGCACGCGACCGGCTCTGCGCGATGTCCGCGTGCGGCGCGCACTCGCCGAAGCAATCGATTGGGATCGCCTCAACGCCACGGTTTACCACGGTATCAACGAGCGCGCGCACAGCGATCTTCCGCCCGACTCTTGGGCCGCACCGACGATCCCATTCTATCGGCACGACCTCGCCGAGGCGAGACGGCTCCTCGATGTCGCGGGCTTTCATCCGGGTCCCGGCGGCACCCGCGGCAATGGCACGACCGAATTACGCTTCAACATCTCGGCGACGAACAAACCGGGCAACGAACAAGCCGAAGTTCAGATGCAGCAGGAATTACGTGCGATCGGCATCGAGCTGACGATTAAAAATTATCCCGCAAGCGTCCTCTTCGCACAGAATGGCCCGCTATACGGCGGCACGTACGATCTCGAATGGTCCATCGATACGAACGCGCCCGATCCCGACAACCAGGGCGAGTGGAGCGGCGATTTCGTGCCACCGAAAGGCGCGAATACGAGCTTCTTGCGCGACCCGATCATCACGCAGACGAGCGACGCGGCGATCCGCACGTTCGACCGTACAAAACGTAAAGCGCTGTATCAAAAAGAAGAGACGCGCATACACGAACTCGTGCCCGCCGTCTTCTTCTACTGGCAGACGGCGGTCGCCGCCTACAACGACGATCTCAAAGGCTATCGACCATCGGAATATATCACCGATAATTGGAATTCGTGGGAATGGAGCATCTAGCGTGCTGACCTTCGCGCGCCCCGACGTCGGCGAAGAGACGATCGTGCGCATCGGCCCGTCGCGCCGGGCCATCGTTTCGTGGAACGCCCGCGCGCTCTCGGGCGCCCTCGAATTGCGCGCCAACGCACACGATGGCCGCACGTCCGCGTGGTTACCGTACGTCGCCTTCGCTAGCGACCGTCGCAGCTCGCTCGATGGTCGCGATACATTCGTGCGTATCGCGACCGACATCGTCGAAGCCGACGTCGATCTCGTTTCGTTCGGCGTCCGGTCGCAAGGCGAACTCGATGCCATCTACGTGAGCACACCCGATTACGGCGCACCCTCATCCATCGTGGCGCTGCCCGCACTCGAACTCGACGTGCCGCAGCTCTCGCAGTATCTCGCCGCGTATCCGAACGAACGCGGCTGGTGCGCGCCGACGGCGCTTGCGATGCTGCTCGCCTACCGCGGCTACCCGCTCGAGATTCCCGTCGTCGCACGTGAAGTCTACGATGGAGCCTACGCGGGCACGGGAAACTGGACGTTCAACACCGCTTTTGCAGGAACGCTCGGCTTCCGTGCGGCGGTCGTGCATCTGCGCGATCTCGCGCACGCGCACGCGTTTCTGGCTGACGACCTACCGCTCGCGGTTTCGATCGCGTGGGAGCCCGGCGAATTGCCGGGCTCACCACTACCGCAATCCGCGGGACATCTCGTCGTCTTACGCGGAATTTCACCCGACGGAGACGCGCTCGTCAACGATCCCGCGCACCCGAGCGTCGCCGTGACCTATTCGCGTGAAGCCTTCGAACGTGCGTGGCTCGGACACGGCGGCGTGGCACTCGCAATCGTTCCCGCACCGCTGCACGAGACGTTGTTACGTCTGGCGAACGATCGCTGACGTTGGCAGCCGAAGACGCCGAACCGCGAACGATGACGCAACCGATCGATCGCGTCCGCACGGATGCCCTCGCGAACGCGCCGCTGCATATCGTGCTCGTCGAGCCGCAGATTCCGCCCAACACGGGGAACGTCGCGCGGCTCTGTGCGGCAACGGGATGCTCGCTGCATCTCGTCGCGCCACTCGGCTTTTCCATTGCCGATCGCGAACTCAAACGTGCGGGCCTCGACTACTGGGATGCCGTCGACGTGCGACTCCACGATTCGCTCGCCGCGTTTCTCGCGACGTGGACGGCGCCGATGTGGCTCCTCTCCACGCGCGCATCGCGACGCTACGACGCCGCGCCGTTCGCCTTCGGAGACGCGCTCGTTTTCGGTAAGGAAACGGCGGGTTTGCCGGATGCCATGCTCGCCGCACATCCGACACAGACGCTCCGCGTGCCGATGCGCGAGGGTGCGGTTCGTAGCCTCAATCTTTCCACGACCGTCGGCATCGTCGCGTATGCGGCGCTCGCACGCCTCGGCTTTCCCGCACTTCGCTAATGTCGCGCACCGACGCCGCGACGACCCTGGACGAACTCGCCACACGTATCGAGGCCTGTGAGCGATGCCCCGAACTTCGTGCGTACTGCGCGCAGATCGCGATCGAAAAAAAGCGCGCGCATCGCGACGAGACCTATTGGGGCCGGCCCGTTGCGGGATTCGGCGATCCCAACGCGCGCGTGCTGCTCGTCGGGCTCGCACCCGGTGCTCATGGTTCGAATCGCACCGGACGTATGTTTACGGGCGATGCATCGGGTGTCTGGCTCTATCGCGCGCTCTATCGCGCGGGCTTCGCTAACCAGCCGGAACAGCGCGATCGCAACGACGGAATGATCCTACACGATGCCTTCATCACGGCCGCCCTGCGTTGCGCGCCGCCGGGCAATATGCCGACGCCGGAACAACGCGACCACTGCTTCCCGTATCTCGTCGATGAGTTGCGCGCGCTCGACGACCTGCGCGTCGTCGTCGGGCTCGGTGCGATCGGCACGACGGCGGCGCGCGGCGCACTCATCGCGGGAGGCTATCGGTTCGAAGCGCGACACGCGTTCGGCCACGGTGTCGAGAGCACCGCGACGCACGAGACGGCCGCTTCGTTAACGCTGCTCTCGTCGTATCATCCGAGTCGCCAAAATACGAATACCGGCGTCCTCACCGAAGCGATGCTCGACGCTATTTTTACCCGTGCCCGAAGCCTCACCGGGCGGCGTTAGAGCGGCTCACACGCAATTCAAAACGGCGCGCCGCCGAGCGGCACGATTTCGATTCTCTTTAGCGATCATCACGTGTATTCGCTCCCCGATCATTTCAGAGCGAATCGCGTCCTTACCGCGATCGTTCGCAACAATACGATCCTCGTACCGTCGCGCTCGGCGACCTCCGCGTTTTTGGGCAATCTCTACGTCGATCTCGGCTAGGCGGGCGAACGCACGAACTCGACAACCAACGCACCGTACATCAGTTTAGGACTGTACGTTTAGACGGGACGAGCCCACACGCGAAGCCGAGGAAGGTCGCCTGCATCGCACCGGGTCTCGAGCGAGATCGCTGCTAGAGATGCGGGGCGCTTGCCCCGACGGGCGCCGGAGCGCGGCGCAGTTGCAACCCGACGTCGCGTAGCGAAACGTCGGGCACGGATGACGGGGCGTCCATCATGAGATCGCGCGCGACTTGGTTCTTCGGGAACGCGATGACGTCGCGAATCGACGTCTCACCACAAGCGAGCATCGCGAGACGGTCGATGCCCCACGCCATCCCGCCGTGCGGCGGCGCGCCGTAGCGTAAGGCTTCCATGAAGAAGCCGAAGCGATCTTCGATAATCGTATCGGAAAGTCCGAAAACTTCGAAAATTCGTTTCTGAAACGCGACGTCGTGGATGCGGATCGAACCGCTTCCGAGTTCGAACCCGTTGAGAACGAGATCGTAATGTTGCGCGCGCATCGCGAGCGGATCGCTTTCGAGCAGCGCTTCTTGTCCGGCGAGCGGCGCCGTAAACGGATGGTGCGTCGGAGCGATCGCCCCCGTCTCGGCATCGCGTTCGAAGAGTGGGAAATCGACGACCCAACAGAACGCGAACATCGCGGGATCGCGGAGTTGCAACCGATCGGCCACGTGGAGCCGTAGCTTCCCCGCAACGTCGGTCGCGAGCGCGCGTTCGCCCGCAACGAGCAGAATCGCATCACCGACTTCGGCGTTGCAGAGCTCGCGAAGCGTCGTTACCGTCGCATCGTCGAGCAACTTTTGAATCGACGATTTCCAGCCGTCGGCCGCGTACGTCACGTAGATGAGACCGCCCGCACCGAAGCTCTTCGCCGTTTCCGTGATCGCGTCGAAATCACGCCGCGAGAGCGCGCCGCCGCCGGGGTACCGCACCGCGGCCATCCGGCTCGCGGGATTGTTCACGTGATCCTTGAGGAAATTGATCGACGTGCCTTCGAAAGCGGCGTCGACGTCGCAGAGTTCGAGTCCGAAGCGCAAGTCGGGCTTATCGATCCCGAAACGTCGCATCGCATCGACGTGCGCGATGCGCGGGATCGGCTGCGCGAGCTCGAGTCCCAGCGCCGCTTTCCAGACGTGGACGATACACGCTTCCATGATGGCCATGACGTCTTCTTCATCGACGAAGGACATCTCGACGTCGAGTTGCGTGAATTCCGGCTGCCGATCCGCGCGCGAATCTTCATCGCGGAAACAGCGCGCGATCTGCATGTAGCGGCCGAGGCCGCCGATCATCAGGATCTGCTTGAGCAGTTGCGGCGATTGCGGCAACGCGTAAAACGTGCCGGGATGGACGCGGCTGGGCACGAGAAAGTCGCGAGCGCCTTCGGGGGTCGATTTGATGAGAACGGGCGTTTCGATTTCGAGAAAATCGCGGACGTCGAAAAAATCACGCATCGCTTTGACGATCTTGTGCCGCACGGTGAGGTTATGTTGCAAGCGCGGCCGACGCAGGTCGAGATAGCGATATTTCAGTCGTAAATTTTCATCGACGTCGCCCTCGACGTTGATCGGAAATGGCGGCGTGAGCGACCGCGAGAGCACCGCGAGCGACGAGACGCCGAGTTCGACCGTGCCTGTCGCGAGGTTCTTGTTCTCCGTTCCCAGCGGGCGCGCGCGAACGTCGCCCGCAACGTCGATGACGTCTTCGTTACGCAACGATTGCGCGACCTCGAACGTCGCCGCGTTTGCCGGATCGAAGACGATCTGCGTGATGCCGTCGCGATCGCGAACGTCGATGAAGACGAGCCCGCCGTGATCGCGGCGACGGTTGACCCAGCCGCGCAGGCGAACGGGCGTGCCGATATGCGCGGTGCCGATCGCACCGCACGAAACTGCCGTGGCGCTCACGCGCGCTCCAGTGCGTCCTTGACGCCGTTGAGATAGTGATACTGATACACGATATTGCGTGCGAGGCCGGGTTTCGCCGCACCGACGCGTTCGAGCGTCGCGAGCAATTTCGGTTGCTTCTTCACGACGTCGTGCAAGACGAGGGAGAGCGGGGTCATGCCGAGGTTCGCCTTCACGCCGAACGTCGGGTGCTTGCGATAGAAGCGCACCGTGGAACGACCGGCGAGCTCCATCTTTTGCTTCTGCTCGTCGTAGGGCACGGGATGCCAGTGATAATCGATCGCTTTTGGTTCGTAGACGATCGTGAGACCCGCATCTTGCAGACGATAGCCGAGCTCGAGATCTTCGTGACCGTAACCCGTGAAGTTTTCGTCGAACCGACCGACGCGATCGAGATCGCGTTTCTTTACCGATGCGTTGCCCGTCAGAAAATAGAGCCACGAGAGTTTACGTCGCGCCATCGGATGGAGCGGACGACGTTCGTGCGGCTTATCGCGCAAGCGCTCGTAATCTGCAAACGAATTGACCTGGAGTTCCATTCCGACCACGGCGACCTTCGAATCGTCGCGATGATGTGCGAGATGGAGCGCGAGGAGATCTTGCGACGCGATGATGTCGGCATCGGTGAACATCACGACGGTCCCACGAGCGGCTTCCACCCCGGCGTTGCGCGCCATCGCGCGACCGTCGTAGGGACCCGGGAGATGACGCACGCGCGGGTGCTCGCGCGAGATCTCCGCGAGGTACTCCGCCGTCCCGTCGTTCGATTGCGAATCCGCGACCACGATTTCGTACCGGTCGGCCGCGAGCGTCTGCGCGAGCAGCGACGGGATGACGTGGCGCAGCGTATCGAGCCGGTTGTAGGTCGGGATGACGACGGTCAGATCGAGATCGTTCATGTCCGTTGTAAGAGGCTACCGACGGCGGCGACGATCTCATCGCGCGAAGCGGCGAGATCTTCGGATGCGTCGGTTGCGGGCTTGCGCAAGCACACCGACGGGACGCGATACGGCGACCACTCTTGCGAGCTGAGGTGAAAGAATCGGTGTTCGAAGAGAACCACGGTCGGCCTGCGCACGGCACTCGCGACGTGCGTCGCACCCGTATCGACCGTGAGCACGAGCCGGCTTTTCTCGAAGGCCGCCGCCCACTGTGCGAAGGTGAGATCGCCCACGACGAGATCGGCAACGCCCGCAACGCGGAGCGCGGCTGCACCCTCGCGCGCGTCGTCGCCGTACGTCACGACGATCGGGACCCCGAAAACGCGGAGCCGTTCGACGAGCGCGATCGTGCTGGCAATCGAACTCCCGTCGCGCAGCCAGCGCGCACCGAGTTGAAAAGCGATCGCGCCGGCCGGGATCGCCGCGACCGCACGTCGGTCATCGCCCGAGATCGCGATCACGAGATCGCGCACGAGCACCCGCCCACCCGCGAGCGTTACGAGATCGAGCACCTGCTCGACTTCGGGGCGCACGCGGTACCCCGGCCGCTTCTCACAAAGCGCGGGATCCGCTTCGGAGACCGCGAGTCGCGTGACGTAGAGCCCGGCCGTAAGGCGCGCGAGATACCGCCGCACGTAGGTATACCCCACGCGGACGTGCGCGCGCGTCGCGGCGACGAGGGCGAAATCGGCCGCGCGCGGGGCGAGTGCGATCGCGAGATCGCAACGTCCACGGAAACTTCGACCGAGTTCGGTTGGCGAGCCGCCCGTCGGCAAGATCGCGACCGCATCGACGTCGGGATTACCTTCGACGACGACCGCGTTGTACGCACTGCATGCGATCGTCACGTGGGCCTGCGGCCACGAGCGCCAAACCGACGCGATCGCTGGCGTGGAGAGGATGAGGTCGCCGACGCGATCGAGTCGCGTGAGGACGATGTTCACGCGCTATATCGCAGCGTTGCGGGTGCGCGACACCGCGTCGAGTTCGGCATAATAGGCTTCGCTTGCGAGTGCTCGCGCGGCGGCGAGTTCGCGCGCGTCGAGGGTTCGGTCGACATCGAGCGGACCGACCCGCGCTTCGAGCCGGGCCATCGTGCCGAGCATGCGGCGCGCGCGATGATAACTCCGCCGCAACGCATCGTCGCCCGTCGCGAGCACGACGCGCCAATTATCGTACCGTTCGCGTAACTGGACCGCCGTCCGCGCCTGCGCGCGCGCTTGACGGACCATGCCCGCGACGTTGCCCGAACGCGGACGTGGCTTATGATGGAAGGCGACGGCGAATCGGTTGAAGACGCCACGCACGCCCGCATACCGCAAGCGCAAGCCGAGTTCGATATCTTCCCACCCATATTCGCGAAACGCTTCGGTGAAATTTCCGACGCGCCGCAACATCGGGAGCGGTACGGAAACGTTGGACGTCCAGAAAAAATTGCCGGAGTAATTTGCGAGCGTCCACGACGGGACGGGCAAACGCTCGAAGCTCTCGGTGTTGATGACGGCACCGCGCACGATAGCGAAGGGATGCGCGGTATCGGAGCGCAGATGTTCGGCAACGAACGGCGGTGTCGGCAAGACGTCGTCGTCGATGAAGATGATCCGCTCGCCACGCGCGCGCGCGATCCCCGCGTTCCGTGCGCGTGCGAGACCGGCATTGGGTTGATCGACGACCGTGAACGCGCATGTCGCGCGCGCACGCGCAGCCGCGATCACGTCCGCCGTCCCGTCGGTCGAGCCGTCGTTGACGAGCACGATCTCGTAGTCGCTCGGACTTTGGGTCTGCTCGAAGCACGCGTCGAGCACGCGACCGAGAAGGTGCGCGCGATTATAGGTACAGAGCTGAATCGTCGCGCGCATCAGAAGATCTTCGCCCCATCGGGCACGTCGCGTTCGAGCGCGGCGAGCACGACGTTGCCCGACGCGTCGTTCGCGCCGAGGACGAGCACCTCGCTCGCGAACCCCGCGATACGTTTGGGCGCGAAGTTCACGACGGCGAGGACGCGCCGCCCCACGAGCGTTTCCGGCGTATAGTTCGCGACGATCTGCGCACTCGTTCGGCGCGTGCCGATCGTCGCTCCGAAATCGAGCGTGAGCCTATAGGCGGGCACGCGTGCCTGCGGAAACGGCTCGGCGGCGACGATCGTCCCCGCGCGAATATCGAGCTTCGTAAAATCCGCGTAGTCGGCCGGCCGACGTTCGCTCAACTCTTGCATCACGCCGGCGATTCGGGTCCGCGCGCGAGCAGCCCGCTCGCCGCAGCGACGACGGCGCCAAGATCGAGCGCGGCGATGCACGCGAAATCCGGGCACGTCTCTTTGCGATGCCCCGGCGGACACGGATACGACGCGCGAACCACCGCCGTCCGCGCTCCGAGCGGTGCCCAGCGATCGGGCTCGTCGGATTGCAACGCGAAGATGCCCACCGTCGGCGCGCCGACTGCCGCCGCGACGTGCATCGGCCCCGAATCCATCGCAACGACGAGTCGCGCGCCTGCGGCGAGCGCGCCGAACTCCGCAAGCGACGTGCGGCCGCCGAGCGAGACGGCATCGCCCGCGTGCGCGACTGCATCGGCGATCGCGCGATCCTCGCCGCCACCCGTCACCACGACGCGCGCGTCGAATGCCGCATGCAACGCGCGCGCGAGTTCGCCCAAACGCGCGACCGGCCAGCGTTCGTGCGCGGCTGAAATCCCACGCGTCGGATGCAACACGACGTACGGTGCCACGATACCGACCTCGGCGAGCGTCGTCGCGAGCGTCGCGCGCGCCTCATCGGCGACGTAAAATTCAGGTATCGCTTCCGGCGCATCGCAATCGATCGCGCGCGCGTAATCGAGCAAGACTTGCGTCCAATGCGCCGTGCTGTCGCCCGTCTCGCTGCGCACCACGACGCGCTGCGTGAAGAGCCCGCTGTAGAGGCGACGTGCTTGCCCGACGCGCACCGGCACGCGCGCGACGTACGGAAGCGCCGCCGAGCGCAGCGTCGCCCACGTCGTCACCGACGCATCGAATTCGGCGCGCGCGATCTGCGCTGCCATCTCGGGAAACGGCAGATCGTCCGTCCACACGTCGGTAAGCAACGGATGCGCGGCAAGGACGTCGCGATGCGCGGGCGCGGTGAGCGCGACGACGCGATCGTATCGCGCGTGAAGTGCGCGCATGACGGGCGTCGCGAGCAAGACGTCGCCGATGCCGCCGCCCGTGCACAGAACGAGCGCGCCGCTCATGCCGCGAGCAGATCGTCGAGCGCATCGACGAGCACGCGCGCCGTCGCCGCGGCATCGCGCGCGGGATCGAGCACGATCGCCCGATACGGCGCGGCCCACGGTGCCCAGCGTCGCACGTCGTATGCCGTCGATGCGTTCGATGCGAATGCATCGACCGTCGCGATGCCCGTCATCCCGGCGACGTGCGCGGCACCGGAATCGCCCGTGACGAGCGCGCGGGCGGAAGCGATCTGCCACTTCCACGCGCCGAGATCGCACGCGCCGTGCGTCCGCGCGTCGCTCGCGCGCGCGATTTCGCGCACGAGGCCGTCGTCATCGCCGAGGACGAGCACGTCGTCGCCGCGCGCGCGCAACGCCCGCGCGCACGCCACGAAGGCATCGCGATCGAGACCGGCAGTCGCGAACTTCTGCGAAACTTGCATCGCGATCGGCGCCTCCGCGCGATCGCGCGCATCGGGCTTCACGCAATCGCCGATGACGAGCGCGCGAAGCCGCGCGACATCGCGCGTGGGCGCGTGCTCGGAGACGAGCTCGGCGCCGAGGGCGAAGATCGTCTCGACTTCGTGCGCGCGCGTGCGGCGCGCGGATGCGGCGCGTACGACCGCCCGCGTCAACATCGTACGGACGTGCAGTGATTTGAGCGGCTTGCTCGCGCCGTTGATGAAACCGACACGCACCGCGATGCCCGACTCGCGCACGAATTCATACGCGCTGAGTTCTTCTGTCGCGATGAGCGCCACATCGTACGCAGCCGCCCGCACCTCGGCGAGCGCTCGCGCCCGCGATGCCGGCGTCGCGCCGTGCGCGGGCCACGGGATGCGATCCAGGACGTGCACCCGCGCGAAGACGTTCGGTGCGAAGGCGTCTGCATTGTGCCTGCCGAGAACAGCGCTCACGCCATGCCCCGCCGCGAGTAACGCTGCGACGAGCGGAGCGCAGGCCAACGCGTCACCGAGTCCGTCCTCACGGACGAGCAGAACGTTCACGCGTCGCGCGCGGCCGAGCCGTCGCGTTCCGATACCAACGCTTCGCGTAGCGCGATGCGATAGCGACCGTCGAGATACTGTCCGCGCGCGACTTCGCGCAACGCCGCGGGTGCGCGCTCGTTCGTCGCGAGTGCGAGAAAACGATCGAGCGACCACGACGGGGCGAACAACGTCGATCGCACGAGATTGAATCCGTACGCGCCCGTGGCGAGTTTGGCGCGCAGGCTTCCGTTCTTGTTCAAGAGTCGTGCCGCCATGCGCCCGCGTTCGACCGTCTTTTGCACGACGGTTTCCAGCGTTTCCACGTGCGGCGGCTTGATGTGCCACAGAAACGCATCCCACGCGAACCCGCGCGCGACGCCGCTCTCCCGCAAGCGCAAGCCGAGTTCGGTATCTTCCCAACCGTAGAGCGTAAAATTTTCGTCGAATCCGCCGACGGCATCGAACGCCGCTCGGCCGACCGAAACGTTGCACGTGCAGAAAAACGCACCCGAGTAATTTGCCAATGTCGGCACCGGTTGCGACGCGGCGTTCGCCACGTTGAGAATCGGTCCACCGACCACGCGGCCCACGCGCGCCGCATGTGCGCTCGCGTGCGCGAAAAGAAAGCGTTCGGGGAGCCGCACGTCGTCGTCGACGAAGAGCACGACATCGCCCGATGCCACGCGCACGCCCGCGTTGCGAGCCGCACCGCGATTGGGTTCGCCCGCATAGACGTAGTGCAGCGGATAGCGCGTCGTGCTCGCGCGATCGCCCACGAGCTGGGCCGTTCCATCGCGCGACCCGTTATCGACGACGACGACCTCGAATGCTGGCGCGTCGCGCTGGGCGTCGAGCGAGGCGAGCGCGCCTGCGAGCAGTGCTGCGCGGTCGCGCGTGGCGATCACGATCGATAGCTTCATGCGAGCGAACCGGTGCCCTCGAGTAACGCGTGCGCCATGCGCTCCGCCGCTCCGACGTGCTCCACGTAGAGCGCGCGCAAACGCGCGGCATCGTGCGTGCGTGCGACGTCGTCGTCGTCGTAAGCGACGATGCGTCGTGCGATATCGCCGGGATAGAGCGCGCCGCGCATCTCGGGCATCAGCATCTCGCCCGTATCGATATTCGGTTGCGCGGTGAATGCGAAGCGTTTGTCGACGCCGACGACGATGGCACGTTTGAGCGCCATGCCGACGGCCGGAATGCGATCGAGATATTGCAGCGGCCCGTTGATGACGACGACTTCGGGTGCGTTGAGCGGAACGCAAACGATCGTCGGCACGCCGAGCGCGGCGAGTTCGATACACTTCGTGCCGGGAAGCGTGACGGCCATGCGCGCGAAGGGCGCGTGACGCATCGTTTCGCGAATCACGGGGAAAACATCGCTTCCGTCTTCGGCCTGCAGTGCGAGCGCCGCGCCTTCGCCGAGGACGCGACCACGCGCTCCCCAAGCATTACGATGCCCGCCGTGCGCGAGTGCGCGCTGTAGTTCGACTTCATCGGTAAACGGCGAGATCGCGAATACCGCTCGCAACTCGGGCCGTACTTTCCGTAACCGGAGCGCTGCTGCGAGAAAGAGCGGCACCATATTGGCGACCTCGTTCTTCCGCGTCCCGGGCATGAAGAGAATCGTGCGCGACGCTCCCTGGTCCGCTTGCGGCGATGGCGACGACGCATCGTCTTTTTGCGTGAAGAGCCCCGCCGCTTCTCCGAGTGCCCCGTCGATGGCGAGATTTCCGACCACATCGATGCGTTCGCGCGTGATGCCGAGCGCTGCGAATGCGGTCGCGTTCTGCGCATCGAGCGCGAACGCACGCGTCACCGCTTTCGCGTCGCTCTTGCGAGCGAACTTATACGCATACGCCGCCCCACCGAGCCGCGCGCGCACGCGTGCCGCATGTAAGAGATCGCCGCCGAGATACTGCACCGCATCCACGCGCTTCGGGAGCCGATCGAGCGATCGTCCCAGTGCGAAGCGCACGTATTCGCGCGGCGTCACGATCGTTGCGTTCGGGAAGAGTCGCCGTGCCACGACGGGTTCGCGACCCGTGGCGTAGTCGTCGGGAACGAAGACGAGCGTGACCTCCGTCTGCGGTGCGAGGCGATAGAGTGCCGTGACGAGCGGCCGCACCCACCCGGAAAATTCACCCGGACCGTTGCTCGTGATCGCGATGCGCACGGTATTAGCCGCCGTACCGGCGCCGGATCTCCGCGACGATATCGGTCGTGCTCTTCCCCGCAAGGTGCGGCGCGAGACGGATCTCGCCGCCGTGCTGCAAGACGACGATTCGCTCGGGCAGATCTTCGAGGCGATACTGCGCGCTCTTGACGTGCACGTCGGGTCGCAGTGCATCCAGGAGCACTTCGGGCGTTCGTTCGGAAAAACCAACGATCGCGTCGACGGAGCGCAAACCCGCGAGCACCGCCGCGCGATCGGCAAACGGCACGAGCGGCCGCTCCGGCCCTTTGAGCGCGCGCACCGATGCGTCGGCGTTGAGCCCGAGGATGAGCGCGTCGCCCTGCGCGCGCGCCCACGCGAGATACGCGACGTGACCCGCATGAACGAGATCGAAGACGCCGTTGGTAAAGGCGACGCGGCGGCCGCGCGCGCGCAGTTCTTCGCGGAAGCGCACCGCCGCTTCGAGCTCGAAGATCGGTGCCGAGACGAGATCACTCACCGTCGCCCGCTTCCACAAAAGCGACGATCTCATCGGGCGAAGCCGTCGCGGTGCCCAATTTTTCCACCACGGCCGCTGCTGCAAAATTCGCGAGTCGCATCGCGCGATCGATCGGCGCGCCCGCCGCGAGTGCCATCGTCAGCACCGCGATCACGGTATCTCCCGCGCCGCTCACGTCGAAGACGGTGCGCGCGACCGCTGGAATGAGGAGCCGACCGCCATCGCGGCCGAAGAGCGCCATCCCGCGTTCGCCACGCGTGATGACGACGTAGCGACATCCCAATCGCGCGAGTAGCGCCGTTCCCGCAGCTTCGAGCGACGCGTCGTCTTTGATCGCAATGCCCGATGCGCCCGCGGCTTCTGCGGCATTGGGCGCGACGCACGTCACGCCCGCAAAAAGATCGATATTCTTCGGCTTGGGATCGGCCGTCACGATGCGCGCGGTGCTCGCCGCTTCGACGAGATCGCGCGAGAAGAGCCCTTTGGCATAATCGGAGAGCACGACGGCATCGTGATCCGCTGCGAGCTTCGCGACGATCGCACAAATACGTCCGCGATCGCTCGCACACAGTGGTTCCGACGACTCCCAATCCGCGCGCACGACCTGTTGGTTATGCGCGACGATGCGCGTCTTTCGCGTCGTGGGGCGATCGTCGAGCACGATCGTGCCGCTGCGATCGACGCCCGCTTCATCGAAAAGTGCGAGAGCGCGCCTGCCTTCCGCATCGTCTCCGACCGCGCCCGCGAACGACACGCGCGCGCCGACGGCGCGCAGATTACTCGCGACGTTTCCCGCCCCGCCGAGCGTGAAGGAATGATCGTGCACGGCGACCACGGGAACGGGCGCCTCGGGTGAGATCCGCGAGACGCGTCCCCACACCCATTCGTCGATCATAACGTCGCCGACGACGAGGACGCGCTTATCGCGCATCCGCTCGAAAAGATCGCGCGCGCCCGCGACCGCGAGGCCCTCACGCATGGACGTGATCGAGAAAGAAACGCACGCCTTCGCGAAGGGTTCGCGCGCGGTGAAGCGGGCTCGGGCCCGTATACGGCGACATTTCGTTGACGAGGATCCCCGGAATGCCGACGGCGACGGCGAGTGCGATATCGCTGCCGCGGTCGCCGAAGACGACGCTGCGCGCGAGATCGATTTCGCGCTCCGCGACCGCACGCACGATCATCCCGGGTAAGGGTTTACGGCAATCGCAGCCATGCTCGAAATGTGCGCAGTAATAGAACGCATCGAGCGACGCACCCGCCTCCGCGAGTTGCTCCGCGAGCGCGCGGTTGACCGCGACCACATCTCGTTCGCCAAAGTATCCGCGCGCGACACCCGATTGATTGGTGACGACGATGCGTTCGAATCCGGCATCGGCGAGCGCGACGAGCGCTTCGGCAACGCCGGGCAAAATCGCAATCCGCGCGGGGTCGCCGATGAAGCCCGAATCTTCCATCAAGGTTCCGTCGCGATCGAGAAACGCCGCGGGTCGCCCCACGCTAAGA
Organism: Vulcanimicrobiota bacterium; assembly: GCA_031420415.1. GTDB lineage: Bacteria > Vulcanimicrobiota > Vulcanimicrobiia > Vulcanimicrobiales > Vulcanimicrobiaceae > JANYGA01. Next base: position 53,013 of record JANOMT010000070.1, read on the forward strand.
CAAACGCATCATTACGAGCCGTCGGTGCGCGATCGCTGCGGTAGGCCTGCGATCACGCATTGGCGAGCAACGCTCCTTCGACGAGATCGCAGACGATGTGCCCGAGGGTGATGTGAACTTCTTGAACGAGTGCGCTATAGCCGTCGGGACCGACGAGATTGATATCGGCCACGTCGGCGAGTTTGCCCCCGCCGTTACCGGTAAAGGCGATCGTCGTCGCACCGAGTTTTTTTGCTTCTTCGAGTGCGAGGATCACGTTTGGTGAATTCCCACTCGTCGTGAGTCCGATCACGACGTCGCCCGGATTGACGAACGCTTCGACCATGCGCGCGAAGACGCGGTCGTAGCCGAAATCGTTCGCGATCGCGGTCACGGCGGATGAATTCACCGAAAAAGCCTCGGACGGTAAGCCGCGACGTTCGCGCAAAAAACGGCCCGAGAATTCCGCCGCGAGATGCTGTGCGTCGGCGGCGCTCCCACCGTTGCCGAGCCAATAGACGCGGCGCCCGGCGCTAAAGGCGGCGATGAGCGTACGCGCGATGCGCTCGACGACCGCTTCGTAGCGATCGGCATCGAGCAGCCCGCGGCGGTCGTCGAGCATTTCACGAAACGTGCGGAGCTCGACCGGAGCCGTCCCGGTTGGACCTACGGGTCGATCCAAAACATCTCCTCACCGAGTGAGACGAGGGCCCCGTTTTCCGGCAGGATGCGGCGCACGATACCCGCGTAATCGCTCGTGATTTCGTTCATGAGTTTCATCGCTTCGAGAATGCAGAGCACTTGACCGACTTCGACACGGGCACCGATTTGCACGAAAGAATCGGTACCGGGCGCGGGCGCGTCGTAAAAGACCCCGATGATCGGCGCCGTGACTTTTTTCGCGTTCCCCGCAACGTGCGCGGCGACGACGGGCGACGCCGTCCCGGGTGACTGCTCGTGTGCGCTCGAGGCGGGATGGGCGACGGGTGCGGCCACGCGATCGTGCGCGACGAGTTCGTAGGTGGCCTTACCGACGCGCACCGTAAGCGCATCGAGATCGTGATCGCGCACGATGGCGAGCATCGCTTCGAGTGCCTCGCCTTCGGTGATCTCGCTCATGCCGCAACCTCCGTCTCGATCGGCAACGCCCGATACCATGCGAGGAGACTCTGCGCCGCGAGTGCGTCGCTCCCGAGCGCGGGGACCGTCTCTTGGCCGCGCGACACGAGATCGCGTACGACGAGCGTTCCATCGCGGACCTCGTCGTCGCCGATAATGATTGCGGCACGCGCGTGCGCGCGATCCGCCTTCTTGAATTGCGACGCGATCTTCGCATCGCCGTAATCGATCGTGATCGCGAGCCCCTCGCTAGCGCGGCGCAAAGCTGCGACGAGTGGGACCGCTCGCGTGCGCGCGGCATCGCCGAGCGCGACCACCGCGATGCCCGCGCGCGGCCCCGCGGCCACTTCGCCGCGTTTTTCTAAAATCATTAAGAACCGTTCCATTCCGAGAGCGAAGCCCACGCCCGGCGTCGGCGGACCGCCGAGCGATGCGACGAGCCCGTCGTACCGTCCGCCCGCACAGACCGTCGCCTGCGCGCCGAGATCGGTCGAAATAAATTCGAAGACCGTGCGCGTGTAGTAATCGAGACCGCGCACGATGCGCGTATCGACGTCGTATGGGATACCGATGGCATCGAGCAGCATGCGGACACGGGCGAAGTGCGCGGCACACGGTACGCAGAGCACGTCGAGCATCGTCGGCGCCGTTTCGACGAACGGCCGATCTTGAAGTGCCTTACTGTCGAGGATGCGTAAGGGATTGCGATTGAGGCGCGACTGCGAATCGGCCGAGAGCGCGTCGCGATGCGGCTCGAAGTGTGCGACGAGCGCCTCGCGATACCGCGGTCGACAGACGTCGTCGCCGATGGAATTGATCGACGCTCGGATACCGAGCCCGAAGGAGGCGAGCAGGTCGTGGGCGAGCGCGATCACTTCGACGTCGGCCTCGGGGCCCGCGAAGCCGAAGCACTCGACGCCGAATTGGTGCGCCTGGCGATAGCGGCCCGCTTGCGGGCGCTCGTACCGAAACATCGGGCCGACGTAAAAGAGCCGCTGCGGTCCCTGCGCGAGGAGATGGTGTTCGAGCACGGCGCGCACCACGGGCGCCGTCCACTCGGGCCGAAGCGTGAGCGAGCGGCCGCCCTTATCGGCGAACGTATACATCTCTTTTTCCACGATATCGGTCGTCTCGCCGACGCCGCGCACGAAAAGATCGGTCGATTCGAACATCGGTGTTCGAATCTCCCCGTAGCCAAACCGATGCGCGATCTCGCGCGCGCGAGCCTCGAGGGCTTGCCACCGCCCGCTTTCGGGGGGATAGAGGTCTGCCGTTCCTCGCGGGGCGGCGATCTTTTCCATGACATCCTTACTTCGTGTGCGAGCGATCCCTTGGCCTGGACTTCCCCGGGAGTGGCTCGCCCTTGCCCTCGCCTGTGCGATCGTCTCGCCGCCCGCGTTGCATGAGGCGCTCGCCGCCGTAGCCGGTACTCTCTTCGAAGCCGCCCCGTTTGTCCTTGCCGCAAGCCTCTTCCCGCGCGAGCGGTTTGGCGCTTCGGTCGCCGGGCTTATCGGCCTCATCGGCTGCGGTTGCCGCGGCTGCGGCATCCCCGGGGCCCTCGCCCTTCCCGCAATCGCCCTCTGCACGCTCTCGTTCGGGTGGCCGATCGCCCTCGCGCGCACGCTCGGCGCACTCGCTCTCGCCGCAATTTTGGAGCTACGGCGCTCGCGAGCCCGAGGCCGCTCGCGCGAACTCGCGGAGCCCGGCGCGGCCGGGGCAGAGGGGCCGCAGCCCTTCGAAGCACTCGCGGACCTCATTCCCCCGACCCTCGCGGCCGTGTTGCTCCGCGACGTCGTCGCGCAGGTGGCGACGGTCATCGGTACGGCACCACCCGCGATCGCAGCCGAGGTCGCGATCGGCGCGCTTTTGGGATGGATGATGCCCTGCGCGACGGCGGGCATCGCGGTCGCGGCGGCTTTTCACGGCCCCGCTCCCGCGGTCACGGTCGGCATTCTCGTCACCTGCGGGATCGTCGGCCACGCGCGCCATCCGGACACCCTCCTAGAACCGATCGATCGCGTAACGCAGGCTCCGACCGACGCGCCAAAAGGTGCGCGATTGGGCTTTGCGATCGTCGGCGTCGCACTCGTTGTCGTTGCCTGCGGCGGCGCGACGGGATTCGTCTCCCCGCGACTCGGCCTGTTCCTTTGCATCGGCAGCGCGCTTGCAATCACGTGCGCCGTTCGGCCGCTCTCCGGGGTTCGGCTGCGTTGGCTCGTCCCGCTCGTGCTCTTCGGGTCGATCGTGGCCGGTTCACCGCCGCCGACCCCGAGTGCCGATGCGACGACGCTCGAGGATGCCTTTCCCGGTGAATCGCTCGCTTTTACCGGCCGCGCGCACCGCAGCAACGGCCACACGTTTCTCGAGCGCCCGACGATTACGTGTTGTCGGATCGACGCGCGGTCGGTCGCGATCGAACTCGCTGCGACGCTCCCCGTGGCTGCCGGCACGTGGATCGCTGCGACTGGAACGCTCGTACGTGACGTCGACGGGCGCCTGCGGCTCGCGGTGGGATCGTGGCGCGCAATCGCACCTCCCCACGATCCTTTCGCGTATCGTTGACGCGTCTGCCCCCGCCTAGAGAACGGCTCCCGCTCGCGGTTCCAAAAGTTCGACGGGAATACCGTTGGGGTCTTCCACGAAGGCGATCGCCCGCGAGCCGCCCGGCGACTTTTTCGGCATCTTCAGAATCTTGACGCCCTGCGCTGCCAGACGATCGATGACGTCGACGAGATCGCCATCGACCTCCAGGGCGAGGTGTTCGTAGCGGTTCCCGAGCGCGTACGGCGGATGCTCCTCGAGGTCGTACACGAGCTCGATATACGAGCTCCAATCCGCGCCCACGAACGCCATATCCGCGTTGCCGACATAATGGAGCGGACCGTCGAGCAGTTTAAGGCCGAGTTTGGCCGTGTAGAAGTCGATCGACGCCGCCATATCGCTGACGAAGATCGAAGTATGCAGATAGCGTGACATACGCCCGGGTTTTCCCCTCTGGCGCGGGCTTACCCGGTATGTGCGTTCCGCGGGCAACGACGCAAGCTGAAGGCTCGTTATCATATGAGAAGAGAGCTGCTCGCGCCGAGTCCGAGGATCCGCTCATGTCGCACCCCTCCGTCCGACTGCCCTTTGCCATCGCTGCCGTCGTTTTCGCGGCGGCGCTCGTCGCCGCGATGCCTTCCGTCGCGCGAGCCGACGATCCCACCGGTGTCGCGCGCGTTCGCGTGCTCCGTGGCGACGTCGATCTCAAGCGCGCCGATTCCGGCGACACCGTAGCCGCTGCGATCAACGCGCCGATAACGGTCGGCGATTATCTCACGACGCATGCGGGAGCGCGCGCCGAAATCGAACTCGACTACGGCACCGTCGTCCGCGTCGCCCCCGAGAGTCAGCTTCGCTTCACGAAACTCGGGTCGAGCGATCACGTCGTGCAACTCGCGCGTGGCACGGCAGAACTTCGCGTCTATCGCAACAGCGGTGCGGGCGCGAGCATCGAGTCGCCGCTCGGGACCCTACGTGCCCAAGGCGTCGGCCGCTTTCGCCTGACGGTGAAATCCGACGGATCGACGGAGATCGACGCGCGCTCCGGAAACGCCGATGTCGTCACCGCGGTCGGCACGCAAACGCTCGCCAGCGGGATGTCGCTTGCGATCTCCGGTACGGCAGCCGATCCCGACGTGCGCGAAGTTGCCGCCTTCGCACCCGATGATTTCGATCGTTGGAGCGTCGCGCGCGATCGAACCGTGACCGACAGCCGCACGTCGGCGTATCTCGACGCAAATCTGGTCGGCGCGAGCGATCTCGAACGGTACGGCCGCTGGATCGACGGCGGGCGGTACGGACGGGTTTGGTCGCCGTACGAAACGACAGGCTGGTCGCCCTATCGCGATGGACGCTTCGTGTGGGAGCCATTCTACGGTTGGACGTGGGTCGGGCTCGAACCGTGGGGATGGGCTCCCTATCATTACGGCAATTGGTTCTATGCGAACGGACCCGGCTGGTGCTGGTACCCCGGTATTGCGACGTTCGGAAATCCGTTCGTGTATCGGCCCGCAGTCGTCGGCTTCATTTCGTTCGGTGGCGGTGGATTCGATTTCGGCAATATCGGTTGGGTGCCGCTCGCTCCCTACGAGACGTTCTATCCGTGGTACGGCGGCTACCATCCGATAACGGTCGTGAACACGATCACGAACGTCACCAACGTCACGTACGTCAACGCGACGCCGCAGCCGGGGCAGACGTACACGATCTATCACAACGTCAACGCACCCGGCGGCATCGTCGCACTCGGTCGCGGGAACTTTGCAAACGGACATTTCGGTCGCGTCGATATCGTGCGGCCGTCGGCGCTCGCGCACGGGGTCGTCGTGCGCGGCGTGTTGCCGATCGTACCGACGTCGAAGAATCTCACACCGACCGATAGCCTCGTTCGGCGGAAGGATGATCCCGTCGCATCCGCCTTCGCCCACTTCGAAGCTCCGCTGGGTACCGTACCTTTTGCGATCGCGCGTTCGCGCGTTCGCGTTGCCGCACGCGATTCGTTTCCGCACGAATCTTCGCTCGTGCCCTCGGCGCAAGCCGTCGCGCCGACGCTTTCGTCGCCATGGGATCGCTTCAAGAGCCGACCGATCGTTATCATCGACAACGGTGCGACGCACGATCGAACGTCGTCTTCGAATACGTCGAACGACGAGTCGCGGGCGCTCACGACGCATGTTGATACGCGTGTCCGCATCGATCGCACGCAGACGTTCGATGGCGCTTCCACCTCACGCGGCGCCATCGTCGTCCCCCAATCGCCGAGCTTCCCACGCACGAACGAACCTGCAACCATTCCACAACATCCGTCACCACCACGCAGCGTTTCACCGCGCACCATCGTCGAGCCACGCGCATCGACCGTCCAACAACGCGGTGACGCGCGTGTGATTCACACCACGGAAAACGGCGGTTATGAGCCATCTGGAAAAAGGGGCATCGCACATCGGTAAGAACCCGCGGGTATGCCACGTACCGCCCGATTCATTCGAGCGGCGCTCGTATGCGTGATCGTTC
>JANOMT010000071.1:0-2406 GCA_031420415.1 Vulcanimicrobiota bacterium
AACGCGCTCATCCGCGACGGCGCGACGCTCGTGCGAAATACGGCCGACGTCCTCGAGGCGATCGGTATCGCGCAGAGCCGTGATTCGCCGTTGACCGAGGGCGGGCTTACGGATGAATCTGCTACAGCCACGCACGCACCGGCCGGATCGCTGCAAAGTCGTCTGTTGCAGCTGCTCGCATCGGGACCGCTGGAAGCTGACGCGCTCGCCGATCGTACCGGCACCGCCATCGGCGACGTCATCGCGGCGCTCGTGAGACTCGAGATCGAGGGCGATGTCGAACGCCGCGACATGCTCCGTTTCGCGGCGATTCGGCGGTGAACGCCTCCGAGAAGTCATGCTCGGTGGTTATCGTCAGGCGCCGCCTTCACAACGGCGAAGTAGCCATGCGTGAAACTTCGCGTCCTCGCCGTGGGCAAAATTCGCGAACCATATATTGCCGCCGCCATCGATGATTTCTCGCGCCGACTCACGCGATACGAGCCGTTCTCGATGCTCGAGGTCGCGGCGTCGTCCGGAAGCGATCCCGAACGGGCGATGCGTGAGGAAGGCGAGCGTATCATCCGCGCGCTCGAACCGAGCGAGCCACTCTGGCTCCTCGAGCGCACGGGCGCCCAACTCGGGAGCATCGAGCTTTCGGAACGGTTGCGCGTTCACGCCGATGCCGGAACCACGCGGCTATCGATCGCGATCGCGGGCACCTACGGCGCGAGCCCCGCGCTTCTCGAGCGCGCGACGTTCGCGTGGTCGCTCTCGCAGCTCACGTTCTTGCACGAGTGGGCGCGGGCGATCGTGCTGGAACAGCTCTATCGCGCCGCGAAGATCGCTCGCAATGAGCCGTACCATCACTGAACGCACCCCGGGCACCAACGATCTCGATCGGCTCGCAACTGCGTTCGCCCGCGCCGCCTCGGCGCTTGTTCCGAGTGACGAGGCAGCGCTCAGCGTCACCTTCGAATCACCGCGCAATCCGGACTTCGGCGATTTCGCTTCGAACGTCGCGCTTCAGCTCGCCAAGCGCGCGCGCCGTCCGCCGCAAGCTCTCGCAAGCGAGATCGTCGCAAACGCACTGCGCGATGAGCCCGGACTGCGCGATCTCCTCACCGACGCGACGGCGATCGGCGGCTTCATCAATATCCGACTCGCGCCCGCCTATTGGCAGCGCGTCGTCGCGACGATCTTGCGCGACGGTGCCGGATATGGAAAAGGCGCACCCACGGGCGAGCGCATTTCGCTCGAGTTCGGAAGCGCGAATCCGACGGGGCCGCTGCTCGTCGTGCAGGGTCGTTCGATGTCGCTCGGCGCCGCGATCGCAAATGCGATGCGCTTTGTCGGCATCGACGTCACGACCGAGTGGATCATCAACGACGCGGGTTCGCAGATCGATACGCTCGGCAAATCTCTTTACGCGCGCTATCGGCAGCTCGCCGACACATCGTTTCCCTTTCCCGAAGATGGCTATCCGGGCGACTACGTTCATCCGATCGCGCGCGGCTTGCGCGATCGCGACGGCGACCGCTACGACGCGATGGACGAGGCGCAGTGGCTTCCGATCTTCGCAAAGTACGGCCTCGATGAGATCGTCGCGGGTCATCGCGCGAGCGCCGAGCGTTTCGGCGTGCTCAACGATCGTTGGCAGAGCGAGAAGGCGATGCACGAAAGTGGCGCGGTACTCGGATCGATCGCGACACTCGGCGAACGCGGCCACACCTTTGAAGATGAAGGTGCGACGTGGATGCGCACGACGGCTTTCGGCGACGATAAGGATCGCGTCCTCATACGCAAAGACGGACGGCCCGCGTACTACGCACAAGACGTCGCGTATCATTACGACAAACTCGAACGAAACGATCGCGCGATCGTGATCCTCGGCCCCGACCACCACGGTTACATCGCGCGACTGGCGACGATCGCCGCGGCCTTCGGTAAACCCGGCACGATCGACGTCATCATCGCACAACAGATGACGATCGTCCGCGATGGTGAAGTCGTCGCGCTCTCCAAACGCGCGGGCGAGTTGCTCACCCTCGACGACGTGATCGATGAAGTCGGCGTCGATGCGGCGCGCTTCTTCTTCGTGATGATGAGCGCGGATTCACCGATGACCTTCGATCTCACGCTCGCGAGAGAGAAAACCAACGACAATCCCGTTTTCTACGTGCAATACGGCCACGCGCGCATCGCTTCGATTCTCGCGCGCGCGCCGCGCGAGCTCGTCGAACGCGCGATGCGCGGCGAGGCGCTCGAGCGACTCGTCGAACCCGCCGAGATCGCGCTCGCACGCCGGCTTGCGGAATTTCCCGATGTCGTCCGATCCGTTGCGAGCGGCCGCGCGCCGCATCGCATGGCGCGCTACGCGCAAAACGTCGCGAGCGATTTCTCACAGTTCTACGCAGCGTGTAAAGT
>JANOMT010000072.1:0-9923 GCA_031420415.1 Vulcanimicrobiota bacterium
ATCTTGACGTCGACGGCGGCGAGCTTCGCCATCGCACCCGCCGCACCCGAGCCATCTTTTTCTGCCGAGACGATTGCCGCTGCGACCGCAGCGCGCGTTCCAGCCATTCAATGAATGAGGACGGGCCCGTTCGCAGCCTCAACGGCCTCGCGAATCACTTTGATATCGTCTTTGGTGACCGTATCGATCGACCACGGCACCGAAGTAAAGGGGATCGCGCTTCCCGTAAGCGTCGTCGGCGTGATCGCCGCATCGGGTTCATCGCTCTTGCGGACGCTTATGACGGCGGCAAATCGGCCGGACGTAAGTTCTTGCGGCGTGGGCTGGCCTCCGACGGTAATGCCATCGATCGTCACTTCGTTTTTCATGGTAGAGCGGTTCTCGCTACCAACGCTCGACTCCGCGGCCGAGATTCACCAGAAGGCGCGTCGGCAACATCGCGAAACTGACAAATAAGGCAACATCTCGCCCGTAACGGAGTCAACATACATCTATATGGCGGTTGCACCATCACTCGCATCGATCCCGCGACCCAAGGCCCAACCGATCGTCGGCAATGCCCTGACGATCGATGGTGATGCGCCGATCGCCCATATGATGCGCCTCGCGAAAGAACTCGGGCCGATCTTTCAGCTCGATATCATGGGCAAAGAGCTCAATATCGTTTCGGGATTCGAGATCGTCGAGGAGCTCTGCGACGAAGCGCGATTCGATAAATCGGTGCGCGGGCCGCTGCATAAGGTGCGCGATATCGCGGGCGACGGACTCTTCACCGCATTCACGAGCGAACCGAATTGGTCGAAAGCCCACAACATTTTGTTGCCCAATTTTGGGGATCGGGCGATTGCGGGTTACCACCCGATGATGCTCGATATCGCCGAGCAATTGGTCCTCAAGTGGGAACGCCTCAACGCAGACGAGACGATCGATGTCGGCCACGACATGACCTCGGTGACCCTCGATACGATCGCCATCTGCGGCTTCGGTTTTCGGCTCAACTCGTTTTATCGCGAATCGCAGCACCCGTTCATCGTAGCGATGTCCGATGCACTCGAGATCGCGATGTCGATCCGCGGGCTACCCTTCGAGGAGATGTTCAGCAAGACCAAACTCAAGCGGCTCGATGGCGACGCGCAGACGATGTTTTCGGTCGTCGACAAGATCATCGGCGATCGCAAGGCCGAACTCGTCGCGTCGGGCGGCACGACCACGAAAACCGATCTTTTAAGCTACATGCTTACGGGCACGGATAAGAAGACGGGCGAGAAGCTCGACGATACCAATATTCGTTATCAGATCATCACGTTCTTGATCGCGGGTCACGAGACGACGAGTGGTCTCCTCGCATTTACGCTCTACTTCTTGCTCAAGAATCCCGATGTGCTCGCGCGGGCGCGCGATGAAGTCGATCGCGTCTTCGGAACCGATCTTTCGGCGAAACCGACCGTCAAAGCGGTTAATAAGTTAACCTATGTAACGCAGGTGCTCAAAGAAGTCTTGCGCCTCTGGCCGCCGGCTCCGGCATTTGCCGTGTTGCCGTATAAAGACGAGATCGTCGGTGGAAAATATCTCCTAAAGGCACGGTCGCAAAACGTGTTGCTCCTGCCCTCGCTGCATCGCGATCGAAGCGTGTGGGGTCCCGACGCCGATCGTTTCAATCCCGATAATTTTCTGCCCGAACGCGAAGCAGCGCGCCCGGTCAATGCGTACAAACCCTTCGGTAACGGTCAGCGCGCGTGCATCGGCAGCCAATTTGCGATGCAGGAAGCCGCACTCGTGATCGGCATGATCGTTCAGCGCTTCGAGCTCATCGATCCCGACCATTACACGATCAAAACCAAAGAGGCGATGTCGGTCAAGCTGATCGATTTCAAGCTCAAAGTAAAGCCACGCGTGCACGCGAATCCGAAAGCACCGAGCGGCCCGCGCACCAACGTCGCTCCGCCCGTCGTCACAGCAGTTCCGACGCTACCCAAACACGGCACGCCGCTCCTCGTGCTCTTCGGCTCCAACCTGGGCACGTCGGAAGATATCGCACGCCAGATCGCGGAGAACGGTACCGCGCAAGGCTTCGACGTCAAGCTCGCCATCCTCGATGAGTACGTGGACAAACTCCCGACGACGGGCATCGTAACGATCGTTAGCGCGTCGTATAATGGCGGGCCGCCCGATAATGCGTCGGCCTTCTACAAATGGCTCGGCGCGGGCATGGCTCCGGATGCCCTCAAAGGCGTGCGGTTTTCCGTGTTCGGCGCGGGCAATCGCAACTGGGCTTCGACGTATCAATTCGTGCCGCGCTTCATCGATGAGAAACTCGCAGAGTTCGGCGCGCAGCGGATCTACGACCGCGGCGAGGGTGACGCGCGCGACGATCTCGATGCGCATTTCCTCGCGTGGAAACGGCCTTTGTGGCCAGCGCTCGCCACAGCGCTCGGGCTCGAACTCAGCGACGAACCGACCGTTGAAGAGCGGCCGATGTACCGCCTGGAATTCGTCAGCGCACCGCAACCGAATCCCCTCGCGCAGGCGCATGGTGCGATGACGATGCGCGTCATCATCAATCGCGAATTGCAGACGGGCGCGACGCGGTCGACGCGTCACGTCGAAATCGGATTGCCACCGGGTGTCGCCTATCGCGCAGGCGATCACCTCGGCGTCATGCCGAGCAACGGCGAGAAGCTCGTCGAGCGCGTTCTACGCCGCTTCGCGATCGAACCGAATACATACGTGAAGCTCGAAGCATCTGGGCCGCAGCGCATCGCGTCGTTGCCGCTCGATGCGACGCTCTCGATGCGACGCTTGCTCATGCATTACGTCGAACTGCAGCACGTCGCGACGCGCAAACAGATCGCGACGCTCGCCGAGCACACGGCGTGCCCCAAATCCAAAACCGAGCTCGTCGCACTCGCCTCCGACGCGACCGACCCGCAGCGGTATCTCGACGAGATCAAAGTCAAGCGCATCAGCATCCTTGCGTTGCTCGAACGCTTCCCCGCGTGCGAATTACCGCTCACCACGTATATCGATATGCTGCCGATGATGACGCCACGGTACTACTCGATCTCGTCGTCGCCGCTGGCGGCGCCCGATCGGTGCAGCGTCACCGTTGCCGTCGTTCGCGAACCCGCGCTCTCGGGCGACGGCACCTACGAGGGCGTCGCATCGACGTATCTCGCCAAGCGGGACACGGGTTTACGCTTGAACGCATTCGTCAAATCATCGAAAAGCGGCTTCGCGCTCCCGAGCGATACGACGCGCCCGATCATCATGGTCGGCCCGGGGACGGGGCTCGCGCCATTCCGCGGTTTTTTACAGGAGCGTAGCATCTTACGAGCGGGTGGGGCGACGCTCGGCACGGCGATGCTCTTCTTCGGCTGCCGCAATCCCGATGAAGATTATCTGTACCGCGACGAACTCGAAAAATTCGCTGCGGACGGCATCGTCGATCTCCACGTCGCTTTCTCGCGCTACAACGGGACGAAGACCTACGTCCAGCACCTCATCGCGCAGCGTACCGATGCGATCTGGCGTCTCTTAGAAAACGACGCTCACGTTTTCGTTTGTGGGGATGGTTCCGCGATGGAGCCCGCCGTGCGTGCGACCTTTACGGAGATCCATCGTACGAAGACGGGATCGACGGGAAACGAATCCGAGCGCTGGCTCTCCGAACTCGTCGCTCGCGAACGCTATTCACTTGACGTGTGGGCATCGTCATAGTCGTTCGAACGCCTACGTCGGAGCGCTGACCATATCGCGGAGCGAAGCGACCCAGTAGCGCGTCGGTAACCATGGAACGGCCATCCAAGCGTTGATGAGATCGAGGTTGGAAACGTGGCTGCCGAATTCGCGCGACATCGTCGGCGCGAGCGGACGCTTCGGCAACTCTTTGGCGAACGTCGAGATCCCCGAACGGACGAGCACATCGTCGACGGCGATCTCACCGGAAACGTCTTCCGCGACGCCTTGTAGCGTGAGGAGCGATTTGCGGAAGAGCGTCGTCTCTTCGGGGAAATGAATCGCTGCGGTGCGCGCGAGTTCGTCGAGAATACCCGTGAGCCAGTTGAATCCCGGAAACGTCCCGCGACGAATTTTGCGCAGGCCCGAGCGCACGGCGCTTTCGACGGCGCCGTGATCTGAGACGGTTCCGAGATCGGCAATTGCGAGACAGATCGAACGTAGATCGAGCGTTGCGGCGCCGAGCATCGCGTGGACGACGGCAGCGCGCTGGCCTTGCGTGAGTTCGGTCGTGAGCGCCCAATCGAAAAATGCGACGCGACCGTCGTCGGTCACGAAGATGTTACCCGCATGTGGATCTGCGTGAAAGTGCGCGTCGGGCGACGTACTCCAAAATGGTGCCGCCAGCAACGCCTCGATCGCCGTGCGTGCGAGCCGTTTACGTTCGCTTGCGTCGAGTCCGGACTCGGTGATCTTTCGGCCCGGGATATATTCCATCGCCGTCATCAGCGGCGTCGAAAGCGAGAGCACGCGTGGCACGACGACGGCCGGAAATTCCGCGTAGAAGCGACGCGCGCGCGCGAGTCGTTCCTGTTCGAGATCGAGCCGGATCTCGTTGAGCAGCAACGAGCGAACGCCATCGAGCGTCTCGGTAAAATCGAGTGCGGGTATGCCGTAATCGAGCGCGCGTTCCTCGAGAAACAGCGCCAGGTCGGGCCAAATCGCGAGTTCTTCGATCAGCTGCTCGCGCACGCCGGGTTTGATCACTTTGAGAACGCCACGATCGGGCTCGCCCGCGGGCGCATCGTGCCATGTAAAGGGCACGACGACGGCGACGCTTCCTTCGGCAAGAGCAGCATCTGCGAGTACGACGCCCGGTGCGTCCTTGAGTTCTTCGCGAATCAGCGCGGCGACCGCGCTAAAATCGGCTGTCGGCGGCATCGTTTCGAGTGTCTGCAAACGCGCCCGAATTTCGGCGGGCAAGCCCTTATCGTGGCCGATGACTTGGCCGAGTTTGTGCAACGTCGGGCAACGGCGCAAAAGAGCGATCACGCGTTCGTCTGAATCGAGCGCCGATGCGAGCCGGAGTTGCTCTTCGACGATCGCATCGAGGCGCTCGGGTGGGAGGTGCTCGAGAAAGTACATCAGCCCATCGACGATAAGCGGACGGTACGAAGCGTAGGCGATCGGAACGATCTGAACCGATTCGAGCATATCGCGCAAAACGGCGATCACGATGCTTATTTCCAACCTTTCGGTGCGAGCGTTATGTACGGGGGGAACCGGCTTCAATGACGTAGACCGAACATCCCCGCCTCATTGTAAAGGAGCGCCCGTGATCGAGAATTCCGTTGGCCACGCGCCGGCAGCCATCGCCCGTGCCAACGGCATCGAACTTTGCTATGAAGCCTTCGGAAATCGGAGCGACCCGCCCATTCTTTTGGTCATGGGGCTTGCCTCGCAGATGATTCTCTGGGAAGAGGACTTCTGCAAGCAACTGGCTGGCGAAGGTTTTTGGGTTATTCGTTTCGACAACCGCGATATTGGTAAATCTTCGAAGTTTCCCAAATCCGGATCGCCGGGAGCGCTCTCGCTCTTACTCACGCCATTTACGAAAAAATTTATCGCACCGAGTTATACGCTCGGCGATATGGCGGCCGACACCGTCGGCCTCATGGATGCACTCAACATCACGCGCGCGCACCTCGTCGGCGTTTCGATGGGCGGCATGATCGCGCAAGAAGTCGCGATCCGCTATCCCGCGCGCCTGCTCTCGCTAACGTCGATCATGTCGACGACGGGCGATACGAAGCTGCCGCGTGCCGAACCGCAGGCGCTCGCCGTGCTCCTCAAAGCCACGCCAAAAGATCACCATTCATATATGGAACGCTACACCGATACGTGGAGGGTGCTCTCCGGCGATGTGATGCCGCTCGATCCCACGCGCACGATCGCGCAGGGCGAACTCGGCTACTCGCGCGGCATCAATCCCAAAGGTGTCGCGCGACAGCTTAAGGCGATCATCGCCGCACCCGATCGTACGCAAGCACTCGCTCACGTTACGGTGCCGACGCTCGTAATGCACGGCTCGAAAGACCCGCTCGTTCCGATCGCGCACGGTCGTGCGACCGCACATGCGATCCCAGGCTCGAACTTCGAAGTCATCGACGGTATGGGCCACGCACTCCCGCGCGCCGCCTGGCCACAACTGATCGCCGCGATCGCGCGTCACGCGCGCGCTGCCACAACGTCTTCGCCAGCCTAATTTTGCCTTCGTCGTCCGACCCGAAAGGAACGTCCCGTATGTCCGCACACCCGTGGGAAAACTCCTATCCCGAACCCGCGCGCTGGGATGCCCCGATCGAGTTCTCCCAGGTCACGAAGATTCTCGACGTAGCCGTCGCGAAATTCGCCGACCGCCCCGCCATCTATTTCATGGGCATGCGTGCGACCTACGGACAACTTCACGCGCTCGTCGCACGTGCGGCTGCGGGCTTCCAAAAACTCGGTGTGAAACCAGGCGTGCACGTCGGGCTTTACCTCCCGAATACGCCGCATTACCCCATCGCGTTCTTCGGCATCCTCGCCGCGGGCGGCACGATCGTCAATTACTCACCACTCGACGCGATCGATGTGCTCGCGCACAAAGTGCACGATAGCGAAACGCAAATTCTCGTAACGCTCGACGTTCCGCAACTCGCACCGCAGACCGCAGCGATGGCGAAGATCGCGCCATTGCGCACGATCGTCCTCGCGAATTCCACGACCGATCTCGGCGCTTTCCCACTTTTCGCAAACGTCGGCGATCCCGGAGCGGCGGAGCCCGACGCAACGCGCATCGACTTTGCCGATCTTCTCGCTAACGATGGTTCGTACGTGAAGCATCCCTTCGGCGACCCGGCCGAAGAGATTGCCGTCGTGCAGTACACGGGCGGCACGACGGGGCTGCCCAAAGGCGCGCTGCTCACGCACGCCAACCTCACGGCTGCGACCAATCAGTACTACGAAACGACCAAAGTTACGCCGCCGTTGCTGCTCGAAGGCACGGAGCGCACGATTTTGGTCTTGCCGCTTTTCCACATTTACGCGCTGACGTCGGTGATGCTACTCTCGATCAAATACGGTTCGGAGCTAAGCCTGCATCCGCGTTTCGACGCCGCCGCAATCGTAAACGATCTCATCAAGAATAAAACGTCGATATTCTACGGCGTACCGACGATGTATACGGCGCTCGTGAACTATCCTGGTATCGGCGAGATGGATTTTTCAGCGTTGAAGTATTGCGCGTCCGGCGGTGCTCCGTTGCCGGTCGAGATCATCCACAAGTTCCGCGAACTCACGGGTATCTCGATTAGTGAAGGCTGGGGGATGACCGAAACATCGCCATCGGGCACGTTCTCACCCGTGCGCGGCGCGCGCAAAGATGGCTCGTGTGGAATCCCCGTACCGCGCTGCGATATCCGCATCATCTCCATCGCCGATCCGTCGAAGACGATGCCGATCGGCGAGCGTGGCGAGATCGCAATCAAGGGTCCCAACGTGATGAAGGGCTATTGGAAGAACGCCGATGCGACGGCGGAATCGTTCACGCCCGACGGATATTTCCGCACGGGCGACGTCGCATTCATGGATGAGGACGGCTTCATCTTCATCGTGGATCGCATCAAGGATATGTTGCTCTGCGGCGGCTTCAACGTCTATCCGCGCAACATCGAAGAAGCGATCTACACGCACCCATCTGTCTCCGAAGTTTGCGTCATCGCCGTTAAGGACGAATATCGCGGCGAGACCCCAAAGGCGTTCGTCGTACTGAAGGTCGGCGCAAAAGAGTTCACGCTCGACGAACTCAAAGAGTTTCTCAAAGATAAGCTCGGAAAGCACGAGATGGTCGCGCAACTCGAGTTCCGTGAGACGCTCCCGAAGACGGCCGTCGGCAAATTACAGAAGACGGTCCTCATCGCCGAGGAAGCCGCAAAGGCGAGCGCATCGACGACTGGGATCGGCGCGTAGTCGCTGATTGCGCTATCACTACTTCCGGCTAAGGCGGGGAATATTAAACCGACGACGTGCCCACGGTCGCCGACATCGGCGAATTTAAAAGCGCTCGCAAACTCGCCTTAGGGCCACGCTTAAACGCAATGACTATCGCCGTCGTTTTTTCCACAATAAGTATCGCGACGGATCAATCTTGGCAGCATGGTCGGGAGTTGGTCGTCGCAGGGTTCTTGGTCGTGTTGACAGTCCCAATTCCTCTCCTAACGATCCTCAGACTCATGGCGCAGAGACGTTTTACGTTTCGTCCCGGTGTCGCAATTCAAATAGTCATCGATGGCGAGCGCACCAGGCCGGACGTTATTGGATGGAACCGCGTCACGAGCGCTCGCGAGTTTTTTTCGGCTTCCCCGTGCGGCTCCAGGGCGAGTCGGTCCTCTTCATCCCGAAGCGCGCGTTCGATGATGCCGGGGCGACGTGCTATCTCATTCCCGGGCTTCCAAGGAGCAACAGCTCGATGACGAATACGCGTCAGCATACTGGCATTTTCTAATCTTGGCCGCGCTTTCACGATAGCGTTTCGGTTGTCGGGCCCGAGGCTGCACGGCACGTTTATCTCTCCATAAGATCGACCCGAGGTTTCACGGAGCGACCCCGAACGACGAGCTCATCGGACGTCTCGAAGGTCGGTGCGCGATCGTTCGAAGCCTCGTTGGCATGATTCCCGACAACAGTATCTTTTGCTAGGGACGAGGGTCTGGTCCGCTAAGCTGGAAGGTCGCACGATGACGACACGAAGCTTCTCTTTCGTGCCCACGACGGTCGAGATCGAGAATTTTAATCGCGCTCGCAGATCCGTTTATTCGCCGTTGTTTTTATTCAAAATCGTAATTTTTTTCAGCGCGGTGAATCTCGTATTATGGCCTCATGGCTGGCATGCGCTCTCGCTCGTAGGCTACCTCGTCCTCTTATGCGCAAGTGCTCTGATGACGGTGCGCAAACGTATTGCACAGAGACGCTATGCGTTTCTCCCCGGGGGCGAGATAGAGATAACGATCGATGACGACGCAATTTCAACCGACGGCGAACTTGCGAAGCCGGAAGTCATTCGTTGGAAGAACGTCACTAGCGCCTACCATTCTTCTTCAAACATAATCATAACGCTCGAGGGTGGGTCGATCCTGTCGATCCCCGAGCGCGCGTTCGATGGTGATTGGGCAGTATTTTGGGACGAACTTCGGACGCATCTCACCGGAGCGCGCTATCTTATTCTGGGGCCCCCTAACACCAACCGCTTGATTAAAAACACACGTCTGCGTACCGGCGTATGATTCGCTATCGGCACCCGTGCAGGTGGCAACGACGTTGTTCGTAATTTTTGTGGCAACCTCGCCCACGCACCCGAACCGTATCTCGATTTCCCTTAGAATCGATTCCGCTTAACTCGCGGCCGCGGCTTCATGGCGCTGGCCTGAATTGAATCCGATATCGGCGAGACGGAGATGTTGAGACCGAGGCCGTGCGCGGCAATCGAGACCGGATAGAGATGCTGCAATTCGGCGACCGCTGCAAAGAGCGTCATGCGCGGACCAACGACGTTGGAGACGGCGACGTTTGCCGGCGGCGGCAAAACGTCGGCGAGGTTCGAGCGGCTGTAGAGAATCGCGAGCACTTGCGCGTAGATCGGGGCGCCCAGGATGGACGAGTCGCTGTAGAGCGGCATCATCGTGCGAAACGGATCGATCAGTCCTTTCGATCGTTTCGCGTCGACGGCGATCGCGACGAGGCGCGCCTTGGGATCTTCGATATCGCTTGCGAGCGAAGAGATCATCGCTATCACTTGATTCTCTTAGCCGCTCTCGGGGCGAGCGGCGTCGTACCGCGATGACCGTCGGGCTTGAGATCGTAAATGATTTGTGCGAGTGCGGCGCCCTCGCCACCGTCGATGCACGCGTGATGGGCGCGCGCGGTTCGGC